>SVFH01000010.1 GCA_015056945.1 Lachnospiraceae bacterium | reverse complement strand
CTCTTTAGAGCCAGCCTGTGACCGCAGTGCGGAAGGCGAACTTTTCGGAGCCTCTTTAGAGGCAAGCTGGGAACAGCGGCTTATAGCCGCAGAGCAAACCACCAGCTAAGCTGGTGGTGCTGATTGCATAGGAAATTCCTATGCAATAAAAAGATCCGTTAAGGATGCACACTCTTTATTTTATGGGTCGTGACCCTGTTGAGCTCGTGAAGCGTGCGGAATATTAACCAACCGCTATGCGGGTGGCGGCGACTATTTGGTCTTATAGTATGAAACAATTTTATTTACAGCAGTAATGACATCACGGATATCCTGCTCGTTCATGGAGTAGAATAGAGGAATGCTTACGATTTCTTCGTATAGTTTTTCTGCATTTGGGCAAAGTCCTTTGGCGTAGCCTAGTTTTTCATAATGAGAATGGTAATATACCGGAATATAATGAACCTGGACTTTGATGTTTTCGGCATGAAGCGCATCGAAGAATTCACGACGTGTGCAATTGAGGCGCTTCGAATTTAGCCGAAGGATGAAAAGATGTCTTGTTGTATCAGAGTCTTCGATTTCTTTTTGTAAAAGGAGCTCCGGTACGTCTTGAAAGGCTTCTTCGTATATCTTGACAATTTCCTTTCTTTTTTGACTGAAACGGTCAATTTTGCAAAGCTGGCTTTCTATAAGGGCTGCCTGAAAATCCGTAATTCTGTAATTGAAACCAAGTTCTGTCTGTTCGTAATACCAACCGGCATCGGAAGGATTGCACATTTCATCCTGATTTCTTGTGATGCCGTGTGCGCGAAGACGTAATAATTTTTTGTAAAGTGTTTCGTCATTTGTTGTAATTGCACCACCTTCTCCGCCGGTAGCTGTCTTGACAGGGTGGAAGCTAAAGGTTGTCATATCAGCAATGCTTCCGACTCCTTTTCCTTTATATCTGGTTCCGAGAGAATGTGCTGCGTCTTCGATTAAGACAAGATTATTTTCTTTACAGATTTCTAAGATGGAATCCAATTCGGTTGCCTGACCTGTGAAATCTACTGCAACTACGGCTTTTGTAGCCGGCGTGATGGCAGCTTTAATGCATGCCGGATCAATGTTGTATGTTTCCGGATTAATATCCGCAAATACCGGTTTGGCACCGCAGTATAAAGCGCAGTTTGCAGATGCGGCAAATGTGATGGGGGTTGTAATGACTTCATCCCCTTCTTTGATTCCTGCTGCGAGGCAGGCAAGATGCAGGGCAGCCGTGCCGTTACTTACCGCAACTGCATATTTAGCACCTGTAATTTCGCAAAGTTTTCGCTCCATAGAGGCGATGGCAGGTCCGCAGGTAAGGTAATCACTTTTTAATACTTTAATAACGGCCTGAATGTCGTCCTCATCAATAAATTGTCTGCCGTAACCAAGTGGTGTAGTACGCACCGGGGTACCGCCGTGTATTGCTAATTGTTCTTTTGCCATAATAAGCCTCCAATCTATACTAAAGAAGTTTTTTGATACCGGGAATCAGTTTCAGAATATTAATGAAAAGGATTCCGGTTGCCATGCAAACAAATAACCAGACAAAAAGTGCCGGATAAGAAAATATTTTTGTATTTAATGTAAGATATACCGGCTCAAAAAAGTTGCGTAACGGAATATCAAGCAGGTAGGTGCCAAAAACACCGGAGCCGCAAAAACAGAGAAATTTCTCCAGCCATTGAGGCAACTTAATTCGAGTAAAAGCAAATCGAAACCATATAAAAATCACAAAAGAAAAGAGTCCGGTAAAAATGTTGTTATAGATTAAAGAACCGTGTTCTTTTAAACTGATATTTTGCATGTGAAGATTCAGCAAGAATGCAACAAATGCGCCTGATAACCAAAATAATAATGGTTTCAAATTCGTAAAATTATCCTTCGAACGGTGTTCGATGTAATAACCAAGCATTGTATAGAAAATGCAGTTGGTAAAAAGTGGAATATCAAGACTGATTCCCGGATATTCTATGTAATATTCAACTATCGGAAGAATTCCTGTGATACACACCTGCATTCCAAGCAAAATAAGGAACCAGTGCTAGGGCAAGGATTTAACGAGCTTTTGTAAAAAAGGTAATATCATTAAAAATGCCAGATAACTGTATAAGAACCAGTGCTGGGTACAGACTTTGCCGCTGTAGGTCAGCTGCAACCACATTTTTACGGAAAATCCGATGTCGGGATTAAGCCTGAAATTATAATAGTATTGAAACAGTCCGGCTAGTAAAATTACGATAACCATTCGCGGAACTCGCTTGGTCCAGATTTCTTTAAAGGTGCTTTCTTTATGTAAAAGAACTGCACCGGATATCATAAAAAAGAGTGGGACGCAAGTTTGGGAAAGTAATACCAAACTCTGGCTGAACCAAAAATTTAGAGGATTGGAAGTTTCCAGATAATGGTGCATGCCATAGTTGCCTGTATGGGTATATAATACAAAGAAAAGAGAAAGTAATCTGATAGCTTCAAGATATGCTTTTTTGTTTTTCACATTGTTTTGCTCCTTCCTTTTTGTGTTCGTATAGTGAATATGCCAAGTGGCGTTTTGCGCAACACTTTTTTTAGTGTAATCCAAAATTAACTATATCATATTTTAACTGAAAAAGAAATATTTCATGAAAAGAACACAAATCTGTTATATTCTTCATAAGTACATACAGCATTTATAGTTGAAACAATGAAAAAAAAGTGATATAATTTCACAGAATGGCGTTTTATGCAATATCGGGTCATTGAAGGAGGTATATTGGATAAAAATGAAATTGGATGAATTAGATTTCGATACAATTGAATGGAATGAAGATGATGAAATAGAAAATACCGCGCAGGAGTTCCCGGAGGAAACCAAGGTGATTGCGAAACCGGGAGAGATTGAGCGTGCGTTACAGCAACAGGCATTGCAGACCGAGAGCGAAGCTGCAGAGGCAATTGCTGATCTTGCAGAATTTGAAGGCAAAGGTTCTGTGCCGGAGGCAGAAGCAGAGGATGTAAAGCAGAGCTATGAAGCGGAAGAAACTGAGGCGGAATTTGCAGAGGAAGAGGAGCTTTTGGAAGATGGCGATTTGACCGAAGAAGAGATTGCGGAGCTTGGTGATTTGGAGTATCACGATGAGGAAGTTGCGGTAGTAGCTGCAGCAACCAAAGCAGCAACAAAGAAAGCTGTTGCAAAACCTGCGAAGGCACCGCAAAAACAGAAACCGGTCAGATTGAAGCTTGAGAAAGAAAAGGAAGAAAAGAAAAAGCCGGTACAGATGCAGACTAAGAAAGGAACTTCGACCAAAGGAAACGCAGAAAAGAAAAAAGGCGGATTTCACTTTTCCATGATGGATGCTGTTATTGCATTCGTTGGTGTATTGGTTCTTCTTATGGCAGTTGTGGTCTTTGTGTTCTGGAGTGATAACCGTAATACCATAAGTGATATTGGAGAATTTGCAAGTGTAGGTGCCAAGCTGAGTGATCTGAAGACCATCGGTAAGAATGGTATTAACCGTGTGGTAACTCTTGCAAGTGAGGATATCGAAGGTGAAACTCCCGTTATGACTCCGGAAGGTGAGGAGATTTTAATTTCCGTAACCTTTACGTCTCTTGAAAAAGATTTAAAAATTAAGTTTTTAAATAAATACACGGATAAGATTTTAGAAGGCACAGCGTTTTCTATGGAAGCGGTTGCTCCTAATAACGATGTGTTACAATGGGAAGATGAGGATAAAGACGGTGTTATTTATCTTGAAGACCTTACTCCCGGTAACTATATGGTTACGTTGAACAGTGTTGACGGATATACGTTCCCTACTGAGCCGACCAAAGTTGTTGTAAAGGATAAGATTACTTATACAGCAATCAATATTCTGGATGAGGTGAAGACAGAGGATGAGATTAATCCGTCCAAGGAAGATGGTGACGGAAAAGGTGCAAAAGATGAAGAGCCGAAGTTAGAGGATACGGTGGAATGGGTAGAATCTACAAGAACCTGTATCTCAGGTGAAGACGGATATGCACCGGTTGATAAGAGCAAGATTCCTGATCCTGCAACACTTACTTCCGGAGTACGTGCGGGCGTAAATGCGGTGATTCAGGCGGTTACAGAAAAAGAAACGACGGTCTTTCTGTTAAAAAAGGGTGAAGCAACCCAGCTTGTACCTAAGGTGGAAGAGGATGCAGAAAAGTATTCGGTTCCGTATACTTTTACATGGACAATCAATGGGGATGCGGTAAAAACTTCCATTTCGGGAGACACGAAATCCATGCAAGTGGAAGCAGTGAAGGCCGGAGAGGTTGAAATTGTTTGTAAAGTAACGAAGAATCTTTTAGATGGTTCCGGTTCGGATGATGATGTATATAAGTATCTGATTACGGTAGAAGCACCGCAGGAGAATGTTGCGGTTGTAACAGATTTGGTACTTAGTGCAAGCTCTATTGAAGTGAAGGCAGGAAGCAGCGCTGAGCTTACCGCAACGGTAAAAGGTACGGGCGATTTTAATAAACAGGTAACTGCTATTGTTGCAGATGAGACCATTGCGCAGTATGAAAATGGTAAGGTTAAAGGTCTGAAAGAAGGTAAAACAACCATTACATTTTCTACGTTCGGTGTGACTGCTGAAGGCAAACCGATTACAAAGGAATGTAGTGTTACTGTTACCTCTGCAGCGAACTTAAAGCTTACGGTAGAAGAGAAATCCAAAACCATTCTTGTTGGTGAAGAGTATCAGATTAAAGCAACTGTTACCAACTATGTGAAAGACAAAGGTGTAACCTATCACTCGTCTGATGAAAAGATTGCGAAGGTTAACAAAAATGGTCTGGTGACCGGTGTTGCAAAGGGTGGACCGGTTAAGATTACTGTTACAACCAATGAAAAAGGCAAAGACGGAAAGCAGCTTGTTGAAACCGTAGAGATTACGGTAAAGTCCAATGTGAAATCAGATAAAAAGACTCCGTTAAAAGACAGCAGCGGAAATCAGGTATATGTGAAGGGCAGTGACGGTAAATATATTGCTGCAGTATGGGCAGACTATTATACAGCAACAGCCTTCTATATTCCTGCAGAACCGGTATATAAATATACGGGATGGCAGAATCTGAACGGAAAAACATATTTCTTCGATAAAAACGGAAAGAAAGTAACCGGACAGCAGGTTATTCTTGGTGTGAAATACAATTTCGGCAGCGACGGCGCTTTGGCTATGAACGGTGGTGTGCTCGGAATCGATGTCAGCAAATATCAGACAAAGATTGACTGGAAAGCAGTTAAGAATTCCGGAATCAGCTTTGTAATCATCCGTTGCGGATACAGAGGATATTCCACAGGTGTACTTGTACAGGATCCGATGTTTAAGACTCATATTGAAGGCGCCCAAGCGGCAGGACTTAAGGTCGGTGTATACTTCTTCTCACAGGCGGTTAATGAGAAAGAAGCGGTAGAAGAAGCATCCATGGCAATTGCACTTGCAAAGAAGTATAATATAACCTATCCGATTTTCATTGATACGGAACAGGTTTCCGGCGGAAGAGCGGATAAGATTGATAATGCAACAAGAACTGCGGTATGTAAAGCATTCTGTGAAACCGTAAAAGGTGCAGGATATACCCCGGGTGTTTATGCATGTAAGAGCTGGTATGAAGGTAAGTTATCCGCAGGTGCTCTTGGTGCATACAAAATCTGGCTTGCCCAGTATGCGACAGCTCCTACTTACAGCGGTAAGTATGATATGTGGCAGTATACCGAGAAGGGTAAAGTCAGTGGTGTTACCGGAAACGTTGATATGAATATCAGCTATCTGGGATTGTAATGAATAGAATATGAGTGTAATAGGGCAGAAAGAATTGGCTTTTTGCCCTATTTGACAATAATGAGAGTAAGAGGATAATGCCTGAAATGATAACGACAATTGTTGCGGTTTTGATTTGTATGATTATTGTGCCGTTTTGCAGTGGTTTGTTGGTGACGAAACTGTTGCCTGAAAACAGCCGGACTTACGGAATGGTTTTTACAAACGGATATATGCTGTCTGTTGTTTTATTTGAATGCATTTATCTTCTTTTTGTATTTTTGAAAAGTAATTCCGTTCAATGGCTTGGCATTGCGTTTGCAGTTTGTATTTCTGTCTATGCGGTTTTGTCTGCGCTGCTTGGACGGGAGTGTATCAGCGACTGTGAAAAGAACCGTAAAAAAAATAAAGTGAATGTTTTTCAGATTCTCTTTTTGATTTTGGTCTTGATACAGTTGGTAATGAGACTTTTACAACAGGTTTCGGACGGAGACGATGCTTTTTTTGTTGCGGGAGCGAATGTTGCGGCACAAAGCGGACAGATGAATACAATTCTGGTATATACGGGTGAATACAGTCCGAATCCGGATATGCGTCATATCTTTTCCGGTTTGCCGGTATGGATTGCGGTTTTGTCTCGTTTCACGGGACTTCCGGCTGCGATAATGTCACATTGTGTGTTGGGAATTATTGTGTTAATCATGCACTATGCAATTTTGCATGTGATTTCGGGAATGCTTTTTCCCCAAAAGGAAGAGTCCAAGTGGTTGTTTTTGATGCTTTCAGCGGTGTTTAATATATTTGGAAATATTTCTTTATATACGCCGCAAACATTTTTGTTGACACGAACCTGGCAGGGAAAGACCATGCTTGCCAATCTGGCGATTCCGTTTGCGTTTCTTTTGATTCTGGAATTGTATCGTTGCCAAAAAATAAAAGAAAAGATTGAAATTACAGGTTTGCTGATAATGGTCTATGTATTTGCGGGAACCTGCGCTACGACCGGTTTTGTGATTATGTTGTTGCTGCTGCCGGTATTTGCTGCCGGATTTCTTAAAATCGGTAAAAAGACTGCAAAGGAGGAAAAAGCGACACATGTTTGAGATTAACGGAAGAAAAATAGGTCCGGGATATCCGGCATATATTATTGCGGAAATGTCGGCAAATCATGCGGGCAGTATCGAACGTGCCAAAGAAATTATCCGTGCGGCCAAAGAAGCAGGAGCGGATTGTGTTAAAATACAGACATATACACCTGATACCCTGACGATTGATTGTAACAATGAATATTTTGCAATCAATGAAGGAACCTGGGCAGGTGAAAATTTATACGGTCTTTACGGAAAGGCATATACACCTTTGGAGTGGCAGGCTGAATTATATGAAGAGGCGAAACGGATTGGTATTGATTTCTTTTCGACGCCTTTTGATAATGAGACTGCTGATTTTTTGGAAAATATGGGGCTGCAGTTTTATAAAATTGCATCTTTTGAAATGATAGATCTTGATTTCTTACGTCATGTTGCAGCAAAAAAGAAGCCGATGATTGTTTCAACCGGAATGGCAACACTGGAAGAGATTAAAGAAGCCGTAGCAGCGATATATGAAACGGGAAACAGGCAACTTGCATTATTGAAATGCTCCAGTGCATATCCTGCTGTGTCAGAACAGATGCATCTTTCCACAATCAGGGAAATGCAGGAAATTTTTCAGATTCCCATTGGTTTATCGGATCACTCCATGGGTTCTTTGGGAGCAGTGGCAGCAGTGTCGCTTGGTGCGAATATCATAGAGAAACATTTTTGCTTGAATCGTGAGATTGAAAATCCGGATGCTTCTTTCTCCATGACTGCAGAAGAATTTAAGCATATGGTGGAAGAAATCCGTTTGGTTGAGAAAGCAATCGGAGTCCCGTCTTACGGCATTACGCAATCAGAGCAGAGTAATATGGTTTTCAGACGTTCTCTGTTTGTGGTGAAGGATATTAAGCCGGGGGAAGCATTTACAAAAGAAAATATACGCAGTATCAGACCGGGATACGGAGTGAAACCGAAATACTGTCAGGATTTTCTTTCCATGCGTGCGAAAGAGGAAATAAAGAGAGGAGAGCCGCTTTCCTTTGAACAGGTGCAAAAGGGTGCAGTATTGTTTTTGACAAACAATGAGAATACGGATGCATTTTATAAAAGGCTTTGCGAAACAGAGCCGTATGTGATTCGTTTCACCAATAAATTGACACTTGAGATTGTTAAGGCGCTGGAGCCTAAAATGGTAATCAGCTTCAATTACAGACATATTGTGAAAGCGGATGTGATTGATTATCTTGGTGATAAAATCATCAATCTGCATACTTCTTTTCTTCCGTATAACAAGGGAGCTGCGCCTAATTTCTTTTCTTTTTATGAGGATACGCCTAAGGGGGTCAGTATTCATTGTATGACGGCCGGATTGGATAAGGGCGATGTTTTGTTGCAGAAAGAATTGTTTTTTGATGAAACAAAAGAAACGTTTGCAAGCACGTATCAGACTCTGATGCGGGAAATGGAAGAACTCTTCTTTGCGCATAAAGATGAGTTGCTTGGCGGTAGGATAATTCCTGTAAAACAGGAAGGAGAAGGGACGTATCACAAGGCTTCCATGTTGGAAGAGATACGGAATAAAACGCCGTTTTCCTATGATGAAATTATTGCGGATGTGAAAGAAAGATTACGCGTGAACCGGTAGAATAAATAAAAGGATGTGATTTGATAAAATGATAGGTATTTATGCCGAGGGCAGTGAAACGATAGGAATCGGGCATGTAATGCGGTGTCTCACAATAGCGGATGCCTTGCGTTCCCGTGGCAAAAAAATCACATTTTATGCGAATTCCTGTCATGAACTGATTGAAGGGCGGGGATATAAGCCGGAGACTGTTCCGGACGGATTTGAAGGAACCAAAGAGGAATTTGCCTTTTGGGAAAAGAATGCAAAAGAAAAGGGACTTACGCTGCTTTTGCTGGACAGCTACAAGGTTACACCGGCTTATTTGGAACGTTTAGGGGAAGTATTTAAAACTGCCTATCTGGATGATATGTGTATGTTTCCGTATCCGGTGGATATGGTGATAAATTATAATATTTTTGCAGATAAAAAGGATTATAAGGAATTGCATGAACAGACCGATTTGTGTCTGGGGACTTCTTATGCGCCTGTGCGGGCAGAATTTGTGCAAAACAGGGGGAATTCTGCTTCGGGTGACGTGCCGGAAATATTCATTAGTGTCGGTGGCTCGGATTCTTTAGGCCTTTCTCCGCTGATAACAAAGGTGATAAAGAAGAATCTTGCAGCATCACATTTACATGTGTTGTGTGGACCGTACAGCAATCAGAAGGAAGCATTGACAAAGTTGCAACAGCAGTTTGGAAATATCACAATTTATGAAAAGGTAACGGATGTCTGGAATGTGATGCGAAAATGCAATATGGCTGTGTCGGCAGCCGGAACAACCATGTATGAGCTGGCAGCGATGGGAGTGCCGGTGCTTACTTTTTCTTTTGTGGAGAATCAGCGCAGGATTGCAGAGGGGTTTGCTCTGAAAGGTGCTGCAATCGGTCTTGGAATGTATGAAGAAGCACGTCCTGAGATATTTGAAAAGAATCTTGCCAAGCAGGTGCAAATTCTTGCGAATGACAGGGCGTTACGGGAGCAAATTAAGAAATGTGCACTTTTGTGCGTGGATGGAATGGGTGCAATGAGAATTGCTGAAGCATTGGCAAAGCTGGATGCCTGAAAGTGAGGAATGCAGATGGTTGGAGATGGAAGTTCTGCGTTGCAGATGTTACAACTTTATATCGGAAACGGTAGCCTGATGCTGTTGTTTGCAGTGGCGCTTGTTTATCTTTGGGCAAAGGAAAAGGAGAAGAGTTTCAGGGTGTTGATGATTTATTTCTCAATCGGTCTCCTGGTGGTTTTTTTCTTTACACCGTTACTTCTTTTGGTGCAGAAGATGGGGGAAGGCGAGATTTATTATCGCCTTTTGTGGCTTTTACCAATCGGAATTGTAATTCCTTATGCGGTTGCCAAGTTTGTTGCTGATTGCAAGAAGCAGTGGTTTAAGTATACGGTGGTCTTCCTTGTGTGCGTTTATGTTATGGTTGGCGGAAACTGCGTTTACAATGCACCTCAATTTTCTAAAGCGCAGAATGCATATCAGATTCCGCAGGAAGTAATTGACATATGTGATGCCATTGTGGTGGAAGGCCGTGAGGTGAAAGCGGTTTTTCCGCATGAACTGATTCAGTATGTGCGGCAGTATTCCGCTTTTGTTGTTTTGACATACGGGTATGATTCCATTGTGGAACGTTGGGGATTAAATCATCCTATGGAAGAAGAAATGCGTAAAGAAGTTTCTGATGCAAAGAATCTTGCAACCCTTGCAAGAGAGTCTTATACCCATTACATTGTGCTTCACAAGCAGCATCATGTGGACGGTGCTCTGGAAGATGAGGATTTTGAATTGTTTTATTCTACGGAAAACTATGTCGTTTACCTCGATAAACATGCATATCTGGGATTGAAATAAATTTGTATTTTTTGCGATATTATGATAAAATAAATATAATTATGTGCAAATCTGTTGCGGGAATAATGCATAAGTAAAAAGGAGAAAAAAATGAAGACATATTTAGTTACCGGCGGAGCCGGATTTATCGGTTCCAATTTCATTCATTATATGTTGGAAAAATACGGAAAAGAAATTAGAATTATTAACGTGGATGCGTTGACTTATGCGGGTAATCTTGAAAATTTGAAAGATATTGAGCATTTGGATAATTATACATTTGTGAAAGCGGATATTACGGACAAGGAAGCAATTAATAAGATTTTCACAGAAAATGATATTGATAAGGTTGTTCATTTCGCGGCAGAGAGCCATGTGGACAGAAGTATCCGTAATCCGGAGGTCTTTGTGAAAACCAATGTACTCGGTACTGCAGTAATGCTTAATTGCGCCAAGGCTGCGTGGGAATTGGAAGACGGAAGTTTCAAGGAAGGAAAGAAGTTTTTACATGTTTCCACGGATGAGGTTTATGGTTCTCTTTCCGAACCCGGAACATACTTTTATGAAACAACGCCGTATGACCCGCATTCGCCGTATTCTGCAAGTAAAGCAAGCTCTGATATGCTTGTAAAATCTTATATGGATACGTATAAGTTCCCGGCCAATATTACAAACTGCTCCAACAATTACGGACCTTACCAGTTCCCGGAGAAGCTGATTCCTTTAATTATCAATAATGCTTTATCGGGAAAGAAACTTCCGGTATATGGTGACGGTAAGAATGTGCGAGACTGGCTTTATGTTATGGACCATGCGAAAGCAATTGATATGGTAATTGAAAAAGGTAAGCTTTTTGAAACATATAATGTTGGCGGTCACAATGAAAAAGAGAATATCGAGATTGTTGAGATTATTCTTGAAACGTTGCAGGAAATGCTTTCGGATGATGACCCGAGAAAAGCACTTGTTACAAAAGATTTGATTACTTTTGTGGAAGACCGTAAGGGACATGACAGACGTTATGCCATTGCGCCGGATAAAATCAAGGCTGATCTCGGATGGGAACCGGAAACAATGTTTAAAGACGGTATCCGCCTGACCATTCAGTGGTTTTTCGAGAATGAAGAATGGATGAAAAATGTAACCAGCGGTGATTACCAGAAATATTATAACGAAATGTATCAATAAGTCCTAAATGGGGACGGTGCAAGCCGTTCCCATTCGGTGCGTAAAAAAGAGGCTGTTTTTTCGGCCCATGGAGGTAGAAATGAAAGGAATTATTCTTGCAGGCGGTTCCGGAACGCGTCTTTATCCGGTGACGAAAGCGGTGTCCAAACAGATGATGCCCGTATATGATAAACCAATGATTTATTACCCGTTATCAATATTGATGCTGGCGGGAATTCGTGAAATTTTGATTATCTCAACTCCGAGGGATTTACCTATGTTCGAGGAATTGTTCGGAGACGGATCCCAGCTGGGACTTTCTTTCTCTTATGCAGTGCAGGAGACTCCGAGAGGATTGGCTGATGCCTTTATTATCGGAGCGGATTTCATTGGTGATGACAGTGTTGCATTGATTCTCGGAGATAATATTTTCTATGGACAGAGTTTCTCCAAAGTGCTGAGACAGGTTGCGTTGCGTGATAAAGGAGCAACAATTTTCGGCTATTATGTAAGAGATCCCAGAGAATATGGTGTGGTTGAATTTGATGAAAACGGCAAGGCAATTTCCATTGAAGAAAAACCCGCCAATCCCAAGAGCAACTATGCTGTACCGGGACTTTATTTCTACGATAATGATGTTGTTGAAATTGCAAAGAATGTGAAACCCTCTGCACGCGGAGAAATAGAGATTACAAGTATTAACAATGAGTATTTGAATCGCGGAGAACTTCACGTAGAAACGCTCGGACGCGGTTTCGCATGGCTTGATACAGGAAATCACGATGCGCTTTTGGATGCTGCTGACTTTGTTTCCGCATTTCAGAAGAGACAGGGCTTATATATTTCCTGCATTGAAGAGATTGCATATAAGCGTGGTTTCATTGACAAAGAACAGCTCCTTGCGCTTGCAGAGCCTTTGTTAAAGACGCCTTACGGCCAGTATCTGGTTGAAGTGGCAAACGGTTTATAGGATTGGTTTAAAATAAATGGATAAAAAGACAAGATTGAATGCGCTGTTGGCGGTTTCTTTTGCTATTCTGCTTATTTGCCTGGCTGTTTTCTTTGTGAATCATTTGGGAAAAGAAAAAAAGCAAACGTTACCGCAATCTTCTCAGGCACCTGCAGAAGAACAAATTGATGAAAAAAAGGATAAGGCCTTTTTATACGATTCTGCGTTTCTGGATGAAGAGCAACCTTTTATGGATGAAGAAGAATGGGAAAAGGCATTTGATAAAAATCTGTTTGTTTCAGCATCTTCCGTTGAGCGGGATTTGCGTGTGACAATCCTGGATTCTTCAGGACATGTTGTGACCGGAGAAAGTTTTTTCGTTAAAGTAAACGGTGTCGGTGAATATAAGGACCTTGATGCAGACGGAAGAATTTATATCAGCGGTTTGCGTCCCGGAACGTATGAGGTTTCCGTGAAAGAACACGGGGACTATGTTTTGCCGCCGGCAATGAAGGTAAGTGTAAAAGATAAGATTGAATATGCCAGGATTGAAGACATCTCTTATTTGATTAAAACAGAAGATGAGATTGATGCGGCAAGTGAAGATACAAGGAAGCGTCAGGTCGAATCGGACGCGACTGAAGTGACGGATACATGGTCTTCTGAAGGTATGGGTGCCCTTGGAATTGATGTTTCGAAGTGGAACAAAGAGATTGACTGGACGGCGGTTAAAGAAGATGGTGTGAAGTTTGTAATTATCCGTTGCGGATATCGTGGTTCAAAAACGGGCGCACTGGTGCAGGATCCATATTTTATTCGGAATATTGAAGGTGCGAGTGCAGCCGGATTACAGGTTGGTGTTTACTTTTTCACGCAGGCGATTACTGAAGTCGAAGCGGTGGAAGAGGCCAGTATGGTATTGAGCCTGACAGAAGGGTATGAACTGTCTATGCCGATTTTTATTGATACGGAAGGTTCCGGGGGCAGAGCAGATTCCCTGAATGTAACAGAGCGTACTGCAATTTGTAAGGCATTTTGCGATACCATTGAGGCAAGCGGTGGTACCGCAGGTATATATGCAAGCAGAAACTGGTATCAGACCAAGTTAAATGATACGACGTTTGATACTTATGTGAAGTGGCTTGCAGAATACAGAAAAGAGCCGCTTTATACCGGCGCGTATGATATATGGCAGTATACTTCTTCGGGAAGTGTAAACGGTATAGAGGGAAGAGTGGACTTAAATTTGTCCTATGAATAGATTAACAGGAAAGGTTTGGTAAAACATAAATGGGAAAGTTAACAGTTGAAACCTGCGAAATAGAAGGTCTTAAAATTATTACACCGGAAGTCAGAGGGGATGCCAGAGGATATTTCATGGAAACCTATCAGTATGAGGATTTCAAGGCTGCAGGAGTTGATGTGACCTTTGTGCAGGACAATCAATCCGCCTCCAAGCGTGGTGTGCTCAGAGGATTACACTTTCAAAAGGAATTTCCGCAGGATAAGCTTGTTCGCGTCATCAAAGGTGAAGTTTTTGATGTTGCCGTTGATTTACGTGAAGGATCTCCTACATTCGGAAAGTGGCATGGTGTTTTACTATCAGATGAAAATAAAAAACAGTTTTTTGTACCGAAGAATTTTGCGCACGGATTTCTTGTTTTATCCGATTATGCGGAATTCTGTTATAAATGCTCAGACTTTTATCATCCGGGAGATGAAGGCGGTCTTGCGTGGGATGATCCGGAAATCGGTATCGAATGGCCATTGCAGGAGGGTGTGGAATTGATCTTTTCCGAAAGAGATACCAAGTGGGGGTCCATTAAGGATTTTAAGAAAGCATAATCCGAGAGGATGAAAGAGGAGAACAACATGGCGAATGCAACAAACGAAGTCCGCAAGGAAGTTCCCAAAATAGCAGGGATTTTGCTTGTTATCGGAATAGCGGCAGTCATAACCGCAATTATTCTTCTGCATCACAATCCGCTTGCAGTCCAGTCAGAGGAATGGGTGAAGAAGGGAATTGCACTTGGTGTGTTATGGGTCGGCGTTCTTGTGGCGACGATTTTATATGATAAAATTGTGATTCTTCCGAAAGAATTATGGGCGAACCGCAAATTAATCTGGAAACTTGCGCAGAATGATTTTAAGACACGTTATGCAGGGTCTACCATGGGGCGTGTGTGGGCTTTTGTCCAACCGGTGGTAACCGTAGCGATGTATTATTTTGTGTTTGGTCTGATTTTTCCTGCAAGGGCTCAGCTTGCCGCAAGCGGAATAGAGGCGCCGTAT
This sequence comes from Lachnospiraceae bacterium, assembly GCA_015056945.1. Classification (GTDB taxonomy): domain Bacteria; phylum Bacillota; class Clostridia; order Lachnospirales; family Lachnospiraceae; genus UBA3766. The sequence goes on along the minus strand of SVFH01000010.1, from coordinate 92,515 downwards.
GTGGTGTGGCTGACAGCAGGACTTGTTCCGTGGTTTTATTTTAATGAAGCACTTGTGAGCGGAACATCAGCTTTGATTGAATATAATTATCTGGTGAAAAAAGTTGTTTTTAAAATAAGTATTTTACCGATTATTAAGATTATTGCAGCAACCTTTATCCATGTATTTTTTGCATGTGTTATGCTTGTAATGTATTTTTGTTACGGGTTCAAACCGGATATTCATTTGTTACAGCTTGTTTATTTCAGTCTTTGCATGTTTGTACTTGTACTTGCCTGCAGTTATGCGACCTGTGCAATTGTCGTATTTTTTAAGGACCTTTCACAGATTATCCAGATTGTTTTGCAGATTGGTATGTGGGCAACTCCGATTTTGTGGGATATTACACAGATTCCGGAACAGTACAGAATTATTTTTAAATTAAATCCCGTATTTTATATCGTAAACGGATATCGCTCCGCATTGTTTGAAAAACAGTGGTTTTGGGAGGATTTCTATTCTACCATGTTTTTCTGGATTACCACAGCAGTGGTATTCTGCCTCGGCAGTTTGATTTTTAAACGTCTGAAAGTGCATTTTGCGGATGTGTTATAAGGAGTAACAGGATGAGTGAAAATAATAATCGGGCAGTAGCCATTGAAGTGTCCGGCGTAAATAAAATATATAAATTGTATCCCAGGCCGGCGGACAGGCTTTTAGATGCCCTGCATCTGACTCCCTGGCGTAAAATCAAGCAGCATCATGCATTACAGGATGTTGATTTCACCGTTTATCAGGGAGAAACAGTCGGAATCATCGGAACAAACGGTTCAGGTAAATCCACCATTTTAAAAATAATAACCGGTGTGCTACATCCGACCAAAGGGGATGTGAAAGTAAACGGAAGAATTTCTGCGCTTTTGGAGTTGGGAGCCGGTTTTAATATGGAATATACCGGCATTGAGAATATTTATTTAAACGGAACCATGATAGGTTTTTCCAAAGAGGAAATTGATGCAAAGCTTCAGGATATTCTTGCATTTGCCGACATCGGAGATTTTGTGCATCAGCCGGTAAAAACATATTCGTCAGGTATGTTTGTGCGACTTGCTTTTGCCGTAGCAATTAATATTGAACCGGAGATTCTGATTGTTGACGAGGCACTTTCCGTAGGAGATGTATTCTTCCAGGCGAAATGTTATCGTAAATTTGAAGAGTTTAAACAAATGGGCAAAACCATTTTGTTTGTAAGTCATGATTTGAGCAGTATTTCCAAATATTGTGACAGGGTTGTACTGTTAAATAAAGGTGTTAAATTAGGCGAAGGCAGTGCGAAACAGATGATTGATGTCTATAAGCAGGTGCTTGTAGATCAGTATGATGAAGAAAAGAAAGCGAATGAACGCAATGATTCCGGTGAAACCTATCATCCGGATTTACTTGAATACGGTTCAAAAAAAGCAACGATTACAGAATGTTGTCTGATTGACGAAAAAGGCAAACAGACCAATGCAATTGTAAAAGGAACGGAATTTACAATTTGCATGACAGTAGAATTTAAAGAACGTATTCCGGCCCCTATTTTTGCTTTTACTGTCAAAAATGCAAAGGGGACAGAAATTACAGGGACAAATACGATGTTTGAAAAGGCTTTTATGGAGCCGGTGGAAGCAGGCGTTAAGAAACGGGTCAGCTTTAAGCAACGTATGAACTTACAAGGCGGAGAGTATCTTTTATCTTTCGGGTTAACCGGCTATGAGGGTAGTGACTTTACGGTATATCATCGATTGTATGATGCAATAAATGTATCTGTCATTTCGGATAAGGATACGGTTGGCTATTATGATATGGAATCCGCAGTAACGGTTGAAGATGCCGATTAGGAGTGGAAAATAATGTTGCAAAAAATTGGAAATGTTAATATAGACGATACGTTTTATCCGGGAAAGGATTTATATTCGGATGGCGTAATTGAGGATGAGATTCTTGAAATTGTGAAGAACAATCCGAAGGAACGGTATCGTGAAATTATAGAAGAGCGTGCGAGCTGGCCGATATTTTATCACTTATCGGAGTTTCGTCATAACATAGTGGAATGGTTGCCGATTGGCAAGAACGATAAGGTGCTTGAGGTCGGAAGCGGTTGCGGTGCGATTACCGGTGCACTTGCTGCGAAGGCAAAAGAAGTAACTTGTATTGAGCTTTCCATGAAGCGTACTATGATTAATGCAACGCGTAACAGTGAGTGCGGAAATGTAAATATTCATGTGGGTAATTTCAAGGATGTTGAGAGTACACTTCCGTGTGATTATGACTATGTGATGCTGATTGGTGTATTTGAATACGGCTATGGATATATGGGGACGAACACCCCTTATGAGGATTTCGCCAAAATATTGAAAAAACATTTAAGGCCACAAGGCAGAATGGTTATTGCCATTGAAAATAAGTTTGGGATGAAATATTTTGCCGGTTGCAGGGAAGATCATTCCGGTACTTTTTTTGACGGAATCGAGGATTATCCGAAGGGAGACGGAACAGCAAGAACCTTTTCGCGAAAAGGCCTCGCAAAGATTCTTGAAGCGTCAGGGATTACAGAGTTTCAGTTTTATTATCCGTATCCGGATTACAAATTCCCGACAACCATTTTCTCGGATAATCGCCTTCCGAAGGTAGGAGAATTGTATCAGAACATTCGCAATTTTGACAGGGACAGAATGTTGTTATTTGATGAACAGCGTGCATTTGATTCTGTCATCAGAGAAGAAATGTTTCCGCATTATTCTAACTCATTTATGGTTGTTACGGGACCTGAACTTTCGACAGAATATGTGAAGTACTCCAATGACAGAGATGAAAAATATGCTGTCAGAACAAAGATTGAGAATGAAGCGGGGAAACGTCTGGTTGAAAAATATGCGCTCCATGATGAAGCGATAGAACATGTGGCTGCACTTGCGAAGAATTATGAGGCGTACTCCGATAAAAGAAAAATCGAACAATTTGAATATAATGTCTGTCTGACGTCTTTTGCAGACGCACAAAAGTCAGGCTGTGTCAAGTTTGAATATGTGGACGGAAAGACTTTGGAAGAATATTTGGATGACTATGTTCTTGCAGGAGATGAAAAGCAATTTAAGAGCTTGTTTACACGTTATTGTGAGATTGTAGATGCGATGCGTGGGGAACCTTTGAACTATGATTTCATTTTTCAGAATATTCTGATGCACGACGGTGTTTGGACTGCGATTGATTATGAATGGTCATTCCCGCGTGTTGTAAAGCGTGATGTACTGATTGCGCGCGCAATGCACTGCTATCTTGCGGACCGGGCGTTTCGGCAAAAAGCAAAAGAGTGGATGCTTTCTATTGTCTCAAAGTACGGTTCCGACCTGATGGAGTATTACGAATATATGCCTAACTATGAAGTTGGTTTTCAAGATCTTGTGAAGGGACCGCATTTGGCATTGTCGGAGTTGCGTCATCAAATCGGAAATCCGGCATTTTCACTTGACTATATTTGCGAAAGAATCGGAGCCGGAGCACCTTCGATTCAGATTTATGAAGATACCGGGGCGGGGTATTCGGAAGAACAATCTTATTTCATTGAACAATATACGAGGGAAGGGCAGGATGTTTTATTTTCGATTCCTTTGCGGAAAGAATTAAATGCCGTAAGAATCGATCCGGCCGTGAAACCGTGTTTTGTTTCGGTGGTTTCGGTAAAATGTGATGAGAAAGATGTTTTTTCAACCGTTCATACAAAGAAAAATAACGGCGCTTTATTAGCGAAAGGAAAATACGTATTTGCAACGACAGACCCGCATTTTGAATGGAATGTCAAGGATTTATGCCGACATGACAAAGCAACGTTGCAGGTGCGCTTGAAACTGGAGTATATGTCTTTAGAAGCTGCTTCATCCGTGTGTGAAGCAATGGGGTTAAGAGGTAGATTACCATGGTAGGAAAGAAGATGATTCAGAAGGGGTTAACGGTTCCTTACGAGAAAGCTTATCGTAAAGAGTTAAACCGTCAGGAGCATATTTATGATATTTACGTGGAGATTCAGGAGGATGAAATGACACGTAAATATGAAGTGAAACCAAACGCGGGAAAAGCAACAGTTTGTCGTTTGCCTGAGATGTTTAAATATGCCAAGGGAGTAAAGTGCGACAGCGAGATTTTGATTTTTCATCATCCGAACGGCATTTTGAATAAGCTTACGGACCGTGTTATTATTGAATTTTTCCAAAATCATCCGGGCATTGATTTGGTCTATGCGGATGAAGATGTTTGTGTGGCTTCGGAAGAGGAACGCATGAAACTGCAGGATAAGAATGCTCCGGCATCAAGGAGATGCTGCCCTTTCCTTAAACCGATTCCTGCATATGAGACCTTCTTGTCTTTTAATTACATTCAGAATATCTGGGCAATCCGTAAAAGTAAATATGATATGATTGTTAACGATATGATTGATAAAAAGGTAATCTATAGATTAAGTGAGCAGGAACTTGAAAATGAAAGCACGGCACATTTAAGTGATTTAAACTGGGAAGAACTTTGCTATGATTTCCTGCTGCGGGCATGGGAATTTTTAGGGGAAGACAGAATTGCACGTTTGCCGAAGATTTTATTTCACAAGTTTGAGGACAAAGAAGAGGAATCCTATGACGGCGCATCGTATTCTTATGATACGATTAAGAATGCGAGTTTTGCCAGAAGAGGGATTCTTGCGAGAATGTGCCACAAAGATGGTTATTCCTATCCTGTATATGGTTTAGAAGGTGTCGGTGAGAAAAAGATCAGTATCATTATTCCGTCAAAAGACAATCCTTTCGTTCTCGGAAAATGCCTTTCTTCCATCAGGGAAAGAAGTACTTACCGCAATTATGAGATTATTGTTATTGATAACGGCAGTACGGAAGATAATTTCAAGTTGATTCAGGGATTACAGAGAAAGTATGCTTTTACCTATATTTATAAGCAGACAGAGTTTAATTTCTCGGCAATGAATAACAGAGCCGTGAAGGAAGCACGGGGTGAGTATGTATTATTCTTAAACGATGATATGGAAGTTGTAACCCGTGACTGGATGGAGCTGTTACTTGGACAGGCAGCGCAGGACGGTGTCGGTGCGGTTGGCGCGAAGCTTCTGTATCCGGACGGCAAACGAATTCAGCATGTCGGTATTACGAATGCTGTTGACGGTCCTGTTCATAAGCTGCTTGGACATGAAGATGAAAAGGAGTATCACTACGGAAGAAACCGCCTGGTTTATAACACGGTTGGTGTTACGGGAGCGTGCCTTTTGATTCATAAGGCGCTTTTTGAGAAAGTTGGCGGTTTTAACGAAGAACTAAGAGTTGCTTACAATGATGTAGAGTTGTGTTTTTCACTTCTCGAAAGAGGATATCGTAATGTTGTACGAAACGATGTTGTCTTATACCATCATGAATCATTGAGCAGAGGGGCTGACAGCAAGTCAAAAGAAAAAATGTCACGTCTGAAATGGGAACGCGACAAATTGTACTCTCTTCATCCCCAGTATTACCGTATGGATCCGTATGAGGGCGGTAGCGTAACCGGTGGTTCTGATTTCGGTGTGGCAATGGAATTGCATTATACGAAGAAAAAGAATAAAAAAGATCATGCCAGAATGATAGAAAAGGACTATTCATCTTATCCTTCCGGTGTAGCTGTTGTATTTGACAGAATTGAAAAGGAAAGACATCTTTTGTGCGAAGGCGAAAGCTTTTATGTACTGGAGGGGTATGCGGTTGTTGCGGATGTAGATAATTGTCGCTATACATTCGAAATGATTCTGGACGGACTTCCCGGGAAATTCGTTTTGCCTATGCAAAAAATGCTTCGTTCCAATTTAGAGCGCGGCTTCCCCGGTGCGAAAAACCTGCGTCTGTCAGGTTTCAGCGTCAAAATAGAAAAGGACGAAATTCCGCCCGGAGAATATGAAGTAAGCGTTTTTGCAACTGACCACTGTTCAAGAAGAAGACTGTATCAGCCTACGGGTGAAGTGATTAAAATAGAAAGCAGATAAGGAGACTGACAGATGGCTGAAGAAAATCAGAATGATCTGCTCGCCTATTATCAGGAACAATGTGAGAAATTAAAAAAAGAAAATATGGAGTTGTCCTCTAAACTTGCAACCTGTGAGTATGCAAAGAAAGAAGCGGAAGAGAATTTGCATCGGATTAAGAACAGTTTATTTTGGAAACTGTTGAAGCCGTTTAGGATGATTCGTGTTGCGTGTATACGATTGGGATATTATCGTTCGCCAAAAAGAATCGCCAGAAAAATCCGTGATAAAAGAATAGAAAAGAAGGCGTATAAATACTTCGGAACGCAATCTTTTCCGGACGAGGCGGAACGTAAAAGACAGTCCGAAACGGTTTATGAGCGCGAGATCATTTTTTCAATCCTGGTGCCGCTATACAATACACCGGAAAAATTTCTGCGCGAAATGATTGAATCGGTAATTAACCAGACCTATCCGCAATGGGAACTTTGTCTGGCAGACGGTTCTGATGCCGAGCATGCTTATGTCGGAACAATTTGTGAGGAATACAGCGAAAAAGATAAGCGTATTGTATATCGGAAATTGGAACGTAATGAAGGTATTTCCGGCAATACGAATGCTTGTTACAAAATGGCAACGGGAGAGTATATCGGATTGTTTGATCATGATGATATTTTACATCCGTGCGCATTTTATGAGTATCGTAAGGTGATTGATGAGCAGGCTGCAGATTACATTTACTGTGATGAGGCTACCTTTACCAAGGGGCAGATTAATAAAATGATAACGCTTCATTTCAAACCGGATTACGCGATTGATAATCTCCGGGCAAATAATTATATCTGCCACTTCAGTTTGTTTAAAAAGAGTCTCTTACAGGAGACAGAGCTGTTTAGAACAGAGTTTGACGGCAGTCAGGATCATGATATGATTCTTCGGCTGACCAGTCTTGCGAAAAATGTTGTGCATGTGCCGAAAATCCTTTATTACTGGCGTGCGCATGCGGGCAGTGTTGCGAGCGATATCAGTGCTAAATTATATTGCATTGATGCGGCGAAAAGAGCTGTTGCCGATCATTTGAGAAATTATGATATTTATAATACGCTAATTACGAGTACAAGAGCGTTTGAAACAATTTTTCGCTTGCAGTATGAATTGACGGCAGAACCGAAGGTCTCCATTGTGATTCCGACCTGCGACCAGACAGAATATTTGAAGAAATGCATTGATGCGATTGAAAGCCGTAACACGTATGGCAATTACGAGATTCTTGTGGTTGAGAATAATAGTAAAAAAGAAGAAACATTCGCATACTATGAGTCCTTAAAAGAGAACCCTAACGTCAGATTGCTTACGTATCAGGGCGAATTTAATTATTCTAAAATTAATAATTATGCGGTAAAAGAAGCAACAGGGGAATATCTTCTTCTTATGAACAACGATGTGGAAATCCTTTGCAATGATTTTATCAAAGAATTATTGATGTATGCGCAGCGCAAGGATGTCGGAGCGGTAGGTGCGAAACTTTTGTTTCCGGATAATACGATTCAGCATGCAGGTATTGTGCTTGGACTTGGGGCACATCGTACGGCAGGACACGGACATTACAGGGAAGAAAATGCGCATATCGGCTATATGGGAAGACTTTGCTATGCGCAAAATGTTTCTGCAGTAACGGCGGCGGCCCTGATGGTGCGTAAATCATTATATGAGACAGTGGGAGGCCTTGATGAAGAACTTGCAGTTGCTCTTAACGATGTGGATTTCTGTCTGAAGTTACGTGAGAAAGGACTTCTGAATGTATTTACTCCGTTTGCGGAAGCATATCACTATGAATCTGTTTCCAGAGGACTTGATTACAGCGGCGCAAATGGGGAGAGATATGAGAAAGAGTGTGAATATTTCCGTTCAAAATGGAAAGAAATACTCGAAAAAGGCGACCCTTATTATAATCCGAATTTCACCCTTGACAGAAGTGATTATTCCTTGAATATTAGGTGAGTTTGGTGTAAAATTTTCATAAGGGGTATTCAAAAGATTTGAAATAAAATGGATGGAGGTTATTGCATGGATTACAGAAAAGAATACGAATTTTGGTTACAGGATGATTACTTTGACGAAGAAACAAAGAAAGAATTACGTGCAATCGCAGGAGACGAAAAAGAAATCGAAGAACGCTTCTATCGTGAACTTGAATTCGGGACAGGCGGTTTGCGTGGTATTATCGGCGCAGGTACCAATCGTATGAATTTATATACGGTTCGTAAGGCAACACAGGGACTTGCGAACTATATTCTTTCTAAAGGTGCGCAGGAGAAAGGGATTGCAATTGCATATGATTCCCGTTTCATGTCACCTGAATTTGCGGATGAGGCAGCTCTTTGCATGGCTGCAAACGGAATTAAGGCATATGTGTTTGATGCACTTCGTCCTACACCGGAATTATCTTTCGCAGTAAGATATTTACACGCTACTGCAGGAATTGTAATTACCGCAAGTCATAATCCGCCCGAATATAACGGATATAAAGTGTATTGGGAGGATGGTGCACAGGTTACTTCTCCTAAGGATATTGAAATCATTGATTGTGTAAAGGCTGTGACAGATTATCATAGTGTGAAAACAATGGACAAGCAGGAGGCTGTTGCATCCGGACTTTATATTTCCATCGGAAGTGAAATTGATGATGCTTTTATTGCAGAATTAAAGAAACAGATTATTCATCCGGAAGTGATTGCAGAAGTTGCAGATAAGATTTCCATTGTATATACACCGTTTAACGGAACCGGAAATGTACCGGTAAGAAGAATTTTGAAAGAAATCGGATTCAGGAATGTATACGTGGTTCCCGAACAGGAAATGCCGGATCCGAAGTTTACAACACTTGAATATCCGAATCCGGAAGACCCGAAGGCTTTCACACTTGCATTAAAACTTGCAAAAGAAAAGAAGGCTGATATTGTTCTTGCAACGGACCCGGATGCTGACAGACTTGGTATTTATGCATATGATACCAAATCAGGTGAATATATTCCTTTTACAGGAAATATGTCCGGTATGGTGATTGCAGAATATCTGTTAAATCAAAAGGCGGCAACGGGAACAATGCCTGAAAATCCAGCATTGGTTAAGACTATCGTTACCACCAATATGGCAGATGATATTACTGCTGCATATAACGTGAAGCTGATTGAAGTTCTTACGGGATTTAAGTATATCGGAGAGCAGATTAAGTGGTTTGAAGAAAATAACACTTATCAATATGTGTTTGGTCTTGAGGAGAGTTATGGCTGTCTTGCAGGAACACATGCACGTGATAAGGATGCTGTTGTCGCAGTTATGTGCCTTTGTGAAGTGGCTGCATGGTGCAAAAAGAATAATAAGACTCTTTGGGATATGATGCTTGAGATGTATGAGAAATATGGTTATTACAAAGAGGAATTATACACGATTACCATGAAAGGTAAAGAAGGCAGCGAGCAGATTGCTGCAATCATGGAAGCACTTCGCGCAAATCCTCCGAAAGAGTTTGCGGGTTGGAAAGTACTTGAGATGAGAGATTATAAGAGCGGAAAAACCGTAAATCCTGAAACCGGTGAAGAAGGAGAAACCGGTCTTCCGACCTCTAATGTATTATATTTTAATCTTTCTGACCAGGCTTGGTGTTGTGCAAGACCTTCCGGAACAGAGCCTAAGATTAAGTTCTATATGGGTGTAAAAGGTAATAGTTTGGAGAATGCAAATCAGTTGGTAAAAGAACTGACAGAAGCTTTGAAGGCAAAGATTAGCTAAGATTTAAGGAATATATATGGGTAACGTGATTCAAAAAACTAAAAATTATTTTCGCAGAAACGGTTTGAAACAAACCGTTTTTGCTGTTGCCCAAAATTTAACGTTAAAGATACCGAAAGAGTATTATTATCAACCGCTTTCAGCAGAAGAAATCCGGTATATCAAAGATAATCCGCCGCAGACAAAGGAACGTATTAGTATTCTTGTACCTGCGTATAAAACCAATCCGGTTTATTTTCGCGAATTGCTTGAATCTGTCGCAGGACAGTATTATCCGTACTGGGAGCTTTTGATTGCAGATGCAAGCGGCGATGATTCTTTGCTTTCCCTCGTTTTGGAATATCGCAGTCAGATTTCACAACACAGTGAAATCCGTTATCTTGTTTTGGAAGAAAACCTCGGGATTTCCGATAACACTAATGTTGCATTGGATGCAGCGACAGGAAGCTATATCGGATTGTTGGATCATGATGATGTTCTTACGCCGGATGCGTTGTACTGGATTGCAAGAGAAATTGCAAATTCTGATCCGGATTTGATTTATACAGATGAAGACAAGACAGATGAAAGCATGAAACGCTTTTACGAACCGCACAGAAAGAAAAAATTAAACCTTGATTTAATAATGTCAAATAATTATATTTGCCATTTTTCTGTCATGAAAGCGGAGCTTATGAAGCGATTGCGCTTCAGAAAAGAATATGATGGTGCACAGGATTATGATATTCTTTTGCGTTGCATTGCACAGGCGGAAAACAGTGAAAAGGTTGTTCATATACCGAGGATTTTATATCATTGGCGTTGCCATGAGAATTCTACTGCTTCCAATACAGATGCAAAAATGTATGCTTATGAGAGCGGATTGAAAGCTGTAGAGGATTTTGCAAAGTCTCGCGGATATCATGTGGAAGTAAATCATATGAATCATTTAGGCTTTTACCGCGTAACGTATTTGCCGGATTTATTTACGAACAGACCGGAAGTCGGAGTGATTGGCGGACCGGTATATGCGTTCGGTAAAATGAACGGTGGGGCAATGGATAAGAACGGTAAAGTGATTTACGACGGATTGCCGGCCGGCTACAGCGGTTATCAGCACAGGGCAGATTTGTGCATGAGTGTAAGCGCCGTCGACATCAGGAATATGATTGTACGTCCCGATTTGGAGGATTTGTGGGAAGCCTCTGTCCTTCCTTTTTTAGAGAAGAAAGATGTGGACTATCAGAAATGCAGTCTTGCTTTTTGCGAAAAAGTCAAAGCAAAAGGATATAAGATTGTGTATGATCCGCAGTTACGTGCAAATGGAAAGTAATGGAGGAAATAAATTTGGTTGCGGTTGTAATACCGAATTATAACGGAACGAAATATTTAGAGCGCTGTCTTGCTTCGCTTAAGGAGCAAACTTTTTCTGATTATTGTGTGATTGTTTCAGATGATTGCTCTTCCGACGACAGTATTGCGGTTTGTAAGAAATGCTCGCCTGATACGATACTCATCAGCAGGGAGTGTAACGGTGGTTTTTCAGCTGCGGTGAATGACGGCATTCGTCAAGGTATTCAAATGGGAGCAGAATATATTATTCTTCTGAATAATGACACGGAGGTAGCACCTGATTTCATCGAACAGCTTTTTACTGCCGCTTCGACGCACAAGGACTGTTTCAGCGTTCAGGCAAGAATGCTTTCCCTGGCAAATCCTGAAATATTGGATGATGCAGGGGATTTTTATATGTTACCCGGGTTTGCTTATGCGCGCGGAAAAGGGAGAGAAGCTAAGAGATATGAGAAAGCCTGCAGGATTTTTTCTTCCTGTGCGGGAGCAGCGATATATAACGTTTCGGTGTTGCAGGAAATCGGTTTATTTGACGAAATGCATTTTGCTTATTTGGAAGATGTTGACATCGGGTATCGTGCGCGGATTTTCGGGTATTATAATTATTATGAACCCAAAGCAATTGTTTATCATGCCGGAAGTGCAACTTCGGGTTCACGCTATAATGAATTTAAAACAAGGCTTGCGGCAAGAAACAGTATATACCTTATTTATAAGAATCAGACAGTGCTTCAGTGGATATTGCACTGTCCCTGTATTTTAGCGGGCTTGCTTGTCAAACAACTTTTCTTTTGTCGTAAAGGAATGGGAAAGATATATTTCCAAAGCGTTTTGGAAGGATTTTCCATGTCTTTTTCAAATGAGGGAAAGAAGCATAAAGTAAGGTTTCGCATGAAGAATTTAGGTAATTATCTGCGCTTGGAACTGGAATTGTGGTGGAATATGGTGCGAAAGTTGTTCTCTTATTTTTGACAAAAATATTTCAGTGAGATTTATGAAAAAAATAGGATTTTGTTGAAATTTTTGTCGTAATATTGTATGATAGTCCTTGTGTATGGGAATAGGTAACAATTATGATAAAAGATAATCAGAAATATTTTAATCGTTTACATGTCTGGCTGGATATGTTTATCACGATTATTTCCTATATAACTGCATGGTGGTTGCGTTTGGTGGTGTTTTCTGATGAAGGGGCAGGTGTTCTTTCTCAGGAAACTTATTTTGGTGCTTTGCTTGTAATTGTGCCGGTGTATATGGTTTTGTACTCGGTTTTGAATCTTTACAAATCAAAGCGCTATTCCAGCAACGTAAGAGAAATATTTGACATTGTCCGTGCAAACAGTATTGGACTGCTATTGTTCTTTGTTGCGCTCTATATTGTGAATGAACCGAACTTCTCCCGAAGCATGATTTTTATTTTCGGTGCATTAAATACTCTTTTTATGATATTAATGCGAAGCTTCATCAGGGTGGGCTTGAGAAATGTCCGTAAAAAAGGATATAACCGTAAATATATTCTTCTGGTTGGATATTCCCGCGCAGCAGAAGAGTATATTGATCGTATTATGGCGAACCCGGAATGGGGCTATGTCGTAAGAGCAATTTTGGATGACACAGTTCCCGCAGGAACAATATATCGTGGCGTGAAAGTTGTCGGACGTATTGATAACCTATATTATGTTCTGCCTGAGAATAAGCTTGATGAAATTGCAATTACACTTTCCTTAAAGGATTATGACCGTTTGGAAGAGATTGTTGCTTTTTGTGAGAAATCGGGCGTGCATACCAAGTTTGTTCCGGATTATAACAGTGTTATTCCGACCAGACCGTATACAGAGGATTTGTACGGTTTGCCTGTCATTAATATTAGAAGGGTTCCTTTAACCAACACGTTAAACTGGGTAATAAAGAGAATTGTTGATATTATTGGTGCAATTGTAGCAATTATTATTTTTTCACCGATCATGATAATTTCTGCAATTTTGATTAAGGCATCCGGTGACGGGCCGGTTATTTTTTCACAGGAAAGAGTCGGTCTGCATAATAAAACTTTTAAAATGTATAAATTCAGAACGATGATGGTGCAGGATTCAAAGGAAGAAAAGAAGGCATGGACGACAAAGGATGATCCGCGCGTTACGAAAATCGGCAGGATTTTGCGTAAAACCAGTATGGATGAAGTGCCGCAGTTCTTTAATATACTCAAAGGCGATATGAGTCTTGTGGGACCAAGGCCGGAGAGACCTTTTTTTGTAGATAAATATAAAGAAGAAATACCGCGTTATATGGTAAAGCATCAGGTGCGTCCGGGTCTTACAGGATGGGCGCAGGTGAACGGATACAGAGGAGACTCATCCATTCGCAAACGTATTGACCATGACATATATTATATTGAGAACTGGTCTTTGGGATTTGATGTTAAGATTCTATTTTTGACATTTTTCAGAGGCTTTATTAATAAAAATGCATACTAACGGAGGTTGTTATGAGTTCTAAACAAAAGGGAAGCACAAAAAAGAAACGCAAGCTGAAAGTAGGTAAAATCATTCTGCTTATTTTTGAAGTATTTTTGCTTGTGGGCGTTGGAATTTTATTGTTAGGGGTTTTGAAAACCACAGGGGATAGTGGTATTACCAAATACGAAATCAATGATGCGCAGGCAAATTCTGATGTAAAAGAGCATTTTGAGAAGGATGAGAATTTACAGCAGTATCGTAATATTGCGCTTTTTGGTGTAGACCCGCGTAACGGACAGCTTGGAAAAGGAACCAGAACGGACACAATTATGATTTGTTCAATTAATGAGGTGACCGGTGATGTAAAGCTTGTTTCCGTATATCGTGATACTTACTTAAATATCGGAAATGATGTATACAATAAATGTAACAGCGCTTACGCAAAGGGTGGTCCCGAGCAGGCGATTACTATGTTAAATATGAACCTTGACTTATATATTACAGACTTTGTGACTGTAGGATTTGAAGGACTTATGGATACCATTGATGCTCTCGGAGGAGTTGATATTGATGTAACAAAGGCAGAGATTCCTCACCTTAATAATTATCAGGCATCTATGTACTGTACGGAAGAAAATCCGAATAATCTTACAACGAACTATACACCGGTTAAGAATCCCGGACTTCAGACTTTAACAGGATATCAGGCACTTGCATATTGCCGTATCCGTGCAGTCGGAAATGATTTCCAGAGAACCGAAAGACAGAGAAATGTGTTGCAGCAGATTTTATTAAAGGCAAAACAGGAAGATCCTGCAACATTGACTAAGATTGCAAATGAAGTTTTCCCGTTGATTGCAACTTCTCTCGATGTGGAAGAGTTGCTTTCCTTAATCAGCAATGTAGGAAAGTATAGCATTACCGAAACTTCCGGTTTCCCGTTTGAAGATTCTATTACGACAGGAAATATCGGCAGCAAGGGAAGTTGTGTTGTACCTATTGATTTGGAGTACAACGTAGAACTTTTACATGAATTCCTTTATCCCGGTGTTGATTACACCGTATCCGAGGATGTAAAAATTTACAGTCAGAAGATTTACAACGATACGTCATCGTATGTAGGCGGAAGAAAACCATCTGCAGAACCGGAGACGACCGAGTAATCACGAGTATACACAGAGGCCTTTCTTGTAGGCCTCTGTTTTACGATGAAAGAATATGGAAAGAGATATTATGGAAGCAAAGAAAGACGTAAAAGTGGATATCATAATTCCTACTTATAAGCCGACGGAGCGTTTGATTGATTTGATTCTTTTATTGGAACGGCAAACACTTCCGGTGCACAAAATTATTTTGATGAATACGGAAGAAAAGTATTTTAATACACTTTTTTTCGGAAAATCTTTTGTAAAAGAAAGACCGCATTTACAGGTATGTCATCTTTCGAAGATGGAATTTAATCACGGAAAAACGCGTGCAGACGGTGTGAAATTATCGGATGCGCCTTATTTTATCTGTATGACAGATGATGCCCTTCCGAAAGATGAAACACTGGTAGAGAAGCTATTGACTCCGATTCTTCGAGGGGAGGCGGAGTTTTCCTATGCAAGACAGTTACCGAATGAAGATTGCGGTGTGAATGAGAGATTTACAAGGGCCTTTAATTATGGCAAAGAATCTCGTGTGAAATCGATAGAGGATTTGGAAGAACTGGGTATTAAGACGTTTTTCTTTTCTAATGTGTGTGCGGCATATACAAGAGAATGTTATGAGGCGGTTGGCGGATTTGAGTCGCTGGCGATTTTTAATGAGGATATGGTTTTTGCTGCAAATGCAATGAAAAAGGGGTATAAAATAGCCTATGCGGCCGAGGCGAAGGTGTTCCATTCGCATAATTACAATGCTCTGCAGCAGTTGCATCGCAATTTTGATCTGGGGGTTTCGCAGGCAGAACATCCGGAAATATTCGAGGCAGTTTCTTCCACCGGAGAAGGAAAGAAGCTGGTACGATTGAATTGTGCTTATTTGAAGAAAAAAAAGAAATTGTATTTTATACCAAAGCTTTTTGTCCACAGCGGTTGTAAGTTTATCGGATATAAGCTTGGAAAGATGCATCGTAAATTACCGGAAAGCCTGATTATGAAGCTTACGATGAATAAGGCATACTGGGCACAGCGTAATTTCAAAAATGCAACGAAGGGAATCAATCCGCACAGCGGATACGGTATTTCTCCGGATGAACGAAAATAATCACAGTTTTATTTCGTAATCGTCACATAATTGACACAGTTTCATTATATAGTAATGTCAACTAAAAGGGTTAAAAACATTTTTTCGGAATAAGAGGAGGGACATTATGAACGAAAAAAAGAAAATGAATCCTGTATTGAAAGTATTTTTGTCAGGCGTGTTGGTTATATTTTTTGCAATTGTATTCGGATTGGTTTCCGGCGCAATTTTTCTTGGAGTTTCTGTGGGAGGAAATTCCATTTTAGCGAAGTTGGGAATTGCCCCTGATGAACCGGAGCATGAATTAACAACGGAAATAGTCTATGTAGAGCCTGAATCGGAAGAAATTCCCGAAGACTTGGAAGAAGAACAGAAGGCGGTAGCAGAAGCGGCGGCAGCCGCGAGTCTTACCGACGTATCTGACGTGGTTGACGAAGTAATGCCTTCTATCGTAAGTATTGTCGTGGTTTCCGAGTATAACTATTTCGGTGTGATTCAGGAAGCAGGCGGCGCAGGAAGCGGATTCATTGTAGGTGAGAATGATTCGGATTTGTTTATTGCAACAAACTATCATGTTATTGAGGATACAACAGAGATTAAAGTACAGTTTTGTGACAATGAAACTATTCCTGCTGAAGTAAAAGGTAAAAATATGGCAATGGATCTTGCAGTACTTGCAATCGATTTAGATTCCATTCCGCAGGAAACACGTGATGTGATTCATATCGCAACACTGGGGGATTCAGATACGCTGCGCGTTGGGGAACCGGCAATTGCAATCGGTAATGCATTAGGTTACGGACAGTCCGTTACAACAGGTGTTATCAGTGCTTTGAATCGTGAGATTATGCTACAGAACGGTTCAACAGGTGTTTTTATCCAGACGGATGCAGCAATTAACCAGGGTAACTCAGGTGGAGCGCTTTTGAATACGAAGGGTGAGGTAATCGGTATTAACTCTAATAAACTTGGTGGTGATTATGTGGAAGGTATGGGCTATGCAATTCCTATTTCAGCGGCAAGACCGATTATTGATGGTTTGATTAATAAAACAGAGCTTGCAGTATTACCGGAATCAGAACAGGCATATCTTGGTATTTCAGGACTTTCCATTACAAGTGAAATTGCAGCGGCACAGTCAGTTGAAACACCATATGGTATATATATTTCTGAAATTGTCCCGGGATCTCCCGCAGAGCTTGCCGGATTAAAACGTGGTGACATTATTGTCGGATATGACGGGAATCTGATAGAGACAATGGAAGATTTGAAATCTTACCTTGCGTCGGTACCCGCAGGAACAGTTGCGACTTTTTCTTATATGCGACTTACGAATGATGAGTATGCAGAATATTCCTGCGATGTAACCTTAGGTCAAAAAGAAGGCTAAATTGAAGAAATGGAAGAAGAGAGACAGTTATGGGAAATGATTATGAAGATTTAAGAGAGGTGGAGGAAACAGACGAATCAAAAGATTCGAAAGACACCTCGGATTATGAAGATGTGTGTTTTATGTGCAGACGTTCTGAAAGTGTTGCGGGAAAGATGTTTAAACTTCCACACAATATCTGCCTTTGTAATGACTGTATGCATAAAACAATGGATACGGTAAATCAATATGATTACCAGGGAATGCTTAATTCTCCGAATATGTATATGTCGGATGAAAATATGAAGAAAATTCAGGAACAGCTCGGACCGATTGCTTTCATGAATTTTTCTGACATGAAAGGAAATAATAGCATTCCGAATAAACAGAAGTTAAAAAAGAAGAAAAAAGAAGAGAAAGCGAAACCGATTTTTGATATAAACAATATTCCGGCACCGCATAAGATTAAAGCAACGCTTGATGAATATGTGGTTGGTCAGGAAAAGGCTAAGAAGATGATTTCGGTTGCCGTATACAACCATTATAAAAGGGTTGCAACCAATACCATGGATGAGATTGAAATAGAGAAGTCCAATATTTTAATGCTCGGACCTACGGGCTGCGGTAAAACCTATCTGGTAAAAACACTTGCCAGACTTTTAGATGTGCCTCTTGCAATTGCAGATGCGACTTCTCTTACAGAAGCCGGCTACATCGGTGATGATATTGAAAGTGTTGTAAGCAAGTTGCTTGCTGCAGCAGGAAATGATACGGAAAAAGCGGAAAGCGGTATTATCTTCATTGATGAAATTGATAAAATCGCAAAGAAGCAGAATACCAATTCGCGTGATGTAAGCGGTGAGTCCGTACAGCAGGGAATGCTTAAACTTCTTGAAGGTGCTGAAGTTGAGGTACCGGTGGGTGCAAACAGTAAGAACGCGATGGTGCCGTTGACAACTGTAAATACAAAGAACATTCTTTTTATCTGTGGTGGTGCATTTCCCGGACTTGAAGAAATTATTAAACAGCGTCTTTCCAAACAGAGCGGCATCGGTTTCAATGCAGATCTGAAAGACCGTTTCGACAAGGAGAAGAATATTCTCCATAAAGTAACCGTGGAAGATATTAAGAAGTTCGGTATGATTCCGGAGTTTGTTGGTCGTCTGCCGATTATTTGCAGTCTTGACGGCTTAAGCAAGGAATCTTTGATTAAGATTCTTAAGGAGCCGAAGAATGCGATTCTGAAACAGTATCAGAAGCTTCTTGAACTTGACGAAGTGAAATTGGAATTTGAGGATGATGCGCTCGAAGCAATTGCGGAGCGTGCCCTGAAACGTGACACCGGTGCAAGAGCATTGCGTGCTATCATCGAAGAATTTATGATGGACATTATGTACGAAATTCCTAAGGATGAGAATATCGGAACCGTAACCATCACAAGAGCATATATCGAAGGCACAGGAGGTCCCGGCATTGGAATTCGGGAAGTGAAGAGATTGCCGGAGAATAAATAGAAAGTTTATTTGTATATACATTATTTGCCCCGACCGTTAATCGGTCGGGGTTTTTTCATCCCACCACACGGAATACATTCTCCAAATCCAATTCTCCAAACCCACTTTCAGGGTTTGGGTAGGCAAGGGATTTTTCTCTTTTTGCGCCTCTTATGAAAAGTGCTTTAACCTCTGCGCCGTTTACAAGCGTCAGGCGTTCGCGTAATGTGGCCCACTCTAGGAACAGGGAGGCTGCACCGCAGGTTAAGGCAGCGGCAGGAGCGGTGCCGCCGACGGTACCAAAGGGTGTTTCTATCTCTAAACCGGGGGCTGAAATGTCCGGTTTGACGGAGCCGTTTTTCAGATAGCCGCGTCCCGAATAGGGAAGTGGTATGCCTTCTGTTCCGGAGGCTGCAGAGACGCAGATGCAGTTTGAGGCCATGGAGGGAGCCGTCAGGGTGATGTAGGGGTCTGCATTTAAAAATGTAACCGTGCCGGATAGTAATTCCGTAACCGGAAGCCAGAAGTCAAAATATCCGGGTGTATATATTTCAAGCGGAGTGACAAGAATTTGCCAGATGCCGATGGAAGGGTTTTTGAAGTTAAAGTAAATGGCTTCTTCGCCGGAATAAGGGTCGCTGATGACTGAGTCGATTGTCAGGCTTGTGTCTGAATAAATGAAAGTATAAGTCGTACTGCGGTCTAAATCAAAAGAAATGTTACTGATTTCTTCACCGGCAGGAGAGCGTAAAAGTAGGCTGAAACGGTTTGGAATACTGCCGTGAAATTGCATAAGAAACCCCGGCATTTGTGTTTCAACGTTGAATTCTACTGAAACAGGTTCCAAGGAATTACTCTGAAATGCTCCACGATAGTGGTGTCTTGCAATGGCTTCATTCCCGGCAGCACAGGTGACGGATAGATTGTTTCGAAGAGTGAGTCTGTTGATGTATCGTTCTAAAACAGAATTTCCGTTATGATCTCCGTAAGATGTTCCGACACCAAGCAGGATGGAGAGCGGTGCTGCAGTGTAGCTGCTTACAAATTTCAGGGCTGCAATTAAATCAGATTCTTCATAACAAAGGACGGAATCTTCAATGCCGTAGTAAGTCTTTAAATACGGTTTGGCGGACTTCAATTTCACAATCAGAAGTGAGGCGAGAGGGGCTGCGCCTCGTGAACCGGTATTGATGTTTTCTTTTCCGGCAGCGATTGCGGCAAGATTTGTTCCGTGTCTGCCGGGAAGGTCACGGGTAGGAACTATCGTGTAAGGCTCCGGTGCAGAAAGAGCTGTATCAAGCATTTGTTTCGTATAGAGCGTTCCGTAAGGAAGGCCGGGTGGCGGTGTGCCGGTGTTGTCATTCTGATCCCATACGGCCAGAATTTTAGATGTGCCGTCTTCGTTTAGAAAAGCGACATTGGCATAGTCAATTCCCGTATCGATGACAGCAACGATTGTGCCGAGTCCGGAGAGGCTTAAGGGAGGTCTTTGTACGGGAGCAATACCGGAGTCCTCCAAGGCGTTACGGGGGAATGTCGTAGTGGAAATAGTAAAAGGAACCGGCGCATATAGATTCGGAATATAAAAGGAACGATAGCGCGAAATCGGAAACACGCTTCCGGAAAGTCTTTTTTGGTAAACAAGCACAAGGTCGTCTTCAATCGGAATGATACAACCGTCAGCGAAATCGTTCCTGATAGAGGAACGATTGAGAAAAAGCGGAAGGTCCGCATACATATCGGATAAAATAATTTCTTTGCAATCCATGAAACCATCTTTTTTCTTTTATCCTATGACAAAAAGAATGTGATATGACTAAAAAATGGTATTTTTTTCTCTGTTCATTTCTGATATTTTCTGATATGATTCTGATTACCTTCTTTTTTAGGCAGTAGGAATTGCCTGTCACAGATTCTGTAGGGATTTTTCATCCCGGATTTCCACCATAGAGAAAGAATTCTTTTACCATGCTGGTAAAAGGAAAGGAGTAGGAAATGAAGAGTATAATGCAAAAAAGCCGGATTTGTTCGGTTCTGTTTTTGATGCTTTTTTTTAGTCTTTTCAAGAGTCCCGTGTACGGACAGGAAAAAACGGAAGAATTTGTGTTTTTGCATACACATGCTGATGCCTGTTTTTTGACACAGGTGAGAAGTTGTGAGGCGGACGGAACGCCGTACGGAGAGATTACGAAACGTGAAACATGTCAATTGTGCGGGGCAGAATTACATCACTACAGGATTCAGACGAAGTGTTCCTGCGGCGTTTTTTTTGATCACACGGGATTTGCCTGTATGAACAGTCCTTACGGAAGTAATGTAGGAGATTGTACCAATTATGAAGTTGTAGAGGGAACAATGCATGAGCATGCGGAGAAAGTGCAGGTTTGTCCTTTACAGGAAGGCGAGACGGTAGCCAAGGTATCCGTGTACAGAGACAGGACAGGGATGACAAAGGAAAGCGTTACGTTACAGCTGGTGATGGAGAAAGGAAGCGGAAGTGCTTATTTTCAGGAAAGCAACACATCGGAGCTTACGGTATCACAAAACGGCACTGTCGAGTTTACAATAGTGTATGATGAGAGGTTCATAAGCCAATCCTGTAATCGGACAATAAATGTAAATAATATAGACCGCGTTGCGCCGGAGGTTTCACTACAGATATCACCTGATAACTGGACAGAAGGTAACTGTACGGTCAGCATACAGGCTTCGGATATTGCGGACGGAATAAATGCAGTGAGCGGTGTGGCGGAAAGCGGATATTCGTTTGATGGAGGGAAAACATGGACCACAAGCAGCAGTATGGAATTTGAAGATACCATTCAAGGTGAAATTCAGGTTAAAGATAATGCCGGAAATATTACAGGAAAGACCTTTTATGCAGAAAAAAAGGAGCCGCCGACAGAGGCAACAAAAGAACCGCCGAAGCAGGAAGAAATACCGACCGAACGAGCAGAACAGCCTTCGGAAAAGAATGAACTTCCATCGGAAGAAAGTGAAATGCCGGACGAACAAATCAAAATGCCGGAAGAACAAAGCGGAAACGAAAATGATGCGGAAGAGGTGTCTCCAAAAAGAATAAGGGAAGCAAAAACCTCAGAGGAACAAAATACGGTAAGTAATCCGCAAGAAGGAGAAGTGACAGCGGATGCCTCGGAAGCGCTTGCACCGAAAAGAGAGGATACTGTATCGGACGCGACTTTTACAGAAGAGATGAAAGGGCAAGAGAGCGGAAATAATATTTTTACCTTTGCAAGTATGTATAAGCGGATTGTCCGATGGATGAAGAAACCGGTAGTGGCTGTATCGTTTGGTGCGGCTTCGATATCCGGTGGAGTTTTAATTCTTGCAGGATATTATTTTTTAATAGGTATGGGAACAATTGCCTGTATCGATGGTTCCGGAAGTGAAAAGTTCCTTGCCAAAATAGCAGTTAGGAGAAAAAGAGGGAGATGGAACATTGTAATCGGTGAAGAGCTTGCAGAAAAATGCAGAACCAGAAATCTGGTACTGTATGTTCCTTCATGGTTTGCAAAGTTGTTTGCATATCAGACCATTTCCATTGACATGCCCAATGGGATACAGGAGTTTTACGTGGAAAAAAGGCTTTCCTTTCTTTTGCTTGAGTAAAGAAGAATAAAAAAAGTATCTATGCAGAAAAACCATGTCCGATATGAACTGCGAAAAGCAGAATCGGAAACAGGATTTTTCTGCACGGATACTTAAGTGCAAATCTGCACGAAAGGTTATTTAAACATTTTCATCTTAATAAATACAATGGTCACAAGTAGACTTAGAATCAGGGATGCAACTACAATCATGATAAAGCCGAACGGACTGTCTGCAAAAGGCATTCCGGCGGTTGCAACATTCATACCGTACGCACTAAAGATCATGGTAGGGATAGAAAGTACGATGGTGATAATGGCAAGTGTTTTCATGACGTTATTTAAGTTGTTGGAAATAACGGAAGCGAAAGCATCTGTCATACTGGCAATGATGCCGCTGTAAATACCGGCCATCTCAATTGCCTGCTTGTTTTCAATGATGACATCTTCAAGAAGTTCGGCATCTTCAGGATACTTTTTGAATCGTTCGCTCTTGAAAAGCTTCTCCATAACGACTTCGTTTGAACGTAACGCAGTTGTAAAGTAAACCAAACTCTTTTCAAGTTTCAGCAATTCAAATAATTCGCTGTTCTGTGTTGATTTGTGCATCTTGTTTTCGACCATGTCACTCTGGCGTTCGATGTTACGTAAGTACTGCAGATAAAGAGATGCATTGCGATACAGAATCTGCATGACAAAACGGGAACGCATGTTGGTGTTGAAGTCTTTGATTTTCCCTTGTAAAAAAGGCTGTAAAACAGGTGTTTCTTCAGAACAAACCGTAATAAGGGATTTGCCGACAACAAAAAGAGACAAGGGGATTGTATCATACAATTCCTTCTCTGTATCATCTTCAATCGTCGGAATATTGACGAGAATCATCATATAATTTGTTTCTGCTTCAATACGGGAACGTTCATCGGTATCGAGTGCGGAACGTAAGTCGTTTGCATCAATTGAAAATTTGGATGAAACGGATTGTATTTCCTCCTCGGTAGGGTGAATCATGGAAATCCAGCAACCGTCTTGCGGTGCATCAAGAGACAGTAATTTCTGTCCTTCAGACATATAGTAAAATACCATGGTATCCTTCCTTTCGGCACATCAGGCCGAAAAAGAATGCAGGCCTATCTGTGCATTATATTATATTTAAGTTGTTTGCATGATAGGGATCCGCGTCCATTTGCATTTACCTCCTTAGAAAACTAAAATAAGTATATTTCTTTCAAAAGAAAATGTCAAGAAAATCAGCATTTTATAAGAAGCGTGCACATAGAATGATACAAAAAAGACGGATAAATTTATGGAAAAAAAGGAAAAAATCAGATACGCTGTATTGGGTGCTGCATTTATTCTTGTTGCCGGAATGTTTTTTTGCGTGTCCCGGCAAAAAAGCGTTGCTGTCACTGCAATGCCGAAAGAACGCACCCTTCCGATTTATTGTGTGCAAAAGGAGAAACCTCAAATTTCCCTTACCTTCGATGCTGCATGGGGAAATGAAGATACGGGAGTGATTCTTGAAATATTGGAAAAATATCATGTAAAAGCAACTTTTTTTATGACCGGCGGATGGGTGAAAAGTTATCCGGAGGATGTGAAAAAAATCCTTGCGGCAGGTCATGATCTTGGAAATCACAGTGAGAATCATTTGAATATGTCCGAACTTTCCGACGGTGAAAAAGAAGAGGAACTGATGATGGTACATAACAGAGTGAAACAGCTGACAGGGTATGAAATGTTTCTTTTCAGACCGCCGTATGGTGATTATGATGAAAAGCTTGTAAACTGTGCGAAGAAATGCGGATATTATACCATTCAGTGGGATGTTGACAGTCTTGATTGGAAAGATTACGGAACAGACTCTATTATCAAGACGGTTTGCGGACATAAACACTTGGGAAACGGCTCTATTATTTTATGCCATAACGGTGCAAAATATACGGCCTCTGCTCTTGCCCGTATGATTGAACAACTAAAGGAGGCTGGATATGAGTTCGTACCGGTGTCTGAGCTGATTCATAAGGAAGACTATTATATGGATCATGAAGGACGTCAGATTCCGTATGAAGAGGGCGGAGCGGAAACGACTTCAGAATAGACAATGCTTGACAGCGTGCGGAAATTTGTATTACAATCGCCCTGTACAACAGTTATTATATTTCAAAAGAAATACAATGCTAGGGGAGCAACTTGCTGAGAATGAGACGGTGAATTATCCGCTCTAACCCTCAACACTTGAACCGGATAATACCGGCGTAAGGAAGCAACAATCGGAATGATAATCCGGTTAAAGTACGAAATCCTCTTTGCATTGCATCATGTAAGGAGGTTTTTTATGTCTGAAGAAATTTCAAAGAAAAATAGAAAAAGAACCGGTTACGGGGTGCGTTGCATTGCTTTTTCTGCGATGTCAATTGCACTTGCAACATTATTGTCTTTTTTAAAACCGGTGGAGTTACCGTTAGGCGGTTCCCTGACTATATGCAGTATGTTTTTTGTTACCCTGATTGGTTACTGGTATGGTCTGAAAGCCGGGCTGCTTGGCGCAGTGGCATATGGCATTTTGCAACTCATTATAGAGCCTTATATCATCACGCCGGCACAGCTTGTGGTAGATTATATTCTTGCATTCGGAGCGCTTGGACTTTCCGGATTATTTGCCAATAAGAAGGGCGGTTTGCTAATCGGATACTGGGTTAGTGTGTGCGCAAGATTTGTATTTGCATTTCTTTCGGGGTTGATTTTCTTCGGAGCATATGCTTCGGATTACGGAATGTCGGCACCGGTTTACTCTGCATTGTATAACGGATCTTATATTTTTTCCGAAGCTGTACTTACAACTTTGATTCTTTTGGTTCCACCGGTACATAAGGCGTTTCGGTATCTTAAGCAAATGGCAAATCCGGAATGAAAAGGAATCAGTTTTGGCTTTTACATTACAGAAACATAGAATCTTTACTTGTATTAAAGTCGGAAATTGAGTATACTAGCAAGGTAATGCTAACTTAAAAATGATAAGAGGAATGAATGATGAGCTGGGAAAGTAATGTACGAAAGGTGGTTCCCTATGTACCCGGAGAACAGCCGAAAGTGAATCAGGTAATTAAATTGAATACAAATGAAAATCCGTATCCGCCCGCACCGGGAGTACAGGCGGCGATGCAAAGATATACGCAGAGAGCGGAAGAACTTCGTCTTTATCCGAGTCCTACCGTAGAGAATCTGGTGCATGATCTGGCGGAATATTATCATCTTTCGACGGAACAGGTTTTTGTGGGTGTTGGGTCTGATGATGTACTTGCAACTGCATTTTTAACCTTTTTTAACAGCGAGAAGCCTATCGTATTTCCGGATATCACGTATTCATTTTATGAGGTTTGGGCACAACTTTATAAAATACCCTATGTATGTAAGCCGGTAGATGAGAATTTGCGTCTTAAGAAAGAAGATTATGTCGGTGAATATGGCGGTGTTGTGATTGCCAATCCCAATGCGCCGACTGCAATTGCAGAGCGTCGTGAATGGATGGAAGAAATTATCAAAGCAAATCCTGATTGTGTTGTAATTGTTGATGAAGCATATGTGGATTTCGGAGCAGAGAGTTGTATTCCCTTAATAGAGAAATATGATAATCTTCTGGTTGTGCAGACGTACTCCAAGTCACGTTCTTTGGCGGGCCTTCGCGTGGGAATCGGTATGGGAAATCCGAAGCTGATTCGTTTCTTAAATGATGTGAAGTTTTCTATCAATTCTTATACAATTAACAGACCTACTCTGGAATATGCTTCAGAGTCACTGAAAGATGAAGTATATTTCAGAACCTGTGTAGAGCGCATCTGCCAAACCAGGGAATGGACCAAAGAGCAGTTGGTGTCTCTTGGCTTTACAATGACAGACAGCAAAACCAACTTTGTTTTTGCCAAACATAATACCGTACCGGCAGAAGAGCTGTTTGAAATGTTAAAAGCAAAGAATATCTATGTCAGACATTTCAAGGCACCGCGTGTGAATGAATATCTTCGTATCAGTATCGGGACCGAAGAGGAGATGCAGACGCTTATAGAGACATTGCGTGCATATTTGAAAAAGTAATTATGTGTCATTTCTGTATTTGCTTAAATGCATGAAGCGGCAACATAGAATGTGAGGAAATTAATATGACAGCAGTAGCAGAATGGTTTGCCCATACATTAGGGCAGTATATATCCCCGGAATGGGTTGTTTTCATTATTTCCATGATTCCTATTTTGGAGTTGCGAGGTGGTTTGGTTGCAGCTTCTATTCTTGATATCCCCATTTTGAAAGCAATTCCTTTTTGCGTGATTGGAAATATTGTTCCGATTCCGTTTATTCTTCTTTTTATCAAAAGAATTTTAAAATGGATGCAAACAGTAAAAGGGTTATGTGTGATTGCAAACTGGCTTGAAAAGAAAGCGACGAAGAAGAGTGAAGCTTTAAAGAAAGGCGAATTTTGGGGGCTTGCATTGTTTGTAGGAATCCCGTTGCCCGGTACCGGCGCATGGACCGGTTCGTTGATTGCAGCGCTTTTTGATGTGAAATTGAAAAAAGCTGTAGGAGCGATTTTACTTGGTATCGTGATGGCAACAATTATTATGTCGATTCTTTCATATGGTTTACTGGATGTAATCATGGGATGGTTTGCATAAATGTGATGAGGTGTATAAATGGACGCGTATACGGATTTTGCGAGTGTTTATGACACTTTTATGGATGAAACACCCTATCAGGAATGGGCGGATTTCATTGAGGAATTGATTCATGAGTACGGAGTTTCCGTGCCGTATAAGAATAAAAAGGTTCAGGTGGAGTCCGGTGCAGATTCGCAGGAACTTTTGAATACGGAAAAGAATCTGGTTGTAGATATCGGTTGCGGGACGGGTACTTTAACTGAAATGCTTGCAGCCAAAGGATATGATATGATAGGTATCGATTTGTCCCAGGAAATGCTTCAGATTGCAATAGACAAAAAAGAAACGAATCAAAGTGACGTCCTTTATTTGTGCCAGGATATGCGTGAACTGGATTTATATTCAACCGCAGGCACGATTATCAGTGTCTGCGATTCCGTAAATTACCTGCTTGAAAAGGAGGAACTGGTGGAAACCTTCCGACTTGTGAATAATTATTTGTATCCGGGCGGTGTTTTTATCTTTGATTTCAATACACAGTACAAATATGAAGAGGTAATCGGAGATACAACCATAGCGGAAAACCGTGAAGACTGCAGCTTTATATGGGAGAATTATTACCATGAAGAAGAACAGATTAACGAGTACGATTTGACGGTGTTTGTGAAAGAACAAAACGGTCTGTACCGTAAATTTGAAGAGAATCATTATCAGCGCGGTTATACGCTTGCGGAAATGATTCGGATGATAGAACGGGCGGGTTTATGTCTTATTAAAGCAATAGATGCCGACACGCATGAAGAACCCACACCGGAGAGTGAACGTATTTATATTGTGGCCCGTGAACAGGGTAAAGGTTGTTAATACCAAAAGAAACATCAGATGAATTTGAGGAAAGAAAAATGAGTGACTTTATCGTTAGGGCAACGGCAGCAGACGCGCAGATACGTGTCTTTGTTGCTTATACCAAAGAACTTGTGGAAGAGGCAAGAAGCCGTCATAATACCAGCCCGGTAGCAACTGCAGCACTCGGAAGACTGCTTACTGCCGGTGCAATGATGGGAAGTATGTTAAAAGGTGAAAAAGATATATTGACTTTGAAAGTCAATGGAGGCGGCCCGATTGAAGGTATTACGGTTACGGCAGATTCTAAGGGGCGCGTGAAGGGGTATGTAGGAAATCCCAATGTGATACTTCCCGCAAACAGTGTAGGAAAGCTTGACGTGGCGGGTGCTGTCGGACTTGGTTTCCTTGATGTGATTAAGGATCTTGGAATGAAAGAACCTTATGTGGGACAGACTGTTTTACAGACGAGTGAAATTGCGGAAGATCTGACTTATTATTTTGCAACCTCCGAGCAGATACCGTCAAGTGTCGGTCTCGGTGTTCTGATGAACAAAAATAATACCGTTGCACAGGCGGGCGGATTTATTATCCAGTTGATGCCGTTTGCCACGGAGGAAGTGATTTCCAAATTGGAAGAAAATCTGTCACAGGTTAAGAGTGTGACTTCGCTTTTGGATCAGGGATATGGACCGTTAGAATTATTGGATATTCTTTGTAAGGACCTTCACCCCGTTGTAAATGATCAGATTGAAACATGCTTTTATTGCAATTGCAGCAGGCAGAGAGTTGAGAAGGCTTTAATCAGTATCGGGCGTGATGAGATAAATGAAATCATTGCAGATGGTGAGGATATTACCATGAATTGTCATTTCTGTAATACAGACTATGTATTTGAAATTGACTATTTGAGAGATTTGGCTCAAAAAATATAGAAATAAGAGAATAAAAACGTTTGGTTAGGGTTTTCGGGTGAAACTATGAATAATCCTAACCGGGAAAAGAGAGCATGGTGAAACAATCGTGCTCTCTTTTTTAGGTCATAGGAAATTCCTATGACCTAAAAGACACTACGTCAAAGGAGTATCATTCCTTACTCGGCGGAGGGTGAGGCCTGGTCTAAGGCAGAACGGATTCCGTCAAGTAAAACAAGGGATGTGTACTTGGCATCATCAGAATATGTAAGACTGTCGAGCGATTGTGAAGAAAGAATTTGTTGTACAAGGTCTTCAAAAGAAGGCTCAAGCAGCGGATACATGGTTTCTGTTTCTTCACTTAAGTTAATCATGCGAATACTGTTGATGTTGGAATTATCAACGGTCACTTCGATATCAACAGATTGTGATCCCAGTGTAAGACTGTGATGATAAACGCCCGGCTGATAAAGTGAACTTGTTGTTTCCGGTATTGTTGTGGGAAGATTCTCTTTTTTCGGAAAGAACATAATCACCAGTAAAACAATAAAAAGGATGCCGAGAAGTGCAAAAATGCCGGTATAAATGATTTCTTTTAAACGAAGTACAACGATTTTAGTTTTGTTTCCCATAAGAACCTCTGTTTATCATAAATTTATTCTTTATACATGATATTCAGACTAATTGTGAATTATTCGTTAAAAACAAGCGTTCCGGCATTCTTTTCCTTGTCTTGTAATGAAAAAAGTAGTAAAATAATATGGGTTTATGTGCATAGGAAAGAACTAAAAAATGCACGAATAATCCATAAATAACAGGAAGGAAATACGTATCTTTTTTAGAAACGTCAAAGAGGAAAATGGAACAGCACGAATTTGAGCAGTGTGTGGAGCAAATGCGGCTGGGAAATCAGGATGGGCTGAAAAAGGTTTATGAAAACTATCTGGGTTATATTTATACAATTATTTTCGGTATTCTGGGAAATAAGGAGAATGCGGAAGACGTAACGGCAGATTTTTTCATCAGGCTATGGAACAGCGCTTCCTCGTATCAAAAAGGTAATTCCCATCGCGCATGGCTTGCGACAATAGCAAGAAATATGGCATTGGATTTTCTGAGAAAGCATCGCAGGGAAATTCCCATGGAAGAGGATATTCAGGAAGCAGATGCATCACAGAATGTAGAAAAAACAGTTGTCGGTGAAGTGACAGTCATGGAGGCATTGAAACATCTTAAGGAAAACGAACGATGTATTGTCGACATGAAAGTGCTTGGAGAGATGACTTTTCAGGAAATTTCAGAGGTGCTTTCGATTCCTCTGGGGACGGTGACATGGCGTTATCAGAATGCCATGAAAAAATTAAGGAGGTACGGTTATGAGTAAATCGTTTGAAGAATGTTATAAAACTGAATTACTGAATGAACTTCCTGATTTGTGGAGCCGTATTGAAGCAGGAATCAAAACAGGTGATAAAGAAGTATTACCGGAAGAGTCCGAAACAAAGCCGGAGCGTGAAATCATTAAAGAAGTTCCCGTGTCTGCTGCCGGAAATGCCAAAAAGAGTTCAATGCGTTGGATGGTATACGTATTGCCGGTCATGGCCGCGTGTCTGTTGGGGGTAATTTTACTACCGATAGGGATGTCGCTGCTTGTTGGAAATAAGTCGATGGATAGTGCACCTGCGGAAATGGCAGGATGTGATTCTGCGGCAGAGGAGTATGTTGCGAATGATGCAACGGATTCGAATGAAAGCTATGCACCGGAAAGTGTGATTCAAAATGACGCGGATGCAATTGCATCCGGCGAGATGTTAGAAGATGCAGTTTCACTGCCGGAACGGGAGATTATAATTGAGGTTGTTAAAGTGCAGGATACATTTGTGACTTTTTCCATTCTCGATGATTACGCTTCCGAGATTGCAAAAGAGTATGAGCTTTCGGGAGAAGACGGAATGTATTTATGTGAGTGCGAATCGACGGAAGGTTTTTCACTTATGAGCGGCGAACGTTACATTGCCTGTGTGAGCGTGGATTCAGGTGAGTCGGTTTTGAAAATACTGGAAGAATACAGTGAATAAATTCAGAAAGGGAAAATGAAACGAGGGGAAGACGAAATGAAAACAAATATGAAAAAAAGTATATTGATACTACTTGTCACACTTCTTTTTGCAGTAATGCTTAGCGCCTGCGGAAAAGATAAGATTGACATGGAACGTTTTGAGGTAAATTTGAAATATGGTTATGGTAATTCACTCAGAATGGGCTCTTATGCACCTTTTTATATTGATGTTACCAATCACGGAAAGGATTTCGGCGGAACAATACAGCTGATTGTACCGAATGCAACCGGAAATGCGCTTTATGAGAAAGAAATTTCCATTCCTGCGGGAGCAACAAAGAGTGTTATGCTTGTGGGAGAAATTCCGGAAAAGATTCATAATGTAAATATCAGAATTGGCGAAGATGCAGAAAATATTGTATGGAAAAAGCTGTTTCTGGTAGATGTTACAGATGTAAATGAAGATATAAATGTCGGAATCCTGTCAGACGATTATACGGCGCTTGGGTATATGGATCGTCAGACATCTCCGCTGTTTCCGTCATATAAAACCAGAATATATGAAATGAATGCGGAGAGTTTTCCTGATGATGCGCATGCGCTTGACATGCTTGATGTTATTGTGGTGTCTGACTTTAGTACAGATATTTTGACAGATCATCAGATTTCAGCATTACGTCTTTGGAACAGTGATGGCGGTTTCCTGATTGTAGGAACGGGTAGTACATATAATAAAACACTTTCTAAATTGAATCATGATTTCTTTGAGGTTCAGCCGGGAGACTTACAGAAATATAGTACGAAATTCGGTCTTTCGCTGAGAACGGAAGCAAGTGCGCTTCCGGAAGAACTTTATGAGAACAAATCCCCGTATGGTGATGAGAATTATGAGAAGGTGTTTGATGAGATTTATCTAAGCGATATAGCGGCATTGGAGGAATTCTATTTAACACGGTTCCTTGATATTTATGGATATACACAAGAAGATTATCAGAATGATGCTCCGGATGGGGATATCAGAGAAGAGTTTTACTGGTATTGTTTTGAGGAGTACTTTTATGAATTTTACCTGTATGGTTTGTATTTGGAAGATTTCGAAAACAAATCCAAGCAACAGGAAGAACTGCCTTATGTGGAAGGTGATGTCCTTGCACTTAACATAGATTCTTCTGTGGTGAAATCCGTTTTTGAAGCAGAAATTGAGAATAGTTCAAAAACATTTCCGTTGGGCTATACTTTGCCGATAGGAAGCGGAAATATCTTTCTGGCGACAGTTGATTTCACAAAGAATCCGTTGAGTCGTTATGAGGGGAATGAAGATTTGTTTGTTTTCATTGTGCAGGACGCAATCAAAGAAATGAATAGTATAAATGAAAACGGTTATTTTTTGGAAGATTTCAAGAACCGTCTTGGGGAACTTACTTCCGGAGCACAGATTCCGTCAATTGTTGTTTACGGCATTTTCTTTTTAGGGTATCTGGTTGCAATTATCGCGTTTTACATTGTATACAGCAAAAAGAAAAAAACAACAAGATTATGGATAGTTTATCCGATTCTTTCAGTTGCCTTTGCTATATTGATTTATTGTGCAGGCTTTTCAACAAGATTATTACGACCTTACCTGAATGTGGTAAGTGTTTTGGAACTCCAGGGGCCGGTTGTTTCCAAAACCAGCATGATGGGTATTATTGTCCCGAATGATAAACGTTATGAAGTATCTTTGCCAAAACAATATGCAGTTACAACCGGAATCGGAAATGAGTGGGATTATGCGTGGGACGAAGCAAATTGCGATTATGATTCCTACACATCCTCTTTCAGTAACGGACTGGATGATAATAAAATCATTATTGAGCACGAATCGGCTTTGAAGTGCAGAAATGTTTTATTACGTAACTCTTATCATACGGACAAGGAGATTGAAGTTAAGCATACGGCTTCTGATGCCTATGCGGTAACAAATAATTACGGTGTAGATTTGGAAGCGGCATATATTTATGCGGATTCGAAGCTTTTTTATATCGGAGAAATTAAGAGCGGAGAAACGGTTACCGTAACAGAAAATGAATATGTTTCGCGCTATTCCATAGAGGAAGAAGTTTCAAAAAAGTACAGGGAGGAAAACATGTTTGATGTAATGAGCGGCTTATTCCTCGGTTCCCTTTCTCCCCAGTATAATTCTTATCACAGAGGTGTGTTGGGAATTATCGCTTCCTCTGAGTTTATTGACATGAAGAATGAAATGATGTATTTCATGGATTCAACAGATTTGGAGTCCTCCAATATGAGAGTTTTTGCTGCGGTACCGGCCAAAACTGAAAAGGGAATATATCAGGAAACGAGCAAGTATCGTGAGAATTGTGCTGAAGTGATTTGCATGGTTCAGGATAATGCGATTACTAAATAAGGGGGGAAAAAGAGATGCTGCAAATAGAACATTTATATAAAAGATACGGTCGTTTTCTTGCAGTCAATGACTTGAATCTTACGGTCGGAAAAGGTGAGCTGTTTGGATTTGTAGGAGCAAACGGTGCAGGAAAAACAACAACAATGAGAATTTGTGTAGGGTTGCTTGATGCAACTGCCGGGTCAGTTCGTATCGGTGGGGAAGATGTGTTATCGAACCATAAGCTTTTGAGTGAAAGAATAGGATATGTACCTGATTTCTTCGGCGTGTATAACAGTTTTTCAGCAATGGAATATCTTGAATTTTTTGCATCTGCTTATGGTATTTTCGGGAAGGAAGCAGAGACTTTGTGTAAGGATTTGCTGGAACTCGTAAATCTGACAGGCAAAGCAAATGTAGATGTAAACGGACTCTCGCGCGGTATGAAACAGCGTTTGTGTCTGGCGAGAGCGCTTGTACATAATCCGGAAATATTGTTCCTGGATGAACCTGCCAGTGGCTTGGATCCGAAAGCACGATATGAATTGAAAGAAATTTTAAAGAATTTATCGTCTATGGGTAAGACTATTGTAATCAGTTCGCATATTTTACCGGAGCTTGCAGAGATGTGTTCAACGGTTGGTATTATTGACAGGGGACACATGGTGTTAAAAGGAACGATTGATGAAATTCAGCGTGCTGCGGCAGTTTCAAGTCCGGTACTTGTCACAATCGGAGAGGAACAGGTTGACGATACATTTGAGTTATTAAAGACACTTCCGGAAGTGAAGGGCGTAACGGCGCAGGGAAACAGATTGCGTATTACTTATGACGGAACCAAGGAAGATGAGAAAGAGCTTTTGAAGGTTCTTGTAAATAATGATATTGTTGTGTATTCCTTTTCGCGACAGGAGGGAAGTCTTGAATCCCTCTTTATGCAGATTGTTTCGAAACAACCGGCAAATGCAAGAACAAGACAGGGAGGTGCACGATGAAAAAATACGAAATCAAAAATGCTGTATTGCGTAAAGATATGTTACTTGACATGAAACGTCCTAAGATTTTTATTCTGCTTTTGGGCGCTGTTTTAGTCTCGCTTGGTTTTTTTCTTTTTTCAATGCTTCCCTTGGTAATAGACGGTGTGTTCGCAGACGGAAGTTTAATGCAACCGAGAACAATGATTACCTTTTTCTGTTTCATATTGTGGATGATGGAGATTGCGATTGTTTTTCTGATTCCTGCTTTGACGGCAGGCGCAATTTCAATTGAGAAAGAGCGTCAGACGTTGGAGGTACTTCTGACGACACGTATGACACCATGGCAGATTATTACGGGTAAATACTTTTCAACGGTATTTCTGGTGCTAATGTTGATTATAGCAACCTTACCGATACTGTGCAGTATGTTTCTTTACGGAGGCATTAATCTGTGGCAGATGATTGTTCTTCTTGGGGTATTGGTTTCGACAGTCGTATTTTTTTCTTCTTTCGGTATTTTCTTCTCGGCGTTGATTAAGAATACGGTCTTGTCTGTTATTCTTACCTATATTTCAGTATTTGCGGTGCTCGCAATTACATTTATGCTGACTTTTACGGGCATGATCGGAATGACAATTGCAGATGCGCTTTTGTGCGATTTTATATATGAAATGTACGGCAAATCAATGTCAAATATTATAAGCGGTGATTTATTTATTACCTGTTTGTATTTGAATCCGTTGGCAACCTTGTTTGATGCAATCGGACAGATATTCGGTTATTCACTTTTTGACACGGTAGCTCCGCTGTACGGAATCAAAGACATGAGCGCGATTTTTGTTCATTTTACAGAAAAAAATATTCTGTTACGCTGGTTCCCGTTTTTTAGTATTTTATTACAGGCACTTGTATCATTCTTGTTGTTGCGTGCAGCTGCTTTCTTTTTGAAACCGGTAAAAAAGAAAGCCAAAAAGAATAAAGTAAGGAGGAGAGCATCGAATGGAGAAAGACCGTCAGATTTTGCAGTTCATTAAAAAAGTCCGTAAAAGACTTTGTCATAATATTCGTGTGAAAACCATGCTTTGGGCACTCTGTATCGGTATTTTTCTGTGGGGTGTGTTAAATACAATTGCTTTATTTGTGCCGTTTTACGGTGCAATGTTATATGGCTTGGCAGCGTTTTGCGTTTCTTTGCTGGGTGGTTTTATCTGGGCGTACAGACAATATCCGAATATGCGCAGGACTTCTCTTGCAATTGATGCAAAAGGATTAAAGGAACGTGTCACAACATCATATGAGCTTGCAGGAAAAACAGACTTTTTCAGCGAATTACAAAAGAGTGACACTCTCGCAAGAATTAAAAACATACAGATTAATAAATCGTTTCCGCTAAAAATTCGGAAAAGAGTCTTTTTCGCATTGTTTGCGGCGCTTACCTTTACCGTAACAACCGCAATGTTTCCGGCAGCAACCAAGGAAGAAGCGCGTGAGCAGCATGAATTACAGCAAGAGATAGATGAAAAAGCGGAAGAGCTTGAGAATATGATAGAGGAGTTAAAGGAACGTTACGATTTGACTGCAGAGCAGGAAAAGGCGTTGGAAGAACTGTATAAAAAAACGCTTCAGGAACTGGAAGGAGTTACGGATTCCGAGCAGATTGCCAAGGTGGAAGAACGATTCCAAAATAAACTTGCTGAACAGTTTAAAGAACCATTAGATGCATATAATGAGGCGAAGGCATTAGAGAATGCGGTTGAGTCGAAATCAGAAGATGGTATTACCAAGAGTGAGCAACAGGAAATATCCGAAATGCTTGAACAAATGAAAGAGAATGCCAGAAATGAAGCTGAAAAAGAGCTGATGGAGCAGATTCAGAAAGAAATGGAAGAAAATGGTGCGTTGTCTCCCGAAACACAGGAAAAGATTAAGCAGTTTGCACAGGATAGACAATCGCAGATCGGTCAGCAAGGCCAGCAGGGCCAACAAGGTCAGCAGGGCCAACAAGGTCAGCAGGGTCAGCAAGGTCAGCAGGGCCAGCAAGGCCAGCAGGGTCAGCAAGGCCAACAGGGCCAGCAGGGCCAACAAGGCCAGCAAGGTCAGCAGGGGCAGCAAGGCCAGCAGGGTCAGCAGGGCCAACAAGGTCAGCAGGGTCAGCAGGGTCAGCAAGGCCAGCAAGGCCAACAGGGCCAACAAGGTCAGCAGGGCCAGCAGGGCAGTGGATCCGGTTGGGATCAAGGCAGTAAGTATGGTAATGAGACAACAAATAACCGAAGCGGAGAGCGTGTTATGGTTGGAGATGATATGCCTTACAATGAGAATTTGAACGGACAGGCAAATAAAGAGGGGGATTCCTATATGGCACAATCCGATCAGGCATTTGCATGGAGCGGAAACAGCGTGGAATTTAGCCGTGTGATTGGCGAATATACCAATCGTGCCTACAATAATCTTCAAAACAGTAAGCTTCCGGATTCCATGAAATCCCTGATTCGAGATTATTTTTCGGGATTAAATGAATAGGCTTCAAAGAATCGGAAGAGAAGGAGAATAGAAATGGTTCAGAATGAAAACGAATTATTGGAAATTATAAACAGAATTAACATGGCAGAAGCTGAAATCGGGAAAGGAATCATTGGACAAAAGGAAGTAATCCGACAGGTGCTTCTTGCAATGTTTTCGGGGGGTAATGTTTTATTGGAAGGTGTGCCGGGACTTGGTAAAACGCAGTTGGTAAAAACTATTGCCTGCGTTTGTGCGATGGATTTTTCAAGAATCCAGTTCACACCGGACCTTATGCCTGCTGACGTAACAGGTACCAATTTGATTGTAAAAGAAGACGGAAAGAATGTATTCCGTTTCCAGAAAGGTCCCGTATTTGCAAATCTGTTGCTGGCAGACGAAATTAACCGTGCGACACCCAAGACTCAGTCGGCACTTTTGGAAGCGATGCAGGAGCATACTGTAACGGTTGGTACGGAAACGTACTGTTTGGACGAGCCTTTTATGGTACTGGCAACACAGAACCCGATTGAAAATGAAGGAACCTATCCGCTGCCGGAAGCACAGCTTGACCGTTTTCTTTTTAAGATTAAAGTTGATTTTCCGTCACTTGAAGAGTTAAAGGAAATCATGAATATAACAGTAACCAATCAGCAGGTACAGATTAATCCGATATTAAACGGAGAAGAAATTATAAGAATTCGTTCTGTTGTAAGAGATATTCCCATGACGGATTCAGTAGCTGAGTTTGCACTTAAGCTTGTGGTAGCAACTCATCCTGAGGTTGAGGGTGCAAGTGACTATGTGAAAAAATATGTAACCTGCGGCGCAAGCCCGAGAGCGGCACAAGCTATTTATCAGACTGCGCGTGCCAAAGCATTAATGGAAGGTCGTTTCAACGTATCCTTTGATGATATTAAGAGTGTAGCGCTGCCGGCATTGCGTCATCGTCTTGTTCTTAGTTTCGAGGCCTTAGCAGACGGAATGGATGCGGATGCAATTGTCAAAGAGATTATTTCTACAATTAAGATATAAGGGTGGAATTTTCAGATGGAAAAAATTTTTGACAGTGAATTTTATTCCAAACTCCATAAGTTACGTATGTCCATAGCCATGCATCTGGCGAGCGGAATGAGCGGTGGCCGTAAATCAAATGCTAAAGGAAATTCCGTTGAGTTTTCTGATTTCCGGGAATATCGTTTGGGCGATGATTTCCGTAGAATAGATTGGAATGCTTACGGCAGGTTTGATAAGCTTTATGTGAAATTATTCATGGAAGAAAAGGAAGGTATTTTTAATCTTTTTTTGGATACCAGTAAATCCATGGATTTCGGAGAAGCGAATAAGTCTGTGGCAGCTCTTCGTATTATGGCGGCACTTTCCTATGTGATTCTTGATAATTCTGACAGGGTATATATTAACTACCTTGGCAAGGATGGGTTGACGGAAAGCAAAGGATATGCGGGAAGACAGGCATTTCCCAAAATTACGGAGATGCTTGAAAAGGTTTCTTTTGACGGAGAGGCCGCACTTTATCGCTCAATGCAGCAGAAGCAGTTAAACAGGCGCGGAATGAGCGTGTTGCTTTCTGATGGATATACAGAGAATCTGGAAGATATTTTTAAATATATGAAATATAAAAATCAGGATATTGTTTTTATTCATGTTCTTGCACCGGAAGAGATTAAGCCCTCCTTTGACGGAACGGTTCTTCTTGTGGATAGTGAAAACAGTTCTGAAATGCGTATGACAATGAGTTCTTCCATGATGAAAGCTTATAAAAACAGTTATAAGAATTTCATTCGGAATATTGAAGTGTTGTGTAAAAAATATGCGGTAACATATATACCGGTTTCTTCAGCGGACAGTCTGGATTCCTTGTTTTTCCATTCTTTGTCCCGGATATCACGACAGGTATAATGTAAGGAGTTAACAATGAAATTAACATATTTATGGCCGTTGTTTCTGCTTGTGCTGATTCCGGTGATTATTATCATGTATTTACTGAAACAGCGGGCAGTTGAACGCCCGGTATCGTCGCTTTTTTTGTGGAACGAAATGTATCAGAACGCAGAAGCGAATACCCCATGGGAAAAACTGAAAAAGAACTGGCTACTGATTTTACAGATTATTACGTTATGTATTTTGATTTTTGCAATATGTTCCCCTTTCTTTCTGAAAGGCGGAGTCGGCGCAGACCATGCAGTAATCGTGATTGATAACAGTGCCGGAATGAGTACAATCTATGAAGGTGATAAAACACGTCTGGATGTGGCGATTGAGGAAGCGGTTGCTTATGTCAAAGATCTTCGTTCCGGAACCGGAATTACGGTAATTGCTTCTTCTGTAGACGGAACTCTTTTATACAGTAACGGAGATAATAAAAATCAGGCAATTGAAAAAATTCGTTCGATTCCGCAGACGGCAAATCCCGGAGATGCACATGCCGGACTTGAAATGGTGCGTACGATGCAAACCCAGTGGAAAAGTGTTGAAACGGTTTGTTTTACGGATACATATGCGTCCATGGAAGAGATTACGGGATATATTGTTGATTTATATAGTGTAACGGAAAATGTCGGAATTGACTATGTCAGTCATGGATACAATGAAGGCAAGCTTGTTATTCTTTCCAAAATCTGCAACTACGGAACCAAAGACGTTGTGGTGGATGTGAATTTATACGGTAATGATACACTGTTACAGATATTGTCTGTAGCCGTACCGGCAGGAGACAGTCAGATTGTATATTTCGATGATTTCAATTATCAGGGAAGAACAGTATCGGTTGAATTGTCTTCGAAAGATTCTTTACCGGGTGATAATATTGCGTATGATGTACTCGAAGAGGATAATGTGACAGAAGTTCTTTTTATGACGGAAGCCAATCTTTATCTTGAAAAGGCAATGGGAATTTTACAGGGAATTAATGTGACAAAATCAAATGATATTTTGTCTTTTGATGATTTTAAGAAACAGGAATATGACGTATATATTTTTGATGGTATGGTTCCCGATGTTTTACCGGAACAGGGAAGCATGATTTTTATGAATATAAAAGAGACGGAATTGTTTGCGTTTGATGCTCTTTTGCAGGGCGTATTGGTAGAACCCAAGGAACATGAGATGACACAGTATCTGGAGGATTTAAATTTTGGCGTAAGCGATACGTATGCATATCAGGTGCCGGACTGGGCAGATGCCGTTTTTCAAACAGGTACCCATACGGTTGCATTTGCAGGAGAATATGAGAAAAGGAATGTTTGCGTTTTGGGATTTGATTTGCATAATTCTGATCTTCCTCTCAAAACAGAATTCCCGGTGCTGGTTTATAATATGCTGAATGCGACTTCAAGACAAAGTCTTGTGGAGGGCGGCAAGTATTATCCGGGTGATTCCGTTAATATTTTCGGTAAAATGAACGAGTCACTTCCCGTAGTTGTGTTGCCGGATGGCAAGGAGCAGGAGTTACGTGATTTTCATTGGGGATTTGCGGATACCGCGCAGACAGGAATCTACCATGTCAGACAGAACACGGGAAAAGGAATGCTGCAGGAGGCATTTGCCGTGAATTTTCCGGGAACGGAAAGCAGTGTATCCCAGATACCGACAGCAATGTCTGAGGGAGAGGATATGGTAAAAACCTCGGTAAGCGGTGTGTTGAATTTGAGAAATATTATTATCCTGATAACCCTTTTATTCTTGGGAGTAGAGTGGATTGCATACCTTCGTAAATAGGGGAAGGCTGGAGGAATAAGATGAATATTACATTTGAAAACCCGTGGTATCTTTTGCTGATTCCTGCGGTAATTATTCTGTTAATCATATCGATGCGTTTTATGCTGGTGCAAAATAAAAGAGCTGCAATCGGAACCGTTATTGTCAGAAGTATTCTTGCAATTATGCTTATTCTTGCACTTAGTCAGTTGTCCGTTAAATGGGTAGGTAAAAATGTCACTACCATTTTTCTTGTGGATGTTTCCGATAGTGTGAAAGAGCAACGCAGCGAAGCAATCAGATTTGTAAATGAAGCGGTTAAACAAAAAGGGAAGAGAGATTATATCGGTGTAATTGCTTTTGGTAAAGCTCCGAGAGTGGAACAATATGTAGACAGAGAGCTTTCGTTTACTGAGTTTCAGACGGATGTTCCGAGGGAAGCGACCGACCTTGAAGAAGCTGTTAAAATCGCGCTTGCTGAGTTACCTGAAGAAAGTGCAAAAAGAATTGTTTTGATTACAGATGGTAATGAAAATGAAGGTGATTTGCGTAAAACGGCAGCAAATGTTGTCGCATCCGGATGTGATTTCCAGGTGCTTAAACTGGCTGAAAACAATGCTTCTGAAGTGTATGTCAGTGATATGAATATTCCGAAGGAAGTTGGTGTCGGAGAGAATTTCAACATTAATGTCGAAGTAGAAAGTAATGTTGCCTGTTCCGCAACCGTAAGTCTGTATTCGGGAAGAACCCTGAAAGGACAGCAGCAGGTTAATTTACAAAAAGGAACAAACAGATTTGTTTTTAAGGATACACAGACAGATGAAGGTCTTAAGACTTATCGTGTTACTGTAGATGCTCTTTCGGATACGGTTTCCGTAAACAATGAGTTTTCTTCTTTTACCAGTATTGAAGTGGCGCAACCGCTCTTGATTGTAGAAGGAGAAGCCGGAAATGCAGAGGAACTGAAGCATATTTTGAACAGTATGGGTAAATTATATGATGTGGTAGCACCCTCTACCGTGCCGAATACGATGTCAGATTTCATGGAGTACGGCGGTATTATTTTTATCGATGTGTATGCAGATGATTTAAGAGAAGGGTTTACGGAACATCTGAAGGATTATGTGAAAAACTATGGCGGCGGATTTGTTGCTACAGGAGGAAAAAACAGTTTCGCACTCGGTAATTACAGGGATACGCCGATTGAAGAAGTATTGCCCGTATATATGGAATTGCAGGGGGAAAACGAAGTTCCGGTTATGGCAATGCAGCTGGTGATTGACCAGTCGGGCAGTATGAGTGACGGCAATGGCTTTATCACGAATCTTGATTTGGCTAAAGAGGCTGCAAATGCAGCGGTAGAAAATGTCAGGGAATCGGATTATATCGGGGTCATGTCTTTTGATGATAATTTTGATAAAGTGGTACCTTTGCAGCTGGCAACGGATAAAGATGCAATTTCGCAAAGCATTTTTACGATTGGAATAGATGGCGGAACTTCAATTTATCCTGCGCTTTTGGAGGCTGCTACGGATGTCACAGCGTGCGATGCAATGGTGAAACATATTCTGCTGCTTACAGACGGACAGGATGGTATGTCGAATTCTGACTATGATGAGTTGATTGAGCAGATTAACAGGGCCGGAATTACACTTTCCACTGTTGCTGTCGGCACCGGATGCAATACTTCTTTGATGGAGTATCTTGCTGAATCCTGTAATGGAAGAAGTTATATGACGGATATTAATTCTGATATTCCCAGAATTTTTGCACAGGAAGTATTCCTTTCTTCCAATACATATCTTGTAAATGAAGAATTTACGCCGGTTGTAACGGCGAATGATGTGATTATCCGTGATGTTGCGGCAGACGGTTTGCCGAACCTTTTAGGATATGTTGCCACAACCCCTAAGGAACGTTCGATTGAAGTGTTGCAAAGCCCGAGCGGAGATCCGATTCTTGCCTACTGGCAGTATGGACTTGGCAAATCGGTTGCATGGACTTCTGATGTAACCGGCGAATGGTCATCAAATTATTCCGGTTGGGAAAATACTCCGTTATTGTGGCACAATATTATTGAGTATCTTACCACAGATATGACAATGGATGGTACTTTTACAGAGGTTGTTCAAAATGGCAGTCATGCAACAATTAAATATAAAACAGAAAAGTATGACGGAAATACAGAGGTTACTGCGACGATTTATGATGATGCGGGTCAGTCTTATGATGTAGAGCTTGATCCTCTGAAACCCGGCGAATATGAGGTGGAGATTCCTACGGATAAGACGGGAATATATACAATCAATGTTAAACAACTGGATGGAGGAGAAATTGTAAGCAGTACGAATACTGCGGCAATTATGCAGTATTCCATGGAATATCGTTTTTATCCGGATAATACACTGTTAGAGGAGTATATTGCGTCGGTTGGAGGTGTATTTGTTGAAGAAGCCGCGCAAGTATTTGCTACACAGCCGGAGCATGTGAAGAGCAGATGGAATCTGGCAACGCCGCTCCTTGTGCTGGCAACGTTATTTTTCCTTGTGGATATTGCATTCAGACGATTCCATATTGACTGGACCAAAATATTTGCAATGGCGGGAACGAGAAAGAAGAAAGAAAGCGTTGTGCAAGAACAGTCCCCCGAAAAGCACAAAAAGAAAAAAGCGGACAAACAGCCTGTTGCAGAACAGCCCTCTTATGTTTCACAACTTTCAGGCTTAAAGAAAGAGGCGGTTATGCCGCAGACAACGACGCAGACGGCGAAACCAAAACAACAGACGCCGGTTGCAAAGCCTGTGCAAAAGGGCAATACGCCTGAAGCAGCTAAGACAACGTCA
Organism: Lachnospiraceae bacterium; assembly: GCA_015056945.1. GTDB lineage: Bacteria > Bacillota > Clostridia > Lachnospirales > Lachnospiraceae > UBA3766. The sequence goes on along the minus strand of SVFH01000010.1, from coordinate 49,336 downwards.
ACAACCCCAAAAGCAGCAACTGTTGCGGCAGTGAAGGAGAAGAACGCGACACAGGTGAAAGTTTGGAAACGTAATGAAGAGCCGAAAAAGGAAACCAAAACAACGACAAAAGAAAGTTCGGCCCCGGCAAATAATCGTCTTGATACCAAAGCGTTATTAAACGGACTGAAAGAAAGAGAATAAGTAAAGAGAGGAAACTTACTTTGACAAATGAAAAGGAATCTGTTGAAGAACAAATAGAACAGAGTAAGGAAACAGAAACGCAAGAACAGCAGGAAGATAAAAAGAATGGTGCGACGAATGAGCAGATTGCACAAGAAATGGCATTGAGTAAATTTCGAAGATTGATGGAAGAGGAACAGGCTCGTTCGAATGACCCGATTAAATATGCAAAGCTTGAACCAAAAACCAAGATTATTATTGTGTTAATCATTTTGTTGTTATTGGCCGGTGTGATTTTTACTGTTTATATGCAGGTGCAATCCGGAAAAGACAAGAAGGATGAAGCGAATACGGTACAAGCGGAGGCGGTTGTATCAGAGGAAGATTCGCAAACAAATCAGCCGGAACAAACAAGCACAAATGATGAGAAGGAATCAGAAAATCATGTTAATCAAACCGGAAATCTTTCTGAACATGCAAGTACTTATGAAGGAAGAAAGGGAACGGGAGAATATAATTACGGTGAAGCCTTGCAAAAGTCGATTCTGTTTTATGAATTGCAGCGTTCCGGAGATTTGCCCGAGCAAACACGTTGTAACTGGCGCGGTGATTCTGCGCTTGATGACGGAAAGGATGCAGGACTTGATTTGTCCGGCGGATTGTATGATGCGGGAGATCATGTGAAGTTTAATCTTCCGATGGCATATACTGCATCAACCCTGGCATGGTCCTGTTATGAAGATAAGGAAAGCTATCAGGAGAGCGGACAGTTGCCATATTTATTAGATACGCTCAGATGGATTAATGACTATCTGATAAAGTGCCATCCTGAGAAAGATGTTTTTTACTATCAGGTGGGAGAAGGTTCGGCAGATCATTCCTGGTGGGGGCCGGCGGAAGTAATGAATATGAACCGTCCGTCTTATAAGGTAGATCGTGCGAATCCGGGGTCTGCTGTTTCCGCGCAGGCGGCAGCAGCATTGGCTTCTGCTTCCGTTGTTTTTGAGAAGGAAGACAAAGCATATGCGGCATTGTGCTTACAGCATGCAAAGGAATTATATGAGTTTGCATTTTCAACCAAAAGTGATGCAGGCTACGTTGCAGCAAACGGATTTTATAATTCGCACAGTGGTTTTTATGATGAATTGGCATGGGCAGGTATGTGGCTTTATCTTGCAACTGAAGACACTAAGTATCTTGAGGAAGCGAAGGCTTCTTATGAGCAGACGGCAAAGGATTACAAATGGATGTATTGCTGGGATGATGTTTCTCTCGGAGCAGCGCTTTTACTGGCGAAAGAAACGAACGACCGGTCTTTTGCAGAACATGTTGAAAAATGTCTTGATTATTGGACAACAGGAGTGAATGGAGAACGGATTACGTATACGCCGAAAGGACTGGCGTGGTTAGACAGCTGGGGAGCGTTGCGTTATTCGACAACTGCTGCTTTTGTTGCAGCTGTATACAGCGATACGGATGTTTGTACGGCAAGTAAAAAGGAAATCTATTTTGATTTTGCACTTGCGCAGGTAAATTATGCGCTTGGAAGTACGGGATTTTCGTATCAAATCGGTTTTGGAGATGCTTATCCGGTGAATCCGCACCACAGAACCGCACAGGGTTCATATGCAAATAATATGAATGAGCCCGCCAAAGCACGGCATACGTTATACGGTGCTTTGGTAGGAGGACCGGACAGTAATGATGCTTATAACGATGAAGTGTCAAATTATGTGAATAATGAGGTAGCATGTGACTATAATGCCGGTTTCACCGGAGCACTTGCCAGAATGTACCGGGAATATGGCGGTGAAACCCTGGTGGACTTCGGCGCGGTGGAAGAATCTGCTGAGGATGAGATTTGTATCGAAGCAGCTATCAATACACAAGGAAATGACCATACGGAAGTGAAGGCATATGTGATGAACCGTTCCGCGTGGCCTGCGCGTACAATGAAAAATGTTTCGCTTAGGTATTTCATTGATTTATCCGAATTGTATGCAGCAGGAAAAAGTATTGCAGATGTGAAACTTTCCACTAATTACAGTCAGGGCGGAACTGCGTCAGGTATATTGCCGTGGGATGAGAAAGCGCATATCTATTATGCAGAAATTTCATTTGGAGATACGCCGATTTACCCCGGCGGACAGGATAGCTATAAAAAGGAAGTACAGTTCAGAATAACGGCTACTCCCGAATGGAATCCCGAAAACGATTATTCTTACCGTGATATTTCAGGAACATCGGGAAATGCATTGAAGCAGGCTTCTCATATGGCATTGTATGAAAACGGTATCCTTGTTTACGGCAATGAACCTTCCGGAGACGGAAAAAACAATGAAAAAGCAGAAGTGCCCAAACCGTCAGAAACTCCGAAAGAGGAGGAATCAGTAAAGCAACCGGAATCAGGTGCGGCAACAACTGAGGGAGAAGGTATTTCATTAAAGGTGGAGAATCAGTCTTCACAAGGAAGCGGTTCGACGATTTCTGTATTTTTCACAATAAAAAATACAGGCAAGAATGCTCTTTCTCTGTCAGAATTGAAACTGGATTATTATTTTACCAAGGATTCCGATAAGACATTACAATTCTGGTGTGATCATTCGGCAATTTCGGGAAGCGGCTATGTGGCTGTAACAGAGTCTGTGAAGGGAGAATTTCATGCAATTTCCGATGGCGGAAAACATGCAGATACAAATCTTTCCATTACCTCTGATTCTGCACTGGAAATAAAACCCGGTGATGAATGGACGATTCAGGTCCGTGTGGCAAAAGAAGATTGGAGCGAAATGAATTTTTCCAATGATTATTCTGCCTTTGGTGCAGAAAAAATAGCAGTTTATTATCGGGATATGCTTGTGTCGGGAAGTGAACCGTAAGAAAAATATTGTTTTCTTGACAGAAATGTCAAAAATGAATTGCAATATTTTCATTTTAAAGGTAAAATATACATAAGAAGAATTTGTAATATTCGTGTGCGGGGAGGCAGCGGTAATGAAACAGACGTACGAGTTGAATCGTGAATTCAGACAATTGCTCGGCGGTAATACGGAAGCATTTAGAAATATTTATTTATTAACGGTTAGTGATGTTTATTTTCATGTAAAACAGATTATACATAACGAAGACGAAGCGCAGCGTATGGTAGTAAAGATATATAAGAGTATGTTTATTCGGCTTGATCAATTGACGACTGCGGAAGAATCCGTGAAGTGGATGAACAAAATTATGTATACTCATCTTGCAGACTGGGTAAGCATTCATTGTTCAGGCATGCTGATGGATGAGGAAATGGGAAGGTTTGACCAGCTTAGTGCAGTTGTAAATACCGGACATTCCATGATGTTGACGGATGCAGAGACTGCAATCCTTGCTTCTCGTTATTTTGAACATTTGTTACCGATTCATGCGCTTGCAGGGCTTGCGTATTTCTATGACGGACTTGATTTGAGTCTGATTTGTGATTTATTCCATTGTGATGATTCGGTGGTCAATAAGAGAACGAGATATATTCTTCTCTTGATTGATGGTTATTGTAAAGAATATGCGAATGAGAATGATATCGAGATTCCTACAATTGATATTTCATTAATTTTATTGGCATATGTATTGTTATTTAAGGATACAGTAGTTCCGAATCCGGACGATATTTATTATAGGATTGTGCAGGAATTACAGTAAATGAAATGGGTAATTGTCTTATAAGACGATTGTAAAAGAAAGGATGTGATGATATGGATATTGCAGGATTATCCATGGCGATGGCTCAAAACGACGTTATGAGTAAGGTTGGTGTTGCCGTATTAGACAAGGCAATGGAAACGGCAGAATCTGCCAGTGCACAGTTGGTTAATATGATTGATGCATCTGCAATGCAACATTCCGTAACACCGCATCTTGGCGGAACAATTGATATATCTGTGTAAATATGAAATGATTGTTTAAGAAAAGAACCATTTTAGATGGTTCTTTTTTACATCATAGGAGGAATAAAAGATGGCTTTACGTTTTTGGTTCGGGGCTTCCGGTGCCGGTAAAACAACAGCAATTCAGAATGAAATAATTAATAGAGCCGCTGCGCATCGGGATGCGGATTTTTTGATAATCGTTCCCGACCAGTTTACGATGCAGACACAAAAGCAAATAGTGCAACGTCATCCGGATGGAGGAATCTTAAACATTGATGTATTGAGCTTTGGGCGTCTGGCGCATCGTATTTTTGAAGAAGTGGGAAAAGCAGATTTGCCGGTGCTTGATGATACCGGTAAATGCTTAATTCTTCGTAAGCTGATGGAAGAAGAAAAGAGTGAAATTCCTCTGTTGGCGGCCGGACTTCGTACAAGTGGATTTGTGGAAGAAGTGAAATCGGTGCTATCAGAATTCATGCAGTATGATTTGTCGGTGGAAGATGTGAAAAAACTTGCGGGTTTTGCCCGGAGCAGAAGAACGCTTTTTTTGAAATTGGAGGAACTGGCGTATCTTTACAATAAATTTTTGGAGATTTGTAATCGTCAATATCTGACAACAGAAAGCACACTTCATTTACTGTGCGAAAGAATGGAATATTCAAAACTTTTGCGCCGTAGTGTAATAGTGCTGGATGGTTTTACGGGATTTACCCCCATACAGAACAGAGTAATTGAGAAATTATTGGTTTATGCGAAAGAAGTAAATGTGACACTTGTATTGGATCATCAATATCAACCATATAAAATAGATGATCCGACAGGTTTATTTGCGCTGACACAGAAAACGGTATTTACTTTACAAAAACTGGCAATGAACAATAATGTTGCTCTGGGTGAGGATGTGATATTAAAGGATGATGTTGTGAAACGTTATGCTTCCAATACACAGCTTGCACATCTGGAACGTATGCTGTTTCGCAATGAAACGAAAGCCTATGCGTCTACAGAGGAACTAACGGCTATAGAAGTGGTGAAAGCAGGCTCCTTACAACAGGAGTGCGGGTTATGTTGCCGTAAAATGATGGAACTGATTACGCAAAAGGGATACCGTTATCGTGATATTGCAGTTGTGGTTTCTGACATGGATGCCTATGCAAATCCTTTGAGAAAGCAGTTTGAAAAATACGGATTGCCGTATTTTATCGACGATACTGCAAATTTAATGCAAAATCCCTTTGTGGCTTTTTTGCGAAGTATGCTTGCCATTGTTCGTAATGACTTTAAGTATGATGATGTATTTACTTTTTTGCGCAGCAATCTTGCCGGAATTGATAGGGATTTGACGGACAAGCTGGATAATTATGTTCGCGCACAGGGGATTTGCGGATATCGGATGTGGAACAAAGCTTTTGTTCATCCAAGCAGGGAAATATACGGTAAGGCAGAGGAACTGGAGGCTTTAAATGAGGTCAGGGAGAGCATCATTGATAAATTCTCAAATCTGGTTTCATTATCAGGACAGGACCGGACGGCAGAAACCTGGTGCAGGGAAGTATATTCATTCTGTGTACGTGAAAAACTTTCTGAAGGCTTGCGAACATTTGCAAGCAAATTTGAGGCGCAGAATGATTTGGCGAAGGCCAAAGAATATGAGCAAATATATAAATTAATTATGCAGTTGCTTGAACAAATTGTTTCTCTTCTGGGAAGTGAGATGCTTTCATTAAAGGAATTTAGCGATATTCTTGACGCCGGTCTTATGGAAATCCGTGTTGCGTCATTGCCGCAAGGAGTGGATTCTCTGATTGTCGGAGATATTGAAAGAACCCGTTTGAAAGAAATCAAAGCATTGTTTTTCTTGGGCGTGAATGATGGTAAAATTCCCAAAAATAACCGAAGCGGCGGTTTGATTTCTGATATGGAACGTGAATTTTTGCAGGAATCAGGAATGGAACTTTCACCAACACCTGCAATGCAGATGTTTATTCAACAATTATATTTATATATGAATCTGACAAAGCCGGAAGAATTTTTATGGCTGTCCTTTGCATCTGTTGCCGAAAATGGGGAAGCATTAACGCCCGCATATCTGATAAAAAATATCTCTCAGATATTTCCGACACTTTCCTGTAAATCATGCGAGGAAGAACGGCCGATTCTGTCTTTACAGGATGAAAAGGATGTGTTTAGCGAATTATTGCAAGCATATTTGACGGATAATTTGCAAATGCAGCCGAAAAAGACAGAGTTGCTGCTATCTTTATGCAGTGATTTGCATGCAGCAGACGAAAACTGGTTGAAACAGGCGCTGGATACGGCATTTACAACATATCAGCCGGAATCACTCGGCGAAGAATTGGCGAAAAAGCTTTACGGAGAAATATTAAATTGCAGTATCAGTTCATTGGAGCGTTTTGCGGCTTGCCGGTATGCGCATTTTCTTTCTTACGGTCTTCATTTGAGAGAGCGTGAAGAACCTTCTTTTGCAGCACTTGATATGGGAAATCTTTCGCACGAAATATTGCAGCATTTTGGGGAAGAATTAAAAAAGAATCATCTTTCCTGGGCAGAGCTTCAGGATGAATTGATGGAAAGTATTGTTGAAAAAGTAACAACAGAAGTGATATGTGCAAATCAGAATGCTGTATTCAGGGATGATGCAAACCGGGAGTTTTATGCCGGACAGATTCATAGAATCCTTATGCGCAGTATCCGTACGTTGCGTACGCATCTGGCGGCAGGAGAGTTTGAACCGTATGATTATGAACGGAAATTCCGCAAAATGTATGAAAATAATATTTTATTGAAAGGTAAAATTGACCGTATCGATTTGTGCCGGACAGATGATGAGATAATGGTAAAAATTATTGATTATAAAACCGGCAGCAGAGATTTTGATATCACAGGTCTTTATTACGGACTGTCACTTCAGCTTGCTGTATATATGAAACAGGTATTGCTTTCGCTTGAAGCAGAGAAGGCTCCGCTGAAAATAACACCGGCGGCAATGCTGTTTTACCGGATTCAGGATCCGCAAATCAGGGAGAAGAAAATGCTTACCGAACAGGAAATGCAGGATGCAATTTTAGGGGTGCTGAATACAAAGGGCGTCGTGTGTTCCAGAGCGGGAATTGTCGACAAATTGGACACTTCCTTCAGTGGTCAGTCTTTGGTAATCCCTGTGAAGAAGAATGAAAAAAACGAGGAAATTAAAGAAACAGAACACGTAATGCAGTCAAATGCTTTTCAGACCGTACTTGATTATTCTGAAAAAAAGGCTGTCGGACTGGCAAAGGAAATCATGAAGGGGGAAATCACCTGTACACCTGTAAATGCCTCAAAACAGGATGCTTGTGAATATTGTCCTTATAAGACTTCATGCGGATTTGACGAAAGAATTCCGGGGTACAGGAAGGAGTACAAGCCGGATGTAACACTTGCAGAACTATGCGAAGAAAGGAGCAAGGAAGATGAAAGTGAAATACACACCTGAACAGGAAGCGGTGATTAATCTTCGCGACTGCAATCTTCTTGTTTCTGCAGCCGCGGGAAGCGGTAAAACCGCTGTTTTGACACAACGAATTATCGAGCGTCTTTGTGATGCGCAAAACCCGATTTCAATTGACCGCATCTTAATTGTGACTTTTACGCAGGCAGCAGCTGCTGAAATGCGTGAAAGAATTGCATCTGCTTTGCATGATAAAATAGCGGAGTGTCCAACGGATACCCGCCTGAAAAAGCAAATAACGCTTTTACATAATGCGCAGATTACAACAATAGACAGTTTTTGCCTGTATCTTTTGAAAAATCATTTTCACGATATCAACCTTGATCCGGCATTTCAAATGATTGATGAAAACGGTGTAAAGCTGTTGATGGATGAAACGATGGATGAACTGTTTGCGGATAAAATAACTTCTCCCGATGAAGGTTTTCTTGCGTTTGTGGAGGCTTTTACGAATGGGTGGGATTTGAAAAATGCAAAAGAGAAAATTTTGCAAATCTATAAGTTTTCCCAAAGCCACCCTTTTCCTGAAGAGTGGTTGCAGGAATGTGCGGAGAGTATTCTTGATGCTGATGAAGCTCATTTTGCTGAATTACCATGGAAAGAGATGCTTACGGAATATGAGAAGATGGTATTAGACGAAAGCATTGCATATATAAGGGAAGCGCTTCGGATTTGCGATTTACCGGACGGCCCTTCCCAGTACAGACCGGCTCTTGAGAGTGATATGAGCTTTTATGTGAGTTTGCGGGAACAGACGGATGAACGGGCAAAGTACGTTATGCTTTCTGAAGTTTCATTTGTACGTCTTTCAAACAAAAAAAATCCGGAACAGACGGAAGAGAATAAAGAGGCCGTAAAAGAGCTGCGTGCAAACGCCAAGAGTTTGCTGGAAGATTTACAGAATACCCTGTATTATGCAGAACCGGAAGCGATAAAACAGGAGTATTTTGAGAGCACAAAGTTGCTATATTACATGTTACGGATCACGCTGGAATTTCTGACCGCATTAAATGAAAAGAAACAGGAAAAGAATGTGATTGATTTCTCAGATATGGAGCATAAGGCTTTGAAGATTCTTTTGCAAAAAGAAAACGGAGTTTATGTTCCTACAGAGGTTGCAAAATCTTATCAGGAATATTTTCAGGAGGTCATGGTGGATGAATACCAGGATAGTAATGCAGTACAGGAACTTCTTCTTGAAAGTATAAGCAGACAATCAGAAACATTCGGAAACCGTTTCATGGTAGGGGATGTAAAGCAGAGTATTTATCGGTTTCGACTGGCAAAACCCGAGATATTTATGGAAAAATATGAAACTTATGATAAATCGGGCGGTGTTAAGCGCAGGATAGATTTGTCCAAAAATTTCAGAAGCCGCAAAGAAGTAGTGGATAGCGTAAATGCCGTATTTGAAAAACTGATGATAAAAGAAGTGGGAGCTATTTCTTACGATGAGGATGCGAAACTGTATCTTGGAGCCGAATATCCCGACACGCCAATGCAGGAGCAACGCGCACAGCTTCTCTATTTCGATAAAAAGAAAATGAAAGAAAGCGTTTCGGCAGGTATTATTCCGGAGTATTCCAACGTAGAACTGGAAGCCTATATGATAGCCAAACGAATTCGTGAATTACACGGCCGGTTTCTGGTTACGGATAAAAAAACCAAGGAACTGCGTCCGGCCCGTTATTCGGATATGGTTATTTTGCTTCGTGTTGCAAGCGGAGTAGATGATGTATTTAAGAAAATACTGACACAGGAGAATATTCCGACACATATTACTTCGCGTTCCGGTTATTTCAAAACTGCGGAAATTCATTTACTGCTGGATTATCTGACACTCGTTAATAATCCGCGTCAGGATATCCCTCTTTTGTCGGTATTACATTCTTATCTCGGCGGTTTTTCGGAAGAGGAAATCGCAAGAATCCGTATTGCGGGAACGAAAGAGGAACTTTTATATGATTCACTTGTCAGATACGGCAGACACGAAATGACACAAGCGTCAGAAAGTAACAAGGAGAGAGAATGTCTGACAGAAAAAGTAGCTGCTTTTCTTACACAGATTAATGTATTTCGTGAAAAAGCTGTCTATATGGGAATTTTCGAACTGCTTGAAGGGATTGTCCGCCACTTTGACTATGAAAACCATGTTGCTTTGTTACCGGATGGGGAACAGCAGCGGGCTAACGTAAGGCTTTTACTCCAAAAAGCCAAGGCATTTGAAGGGACCGGTTATGCAGGTGTATTTCATTTCGTGCGCTATATTGAGAATATGAAAGAAAAAGAGATTGACTTCGGAGAGGCAAATGTGCTTGCGGAAGATGCGGATGTTGTCAGGATTATGACTATCCATAAAAGTAAAGGACTTGAATTTCCGATTTGTTTCGTATCCGGTTTGGCCAAGCAGTTTAGAAAAACGGATTATTCCGATTCACTGCTGTGTGATGATACGTTCGGCGTTGCGGTTGACTATTTTGACCGGGTGAGTCGGCGCGTTTCGACAACACTTTATAAGAATGCGATTGCTGTAAAAAAACGCATGGATGCCAGAGGAGAAGATATGAGAATTCTCTATGTGGCACTTACCAGAGCCAAAGAGAAACTTTTTTTGACCGGATTTGTAAATGATTCCGGGAAAATGTATGCAAAGCAAAGTTTTTCCCAATCGGAGCTTTTGAAAGCCAATTCTTTTATGAGCTTGTGTGTACCGGTGGTATTAAGTGAGCCGGAATGCTTTGTGTGTGATGAATTTTTGCCGGAAGAACTTCTTTCGGAACAAAATAAGGAAGAAGTAAGGCAGTTTTTGAAGAAAGAGTACCTTCTTGGACTGACACCCAAGAATATTTTTGCAACATATCAGTATCCGCATGTGTCATTAGAGGGACTTTTCACAAAGACAACTGTGTCAGAATTGAAGAAAGATTCCTATGAGGAAGCATTGGAAGCATCCGCTTCGCTCTATCGTGGAGAAGAGGATACAGAGTATATACCTTCTTTTATCAGTGCAACGCAGGAGGGTGGCGGAACAAGACGCGGAAGTGCATATCACAGGGTAATGGAGCTGCTGGATTATGCTGCCTTTCTCGAGACGCAGGATATCAGTGCAGAGTATGACCGACAGTTTGAACGCATGTGTACAAGCGGTATGTTATCAAAAGAGTGGAGTGAGCTTGTTGACAGAAAAAAAGTGATTGCCTTTTTGCAAAATCCTCTCGCTAAAAGAATGGGAGCGGCCATGAAAGAGGGGAGGCTATATTGTGAGCAGCCATTTGTACTCGGTATAGAGGCAAGCCTTCTGGATTCCGGATTCCCACAGCAGGAGCAGGTTCTGATTCAAGGTGTGATTGATGCATATTTTGAAGAAAACGGAACTCTTGTCCTTCTTGATTACAAAACGGACCGTGTTAAAGAAGGTGCGGAATTGATAAACAGGTATGCCACACAGTTGGACTATTATGCACAAGCGTTGACGCGCTTGACACATAAGCCTGTTTCGGCTAAAATTTTATATTCATTTGCTTTACAGGAAACAGTACAGATTTATGATGTAATAAAGCATTAGGGAGGAAAACGGATGTATCGTTATCTTTTATTTGATTTGGACGGAACACTGACGGATTCGGCACCGGGAATTTGTCGTTGTGTGCAGTATGCACTTGGTAAAATGGGAATTACGTTTACGGATTTGAAAGCGCTTGAGGTTTTTGTAGGCCCCCCTTTGCGTCAGAGCTTTCAAGATCATTTTGCGCTGGAAGGAGAGGATGCGGAAACCGCGGTTGCATTTTACAGAGAACGCTTCAGTACAGTCGGAAAATATGAAAATTCTCCTTATCCCGGAATCGAAAAGCTGCTTGCATCATTAAAAGAGGCAGGTTTTATGCTTGCAGTTGCTTCCAGTAAACCGGAAGTTTTTGTAGAAGATATTATGCAACATTTTGCACTGGATTCCTATTTTGATTGCATTGTAGGAAGTGATTTGGAAGGAAAAAGAGATTCCAAAGCAGCCGTAATAAGGGAAGTGATTCGCAGGATGAAAATTACGGATGAAAAACGAAGCGGGATGTTAATGATAGGTGACAGACGTTATGATGTTGAAGGAGCCAAAGAAGAAGGAATTGACAGCATCGGTGTGTACTATGGATTTGCAGAAGAAGGTGAACTTGAAGCAGCAGGTGCAGATTATATTGTAAACACCGTGGAGGAATTGCAGATTCTTTTACTGGAGAAGATAAATGAATAAGAATATTGGTAAAATAGGAGCCATTCTTTTATATGTGGCATTCTATGTAACGGCATATCTCCTGGTTGCCATGGTCGGGATGATGTTTATGCAGCAATTCCCTTTTTTGCAGGGGTGGATCGGAGCGCTTGCGATGCTTTTTGCAGGCGGTGCGGTGTTTCTTTTGCTGCCGGATAAAAAAGAACTGGTAAAAGTGCCCCAAAAGCCTGTTTTCATATCGCTTTGTGTGATTTTTCTCGCGCTCGGTGTTAGTGTGGGAATGAATTTTCTGATGGGAATGATTCCATGGGAACAGATAGAGGGTGCGAATGTTACACAGGATAATGAGGCAATGTTTGGAATTCCTTTTTATGTGCGTATCCTTGCGTATGTTGTTGCAGCACCGCTTTCGGAAGAGATACTTTTTCGCGGAATTATTTTTCGAAAAACAAAGGAATTTATCCCTCTATGGGGTGCAATTTTGATCTCGGCGTTAGCATTTGCTTTGTATCATGGTAATTTGCAACAGGGGCTGTATGCGTTTGTATGCGGCGTGATTCTTGCGTGGGTTTATCACGTTTCTGATTCGTTTTGGATGCCGGTTTTATTTCATGCAAGTGCAAATCTGATTGTAAATCTTGCATTTGAGTTTACAGCAGTGCAAAAAGTTGTATATTCAGTCCCGGCTTTGGCAGTATTGGCTGTTTTGGCAGTGCTGAGTGCATTTCTGCTGAATTCTGCTTCGTCAAGGACTTTGGAAAAATGAAACATATCATTTTTACGGTGGAACCTTGCGGATGCTAAAAGACATGGAAAAAGAAAAAGAACAAATGTTCGTCTCGGGTATTGCCTGCAAGTGATTGTTATGGTAGAATGGTTTTAACGCAGAAAGAGAGAGAACAGACATTTTGAAAAAGGAGGAGTGATACGGTGAAACTGCATATTTCTGTGCGTAATCTGGTTGAGTTTTTATTACGTGCCGGTGATATTGATAACCGACACGTAGGGAAACTGTCAGAAAATGCAATGCAGGAAGGCGGCAGAATTCACCGTAAACTCCAGAAAGCCGCAGGAAGCGGATACGCAGCAGAAGTTTCACTTTCCTATGAATATATGACAGAGGATTACAGCATTATTGTAGAAGGCAGGGCGGACGGCGTATTTCAGAGGGAACGGGAACAGCTTTTGGAAGATAGGTTTGGACAGGGAAATTTGTTTTTGCTTGCAGATGACACGGATGTCATTGATGAATATATTTACGTTATAGATGAAATCAAAGGGACGTATCGGGATGTCTCTTTGTTAAAAGAACCGGAGCAGGTACATCTTGCGCAAGCAATGTGTTACGCTTTTTTTTATGCCCATTCATACCAGCTTGGTCAGATGGGCGTTCGGATGACATATTGCAATATGGATAGCGAAGAAATACGCTATTTTACTTATTGTTACAGTTATCCGATGTTATTGCAGTGGTTTAGCGACCTAATGGGTCAATATATAAAATGGGCCGATTTTCAATATGAATGGGAGCAGATTCGGACACATTCCGTTCAGGAATTGCAGTTTCCTTTTTCGTACCGTGACGGCCAGAAAGAACTTATGACACATGTGTACAGTACCATCTGTCATAAAAAGAAATTGTTTATTCAGGCTCCGACCGGAGTCGGCAAAACAATATCAACTTTGTTTCCTGCCATAAAGGCAGTCGGAGAAGGTAAAGCAGAGAAGATTTTTTATTTAACGGCCAAAACAATAACACGTACAGTTGCAATTGATACGTTTGATTTGTTAAGAGAGAGCGGATTACGGATGAAAACGGTTCTGCTGACTGCAAAAGAAAAAATATGTCCTTTAGATAAAGCGGTCTGTAATCCGGATGCCTGTCCTTATGCCAAAGGCCACTATGACCGTATTAATGAAGCGGTTTATGATTTGCTGACGGGAGAAGATTCTTTTACACGGGAGAAAATATCCGAATATGCGCTCAAGCACGAGGTGTGTCCTTTTGAATTCAGCCTTGATATGAGTTTATTTGCAGACGGAATTGTTTGTGATTACAATTATTTATTTGATCCGCATGTTTACTTGAAACGTTTTTTTGAAACTTCTTCACCGGGACGTTATTTCTTTCTTGTGGATGAAGCACATAATCTTTTGGAACGGGGCAGAGAGATGTATTCCGCCCATTTGGTAAAAGAAGAGATTATGACGGTGCGTAAGGAAATTAAGAACTATGCGTCATTAGGAAAAGGGACGGAAATCACGCCTTATCATGCCAATGCGATTGTGAAAGCGCTCGAGCGTGTAAACAGGCATTTCCTTGCATTAAAGAGAGAATGTGACACAGAATATGAAGAATATGAGCAGGTGGAAGAAGTGAATGATTTCATCATGGCAGTGGGGAATGCGCACGGAAAGATTTCCAAATATCTGGAAGAATGTACACAGCCCGGGGAACTGCGGGAAATCATTTTGGATTTATATTTTAAATTGTCGCATTTCATGCTTATTTTAGAAACTATAGATGACAAATATCGGGTTTATACGACTTTTGACGAGCAAGGTTCTTTTTTCTGTAAACTTTTTTGTGTCAGTCCGGAGAATCATTTGCGAAGATGTATGGAGCGGGGAGTGAGTTCTATTCTGTTTTCGGCTACTTTTCTTCCTATACAGTATTATAAGACTTTGCTTGGAGGCAATAAGGACGATTATGAGGTATATGCACATTCGACGTTTGATCCGTCAAGACGCGGATTGTTTATTGCAAGGGATGTAACCAGCAAATATACGAAGCGCAATGAAGATATGTATCAGAGGATTGCGTCACATATTCAGGAGATTATAGAACAACAGTCCGGTAATTATATTGTATTTTTTCCGTCACATGCCTTTGCAGGACGCGTATTTCGTATCTGTAGTGAACGTTTTTCACAAATGGATGCAGAGTGGCTGCTACAGAGTGAGTATATGAATGAAGAGCAGCGAGAAGCATTTTTGGCACGGTTTTATGAAACGGGAATTCATCAGGAAACGGACGGCGCAATGTTGCCGATACGAAAGAGGACTCTGGTTGCCTTTTGTGTAATGGGGGGTATTTTCTCAGAAGGAATCGATTTGAAAGGGGATGCGCTGATTGGCGCAATCATTGTCGGGAACGGCTTGCCGCAGGTGTGTACGGAACGTAAGATTCTGAAAGATTATTTCGATGAAGAGGGGAAAGGATTTGACTATGCCTATAAATATCCCGGCGTAAATAAAGTGTTTCAGGCTGCGGGCAGAGTAATAAGGACTGCAGAAGATGTAGGAATTGTCGTATTGCTGGAGGACCGTTTTCTGGAAATGGAATATCAGAAACTTTTCCCGAAAGAATGGCAATATTATACGGTTGTTAATGAGGTAAACGTAGGAGAAGCAGTTGCAGAGTTCTGGGAAGAATTCAAATAAAAACCTTCGAAAGGCGCTTTCCGAGAGTATTCAGGACGAAAAAGGTTGAAAAAAAACGACAGAGACGTTATAATGTATTCTTGTTAAATTGTATCATTGCGCAGAATGTATGCGTCTAACATAATTGAAGAAAGGAAGTGTTAATCCTTTTTGCCGGAAGGCAGGATTAACCAAGAGAAAAAAATGGGCAAAGAATTAGCAAAAACATATGACCCGCACGGATTGGAAGACCGTCTCTATGCGAAGTGGATGGAAAAAGGATATTTCCATGCGGAAGTGGATGAAACCAAGAAACCTTTTACCATCGTAATTCCGCCTCCCAATATTACGGGACAGCTTCATATGGGTCATGCACTTGATAATACCATGCAGGATATCTTAATCAGATTTAAAAGAATGCAGGGTTATAATGCATTATGGCAGCCCGGTACCGACCATGCAAGTATTGCGACGGAAGTAAAGATTATCGAGAAGCTTAAAGAAGAGGGGATTGATAAGAATGACCTTGGTCGTGAGAAATTCTTGGAACGCGCATGGGACTGGAAGCGTGAGTACGGTGGCAGAATTATCAGTCAGTTAAAGAAACTCGGTTCTTCCTGTGACTGGGAACGTGAACGTTTCACAATGGATGAAGGCTGTAACAAAGCTGTTACCGAAGTATTCGTTAAGATGCATGAAAAAGGATATATTTACAAAGGCTCCAGAATTATTAACTGGTGCCCCGTTTGTAATACTTCCATTTCTGATGCGGAAGTTGAATATGAGGAGCAGGCAGGTCATTTCTGGCATATTAAGTACCCTATTGTAGGAACGGATGAATTCCTTACATTTGCAACAACCCGTCCGGAAACTATGCTTGGAGATACTGCAGTTGCCGTTCATCCTGATGATGAAAGATATGCACACTTAATCGGAAAGAAAGTTCTTCTTCCGTTTGTAAACCGTGAAATTCCCATTCTTGCAGATTCTTATGTAGATCGCGAATTCGGTACCGGTGTTGTTAAGATTACACCTGCACATGACCCGAATGACTTCGGTGTCGGACAGCGTCACGGACTTGAAATTATTAATATTATGAATGATGATGCAACCATTAACGGAAATGGTGGCAAGTTTGAAGGTATGGACAGATACGAAGCAAGAAAGCTCATTGTACAGGAACTTGATGACATGGGACTTCTTGTAGGTATTGAAGATCATACACATAATGTTGGAACGCACGATCGTTGTAAGACAACGGTAGAGCCTTTGGTGAAACAGCAATGGTTCGTTAAAATGGATGAGTTAATTAAGCCGGCAGCAGAAGCAGTTAGAAACGGTGATATTAAATTGATTCCGGATCGTATGGAAAAGACATATTTCAATTGGACTGACAATATAAGAGACTGGTGTATTTCCAGACAGCTTTGGTGGGGACACAGAATTCCTGCATATTATTGTGATGATTGTGGTGAGATTGTAGTTGCTAAGGAAGCACCTTCTGTTTGTCCGAAATGCGGAAAAACACATTTCACACAGGATCCTGATACTTTGGATACATGGTTCTCTTCTGCACTCTGGCCGTTTTCTACACTTGGCTGGCCTGAAAAGACCAAGGATTTGGAATATTTCTATCCGACGGATGTACTGGTTACCGGATACGATATTATCTTTTTCTGGGTAATCCGTATGATCTTCTCTGGATTTGAACATATGAATGAGAAACCTTTTAAAACAGTATTATTCCACGGACTTGTAAGAGATTCCCAGGGACGTAAGATGAGTAAGTCGTTGGGTAACGGTATTGATCCGTTGGAGGTTATTGAGCAGTATGGTGCGGATGCCCTTCGTTTGACACTTATTACCGGTAATGCACCCGGAAATGATATGCGTTTCTATTATGAAAGAGTGGAAGCAAACCGTAATTTCGGCAACAAGCTTTGGAATGCGTCCCGTTTCATCATGATGAATATGGAAGGCAAAGAAGTTACCGTTCCGGCGGCAAATGAATTAGAGCCGGTAGATAAATGGATTCTTTCAAAGCTTAACAACGTAATAAAAGAAGTTACGGATAATATGGAAAGCTTTGAACTTGGTATTGCAGTACAGAAGGTATATGATTTCATTTGGGATGAATTCTGTGACTGGTATATCGAAATGGTTAAACCGAGATTGTATGCTTCAGATAATAAAGTGTCTTCTAATGCAGCACTTTGGACATTAAAGACAGTATTGATTGATGCATTGAAATTATTACATCCGTATATGCCGTTTGTTACGGAAGAGATTTTCTGTACATTACAGTCAGAAGAAGAATCTATTATGATATCTTCATGGCCGGTATATGCCAAGGAGAGAAGTTTCGAAAAAGAAGAAAAAGAAATCGAAATTATGAAAGAAGCAATCCGCGGCATCAGAAATGTAAGAACTTCCATGAATGTTGCTCCTTCTAAGAAGGCACAGGTATTTGTAGTATCAGAAAAACCTGAAATGAGAGCAATTTTTGAAGAAGGTAAGCTCTTCTTTGCATCTTTGGCATATGCGTCAGAGGTAAAGGTTCAGGCTGATAAAGCAGGAATTGCAGATGATGCGGTGTCTGTTGTAATTGCAAATGCAAATATTTATATTCCGTTTGCCGAGCTTGTTGATATTGCACAGGAAATCGAACGCCTTGAAAAGGAAGAGAAGAAGCTTGCTGGTGAGCTTGCTCGTGTTAACGGTATGTTGAATAATCAAAATTTTGTTTCGAAAGCTCCTGCCGCAAAGATTGAAGAAGAAAAGGCAAAACTTGAGAAATATACACAGATGATGGAGCAGGTAAAAGAAAGACTCGCGCAGTTGAAATAAGTTTTTGGAGAATGCGTAGAATGTCTTGTCTGTATGTTTTTTCGATAGAGACTGCTTGCCCAAAATTGTTTGAGAAAATGTGCTTACCACATAGGGCGACTTTTTATTCTGTTATACAATTAAAGATTATCTAACATTGAAAAAGGGTTTATTTTGGGCCGTTTCCGGTAAACTCGCCCAACTTATGCAAAAAAGAGAACATGATAGCATGTTCTCTTTTTTGCATAAGTTGGGCTCAAACAATCCTTTCGCGGTAAATGAACTCTTTTCCAAATGAAGATAAACTAATAATTGCATAAAAGTCATAAAAGGACCTGCTGTTTTCTATGTTTCTTAACGAAATGACATTGGCATGGTACTTTTTGATTTGTGCGAAAAAGACATGGATTATTGAAAGAAAACAAATAAAAATAAAAAAATATGCGAAATGACAGAACTCATTGATTTTTGTCTGATTGAGGTATATAATATTGGGAAAAGAAGCGTTCTTTTGGCGGGGTGGAGAAAAGTCTATGAAAAAACGAATCGCTGTTTTAGGAAATGGGTGGAGTGTTGAATATCTGAAAGTGGTTCTGAAAGGTATACGTCAAGCGGCAGAGAGCTATGGGGCGGATATTTTCTTTTTTATGAATTATTCTGTAAATGATGATACATATGAGCATAGTGTCGGAGAGGCAAATATCTTTAATCTTTCTGAATGCTCTTCATTTGATGGTTATATTTTATTGTCTAATACTTTTCATCTGGCGGAAGAATTTGAATTTGTAAAGAAAAAATTTGCAGGAGCTGATATCCCGGTAATCAGTTTAGAGTACAAGATAGAAGGAATTCCTTTTTTGGGTTCTGATAATTATTCGGGAATGAGGAATTTGTGTGATCACTTGATTGAGAAACATGATGTTCGGAGAATACTGTTTATCAGCGGACCGGTTGACCATGAGGAAAATCAAATTCGTAAGAGTGCATTAGAAGATGCACTTATAGATAAAGGGTTACAATTGAAGGCGGAAGACGTTTTGATTTGTAACTGGAATGTTGCTGAAGTGGAACGTTTAATGCCGAAATGGCTAGAGAAGCAAAAGAGTCTTCCGGACGCAGTTGTTGCAGCCAATGATATGATGGCAATGGGAGCATGTAATGTTTTGGAAAAAGCAGGTTATGTTGTTCCGGATGATGTGATTGTAACCGGGTTTGATCATTTGAGTACAGCGGAGGCATATTCGCCTTCGATTGCAACGGTTGACCGAAATTGGGAAAATTTAGGATATCGTGCTGTTGAATATATTTTTGATAAGATAAATCATAATACCTGTCAAAATGAGAATTATGTCCCGACGAAGTCTATACCAAATGAAAGTTGTGGCTGTACACGCGAGGAAAAGGAATCAGAAAAAGTAGCCGCAGAGAGAAGATCCAGTTATAATAATTATTTGAGTCGCGCTAATATCGGACTCTACGTATGCGCTTTGGCGGATACTATATCAAAGGCTGTTTCGGAACAGCAATTGTGCCAGGTTTTAAAAAATGCACCATGGAATGCAACCTATGAAGGGAAAGAATTTTATATCTGTCTGGTGGATAATTTCTTTTCTTCGCTTCTTGGCGGAGAGCCGCTTCGGGAAGAAGGTTATTCGGAAATCATAGATGTCATCTATGGTCGTAAAGACGGAGAAGAATCAAGTCGCTATAGTATGGAATGCGAATGTATTGTACCGTGCTATGACACAGCTGAAAAAGATAGTAAATTATATGTTATGCTTCCTCTGTATGGTGACGAAGGGACGTATGGATATGTTGTGTTTGGCAGTGAAGTGAATACGATGTATGATTATTCCATGTATAGCTGGGTGCGTCATATGAATATGAACCTGCGGCATGTACGACGCGGTGTTGTCATGAATGAAATGAATAATAAACTGGAGTATCTATCCAATACGGATGCTCTTACAGGAGTATATAATCGTTTGGGCTGCGATAATATCGCATATCCGTTCCTGGAAGAATGTCATAAGCAAGGCAGATATGCAGCTCTAATGTTTGCCGATGTAAATAGAATGAAAAATATTAATGATAATTTTGGACATATTCAGGGAGATCTTGCACTAAAAACCGTAGCGAAAGCCATTATGGAAGTTTTACAGGAAGATTGGATTGTTGTCCGCTATGGCGGAGATGAGTTTTTGATGGTAGGAGAGTGCAGAGATTCTCAGGAAGTTTGCGAAAAGCAGGAAGAAATTGCGAAATATCTGAAGAATATGACAGAAGAATTACAACTTCCGTATAAATTGCGTGTAAGTTTAGGTCATGTAATTGTGAATCCGAACGAAAGGCTTAATATGTCAGAATGTCTGACTCGTGCAGAGGATGCAATGTATACTATGAAGAAAAAGCTTCATGCGGAAGAATGATAACAAGGTGGATTTATAAATATGATGAGAAATAGCATACCGTCAGGTGTGCTATTTTTGACATCACAGAAAGGAAGCATGGGAGTAAGCAAAGAAATATCTGTTTTGCCCAATCTGCTGGATAATTATCCGCCGTTTCAAATTGACGGAAATTTCGGCGTAACAGCAGGTATTGCAGAGATGCTTCTACAAAGTCATGAGGAAGAAATTGTTTTACTTCCGGCACTTCCGAAAGAGTGGAAAAGCGGTAAAGTCACCGGTTTGAGAGCGCGTGGCGGATATACGATTTCTATGGAATGGGAAGATGGAAAAATAATCAGAAAAGAGATGAAAAAATGACAAAACATCCGATTTCACCGGTTTTTGATGAATATTCTAACGTGTTAATTCTGGGTAGTTTTCCTTCTGTAAAGTCGAGGGAAGAGGGCTTCTTTTACGGGCATCCGCAGAATCGTTTCTGGAAAGTGGTTGCGGCAGTTTACGGGCAGGAGACACCAGGGGATATTGAGGAAAAACGGAAATTTTTATTGACCAATCATATTGCGGTATGGGATGTCATACAATCCTGTGACATTGTCGGTTCTTCAGACAGCAGTATTAAAAATGTTACGGCAAATGATTTAAATGTAATCTTAAAGAAAGCAGACATCAGGCAGATTTATGTGAACGGAAAGAAGGCGGCACAGCTTTATCAAAGATATATTTATCCGCAGATAAAACGTGAGGCGGTTTGTCTTCCGTCTACAAGTCCTGCAAATGCGGCTTGGCATGCGGAGCGTCTGATTGAAGTATGGAAATGTATTAGGGAGGAAGGTTAGGAGAATATGAAACCCGGTGATAAAATAGGAATTCTTTGCTGTTCAAACGGTCAAAAGAAATCATATAAGGAAAAGTTAGATCTTCTGACGGAAACACTGACAGGAATAGGTCTGGTACCGGTGTATGGTAAGTATATTTATGAAAAGGAAGATGTGTTTAGTGCATCGGGAGAAGAACGGGCTCGAGAGCTGATGGACTTTTACGGTAATGATGAGATCAAAGCAGTGTTTGATATTTCAGGCGGTGATTTGGCAAACGGAGTTTTGCCGTATCTGGATTACGATGTTATTGCCGAAAGTGATAAAATTTTTTGGGGATACAGTGACTTGACAACTGTGATAAATGCTATTTATCAAAAGACCGGAAAAGCATCCGTATTATATCAGATTCGCAATCTTATCTATGCGCACAAGAATATGCAGATTGATTTGTTTGGAAAAGCTATGTTTGAAGACAGCGAGGAATTGTTCTGCCCTGACTATGAATTTGTCAGAGGCGATGAAATGCAGGGGATTGTTGTTGGTGGTAATATCAGATGCTTTCTTAAGTTGGCGGGGACAGAATACATGCCGGATGTGAAAGGAAAAATTCTTTTATTGGAAGGTTATACCGGAACTGTTGCCAAGATGGAGACGTATCTTTGCCAGTTAAAACAACTTGGTATTCTTGATAATGTGGCAGGTATTATTCTGGGCACTTTTACGGAAATGGAGAAAGAAAACTGCCTTCCGGACATAAAGACTCTTGTGAAAAGAAAAACAAGAGAAGATATGCCGATTGCAATAACCAAAGAAGTCGGTCACGGGACAGATTCGAAAGCCATGTATATCGGAAAAATGATTCACTGGATAAAATAAGTGGCAGGAAGAGTTTTTTCTTGAAAAATTCACTAAAAATACTTGGATATTTCAAGTACATATTTTATAATAAAAGAGCAAGAAATAATGAGAGAACGGGGTAACTGTTATGGAAAAAAGAAAGATTGATAAGTTAGGGATTGAAACCTCTTTGCTGGGATTCGGATGTATGCGTTTCCCCGTAACCGCTGATGGTAAAATTGATCGTCCGGAAGCAGAGAGAATGCTGGATAAGGCGATTGCGTCCGGTGTGAATTATATTGATACGGCATATCCGTATCACGACGGTGAAAGTGAAATTGTTGTAGGAAATATCATTAAGAAATACGACAGATCCTCCTTTTATCTTGCAACCAAACTTCCTGTATGGTTTGTGAAATCAGTAGAGGACGTTGACCGCTTGTTTCAGGAGCAGTTAACCAAATTACAGACGGATTATATTGACTTTTATTTGCTTCATGCAATGAACAAAGAGCGTTGGGACGAAATGCTTGCTCTTGGTTGTGTGGAACGTCTGGAGCAGTTAAAAGAAGAAGGAAAGATTAAATATCTTGGCTTTTCCTTCCATGATGATTATGAAGTTTTTGAAGAAATGATTCTTTATAAGGACTGGGATTTTGCACAGATTCAGCTGAATTATATGGATACGGACGAACAGGCAGGATTGAAGGGGTATGAGCTGGCAACTGAAAGAAATATTCCGTTAGTTGTGATGGAACCGATTAAAGGCGGTTCTCTTGCGGCATTTGCCCCTGAAATTATGGACAAATTTGCTTCACTTGACCCGCATGCAACACCGGCATCTTTTGCATTACGCTGGGTAGGAAGCTTACAGAATATTAAGGTAATTCTGAGCGGTATGTCAACAATGGAGCAGGTGGAAGACAATCTGGCTACTTTTATTAATTTTAAACCGCTGACACAAAAGGAGCAGGAGGTTATTTCTGAAGTAAAAGCAATCCTTAAAGCAAGAGTACGAAACGGCTGTACAGGATGTCGTTATTGTATGCCGTGTCCGGCGGGTGTGGATATTCCGGGTAGCTTTGCTGCATGGAATACATATTATGCATATCAGAATTATAATGTGGTCAGATGGAACTGGGAAGAAGGCCTTGGTGATGCCCATCAGCCGAAGAACTGCATTGAATGCGGTCAGTGCGAAGCTGCCTGTCCGCAGAAAATTTCAATTCGTGAGGATTTGAAAAAAGCGCAGTACGATCTCGAAAACAAGAAACTTGATTTGAAATAAAGGAGGTATATAACATGATTTTTTATCAGTGTCCGGTTTGTAAAAAAATAATAACCGTAATGTCAAAAGCGCAGGTTCCTACCATTTGTTGCGGAAAAGAAATGGTAGAATTGGTTGCAAATACGGTAGATGCAAGTCTTGAAAAACATGTACCCGTTGTTGATGTAGTCGGAAATGTTGTTAAGGTGCACGTCGGAAGTACAGAACATCCTATGATAGAAGAACATTTCATTGAGTGGATTTGCCTCGAAACGGAAAGTGGTTTTCAGATGAAAAAACTTTCACCGGGAGAAAATCCGTCAGCAGAATTTGTTTTGGTGAAGGAGAAAGCAGTTGCAGTATATGCAAATTGTAATTTGCATGGATTGTGGAAAACAGAAGTGAAAGAAGCGAAAAAGTGTACGGATTCTACAATTGCAAGAAAAACAAATGAAGATTATATTATTTGCAATTGTAAACAAGTAAGTTATTTTACTATTTTGGATGAAGTAAATAAACATGGCAAAATTGAAAATTTGCTGGATGTATTTGAAGATGTACGTAATAATACGCAGTGTTCTACTGGTTGCGGTTGTTGCTATAACAAAGTGCTCGCTGTTATTTCAGAAGTTCTTTCTTCATAGAATATCGAAAAATGCGAAAAAAGAAGTCCTCTTACATGGTAAGGGGACTTGCTTTTTTTGGCCGAAATTGTTATGTTGTTTGTTGATGACAAAAAGGGAGAGCGTTTTACAATGGAGCTATTACAGATTACAACGATGAAGCAGGCGCAGGATTATCTTTATGAAACACCGAAGTTTACAGTGAAATCCACACCTGAAATGACCAAAAGATTTTATGAATATTTAGGAAAACCGGGAGCAGAAAAAAAGATTATTCATGTTGCCGGAACAAACGGAAAGGGATCGGTTTGCACCTATTTGCGAAATATATTAACCGCTCACGGAAAGCGTACGGCAATGTTTACATCCCCCCACCTTTTGACAATGCGTGAACGATTCATTGTGGACGGACTTATGATTTCCGAGGATGATTTTCTTGAGGTTTTTCAAAAGGTCGCAAAAGCCTTGGAAGGCATCAGGACGCAGAAGGAAATGGAAGCGTATCATCCGAGTTTTTTTGAGTATCTTTTCTTTATGGCAATGCTTTGGTTTGAAAAGAAAAAAGCAGAATGTATTATTTTGGAAACGGGTCTTGGCGGACGACTTGATGCGACTAACGTGGTTGAAAACCCGGCTCTTTGTATCATAACTAAAATCGGTTTTGACCATATGCAGTATTTGGGAAATACGCTGGAAGAAATCGCAAGTGAAAAAGCAGGCATCATCAAAAAAAATGTGCCGCTTATTTTTAATGATTTCGACAAAAATATTACCTCTATCCTGCAAAAAAAAGCAAAATCAATGAATTGTGAGACTTATTCTGTCGGAACGGCACAGATTAAGAATGTTAAAAATCACGAAAAATACATTGATTTTTCTTTTGATTGTAGTTATTATAAAAATGTATGTTTATCTGAATTACAGATTAAAATTCCGACAGTTGCGATTTATCAGATGATAAATGCTTCGCAGGCGATACTTGCTTCGGCTGTTTTTTTACAGGAAGACTGGATGGCATTTAAGGCCTGTAATGCACTGGCGACAACGACCTGGCCCGGACGTATGGAAGAACTGAAACCGAATCTGTTCGTGGATGGTGCTCATAATGAGGACGGAATAGAAGCTTTTATTGAAACACTAAAGGCCAATCAGATTGAAAATGCAATTTTGATTTTTGGGGTGAGTGCAGATAAGGATTATGAGAAGATGCAGAAGCGTCTTGCGACGGAATTGGTCTGGAATCAGATTATTGTGGTTGCTCTGCAGAATGAAAGAACGGCACAGACGAAACAATTGCGGCAGCAGTTCGAAAGATATACGGATGTTTCGGTTACAGAAGCCGGAAATGTCAAGGATGTATTGCTTTCGTTATATAGAAACAGAAACGATAAAAAGATTTTTGTGGTAGGTTCTCTTTATCTGGTTGGAGAGGTAAAGGAACTGTTTGTGGAGGATTTATTGTGATTGATTTTGATGAAGAATTGAAGAAATTTCATCCGAGTTTAGAACTTGATGAAGCGGAAGAAGCAATTACCAAGCATGATTTATCAGATATGATAGATGTTATTGTTGGTGTAGTGAAGGAAACACAGGAAGAATAATTGAGGATAAATAGATGAATTGTTATAAGTGTGGTTGCAGCTTGTCTGAGAAAGAATTTTGTACAAGCTGTGGAGCTGATGTGGCACGCTATAAGCAGGTGCTTGGCTTATCCAACGCATACTATAATGAAGGATTGGATAAGGCACGGATCCGTGACTTAACAGGCGCTATGTCATGCCTTCAACTGAGTTTGAAACTTAATAAAAGAAATACGAATGCAAGAAACCTGTTGGGGCTTATTTATTTTGAAATCGGTGAAACCGTTGCTGCGCTGACAGAGTGGGTAATCAGCAAAAATTATCAACCGGAGAAGAATCTTGCGGATGATTACATTGCAAAGGTACAGTCGAATCAGGCTGTTTTAAATAAGATGGACAGTGCGGTGCACAAGTATAATCAGTCTTTGGGATATTGCGGACAAGGCATTTATGATATGCCTGCAATTCAGTTACGTAAAATTATACAACTTAATCCCAAGCTTTTACAGGCGAGACTGTTGTTGTCGCTTTTATACATCCATAGTGAAAAGTGGGAGCAGGCCAAAGAACAACTTGAAATCTGCAAATCCGTAGATATCGGAAATATCACAACCAACAGATTTTTACAGGAAGTGGATGAAGCTCTTGGATTTGAAAACAGCAAAAATGCAGGAAAGAAGCAAAAAGAAACAGCTGTTTACATGACCAGTGGAAATGATACGATTATTCAACCGGTGAATCATAAAGAAATGGCCGGGTTGCATGTTTTCTTAAATGTATTTGTAGGTTTGTTAATCGGTTTGATTATCGGGTGGTTTGTTTTGGCGCCTCTTCGTATGAATATGGAAAATAATTCTGTAGCGGAAGAATTGGAAGGCGTACGTGAACAGCTGAATACCAAAATCACCGAGGCAGAAGATTTGAAGCAGCGAGTAGAAAAACTTACGGCTGATAATGAAGTGATGTCGGAACAACTCGAAAGCTATGAAGGAAATTCCGGTGTAAATGAAGTATACAGAAATCTTTTACTGGCTCTTGTGGAATACAACAAGGGGGAAGGCATGGATAAAATGCTGATTGCCGGTTATCTGGATGCGATTGATTTAGAGTATGTTCAGAATGAAGCTTCGGAAGAATATTTGGCGCTTTATAATATGATCAAAGAGAAGGTTGGAGAATATGTTGCATCGACTTATTACGAAAGCGGAAATGAAGCTTTACGTAATTTTGATTATGCAACTGCAATTACGGATTTGACCAAAGCGGTGTACTATGATCCGAAGAATGATTCTGCGCTATATGCATTGGCAAATGCATATCGGGAAAACAAAGACTATGAGAATGCAAAATTGATTTACGAAAAGGTAATTGAGCTGTTCCCGGATTCCGAGAAAGCGACAAAAGCACAGGCATATATTGCTGAAATGGAAACAACGTAAAACGACGAAAGAAGAACAAAGACATTTAGTGTTTGTTCTTCTTTTTTTTGGCTTTCAAGTGTCAAATAGTCATAAACCACATGTGCTTGCACATAGGTGGAATCAAAGGATTGTGAAAGATAAGTATTTTATAAAAAGAAGAAAGGAAGAAAAAAAGATGAAAGAAAGCGTAATGATCGATTCTACATTTGCAATCATCGACAGACATTTGATGGTGAAAATGCCACGGGAAGTGGACCATCATAATGCTGCCGGGATTCGCGAACAGGCAGATTTTTATATTATGGAGGATGCAGCAGACCATGTCATTTTTGATTTTGAAAGTACTGTTTTCATGGACAGTTCCGGAATAGGGATTCTGATGGGACGATATAAAAAAGTTTCCTTGTTTGGCGGCCGTGTTCTGGCAATACATGTAAATGACAGGTTAAAAAAAGTAATGCAGATGGCAGGCATATGTGAATTTATCGAAATACTGGATTAACAGGAGGGATTAAGGAGTATATGAATATGGATAAGGTAAAAATAACAGAAACGAAAAATACACAAAGCGGAAATCACATGCGTCTGAGCATGGATGCAGAATCGGTGAATGAGGGGCTTGCGCGTGTTGCCGTTGCAGCTTTTGCTTCTTCGCTGAATCCGACGCTGGAAGAACTTGAGGATGTAAAGACTGCAGTTTCGGAGGCGGTGACAAATGCTATTATTCATGGATATCGCGGAATAGAGAATAAAGGTGAAGTGATTGTGGAGGCATACATAGAGGAGGATGAACTAAGAGTAAGTATTACTGATTATGGTGTCGGGATTCGTGATTTGCCACGCGCAATGGAACCGCTTTATACAACAGCACCGGAAGAAGAACGTTCCGGCATGGGATTTGCTTTTATGGAAGCATTTATGGATACGTTGCTTGTAAGCAGTAAACCCGGAGAAACAATAGTCAGAATGAGCAAAAGATTTGGAAAGGATGAATCAGATGTCTGAAACAAGAATATTGCTTGCGAAGACAAAAGAGGGCGATTTAGAAGCAAGAAAACTGGTAGTGGAGGAAAACTTAAATCTGGTTCATCATGTTGTGAAACGCTTTGCAGGGCGCGGGTATGATCTTCAGGATTTGTTTCAAATCGGAAGCATCGGATTGTTGAAAGCCGTAGACCATTTTGATTTGACAAAGGATGTTTGCTTTTCAACCTATGCTGTTCCGATGATTATGGGTGAAATCAGGCGTTTTCTGCGGGATGACGGTATGATTCGGGTGAGCCGGTCCATCAAAGAAAATGCGGTATTAATTCACAGAGAAAGGGAAAAGATAAGAAAAGAAGAAGGACGGGAAGCCAGAATGGATGAAATATGTCGCAGGACGGGATTAAAAGAGGATGCCGTAATTGAGGCGACAGAAGCTTTCAGAGAAGTGGAATCGATAGATAAATCAATCTGTAACAGTGACGGTAAACAGGTTGCATTAGTAGAATTATTACGCGACGAACGGAACGAAAAAGAAGAAATTGTGAATCGTTTGGTTTTGATGCAACTACTGGAATGTTTAGAACAAAATGAAAGAGAACTGATTCTGCTTAGGTATCTGCAAAACAAGACGCAGACTGAGGTTGCGCGTATTTTATCCATGAGTCAGGTGCAGGTTTCAAGGAAGGAAAAGAAGATACTTTTAAAGCTCAGAAACGAGTATTTTGGAAACTTTTCAAAAAAATAAAAAATTCTCTTGACATTTGGGTACAATCTGTTATACAATAGCTTTCGTCGGCGGCCATGTGCCGTAAGAATCCACAGTGTGTAGTGGAACGTGTATCGTATAACATGTGTTCGTAGCTCAGTTGGATAGAGCAACGGCCTTCTAAGCCGTGGGTCAGGGGTTCGAATCCCTTCGAGCACGTTCGTGTGATTTATGAGAACACACAGGATTTAAGTCCACAAAGTCCATGTGACCAACTTTTATGGTGGGTATGGCGCAGTTGGCTAGCGCGCCAGATTGTGGCTCTGGAGGCCGAGGGTTCGAGTCCCTTTACCCACCCTTTACTGGACTATCGCCAAGCGGTAAGGCACAGGACTTTGACTCCTGCACTCGCTGGTTCGAATCCAGCTAGTCCAGCTCACACACAATATACAATTGATATGGGCCATTAGCTCAGGTGGTAGAGCACTTGACTTTTAATCAAGTTGTCCGGGGTTCGAGTCCCCGATGGCTCACGAAAAAAAGCAAATAACATTTTGTTCATTTGCTTTTTTTAATTCATAGAATTTGTAGATAGGGTGTTTTGATATCTTTATCTTAATAAGAATAGTATGCGAATATAATTATGTATAATCGGAATCGTGCGGAGGTATAGGAACGTGGTAGTATATATTCGGAACCTATTGATTACTTGTGCGATCATTTGTTTGACTACTTATGTTGTTTGCAGAAAGGAACAACAGTTACAGCGTAGGATTTCCTGTATGCTGATGTTGTCAACCTGTTCACTGCTTGTATTTTGGCTGACGGGAACAACACCGCGAAGCGGATTTCAGCCGGAGATTGATTGGTCTTCGGTACAAATGATTCCGTTGCGGGGCATTAAGACCGTTTTATATTATGGTTTCACATTTTATGCGTTTGAGAATATACTTGGAAACATTATTATGATGATGCCGATCGGCTTTCTTTTACCGCTGTTTTTCCGACATCTGCGTAAGTGGTATCAGGTAGGATTGATTGGCGGTGCGATGTCACTTTTGATTGAAGTGTCGCAGCTTTTTTTGTGGAGAGGAACTGATATTGATGACGTGCTTCTGAATGTAGTTGGGACATTGGCAGGATACATTGTTTGGAAACTATCCGGCAATAAACTTGACCGATGGGTTGGTTTAGAGGAGGCCGGTAAGAAATGGAATGCATTATGGTCATTGGCGATGCTGATTCCTTATTTTACGGAAGTTGCATTGGGATTCTTAGATATATTGATGAGAAGATTTCAATAGAGCTGAATTTCCCTATAAAAGGGAAAAACACAAGGTATAGGGGTTACCTTGCGTTTTTCAAAAAAGGGAAAAACAATCGGAAAGACGATTGGTTTTGGCTTAAATTATTAAATCTATATACATAATACAAGTTTGTTAATATAAAATCAAGCAAAAAAATAAAAAATATTATAAAACTGCTGTTTTTGATAAAATTATATCATAATAAGCAAAGAAGAGGAAAGAAATGAGCAAAGAATCAAATGAAATAAAAGAAAATCATATGCCGGAAAATAAGATGGGAGTTATGCCTGTAAATCGTTTGTTGATTAGCATGAGTGTTCCAATGATGATGTCCATGCTTGTTCAGGCATTGTATAATATTGTAGACAGTATTTTTGTTGCACAGGTAAGTCAGGATGCCGTTACGGCTGTTTCTCTTGCGTTTCCTTTGCAGATGTTAAGTATTGCTGTGGCCGGTGGTACAAGCGTTGGTGTAAATGCAGTGCTTTCGAAAGCCTTAGGCGAAAGAAATTCGGAACGTGTAAACAAAGCAGCAACAAATGGTATATTTTTAATGGCACTTAGTTATTTGCTGTTTTTACTGATTGGCTTGTTTTTGGTAAAACCGTTTTTTGCAATGCAGAAGACTGGTAGTGCAATGATTCAGGAATATGGTATCACCTATCTTTCCATTTGCTGTATTTTTTCCTTCGGTGTATTTACGCAGTTCATTTTTGAAAGATTACTGCAGTCTACGGGTAAGACATTCTGGGCAATGGTAACGCAGGGCGTTGGAGCGATTATCAATCTGATTATGGATCCGATTCTGATTTTTGGATTGTTTGGATTTCCGGAGATGGGAATTGCAGGTGCAGCACTTGCAACCGTTATAGGTCAGATTGTTGCCGGTATTACGGCATGTATTATTAATTTGAAGAAGAATCCGGAAGTGAGCGTTTCATTCAAAGGCTTCAAACCTGATGGGAAAATTATTGGTAAGATTTATGCAGTTGGGTTTCCTTCCATTATTATGCAGTCCATCGGTTCTATTATGAATTATGGATTCAATCAGATTTTACTTTCGTTTACAGATACAGCTGCGGCGGTGTTCGGTATTTACTTTAAGTTACAAAGTTTCTTCTTTATGCCTGTGTTCGGACTTACAAACGGTTTGATTCCGATCCTTGCATATAATTACGGAGCAAAGAAGAGAAGTCGTATGATGAAGGCATTTAAGTTAAGTATTCTTTATGCGGAGATTATTCTGATTTTGGGTATGCTTTGTTTCCAGTTTGTGCCGCATGTCTTATTAGGATTCTTTAATCCGACAACGGAATTACTTGAAATCGGTAGTGTAGCGCTTCGTATTATCAGTCTTTCATTCCCGATTGCGGCATTCTGTATTATTTGCGGAACCATGTTTCAGGCGCTGGGGAACGGAACTTACAGTATGTGGGTATCCATTGCAAGACAGCTTGCTGTATTGTTACCTGTTGCATTCCTGTTATCCCTTACCGGCAAGCTTAACCTTGTCTGGCTTTCGTTCCCGATTGCAGAAGGTATGTCCCTTATTATGACAATTATTTTTCTGTGCAGGATTTATAAAAAAATCATCAGCAAGATTGAAGATAACGTATAATTACTTTACACAGAAGAAGTGATTGACAAACCGGATAAACACGAATAAAATGTAATGGCATGCAAAAACATGCCACAGGCGGATGTGGCGGAATTGGCAGACGCGCCAGATTTAGGTTCTGGTGTCCCCGACGTGCAGGTTCAAGTCCTGTCATCCGCATATGGCCCGGGAATGGGCAGTTTTAAGACCATACGATGAAAGTCGTGTGGTCTTATTTTTATTGCATAGGAACTTCCTATGCAATAAAAAGCTCCGCTAAGGATGCACGGTTCGCGGCAAGGAATTTTGTTGGCAAGCAACACCGCTCACGCGCGGAAAATTTTACACGAATGTAAAAACTGTTTTGACAACAGATATCTGTGGTGGTAAAATATTTCCATGAGATTTTTGGGAGGAGTACAAAAATGAAAATAGGTACAACAAGAGAATTAAAGAATCATGAATATCGTGTAGGATTGACACCTGATAATGCGGCAGCTTTGGTTGCACAGGGACACATTGTATATGTTGAAACACGTGCCGGAGAAGGCGCAGGATTTGATGATGCAATGTATAAGGCCGCAGGTGCTGTAATTTTAGATACACCGGCTGAAGTTTTTGCAAATGCAGATATGATTGTTAAGGTTAAAGAGCCTGAACCGTGTGAGTATGAGTATTTAAGAGAAGGACAGATTTTATATACATATCTTCATCTTGCTCCGAATCCCGGACTTGCAACTGCATTGATTAGCCGTGGAGTGAAAGCGGTAGCATTTGAGACGATTACCGATGCAGAAGGTAATTTGCCCTGCTTACGTCCCATGAGCCAGATTGCAGGTCGTCTTAGTATTCAGGAAGGTGCGAAATACCTCGAAAAGAGCTTTGGCGGACGTGGAATTCTGCTTGGTGGTGTTCCCGGTGTGGAACGTGGTAAGATTGTTATTATCGGTGGTGGTATTGCCGGTACTTATGCGGCAAAGGCTGCTGTCGGAATTGATGCGCAGGTTACTTTGCTTGATGTGAATCTGAATCGTCTTTCTTATCTTGAGGACGTATTTGGTGCGTCTGTTACAACTTTATACAGTTCAGAAGCAAATATTAAGAAATGTCTTGCTGAAGCAGACCTTGTAATCGGTTCTGTATTAATTCCGGGCGGTAAAACCCCGAAACTTGTTCGCAAAGAGCATTTGAAGCTGATGAAAAAAGGTTCCGTTATTGTAGATATTGCAATTGATCAGGGCGGATGTTGTGAAACCTCCAAGGTTACAACGCATGATAATCCTGTATTTATTGAAGAGGGTGTTGTACATTACTGCGTAGGAAATATGCCGGGTGCGGTGCCGTACACATCTACGATTGCATTGGCAAATACAACATTCAGATATGGTGAAATGATTGCAAGATACGGCTTGGAAGAGGCTGTTAAAATGGATAAAGGACTTGCAAATGGTGTAAATATTTACGGACATAAATGTACCAACCGTAATGTAGCAGAAAGTCTGAATTTGGAATATACTGATTTGTTTGAAGTAATCAATGCATAAACATATCGGGAGATTTCCGAACAATAACTATTACGATACCAAAAGGGACTGTGTTTTCACAGTCTCTTTTCTGGATTTAAAGGAAAGACCTTGTCGCACTAAAGTGCGAAAAATGCGAATGAAAACATTGACAATTGAGTCTGTTTTTCTTGCGAAACAGAGCAATTTGCGATAGAATGTTAGATAATACATCGGTATCACGATATGATGAAACAAGACCGCAGAAAGGAAAGAAAGATTATGTCAAGTCAGTCAGAAATGATTAAGAAACAGCTTTTTGAAGCAAATCTTGAAATACAGTTGGAAGATGATGCCAAAAGACTTTTCGGGAAAAGTTTGAAAGCATGTGATGAACAGGAAGTATATATTGTTTTATTGAATATGACTAAGGATTTGTCCAGCGTTACAGAACCGATTCATGGACAAAAGAAGGTTTATTATATTTCGGCCGAGTTTTTGATTGGCAAGTTACTTTCTAATAACTTGATTAATCTCGGTATTTATGACAGGGTGGAAGAAATCCTTGCAAAGAATAATCACAGCCTTGCCAAAGTGGCAGAATATGAGCCGGAGCCTTCGCTTGGAAATGGCGGTCTCGGCCGTCTTGCTGCATGTTTCCTGGATTCTGTTGCAACACTTGGGTTGCCGGGGGACGGTATCGGATTAAATTATCATTTTGGCCTTTTTAAGCAGGTGTTTGTAAATAATAAGCAGTGTGCTGAAAAGAATGAATGGATTGAGAAGGATTCCTGGCTGAATGAAACCGACCTCTCTTTTGATGTGGAGTTTAAGGATTTCAAAGTGAAATCCAAATTATATGATATTGATGTGATTGGCTATGAAAATGGTGTAAATAAGCTTCATTTGTTTGATTTGGAAAGTTTGGATGAATCATTGGTAAAGAACGGAATCACGTTTGACAAAGAAGCAATTTCGAAGAATTTAACGCTGTTCCTTTATCCGGATGATTCTGACGAAGCAGGTAATCTTTTACGTATCTACCAGCAGTATTTTATGGTAAGCAATGCAGCACAGCTTATTTTGCATGAGATGAAGGAAAAGAAATATGACCTTCGTAAATTATACGAATATGCGGTGATTCAGATTAATGATACACATCCTACGATGATTATTCCCGAGTTAATCCGTATTCTGACACAGGATAAAGCAATTGCCATGGATGAGGCGATTGAAATTGTGAGCAAGACCTGTGCATACACGAATCATACAATTCTGGCAGAAGCACTTGAAAAGTGGCCCCTTTCTTATCTTGAGAAAGTGGTACCGGCACTTGTGCCCATTATCAAAGAACTTGCCAAACGTGTGGAAAAGAAATATAAAGATAAGAAAGTCTGGATTATTGATGAAGATGACCGTGTACATATGGCGCATATTGATATTCACTACGGATTTTCAATCAATGGCGTTGCGGCAATTCATACAGAGATATTAAAAGAGACAGAGCTGAATGCCTTTTATCAAATCTATCCGGAAAAGTTTCATAATAAAACCAACGGAATCACCTTCCGTCGCTGGTTGCTTGCATGCAATCCGAAGTTAAGTGAATATATCACATCCTTAATCGGAAACGGATATAAGAAAGATGCAAATGAGCTTGAGAAACTTTTGGCATACTATCAGGATGATGAAGTTTTGAACAAACTGGATGAGATTAAGATGGACTGCAAGCGTGCATTGATTCAATATCTGGGCGAAAAGGAAGGCGTTGTACCGGATGAGAATTCTATTTTTGATATTCAAATCAAACGTCTGCATGAATACAAACGCCAACAGATGAATGCGCTTTATATCATTCATAAATATCTGGAAATTAAAAAAGGAAAACTACCGAAACGTCCGCTTACTTTTATTTTCGGCGCAAAAGCAGCACCTGCATATATTATTGCACAGGATATCATACATTTGATTCTTGTGATGCAGGAACTGGTAAACAATGATCCTGAAGTATCTCCGTATATGAAAGTCATTATGGTGGAAAATTACAATGTGGATTATGCACAGCGCCTGATTCCGGCGTGTGATGTTTCAGAACAGATTTCCCTTGCGAGTAAAGAAGCGAGCGGAACCGGTAACATGAAGTTTATGTTAAACGGTGCGGTGACACTCGGAACCGAGGACGGTGCGAATGTTGAGATTGGCGAGCTTGTGGGAGAAGAACATATTTTTACGTTTGGTAAGAAGAGCGATGAAGTCATCAAACATTATGAAAAAGCGGACTATGTTTCAAAAGACTATTATAAGAACAGTCCTGTCATCAAAGAAGCAGTTGATTTCATTGTAGGCAAAGAAACACTTGCAATTGGTGACAAAGAGAATCTGGAGCGTCTTTATAAAGAACTTTTGAACAAGGACTGGTTTATGACTTTGCTTGATTTAGAGGAGTATATTAAAGTAAAGGATCAGATGTTTGAAGCATTTGAGGATCGACGCAGCTGGCGACAGCATATGCTTGTTAACATTGCAAAAGCCGGTTTCTTCTCATCGGACAGAACCATTGCAGAATATAATCGTGATGTTTGGAAATTGAAATAAGAAAGCGCTTGCGCGGCTGTATCCATGCAGCCGCGTGCCTATTATAAGGAAAGAATAAAGGATAAAGAACATGAGAAAAAGTGGTATTTTGATGCCCGTAAGCAGCCTCCCCTCAAAGTACGGAATCGGCTGTTTTTCAAAAGAAGCATATGAATTTGTGGATTTTTTGCAATCGGCCGGACAAAAAATCTGGCAAATTTTACCTTTGTGCCCGACAGGATACGGCGATTCACCGTACCAGTCTGCTTCTGTATTTGCAGGAAATCCGTATTTCATCGATTTGGAGGCTTTAATAGAGGAAGGTATTCTTACACAAAAAGAATGTGATAAGGCTGATTTGGGCACAAATTCGACGGAAATTGACTATGAAAAATTATATAAGAATCGTCTTCCTTTGTTGAAAAAGGCATTTCAGAATACCATGCCTGAAAAAAATCAGGATTTCAAGGAGTTTTGCGAAGCGCAGGCTCATTGGCTGAATGAATATGCACTTTATATGGCGGTGAAAGATGAGAATGACGGAAAGAGCTTTTTGGAATGGCCGGATGAATTAAGATTCCGCGAAAAGAAAGCGATTCAGGCAGCAGAGAAACGATTGGAGAAAGAGATTCTGTTTTATTGTTTTTTGCAGTATCTTTTCTTTAAGCAGTGGACAGCATTAAAAGGTTATGCAAATGCGAAAGGAATCGAAATTGTTGGAGATATTCCTATTTATGTAGCGCTTGATAGTGCAGATACATGGATGCATCCGGAGTTATTTCAATTAGATGAAAAAGGATTTCCGGTTGGGGTTGCGGGATGCCCGCCTGATTATTTCAGCAGAACCGGTCAGTTGTGGGGAAACCCTTTATACGATTGGGAATATCATCAAAAAACTTCTTTTGCGTGGTGGATGCAGCGTCTCGGCCACTGCTATATGCTCTATGATATTGTACGAATTGATCATTTCAGAGGATTTGACGAATACTATTTTATTCCTTTCGGAGACCCGACGGCAGAGTTTGGTCATTGGGAGAAGGGACCCGGTTATGCGTTGTTTGAGACATTCCGCAAAACATTTGGTAAAAAGCCTGTAATAGCAGAGGATTTGGGAATGTTGACTAAGACAGTCAAGAAACTGATTAAAAAGACGGGGTATCCG
This sequence comes from Lachnospiraceae bacterium, assembly GCA_015056945.1. Lineage (GTDB taxonomy): Bacteria > Bacillota > Clostridia > Lachnospirales > Lachnospiraceae > UBA3766. Next base: position 12,495 of record SVFH01000010.1, on the reverse strand, counting down.
GGAATGAAGATTCTTGAGTTTGCTTTTGATTCGGATGAAGAGAATGATTATCTGCCTCATAATTTTGATTCAAATTGTGTGGTTTATACAGGAACACATGATAACGATACGGTGCTTGGATGGTATCAAAGTGCAAAAAGTGCAGATAAGAAGAATATACGGGAATATCTCGGCATTAAGAATGCTGCAAATATTCACTGGGATTTGATTCGTCTGGCACAACAGAGTGTTGCGGATACGGCAATTATCCCGATGCAGGATTGCCTGGGTCTCGGAACAGAGGGAAGAATTAATTTGCCGTCTACATTGGGAATAAATTGGAAGTGGCGCATGCAGTCCGGCGTGTGTACACCGGAACTTGCAGCGAAATTATATAAAATGGCGAAAATCTACGGTAGAGTATAAGATGGTTTGAAATAATTAAAAGAATCAAATCAGAACATTTGGCTGAGTGCTGAGTTACTAAAAGACGGGTCATTGGTAACATCCTTGTCAAACCATTCGGGAGGAGTGAAGGTGTTTGCCTCTTCTTCCGTTTCGAATTCGACTTCTGCGAGTACCAACGGCGCTAAAGGGCCGGCAAAAATGTCCAGTTCAATCGTAAGTTTCTCGTTAAACGGAATCAGATAACGGTCTTTGGTGATAATCAGACCGTCTGCTTTTTCACGTAAGTGTAAATAGGCTTCTTTGGTAAGTGCAAGATTATGTTCTTCCCGCACCAGGAAGCCTTTTCCTTTATATGTCAGATAATAGTTATCGTCTTCGCGGCGAACCCTGACAACAGGAGAGGTGTTCAGATATCCCTGTTCGAGTTTGCGGCAGGGATATTCGGAAAGGTTTGCAGGAATTGATTTGACAGTAAATTTGCGTTCGATTTCCATATTGTTCTCCATTCTTTTGGCTGTTTGCTAAAGCAAAGCACATAAGCTTTATTACGGATTTTGGTGTCAAAATGCTTTATTGATGCTTTCATCCTATAATAAAAGTATAGCGAAAAGAATACGTTTTTACAAGGGGAATCAGACTATGGGAGAATGGCGAAACGCTTGAAGAATTGTTGGAATTGTTGTAAAATAAAATATATATTTTGATGTATGTGAATGGGGTTAAAGATGCCGGAAGGAGGTTGCTTGTTATGGGTTGGTTGGCATACTTGAAGGAATTTACCATTTGGTCCATGTTGGTACGTCTTGTACTGGCTATGCTGATTGGTTTTTTGATTGGCTACGAAAGAGAAAAACTTGGCAGACCGGCAGGCTTACGTACTCATATTTTGGTATGTGTAGGCGCTTGCATGACTTCGCTGATTGGTATTTTTATCTGGATACAGGACCCGCAAAGTGATCCTTTACGTGTATCTGCGCAGGTAATATCCGGTATCGGTTTTTTGGGTGTCGGAACAATCATGGTACGCGGACGTGACCATATTACGGGATTAACAACGGCGGCAACCTTATGGACAACGGCTTCACTTGGTATTGCTCTTGGGTTTGGATTTTATGAGGCGGCACTTGTTTGTGCGTTAATTGTGACGATAACAACAGGAATTCTTTGTAAGTTAGAAGATGATAAGAAGAAAAAGAACCGCAAGTTTCATTTTTATGCGGAAATAGAAGATGTTTCCGATGTGAATGATATTGTAGATAAAATGATTGGAGAGCTGAACGTGAAAGAGCCTCTGATTGTTCCGCCGCGCAGTGCTTCCGGTCATCATATAGGAATTGAAGGCTATGTACTCGTGGAAGGGCCGTGTCCGCCGGATCAATTGATTCAGGAATTACGCAAGCAAAAGGGAATCTCTTTTGCTGTGGAGAATCAAAAAATATCTATATAAAATTTAGGGGAGAAAAAATGAAAAAAATTGCTTTGTTACTTATTGTTTTATGCGCATTGTTCACGGTTGCATGTGCAAAATCAGGAGAGGAAGTTGTGAGCGATTCGGCTGTTGCAGATTCGGAGGAACAATTTACACCTACGAGACCGGAAACAGAGGTTTTGCTTCCGGGAAATATTGAAAACGAAAGCGAAACGTCAACGGATAGTTTGTTTTTCCGCTTTGTAAGAGGGGAAGAGGCGTTACATTTCCATCAGAATAATCATTTTGGCTTTGATAGCTATCTTTATGATACTGAAAAAGGCTATAATTTGGAGGAAATATTGGATGTGTTTCATTCCAATTATGCACTGGAGGAAAATCCGAAAATCAGTTATGCCAATCTTGACTTAGGGGATGACGGAGTCGAAGAACTGGCAGTGAAATTTACAGGAATGGGAATTTACGGACCGGGAGACGATAGCGAATTGATTTATATCATAAAAGAAATGAATGGTATGTTGGAATTATGCTATCACTATGAAACATGGGCACGTTCTGAGGCATCAATCAATCATTCCGGTTACTTTATATCAGGAGGAAGCACTTCAGCAACCAGTCATATCATACAAAGCGGATTTGTGGACGGTAACGGTCAATATCACTATATTTGTTCTGTAGAATCAGAGTATGACAGTTCTAATCTGAGTTGGGAGCCCACAATTGGATCTGCTGTTGCGAAACTGGCTGAAAATGTTGGAGAAGGAGAAGAACCTTTTCCTATTATAACAATTTGTTTTGATGAGATTATTAGTAGTGAAGATTATGAGAATGCAGTTCGTTACTATACATTTGAGCCTACAGGCACAGAACGGGATGATATTTATCGGAATGTGTTTGAGGCGGAAGGTCTTACCCTTTATGAGTATGGTGAGCTTATGCAAATGATTAAAGAAAAAGAACAAAGACTTGGAATTACGCATGAAATGAAGACGGATGCAGAATTGTCCTGGACTTCAATGGAATAAAGAAAAGAAAAGAGCCTTGACGGCTCTTTTCTTTTCTCTAGATTAAAGATGTACTGAAATATCGTTCCACTCTATCAGGCAGAATGGTAGCAATGACTTTGTCTTTGCCGTATTTTTCTGCCATTTTCTTTGCGGCCCATACATTTGCACCGGAAGATGTTCCGCAAAGGAGACCTTGGATTCTGGCAAGTTCTCTGGCCGTCTCGATGGCATCTTCATCAGTTACTTCCACAATATCATTGATAATGGAAACATCAAGAATGTCGGGAACAAAACCATCACCGATTCCCTGGATTTGATGAAGTCCGGGTTCGTGACCGAGCAATGCGGAAACATTTTTGGGTTCTACCGCAACAATCTTCGTATCAGGATTCTTTTCTAATAAATATTTGGAGACACCTTGTAATGTTCCGCCGCTTCCGATGCCGGAAACGTAGATGTCAATTTTTTGTCCTAACTGTTCACAAAGTTCCACTGCTGTTGTTTTGTAATGAATGTCAGGATTGGCAGGATTCTGGAACTGTTGGGGAACGAAATATTTATCAGAAGAAGAAGCAATACGGACAGCTTCATTTACCGAACCACCAATGCTTAATTCAGCAGGGGTCAATACCAATTCCGCACCTAATGCACGAATGATTTTTTTTCTTTCTTCGCTCATATTTTCCGGCATTACAATGATGACCGGATATCCTTTTCTGATACCGCAGAGTGCAAGCCCGATTCCGGTGTTACCGGAGGTGGGTTCAATGATTGTCATGCCGGGTTTCAATTTGCCGCTCTTTTCGGCTTCGTCAAGCATATTCTTTGCAATACGGTCTTTGATGCTTCCGCCCGGATTCAAGAATTCCGCCTTGGCAAAAATATTCAGACCGGTTGACTCTTTTAAAGATAAAAGAGGAGTATTTCCGATTAAATCCAATACATTTGAGAAGTACATATTTTTTGTCTCCATTTTCTATATATAAATTTCACTATATTAGTATATTACATTTTTCTTTGAAATGCTATAGAGAAAATAACAGATTGCAGAAAGATGTAAATATGAGATGTTTTGGTGAAAAAAGCAAGGTTTATATGCTTTTTTCGTGCTATCAAGTCGCAATTGTGTAAAATTCATATAATTTATATCAGGATTTTGTGACCACTGGGACTTATTACTGAAAAAAGAAGTTGATTTTCTGTAATAAATACCAAATTGTTAATAATCTTTGAACACTTTTAACAAAAAAGACATAAAATTATCATTTACAAATACTATATAAAAAAAGACAGAGATGTGATATTCTTTTGACCATAAAGGAGGTAAAAAGCAGTGAAAAAGCTAAATCGAAAAGTGAAAGCGGTAGTCTTGACGCTCGCATTATGTTTGCAGCTTGTAATCCCCGCATTAAATGTCCAAGCGGCGCAAACATTTTACGATAACAAGACAGGTAACGAAGATGGTTTTGACTATGAGCTCTGGAAAGATTACGGTAGCACAAGCATGACCATCAAAGGTGGCGGAAATTTCGAGTGTTGGTGGGAAAACATTGGAAATGTCCTCTTTAGAAAAGGTAAAAAATTCGACTGCACACAGACTTATCAGCAGATCGGAAACATGACAATCAACTTTGGTGTTGATTATCAGCCGAACGGAAACTCTTACTTATGTGTTTACGGTTGGACCAGAAACCCTCTCGTAGAGTATTACATCGTAGAGAGCTGGGGTTCATGGCGTCCCCCCGGAGCACAGTCCAAAGGAACCATTACTGTTGATGGCGGTACTTATGATGTATACGAAACAACCCGTGTAAATCAGCCTTCTATCGACGGAAACACAACCTTCCAGCAGTATTGGAGTGTACGTACTTCAAAGAGAAACAGCGGAACTATTTCTGTTTCAGAACATTTCCAGGCTTGGGAAAGAATGGGAATGAAGATGGGTAACATTTACGAAGTAGCATTCAATGTTGAAGGTTATCAGAGCAGCGGTTGGGCAGATGTTTACAAGAACGAATTAAGTATTGGCGGAAGCATCGGTTCAGGCGGTGGCAATAATGGTGGCGGTTCTTCAGGAGACAACAACAGTGCAGCTCCCGGAACAGCACAGGGAACAAGAATTGAATGTGAAAATATGACAGTTTCAGGTCAGTATGCAGGAACAATCTCTTCACCTTTTAACGGTGTTGCATTGTATGCGGATGATGAATCTGTATCATATACGCAGAATTTCACCAGCGGAACACATGACTTTACCTTAAGCGGTGCGTCTGATGGTGACAATCTCGCAAGAGCAGATCTTTATATCGGTGGTGAAAACAAAGGTACATTCTATTTTGGTGATGCAAATCATGCAGAATATACATTAAAGAATGTATCACACGGTACCGGTAACCAGAAGATTGAAATAAAAGTAAGCGGCGATGATGGCACATGGGATACCTATTGTGATGCACTTATTATTGCCGGCGATGGTGTTGGTGGCGGAAACCAGGGTGGAAATCAGGGCGGAAACCAAGGTGGAAATCAGGGTGGAAACCAAGGTGGAAATCAGGGTGGAAACCAAGGTGGAAATCAGGGTGGAAACCAGAGTGGTGGCTCTGCAACAATTGAGTGTGAAGATATGACAAAGAGCGGACAATATACCGGAAACATTTCTTCACCTTTCAATGGTGTTGCTTTGTACGCAAATGATGATGCTGTATCAACAACACAGAATTTTACAAGTGCTACAAGTACATTTGTTTTAAAGGGTGCATCCAACGGCGACAATATGGCCAGAGTTGATCTTAAGATTGACGGTGAAACCAAAGGAACTTTCTACTATGGTGATGCCAATATTGCGGAGTATGCAATTGAAGATGTTTATACCGGAACAGGCAATAAGAAGGTAGAGCTTGTTGTAACCGCAGATGATGGTAACTGGGATGCATTTATTGATTCCCTTACAATTAACGGCGGTGTTGCCGGCGGAAATGATCAGGGCAACACAGGTGGAAACCAGGGCGGAAACACAGGTGGAAACACAGGTGGAAACCAGGGCGGAAATGCCGGCGGAAATGATCAGGGCAACACAGGCGGAAACCAGGGTGGAAACACAGGTGGAAACCAGGGTGGAAATACAGAGAATATTGGAAACAACAAAGTAGAATGCGAAAGCATGACAAAGGGTGGCCAGTATACAGGAAATATTTCCTCACCGTTCAGCGGTGTTGCGCTTTACGCAAATAACGATTCCCTTAAGTTTAACTATAATTTTACCAATGCTACAAATAACATTACCTTAAGAGGTGCTTCTAATGGCGATAATATGGCAAGAGTTGATTTGAAAATCGGCGGCCAGACCAAAGGAACTTTCTATTATGGTGATGCAAATATAGCAGATTATACAATTGAAAACGTTAATACAGGAACCGGCAGACAGGAAGTAGAACTTGTTGTAACTGCAGATGATGGTAACTGGGATGCATTTGTTGATTATATTCAGATTGGCGGAGAGTCAAGCAATAATAATTCTAATACCGGAAATAATGGTAACAACAATGCAGGAAATAATAACGGATACAATGGTGGTAAGATTGTTGCATTGACATTTGACGATGGTCCTACATCGACAACAAATGACGTACTTGATATCTTAGAAAGAGAAGGCATTGTTGCAACTTTCTTCTTAATCGGAGAGCAGGTAAATTCTTCTACCATGTCTACGATGCAGAGACAGGTGAACATGGGATGTGAGTTAGCAAATCATTCCTACAATCACCGTGATATGAGTGGTATGAGTGCAAATGATGTTAAGAATCAGATTAACTGGACATCATCAGCAATTGAGAATACAGTAGGTGTTACACCGAAGTTCTTTAGACCGCCTTATCTTGCAACAAGCAATACAATGTATCAGAACATTGATATGCCGTTTATCCAGGGTATTGATTCTAAAGATTATGATAGTAATGTAAATGCTAATCAGAGAGTAAGTAATGTAGTAAACAATGTACAGGATGGTTCTATTATTCTGATGCATGACTTCCAGGGAAACAGCCAGACAGTTCAGGCGCTTCCTTCCATCATCCAGAACTTAAAGAGCCAGGGCTATACATTCGTAACAGTAAGCCAGTTATTCGAGTATAAGGGCATCGATCCGAATCAGGAATACAAAATCTGGACTACTGCAAAATAAAAACTGAATAAAGACAAAAATTCCTTAATCAATCAAAGCTAAAAACAGCCACATCGATGTAAATATTACAAAGATGTGGCTGTTTTATTGAACTTCTTTCATAGGAAAGAATTCCTATGCTTTTATGGGAAGGATTGATTTTTAACCCATTGTGATTACTACATTGTATGTTGTTTTGCCCTTTTCGTAGGGAATGATGCAGCCATCAACAGCAACACCGTCAACAGTCATACTTACAACACCCTTTTCTACGTTGTTCGGGTTCTTAACTTCAATGTTATAAATACCTTCACGGAACTGTCTTGTAATCTTGAAATCGCCGAAATCTTTCGGTACACAAGGATTTACAGAAAGTCCTGTGTGTGTAGGATATACACCGAGGATATACTGTGAAATATTAACAAAAGTCCAAGCAGCAGTACCTGTTAACCAGCTGTTCTTTGCTTCACCATGGTATTTAGCATCAGCGCCGGCAATCATCTGTGAATAAACATAGGGTTCTGTTCTGTGAATTTCACTGATTTCCTCTGTATAAGCAGGACAGGTCTTCTTATAAATTTCAAAAGCTCTGTCACCACGACCGATTACTGTTTCGGCAATGGAAACCCAAGGGTTGTTATGGCAGAAGATACCTGCATTCTCCTTGTATCCGGGCGGATAAGAGGAAACTTCACCGAGTTCTAAGTGGTATTTGGTGTAAGCCGGCTGAAGAATCATGATACCGTATTTTGTATCAAGCTTTTCTTTTACACTATTGAGTGCTTTTTCGGCAAGGCCTTCTTCAACACCAATTCCTGCAAGAACACAGAAACCTTGAGATTCAATATATATCTGACCTTCTTCGCATTCCTTGCTACCAATCTTATTGCTGTAAGCATCGTATGCACGAACAAACCAGTCTCCGTCCCAACCGTCTTTCAGGACAGCTTCATTCATTTTGGCAACTTCTTCCATTGCGTAATCAGCTTCTGTATCATCGCCCATTAAACGGCAAAGTTCTGCGTATTCCTGACCATATTTAACAAACATACCGCCAATGAATACGGATTCTGCAACGGGACCTTCACTGGGACCGAAAGTCTGGAAGGATTCGCCGGGATGCTCTGAGAAGCAGTTTAAGTTAAGGCAGTCATTCCAGTCAGCACGTCCGATTAAAGGCAGGTTGTGAGGTCCTTTGTGTGTAACGATGTAATCGAAAGATCTCTTTAAGTGGCCCATAAGAGTTGTTGCTTTGGTCCAGTCATTATCGTAAGGAACACTTTCTGTAAGAATGGAAGTATCACCTGTTTCACGTACATATGCACTGGTTCCTGCAATTAACCATAACGGGTCATCATTGAAACCGCTACCGATATCAGAGTTTCCTTTTTTGGTAAGTGGTTGATACTGATGGTATGCACTACCGTCTTCAAACTGTGTGGACGCGATGTCAATAATACGTTCTCTTGCACGATCGGGAATAAGATGTACAAAGCCCAAAAGGTCCTGACAAGAGTCACGGAAGCCCATTCCACGGCCGATACCTGATTCATAATAAGAAGCAGAACGGCTCATGTTAAAGGTAACCATACACTGATACTGGTTCCAGATGTTAACCATTCTGTTAACCTTATCATTGGAAGATTCTACGGTGTACTTAGCCAGTAGTGCTTTCCAGTATGTATTTAATTCCTCGAATGCTTTGTCGAAGCTTTCTTCTGTCTGATATTTAGCAAGCATTTCCTTTGCGGGTGCTTTGTTAACCACACCTGCAGATTCCCACTTGTCTTCATTCGGATTTTCGCAGTAGCCGAGAACGAAGATGAAAGATTTGCTCTCACCTGCGTTAAGAGAAACATTAATCTGATGAGCTGCGATAGGAGCCCAACCGCTTGCAACAGAACCTGTGCATCCGCCGTTTAAGATTGCTTCAGGCTTGTCAGCGCCGTTATAGGTACCGATGAAGGATTCGCGGATTGTATCAAATCCGTCCACTTTGGTATTTACGGAATAAATTGCATAATGATTTCTACGCTCTCTGTATTCGGTCTTGTGGTAGATGGTTGAATCAATTACTTCTACTTCGCCGGTGCTTAAGTTTCTCTGGAAGTTACGAGAGTCATCATCAGCATTCCACAGACACCATTCTACATATGAATAAAGCTGGATATCTTTCTTCGCATCGGTATTATTTGTTAAAGTGATTTTGCTTACTTCACAATTGTCATTCATCGGAACGAATGTTAATACAGAAGCATTTACACCATTCTTGCTGCCGTTAAAGCGGCTGTAACCGATACCGTGACGGCATTCATAAGAATCCAAATCTGTCTTGGTGGGCTGCCATCCGGGATTCCAAATTGTATCTCCGTCTTTAATATAGAAGTATTTACCGTTGCAGTCATACGGAACATCGTTGTAGCGATAACGGGTCAAACGCAATAACTTAGCGTCCTTGTAAAAGGTATATCCGCCACAAGTGTTGGAAATCAATGAGAAGAACTCGTTGCATCCAAGGTAATTAATCCAAGGAAGCGGAGTCTTCGGGGTGGTAATGACATATTCCTGATTTGCGTCATCAAAATAACCGAATTTCATATGCTTTCTCCTTAAAAAAAATAGTGTGTTTTATTAAAATGATTTTACAGAAAAAAATCATTTGCTTGACGTAATTATACAATAAGATGTTTTAGAAAAACAAGGCTGTTTTCCACTTGGCTGCAAAAATTTTGAATATTTGACTTTTTCCTATTATGTGCACGAACACGAAATGAAAAAATAATGAAAAGCTTTAGGTGGAAGAGTAGTATTTCCTGTATTCCGAGGGCGCAATTCCGCGAAACTGACGGAAAACGCGGTTAAAAGTAGAACTGCTTTTGAAACCTGACTGATAACAGATTTCTGTGATGGATAATTCGGATTCGGCAAGCAGGGATTGTGCATGTTTCACCCGTTGAAGATTTAAATATTCCGTAAAAGGATAAGAGGTCGCATTCTTGAAAATGCGAGAAAAGTAAAACGGACTGAAACCGGCCTGATTTGCTACATCTTCTAAGGAAAGTTCGTTTGTGCAGTTCTCCTGGATGTAGAGACAAGAATCATAAATTTTCTCGATGGTTAATGAGAGTTCTGCGGAATGATTCATATTTTCCATGACAAGATCATTAATATGTGTGGAGAGGCAGATGAACATTTCATAAAGGGTAATCAGGTTTTCTACCCCGCCGAAATTTGTATTGTTACGACGTATGTTTATCATATGGAGAATCGCTGTTTTCAGCGTGTTAGAAAGGTCGGGCTGTTCATTTGCTTTAAGATGTCTTACACGACGGAATAAGGCCTGATAAGAGCGGAAATCAGGCAACTCGGTAATGATATCGGAATGAAACTGTAATGCGCAAAGAGCATGTCCGGAATTGTTTTCGATACTGTGCAATTCACCGGGCCAGATAAAAACAATATCACCCGGATGAAGGAGATAGGAATCCAAATTAATTTGTATCCCGGCGGTTATGTCTGTTTCTGCTTTGGCATTGCAAAAAACCACTTCCACATAGTTGTGCCAGTGGTTCGGAAACTGTGCCGGATAATATTTTTCTTCAATGGTATTAATCGGATCCGTAAAGCGTCTGTTTTCATATGTTGGTGTGCTCATAGATTAACCCTCCCTATGTTTATTTTATAGAAAAATGAGGTGCGAAGCAAGGAAAAAAAGTGCTTTCAGAACAAAAAATGGGCAATAATAGGCAGAAAATGGGTAGAAGGGTCCGCAAAAATTGATTATAATGCAAACAAAAGAAGTGAAGTAGAGCGTTTGGGAAAGAAGGAATGTATATGAGTACGGTAGAAATAAAAAAAGGAAAGAATACAACTGATATGACGGTGGGCAGCCCGCTGAAACATCTTGTGTGGTTTGCAATTCCGTTGTTGCTCGGTAATCTTTTTCAGCAGATGTATAATATGGTAGATAGTATTGTTGTAGGTCGTTATGTCGGTGCAACTGCACTTGGGGCGGTTGGAGCATGCGGATCTTTAAGTTTTCTTTTCTTCTCGGTTTGTATGGGGCTTGCAACCGGTGTGGGAATCATCGTATCCCAGTATTATGGTGCAGGCAACGAGAAGAGAATGAAAGAAACAATTGCCAATTCCGTATATGTTCTCCTTTCGGCAGCGATTATTGTATGGTTACTTGCAATGCTTTTTGCACCTTCTCTTTTGAGATTATTGAAAACTCCGCCTGAGATGATTGAAGATTCCATTGCATACATGCGTGTATCCTGTTGCGGATTAATCGGTATTGCGATTTATAATGGTGTTGCTTCTATTTTAAGAGCATTGGGGGATTCCAAAACACCGCTTTATTTCCTGATTGTATCAAGTATTATTAATGTAGTATTGGACCTTTTGTTCGTAAGAGCTTTTAATATGGGAGTTGTAGGTGTTGCGCTTGCAACCATCATCGCACAGTATGTTTCGGCAATTGCATGCCTGATTTATGCATGTTTGCGTGTGTCATATTTTCGACTTGGAATGAAAGACTTGATTCCCAGGAAAGACATCATTTTTCAGTCTTATAAGCTCGGTATTCCGGTAGCGCTCCAGAATTCCATGATTGCAGTTTCCTGTATTGCATTACAAGGTGTTGTAAATACATTTGGAGCAACGGTTGTTTCAGCTTACACGATTATCGGCCGTATTGAACAGTTGGTACAGCAGCCTTACGGTTCCCTTGGAATTGCACTTACAACTTTTGCCGGACAGAATGTCGGAGCAGGCAGACATGATCGTGTGAAGGCCGGATATCGCAAATCTGTGATGCTTGCCTTGGTTTTCAGTTTAAGTCTGATTCCGATTGCATATTTGTTTGGCGAGCAGATTATCCGTATTTTTGTGACGGAAGATGTGGTAGTATCACTTGCGGTAAAAGCACTTAGAATTAACAGCCTCGGATATTTTGCACTTGGTATGATTTATGTGCCCCGCGCTGCATTGAACGGATGCGGTGACACCGGATTTGCTATGATTAACGGAATTACAGAAGTGGCCTGTCGTGTGGGGTATTCACAGATTCTGACAAGACTTCCTTTTTTGGGAGCGTACGGAATCTGGGTAACAACACTTGCAACGTGGGTAACCACAGCAATTGTTTGTGTATACAGATATAAGAGCGGCAAGTGGAGAGAAAAGGCCGTTGTAAGTGCGACAGAGCGGGAAGTGAAGGGGACAGTAAGAGAGAAAAATACATTATTAAACAGTAATGCATCGTAATTTCTAAATCCTTCCTAATATAAAAAAGAGAGACAATATACGAAATTAGTATGTTGTCTCTCTTTTTTTGTGGTAAAATGTCAATATAAGTCGAAAAAGTATTACTTTAAGGAAATGAAAATAAGTCCAGCGGTGAGATGTCAAGTGAAATAAAATAAATAATCTTTTTATTTTTGATTTATTTCACGAAAACAAAAAACACCCACCTAAACCCTGTCGACCAAATTTTCAAAAAATGAGCAGGG
>SVFH01000009.1 GCA_015056945.1 Lachnospiraceae bacterium | reverse complement strand
GATACAGGTAGTCGGCACACCGGGCGAAGGTTTTGGCGCTTGTGGTGAAGGATATTTCCGTTTTTCTACTTTCGGTTCACCGGAAGATACGAAAGAAGCCGCAAGGAGATTGGTTGAGTTGCTTTATCCAGCCAAGCCTGAAATTCTGCAAGGGTAATCTGACCCTCTTTGCAAAGTTTACGCTTTTCACGGGCAGTTTTGCTCCATTCGGTAAATTCTTTCTTGGAAATATACATAGTGCGTTTTCTGGAGTCCATCCGGCGGTATGCTTTTGTGTACGCCTGATGGATTTCATCATTTTCGTGTTTTTTGGCAAAGGTGTTGATGGCGCCGACTTCTCTGACAGGTGGAGAATTCGGTATTGAGTCATCCATTGTGGCTGTGGTAGGATATATGGAAGTATGTGGGATTGCGTGGTTAGGAAGTAAGAAGAAAATGGTATAGTGCAAGATAAAAGATATTTTGGTAAAAACGAACCGAAATGTCTTTTGTTGTATTGAAAGAAGAGTTTGTAATTAGAGGAAATACGCATAATTTCATATGGAAACCAGTTACATTCATTATGGATGAAAAGTTGACAATCCAGGAAATCTATGGCTAAAATAAAATTTGACTTTAGATTTGCCATAAAAAGGAGACTCTGATGATGTCAGGTAATCCTGTAGCTAAAATGGGAGCAGCGAATAAAGTTCTGGATAAGGTAAATGAGAAGCAACGTGGGATGGGAGTTATCCTTTGTTTAATCGATAAAAAAACGTATTTACGAGAGAATCTTATAGCGTTGCCGATTGAGTATATATAGAGTTTTTAAACTGTAGGAGGAATTGTGATGAATCATGTAGAGAAAGCATTGGAGTACTACAATAATAATTTTAACTGTTCGCAAGGGGTATTTACCGCTTTTTCAACTGAGATGGGAATGGACGAAAAAACAGCTTTGAAAGTAGCTACGAATTTCGGTGGTGGTGAAAGAAAAGGCGAGTTGTGCGGAGCTGTTGCGGGTGCATTGATGGTTCTGGGCTTACGGTGCGGACATTGCGAGAGCAAAGACGCGGAAAGTAAAGCAAAGGCTTATGCCGTTTCGGAGGAATTCATGAATCGTTTTACTGAGAAAAACGGTAGCGTGGTTTGCCGTGAGTTACTGGGATATGATCTTACGAAGAAAGAAGATATGATTGTTATTCAAGAGCAGAATTTGTTTAGAACATTATGTCCCCAAATGGTAGAGAGCGCAGCTTCGATATTGGATGAAATGATTTCAGAAGGTCTTTGTTAAAACTGATAAGGAATAAAGTAGCGGTAATTCTAAAGTTCATTTTTAGAATTACCGTTATTTAACATATGGGAAAGTTATTGATAAGAACTTTCCCATATGTTAAAACGCTCCGCGATTGATGCACACTCGCACGCAAGGAAGATGTCGCTGTCGCGACCGTGCTCGGCGCGGAGAATGTGTAAGGCACATTCTTTATTCTCTTGACATATATAGATTGTCGATATATATTATATATAGATAATCTATATAAGGAGGAAATAAAAATGTCAGTTGATAAAGCGTTACTGTCGGGAAGTATGACGATGCTTTTATTAAAGCTTCTTTCCGAGAAAGATATGTACGGATATGAAATGATTGATACGCTGCGCAAACGTTCCGAGAACGTCTTTGAGTTGAAAGCGGGAACCCTGTATCCGCTGTTACATGGCATGGAAGAGAAAGGGATGCTTGAAGTTTATGAACAGGAATATGCGGGTAAAATCAGAAAGTATTATCACATTACCCGTGAAGGAAAGAAAATATTGGATGCCAAGAAAGCAGAATGGAAGGAATACCAGACAGCAGTCAGCAATGTTCTGGCGATGGGGGTGTAAGTATGGAAACATATTTGGAGAAGCTTTTGTCACAGATACGTTGTAAAAAAGCACGACCTTTCATTGAAGAAGAAATAAGAAGTCATATTGAGTGCCAGATAGAAGCCAATCAGCTTGACGGAATGTCATATGAGGAAGCAGAGGAACATGCAATTGCGGATATGGGAGATCCGGTTTCCGTAGGCATTTCTTTGGATAGAATCCATAAACCGCGGATGGCATGGAATTTAGTCTTTATTGTGGGACTAATCAGTATGTTGGCAGTTCTCGTGCATTTTGGTATTCTGTGTAAAATAAATTCAGGGTTGGCTGTGCCGATTGCACCGGGTAATTATAGAGAAACCTTTGTGAATTTTGTGGTTGCCGTTGTCGCTGGATTTGGACTGATGGGAATCATTTATTTTATCGATTTTACTGTTCTTGCCAAATATGCGAAGTTTATTGCTGTATCAATACTGGCTGTCGAGGTTCTTCGATTGTTTGATTTCTTTGGAGGAGATGTGAACGGTCTTCGTTACAGTATCGGGATTGGCCCGTTGAGTATATCGGCTACAGCGCTTATGATGTTCTATGTACCGATTTACGGTGCCATTCTTTACAAATACCGCGATGGCGGAATCGGCGCATTCATCAGTGTCTTGGTTTGGATGATTCTTCCGGTAATCATTACGTTTGAGATGCCAAACATTGTAGTTACAGGAATGATATTGCTCAGCATGGTGATTCAGCTTACCGCGGCAGTTTGGAAAGGGTGGTTCCGGCTTCCCATAAAAAGAACGATTGCCATAATATGGGGTGGTTTTGCAGTGCTGCCTGCCGCTTCACTGATCGGAATGTATGTCTTTGGTATGCTAAAAGATTATCAGACAGAGCGGATTCGAGCATTTCTCGCAGGGTCGGGAGACGGCTTCTATCTGACGAACGTATTGAGGAATATATGTCGGGATAGTGTAGTGATAGGAAAAAGCGGGGTAGATGTAATCGAAAGCGTGCCGGATTTTAACGGAGATTTGATTTTTACCTATATTCTGGGGAGTTACGGCATACTTGCGGGTGTTGGTGTTATAGCACTTATGGTAGTGCTTGTGATTGCTGTTTTTGGAACATCGGTCAGACAGAAGAATGAGCTGGGAATGGTAATGGGATTTGGTTGCGGAATGATACTTGCCCTCAACATAGTCATTAATATATTGAGTGCAGTGGGGGCGATTCCTTATGCGGCTTCATTTCTTCCGTTTCTTTCAATGGGAAGAAGTAATATTCTGTTGTGCTATGCTTTGGTGGGAATCATGCTTAGCATATACCGATACAAGGATGTGTATCCGAAGATGATTCATGCAGATAAAATCACCATAAAAAAGAATTTTACAATTCATATATAAAAACATTTCAGGGAACTTTTTGCAGTGAGAGGCTGTTAAAAAGTTCCCTGAAATGTTATGATTGTTTCATGCCAAAGGTGCCTGTATCGGTATTTTGTTTGGAATGCTGATTGTGGCGGTATCAGGTGTGATAATTCAATTGGTTGACATAATGCAGAAAAGAAAGAAGGATAAGGACGATGAGTATTTTATTTGCAGAAGCAACCCATGCGGATATTGATGAGTTAGTAAGACTTCGTATTGCATATATGAAAGATGATTTCGGTTCTGTAAGTGAATACGAGAAAGAATGTATGGAGAAACAGCTCCCGGATTATTTTAACAGGAAGCTGGGTGATGAACTGATTGCATTCGTGGCAAAAGACGGAGACAGAATCGTTTCTGTTGCCTATTTGCATATTATTGAGATGCCGGCAAATTCGATTCTGTTAAACGGTATTTACGGCGAGGTGTTAAGCGTGTTTACTGAACCCGAATACAGAGGCCGGGGCTTGTGTACTGCGCTTATGCAGAACCTGATTGACTATGGTAAGAAGCGCGGCCTTGGAAGAGTAGATTTAAGTGCAACAAAGGAAGGCTATCCGATTTATGCCAAGCTTGGATTTGTGGAGAAGGAGCATCGGTATACGGATATGCGATACAAGTATTAAGAGTATTCGGTAGAAAACATAGGGGGATGTAAAGTGGCGAAAACTGCGGAATGAAACAGCGATTGACAGAAGAGAATCTTAATGATAGAATGTTACCAATAAATCCCATGAGGGAGTAGCAAGCGTTCTGCGTAGCAAGTCAACATACTGACCTTTTGGTCTGGCTTGTTTTAAATTGCGAGACTCATGTGTAGTGAAACTATGCATGAAGTCTATATATTTTGAATAGATATCCAAGTATGGTTTCGCGACTGTACTTGGATTTTTTACGTTATAGTTATTTCAAAAAAAGTGAAAAACAGGAGATTGTGAAATGAATTTAGGAATTGCTTTTTTTATTAAAAGTATTTTATTGGGGGCAGGTCTTGCCATGGACGCCTTCTCAGTATCGCTTGCAAACGGTCTGAATGAGCCGAAGATGAAAGCATCGAAGATGGCCGGTGTGGCCGGTGTCTTTGCAGGGTTTCAGTTTGCTATGCCGATGATTGGCTGGATATGTGTCGCAACCATAGCAAGAATATTTGGCGTGTTTGAGAAGTGTATTCCTTGGATTGCATTACTGCTGCTTGGATATATCGGCGGCAAAATGCTGTATGAAGGTGTCAAAAACAAAGGAGCGGATGATGAGAAGCCCGGAGTCGGATTCAAAGGTCTTCTGCTGCAGGGAATTGCAACTTCCATTGATGCGCTTTCCGTTGGTTTTACCATTTCCGAATACAACTGCATGGAAGCTTTGCTTGCCTGTCTGTTGATTGGGGCGGTCACTTTTATCATCTGTTTTGCAGGTCTTGCAATCGGTAAAAAAGCAGGGACTAAGCTTGCCGGGAAAGCCGGAATTCTTGGCGGCTTGATTCTGATTGGAATCGGGCTTGAGATTTTTATTACGAGTTTTATATAAATGGGTACTGATATGCCAAGGAGGCTTATGTGACAGAGGCAGGAGAAGTGAAGAACAACCGATAAGACATGAAAAATGACCGAACAGACAAAAATCAACATTTGTCTGTTCTTTTTTGTTATGATGCACTCAACAGGAGAACCGAAACAGAAAGGAGTGCACATATGCAGGAAATCAGAATAAAGGAACTGGAGAAAAGATATAAAGATGTCACAGCTGTAAATCAGATAAGCTTAGAGATTGGAGCGGGAGAATTATTCTCGCTGCTTGGTGTAAACGGTGCGGGCAAGACTACCACCATTAAAATGCTGACCTGTCTGACAAAACCCACCGGAGGGGATGCGTTTATCGGGGAGAACAGTATTACGAAGCAACCGGGTCAGGTAAAAGCGTTAATCGGTGTGTCGCCGCAGGAAACAGCCGTTGCACCGAATCTTTCCGTCAAAGAGAATTTGGAACTGATTTGCGGTATTCACGGATTCTCAAAAGAAAAAACAAAGCAAAGAGTGGAAGCATTAGCGGCACAGTTTCATCTGGACGAAGTGATGAAGAGAAGGGCAGGTAAGTTATCCGGCGGATGGCAGCGTCGGGTGAGTATCGCGATGGCGCTGATTAGTGAACCGGAGGTTCTGTTTTTGGATGAACCGACACTTGGACTGGATGTGATTGCAAGGCACGAATTGTGGGATGTGATCCGGACCTTAAAAGGGAAGATTACAATGATATTAACAACGCATTACATGGAAGAGGCGGAAGCACTTTCAGACCGCATCGGCATTATGAAAAGTGGTAATCTTCTGGCGGTAGGAACGGCAGAAGAGATAAAAGAAAAGGCAGGATGCAGTGATTTTGAATCGGCATTTGTTTCGATTGTGAAGGAGGGAACGTTATGAGAATGATGACTTTTGCAAAAAGATGCGCAACGGAGATTCTAAGAGATCCGCTTACGATGTTCTTCGGCCTTGGTTTTCCGGTGGTTCTGTTATTGCTTTTAAGTGCAATTCAGGCCAATATTCCCGTAAGCATGTTTGAGATTGATACGTTGACACCGGGAATTACGATATTCGGTCTGTCTTTCATGACACTATTCTCTGCAACACTGGTGGCAAAGGATCGTGAAAGTGCACTTTTACAAAGACTGTACACCTCCCCCTTAACCGACATTGAATTTATTCTGGGATATATGCTTCCGATTCTGCCTATTGCAGTGGGACAGGCAGTAATATGTTACTTTGTGGCATTGCCTTTGGGATTGACTTTTGGTGTACATATTTTATATGCTATAATAGGGATGATTCCCATGGCTGTTTTCAACATTGCATTGGGGCTTTTATGCGGTAGCCTTTTGGGTGTGAAGCAGGTCGGAGGTATTTGCGGCGCCTTGCTTACCAACCTTTCAGCATGGCTTTCCGGTGTATGGTTCGATATCAATCTTGTGGGTGGTATGTTTGAGAAAATAGCCAAAGCACTTCCTTTTCTTCACGCTGTGAAGATGGAACAGGCATTGTTTCAAGGAGACTTAGAGACGGCGGTTTCGCATGCGCTACCGGTTCTTCTATATGCAGTTGCAGCAACGGTAATTGCCGTACTTGCCTTCCTTGGACAAAGAAAAAAACAGTAAGGATAGGGTGGAATGAAATACAAACTTGTAATAGATAAAAAGGCAGAAGAGGAAGTCATTGCAATTGTGCACGAACCCTCCTCGTTGACAAAGCAGATAGAAGATCTGGTGTTACATTTCTCCGGTGCGGACGGTTTGATGGGGCATGGAGAAGATGAAATGCGCAAACTTTCATTTGACGAGATTGAGTGTATTACAATCATTGACAGAAAAGTGATTGTAATTGATTCCGCCGGAAAACAATATCGTATTCAGGACAGACTGCGTGATTTGGAAACGTTGCTGCCGTCATATTTTATCAGGATTAATAAATCTACACTTGCGAATGAACATCGCATCGCCCGATTCGATGCGATGTTTAGCGGCGGAGTGGATGCCGTATTTCGGTGCGGGTATCGGGAATATGTTTCCAGACGTTGCTTTGCGGAAATCAGAAGGAGGTATGAAAATTGATGAAAGAGTTCGTAAAAGAGTTTTTTCTGCGTGGCTTTATTGCCTGCGGGTTTGGTCCCCTTGCTTTGGCGGCTGTATATATGGGAATGCAAAAAGGCGGGGTGCTAAATACATTAACCGTGAATCAGGTGTGTACCGGTATTTTCAGCATTGCCATGCTCGCTTTTTTGGCAGGTGGTTTGAATGCGATATATAAGGTAGAACGTTTGCCTCTGCCGATGGCCATTCTGATACATGGCATTGTCCTGTATGTTGCCTATCTGGTGACGTATCTGTTTAACGACTGGTTGCAGGACGGGTGGATGCCGCTTCTTATTTTTACGGTGATTTTTGTGGTCGGTTATCTGATTATCTGGGCAGTCATTTATTGTGTAATCAGAAGCAGAGCGGCAAAGCTGAATGCGTTATTACAACAAAGACAAGCAGGAGAGTATTAATGTGTGAACCGGAATGATTATGGCGTTATCATCCGGTAAATTAATTCGATGTAGGAAATCGGAGGAGATATGTTGGATAGAGTAGAAAAAGAGTTATTTGCGATGCAGGATTTATCTTATAAAGAGTTTCATGCGGCATTGATGCCAACGATTTCACCGGATGTGATTATCGGAGTTCGTACTCCTGCGTTACGAAAGTATGCTAAAACGTTTGCCAAAAGCGAAGACGCAGATGTGTTTATGAAGGAACTGCCGCATCGTTATTATGAGGAGAACAATCTTCATGGATTTATTCTTTGTGAGAGTAAGGATATAGATTTTTGTCTGGAGAAGCTGGATGAGTTTCTGCCTTACATTGATAATTGGGCGACCTGTGATATGCTTCGGCCTAAAGTGTTCAAAAAGAATCCGGAGAGACTCCTTCCTTTTATCGATAAGTGGTTTACATCAGGGGAGACATATACGGTGCGTTATGCAATCGGAATGCTGCTTTCTTATTTCTTAGACGAAGAATTCAAGCCGGAATATCCGGCGCGTGTTGCATCGATTGTTTCGGAAGAATATTATGTGCAAATGATGCAGGCATGGTATTTTGCCACAGCACTTGCCAAGCAATGGGATGCTGTAATTCCTTTTATCGAACGGAAATGTATGCCGAAATGGGTACATAATAAAACCATTCAAAAAAGTGTTGAAAGCTATCGGCTCACAACCGAACAAAAAGAATATTTACGTACGTTTCGGATATCCTAATCTCAGAGTAATCTGAGAAGGAGTGTTGAAAATGTTTTTCTTTTATGACAGAACGTTTTGGCTGGTTTTACTAGGAATTGCATTGTGTGCCATCGCAAGTGCTAATGTAAGCAGAACTTATCGAATTTACAGTAAAATGCGCAATGCGGGCGGACATAGTGCAGCAAGGATTGCACAGCTGATTCTCGAATATGCCGGAGTCTATGATGTGGGAGTGGAAGAAACGAACGGAAATCTGACGGACCATTATGATCCGCGTACGAAAACAGTATATTTATCTGAGGCTGTGTATGCATCGGATTCGGTTGCAGCAATCGGTGTGGCGGCACATGAGTGCGGACATGCGATTCAGGACCATGAAGGATATCTGGCCCTAAGATTACGTTCAGTACTGGTTCCTGTAGCAAATTTCGGCTCGTTTCTATCCTGGCCGCTGATTCTGATTGGAATTCTGCTCGGTTCGATGAATCTGGTACATTTCGGAATATTGCTTTTCTCTGCAATTCTTGTGTTCCAGATGGTAACGTTACCGGTTGAATTTAATGCCTCCGTCAGAGCCTTGCACTTTTTGAAAGAGAATGCTATTCTGATAGGAGAAGAAATCACAGGGGCAAGAAAGGTGTTAAATGCAGCCGCCATGACATATGTAACGGCGACACTTGCAACGGCATTGCAACTCTTGCGTATGTTTCTTTTATTCGGGCGACGAAGAAGTGATTAAGGACTGAATGCTTGAACATCTTTTTCGCAGACAGGAGAGCTTATGCAGATACAGAATAAGACTTTAAGGCTGACGCTTGCGGCGGCAATGCTTGCTTTGGCAGTTTTGATACCGGCGGTGTTTCATTTTTTGCCGCTTCCCGATATTGGCAAATATCTTTTACCGATGCATTTGCCCGTGTTTCTGTGCGGCGTTATTTGCGGACCGGTTTTAGGGTTGGCGGTTGGATTGATGGCACCGGTGCTCAGTTTTTTGCTCACGGGGATGCCGAGTGCGTTGCGTCTTGCATTTATGGTTTTGGAATTAGGCGCTTACGGGTTTTGTATAGGGATATTTTACCGTCTTTTCAGACGAAAGAAAGACATGGTCAGAATTTATTCCTCCCTGATTTTGGCGATGATTGCGGGAAGGTTTGTCTTTCTGATTGCATTGGCGGTTATGGTGTTCGGATTTCAGGTAAAAGGGCTTTCACTGCAAATGTTTGCACAAGCAATTACATTTGGAAGTGTGGGGATTGTTCTGCAGTTGATTATCTTTCCGTTACTCATGCAGGCGACCTTGCGTTTCTATCGCTGCAGTTGTCAGAATCTGCTTGGGGAGGATAATACGTTTGTCTGTAAAAAGGGCAAGCGGATACATAAATCACACAAAAGAGGCGTTGCGCCTATGTTAGAGCTGTTGCAAAAAGACCCGGGACTGATGGAAGGAAGTCAGGTTGTTGATAAAGTTATCGGGAGGGCAGCGGCATTTCTTCTGATTCGGGGAAAGGTGACAAAGCTTTATACGGAAGTCATCAGTAAACCGGCATTGGAGCTGCTGTATGCAGACGGAACAATCGATGTTTCTTACGGCAAATGCGTGGAGAACATCATCAACCGAACAGGGGATGATATCTGTCCGATGGAGAAGGCAACGTTGCAGATTACAGACCCGCAGGAAGCCTATGAGGCTATTATGAAAACGTTACACACATTACAGAATAAATCGGAGGAAGAAAAGAATGGATAAGTTGAAAGAATTTGATTTAAACAAGGATGGTCATACCGACCTGGGAGAAATTGCAATGGGAATTGAGCTGTTAAAAGGTAAAAGCGATGACTTAACGGATGAAATCAAAGATATGGAAGAGGATGCATTAGAAGACATCGTGGCTGAGGATTAGAGGTAGAAGTATGGGGAAATATAATGAGCAATTTTATGTGGAAGAAGAATTAGAGAAGCAATTGCTGGACGGAGAGCAGATCTTATGGCGGAGTAAGCCGAATTTTATGGCCTTTTTTATGAATAATAGCATGGAAACTTTGTTTATAGTTATGCTTCCGTATGCATTTGCTGTTGCTGTGGGGATTTTTTTTAACTTGCGAAGTGAGGCGGCTTCCACGGCTTTTTTACTGTTTTCATCTTTTTTTGTTTTTTTTTCGTTGCTTGTGTCGGTTGTCATTTTTGCTGTATGGGGGGCAAGAAGAGAATGGAAGCATCTTGAATATGTCCTGACGAATCAGCGAATGATAATTTGTACAAAGGGGAATGGTTATGTCTATACGATTGTTTCGTTGAAAGAGATTAAGATGATTACCATGCGTCAGGGCGGCTTTGATAAATTATTTAACGTCGGAGATGTTTTGGTTACAGTAAATCAAGGTAAAAATCAAGGAGTTTGCCGAATTCTTGACATAAAGGATTGGGAAGATTTTTATTTCCTTTTAGATGAGAAGATGGAAGAAGTGAAAGAGGGCGTAAGACAGGAAGGGCAAAAGCAGGAGCCGGATATGTTAGACGGACTAAAATCAATTTTATAGTAGAAAAAGAAAAGGATTGTTTCGTGTTGTGACACGCAACAATCCTTTTGAGTTCTTTCGGATATTATTTGTTCTTTTGGCGATATTCTTCAAGCTTTTCTTGATTGATGTTTCCTTTGGCAATCATGTCCTGCATCCAAAGCTGTAATGAATCTACGGCAAGTGAAATTTTTTGCAGTTTATCCTGAATGGAAATGAAATCCGGTATTTCATCATCAGAAATCTGACCGTCTACCGTAATTTCAATCCAGCGGTTTTTATCATTTTCGATTGAATTAAGACTGGCGAGCATTTCAAGTGTAATCTGAGAGAGCTCCTTAATATGTACTTCGGGGATATATTTTTGTCCAATAGGACATTCGTGAGAACAATAATAATTGCAAAGTCCTGTTTTGGAATAGCATTTTTCCATGGCCAGAATTTCGTCCGGTTGCGGTTCGGATTTCTCACTTTCAATTCTCTCAATGCGATCCGGTGAAATAAAACCAATCACTTCACTGGCTTTTTCTCTCGTAAAACCGGCTTCTTCACGGCTTGTTTGATAAATGTTCTTGTTTGCTTTGGTTGATTTCTTGCCCATTGCAGACTCCTTTTTCTTATTTTGTGGCATTTGCAAAATAAAATATGTAAAAACGCAAATGTTGACATGTATTTCCTACTTTTTACATTATATACTGAAACTGTAAAAAAAAGCAAATCAATTTAATATGAGATGCAAAAAAAACAACAATGCGTTCTCCGGAAATGTATTTTGAAACCGTGTGATATGTAAATGTGTCTTAAGTAGGGGATTTATTAATAGAGGGAAAAAGGAAAATGGTTGGCAGTGTTGAAATACATTTCCGAACGCAAGTTGAAAAACGGGGGAAACAGCATAAATAAATGCTGTTTATATAAATAAGCTTTTTCACACAAAATAACACTTGAAAGGAGGGTTGGTTATCGAAGAAGGATTGTAGAATAATCGCGTGTTTGTAACCAATTAATTATGTGTAAGAGAAATGTAAAATATGTAAAGGGATAAGGCGAGACAATTTATTTGTTTTCGCCTTATTTCTTTGGGCTTACAGGAAATTCTTATGAACCCCAAATTATTTCGCAAAGATGTTTACGTACCGGGAAAAAAGATTCTTTGCCCAAAATGAAAATTTTGCTGGTTGTTTGGCTTACATCTTGGTACAATAGAAGAAAGAATCATTTGAACGGAGAAGGATATGGGAGAACATGTAAGACGTGTGCGATACAGCGGCACGCACCCGAAGCGTTTTGAAGAAAAATATAAAGAACACAATCCGGAGAAATACAAAGATACCATTGAAAAGGTTATCAGCAAAGGAAGTACTCCGGCAGGAATGCATATTTCCATTATGGTAGATGAAATACTTCAGGTTTTGCAGATTCAACCGGGAGAACAGGGATTGGATGCAACCCTCGGTTACGGCGGGCATACCGAAAAGATGCTGGAGCAGTTGAAGGGGAATGGGCATATGTATGCACTCGACGTGGACCCGATTGAGATGGAAAAGACAAAGGAAAGACTGAAGGCTAAGGGCTACGGAGAGGAAATTCTGACGATTTGCAGGAAGAACTTCGCCTATATTGATGAGGTTGCACAGCAATACGGGAAATTTGACTTTATACTTGCAGATTTAGGTGTAAGTTCAATGCAGATAGATAATCCTGAAAGAGGTTTTTCTTATAAAGTGGATGCTCCGCTTGATTTAAGGTTAAATCCGACGGAAGGAATTTCGGCAGCAGAATGTTTGAAGAATCTTTCGAAAGAAGATTTCATCAGTTTAATGATTGAAAATTCCGATGAGCCCTATGCAGAAGAGATTGCGAAGGCAGTTTGGGAAAAGAAGAGACGGAAGGAACCGGTTGAAACCACCTTTCAATTAAAAGACGCAATTGAAAAAGCACTCATAAAAGTACCGCAGGCGGAGCGCAAGCAGGCTGTTAAAAAATCCTGTCAGCGTGTATTTCAGGCGCTTCGTATTGAAGTAAACAGTGAGTTTGAAGTTTTACAGGCTTTTTTGGAAAAATTGCCGCAGGTTTTAAATCCGGGAGGAAGGGTCGCGATTCTTACTTTTCATTCCGGAGAAGACAGAATGGTGAAGAAAATCATGAAAGAGCATTTTGCGGAAGGGCTTTATGAAGAAATCAGTAAAGATGTGACAAGGCCGTCGAAGGAAGAGTGTATTCGAAATCCGCGTGCTGCGTCAACGAAACTCAGGTATGCAGTCAGAAGCAAATAGAAATGAGGGATTGTTGTGAAAATCGAATCATTGAAAATCAGGAATTACAAGTTTATCAAAGAGCTTGAAATTAAACAATTAGAGGATGCATGTATTTTTATAGGGCGTAACAGCGTTGGTAAAACTGCAATTTTGGATGCTGTTCTGACTTCGTGCGGACAAAAGGAAGTGTTGCCGAAACATTTCAATGAACTGAGTAATAACATTGAAATTACAGTATGTATGAATTTTACAGAATCGGATTTGCAGCTTTTACACAGACAGGGGATTTTAAATCGCTATAAAAAGTACGAATTGTTTTACCACGATTTTTGTGAAAAATTTCCATCTTATCAGGATGGAATGATTACGTTTACTTTTATTGCAAACAAAGAGGGAAAGGTACGTTACAGTGACGGTATATCAAAGGATAATGAATTTATCCCGCTGATTCTTCCCAAAATTTATTATATCGATCATCGCAGAGATATAGATGAAATTGAGAATGATATTATGCGGACGGGGATTCGGGAGAAAACCGTAACAAGACTTGCTGAGAATCAGTGCATGTTTGATGAAAGTAAAAGATGTACGACGTGTTTCCAGTGTATCGGCAAAATTGAACAGAAGCCTGTGGCGGAATTGTCTATTCTGGAAACGGAAAAACTGCTCGAATATAAAATTCTGCATGCGGATATAGATGCTTTTATGGAGCGTATGAATAAATGTTTCAGCAGAAATTCAGGGCAGAAGGACAAACTTGTGACACGAATGAATGTGGATTTGTCTCACCTGATGGATG
Organism: Lachnospiraceae bacterium; assembly: GCA_015056945.1. Lineage (GTDB taxonomy): Bacteria > Bacillota > Clostridia > Lachnospirales > Lachnospiraceae > UBA3766. The sequence continues at coordinate 93,640 of SVFH01000009.1, read as the reverse complement.
TTGAGGTAGTCAGATATCGTGAGTCAAGTGATATGAGCGAGTCAATCCACGATATGAGTGAAGGTATGAAAAGTATTTACATTCTTTCTCTTTTGGAAGCGTATATGCAGGAAGAGGAGAAACTGCCTTGTATTATTATGATGGAGGATCCGGAATTATTTTTACATCCGGAACTGCAGAAGACAGCAAGTGAAACGTTATACAAACTGTCAGAAAAGAATCAGGTTATTTTTTCCACGCATTCACCAACGATGATTTTTAATTTCAGCAAAAAACATATTAAACAGGTTCAGCTGAATAAGGAAGGAAATCCTGTTATCAGAGAGCAAAATGATATCGGAAGAATACTGGATGATTTGGGATTCAGTGCAAATGACTTCATGAATGTCAGCTTTGTTTTTATTGTGGAAGGTAAGCAGGATAAGAATCGTCTTCCTTTGCTGTTAAACAAATACTATTCGGAAGTGTATGACGGCAACGGTGAATTACAACGAATTGCGATTGTATCTACCAACAGTTGCACTAATATCCGTACATATGCAAATTTGAAATATATGAATCAGTTATACTTAAAGGACCATTTTCTGATGATTCGGGACGGCGACGGAAAGGATCCGGTGGAGTTGAAAAGACAGCTTTGTTCATATTATGCGGAACGTGAAAAACATGAATCCGGAGCAATTCCTCGTGTGAAAGAGAAGAATGTCTTGATATTAAAGTATTACTCCTTCGAAAACTATTTCTTGAATCCTGTTGTGATGGCTCAAATCGGAGTGATAGATTCCGAAGAAGCATTTTATGATATTTTTTGGGAAAAATACGAGCAATATTTGCATAAAATCAAAAGCTTTGTGAAAATGCGCAGGGAAACCGGTATTGAGCTGAAATGCAAAGACGATGTCCGAAAGCATCTTGAAACAATATTGATATACGGCAGAGGACATAATCTGTATGACATCTTTTACGGTCGTTACCGGGGGCCAAAAGAGAAGGAAATTTTGCAGAAGTATATTGATGTTGCTGACAGAGATACTTTTAAAGATATTCTGGATACCATTGATTCATTTATGTTTTTTGACAGCAGAAAAATAGAATCGGTGAAATAGTAAGATAAACAGTTCTTTACGTGAAAAGAAAAGAGAGTACGATATGGAGAAAAACAAAAAGAAAACATTGGATATGAAACGGCTGGCACGTCAGATAACGGGGGTAATAGCCGGAGTTGTTATGATGGGACTTGCAATTTCATGGCTTGTGCCGTGCGGTTTCGGTACTGACGGATATACGGCATTGAATCTTGCGGTTTCAAATAAACTTGGTATTATGTTCGGTACATGGCAGGCCTTGTTTAATATTATTTTGTTTATCCCGATTATCATCTGGGGAAGGAAGATGATTGGATTCGGTATGTTTGCCAATATGCTTTTGGTGGGGTATGTGTGTGATTTCTTCAGCTGGCTATGGAGTATTGTATTGCCTCAGAATATGTTTGAACCGATGTGGGTACGGATTGTGATTGTTGTCCCGGCCTTGCTGTGTTTTGTTTTTGGGGCGGCAATATATATGGACATGGATCTTGGCGCGTCGCCCTATGATGCCTTGCCGTTTATTATTCATGAAAGATTTGACAAAATTCCCTTTAAAGTGTTGAGAATCAGCTATGATTTACTGTTTGTTATTATTGGTTACTTTTTCGGAGCGCCTTTTTCAGCGGTGACGCTTGCCATGGCATTTCTTTTAGGACCGGTGATTGAATTTGTCGGAAAGAAATTGAAACCGCTTATTTTAAAGGAGAACAAAAAATAGCTTTTTTTTTCAAAGAAGGGTATGTTATAATTACAACATATATACATGTACGATAAGGAGGGGTTACGTGAAAAAAATCGAAGAATATGTGCGAAGTATTCCGGATTTTCCCGAAGAAGGCATTATTTTTCGGGATGTTACCAGCGTTTTACAGGATGCAGACGGTTTGAAGCTGGCGATTGATTCCATGATTGCATTATTGGGGGGAATTGAATTTGATGTGATTGTGGGAACGGAGTCAAGGGGATTCATTTTTGGGGCACCGATAGCATATGCGCTTGGCAAACCCTTTGTTCCCGCGAGAAAAAAAGGAAAGCTTCCCTGTGAAACGGTTTCAGTATCTTATGATTTGGAGTACGGAAGTGCGGAAGTGGAAATGCACAAAGATGCAATTGCTCCCGGGCAGAAAGTAGTTCTGGTTGATGATTTGATGGCGACAGGAGGAACCATTGAAGCATGTGCCAAAATGATTGAGATGCTTGGCGGTGAAGTTGTAAAAATTGTATTTCTTATGGAGTTAGCCGGATTAAATGGACGGGACAAGCTGCAAAAATATGATGTGGCTTCCGTCATTACTTATGAAGGTAAATAGGAGGAAGAGAAGGTATGTTTGAAAAGTTTTTTAAGTTAAAAGAGAATAATACGAATGTTAAAACAGAAGTTATTGCAGGTGTTACAACATTCATGACAATGGCATATATTTTGGCTGTCAATCCCAGTATTTTGTCGGCAGCGGGAATGGATGCAAATGCAGTGTTGATTGCGACGGCTTTGGCAGCATTTGTCGGAACTGTATGTATGGCACTGTTTTCTAATTATCCGTTTGCGCTTGCACCGGGTATGGGATTGAATGCATATTTTGCATATACGGTAGTAATCGGTATGGGATATTCCTGGCAGATAGCCTTGCTTGCGGTATTTGTGGAAGGTATCATTTTTATTCTTCTTTCTTTGACAAATGTGCGTGAAGCGATTTTTAATGCAATTCCCATGACATTGAAATCTGCTGTTGGTGTGGGTATCGGTTTGTTTGTTGCTTTCATCGGTTTACAGGATGCGAAGCTGATTGTTAACAGTGATGCAACATTGATTACATATCAGACATTTAAAGGTGAGTTGTTTTCATCAGTCGGAGTTGGCGCGATTCTTGCGTTAATCGGTGTGATTATTACGGCAATTCTTCTCGTGAAGAATGTAAAGGGCGGCATTCTTCTTGGTATTGCAGCGACATGGATTCTTGGTATCATTGCAGAGTTATGCGGTATTTATGTGCCGAATGCGGAGGCAGGAATGTACAGCACTATTCCGGGCGGAATTATCAGCTTTGATTTCTCATCCTTTGGAGCTACATGTGGTCAGGTATTTAATATTGACTTCTCCGGTATTGATATTGTGAATTTCATTGTGGTTATCTTTGCTTTCCTGTTTGTAGATATTTTTGATACACTCGGTACTTTGATTGGTGTTTCCGGTAAAGCTGATTTGTTGGATAAGGATGGCAAACTTCCCCGTATTAAGGGTGCATTGTTTGCAGACGCGATTGCGACGACGCTCGGTGCTATCTTTGGTACTTCAACAACTACGACTTTTGTGGAAAGTGCATCCGGTGTGACAGCAGGCGGAAGAACCGGTCTTACAGCAATTGTAACAGCTGTTTTGTTTTTATTATCCGTTATCTTTTCACCGTTGTTCCTTGCAATTCCCTCTTTTGCAATTGCACCTGCGTTGATTATTGTAGGTTTCTATATGATGGGTGCTGTTGTAAAGATTAATTTTGAGGATATGTCAGAAGCAATTCCTGCATTCCTGACAATTCTTTTTATGCCTCTCGCGTATAGCATTTCGGAAGGTATTGCAGTTGGTGTGATTTCTTACACATTAATTAACTTAATCTGCGGTAAATATAAGAAGTTAACACCATTAATGTATATTTTGACGGTATTGTTTGTTTGTAAGTATATTTTCTTATAAGACTAAACGGTTAAAGATGACAATTAATGGGTTGAAGTTTACTTGGAATTTTTCAAAGGAGTCCTTTTTATAGGACTCCTTTTCGTGTATCCTTTGCTTACAGAAAACGAAATACGGAAACAGAATAAAGGATACGGAGGTATAGAAATATGAAAAAAATAGGTTTGGCTGTTGTTGTAGTTATGGTGGTTTTCTTTGGGGTGACAGGAATTGTCAAGAGTGCAGAAAACAGAGAACTTGCGCAGGCTTGTACAGAGCGTGAACAAAGTGAAGCAGCTTTTATAAGTGAAGTGCGCACAATGTTAACACAGGCAGGATACGAGAATAGCGGAATCAATCTTTCGCGTGTAGGCGATACACAGAACGGATGGGAATATACGGTACGAATTCACCATCGCAAATTGACGGATAGTGAACAGAAATGTGAATTGCTCAGAAAGAAGATTACATTATTGGCGGATTGGGAAACTTGTGTGGATATGGAAGTGGAATTCTTTTAGTAAAATGGATGAGAAGCTAAATTAACATGTATGGAGTAACCGGGCTGAACACTCTATTTGGTAACAGTTTGTTTCTTTTACTTTCATCATGTGATAAAATATTATTATTAGGGGCAGAATGACTGTTAAAAGTATGAAATGAGGAGAAAAGATTCGGATGCGAAGAGTGTTACTGGAATGCTTCATGTTGGTAAGCTTGTTTAGTTTGTATGCCTGCATACCTGAAAAGAATGAAATGCCGGATTCTGAGGTGCTGTCGGAGGAAAACGTGCAGGAAGAAGATGGGGGTGGAATTGCTTTGGGAGAGGATGAGAGCGAGAAGATACCGGAATATCAGATGTTATCAATGAAAGAAGCACAGAAGATTTTTGAAAAAGCTGGTGACTATATTATCTTAGATGTACGTGAAGTGGAAGAGTTTGCAACGGGACATATCCCCGGCGCGATTTGTATTCCGCATGAGCAGATTGTGAGTAAGGCGCCGGAAATGATTCCGGATAAAGAGGCACTTATTTATGTGTACTGCAGAACCGGAAGACGCAGCAAAATTGCTGCGCAGGCTCTTTGGGATGCAGGCTATCGAAATGTAGTAGAAATAGGTTCTGTTTATGATTATACAGGTGAGCTGGAAACAGATAAGTGAAATGAATTAATAGAGCAAAAATGAGTGTGCAAGGAAGATGTTGCTATCGCAACCGCGCTCAGCGCGAGAGTCCGCTTGCGGACTCTTTGTGACACCATCTTTTTGATTTCAGAAGGAAGATGTGCTAAAATGTTTAGTGAAAGAAGATGGTTGAATTGGAGGGTAAGTTATGAGTGGTTTGTATATAAAGAAATATTTTGTTGTTGTGTTGTTAGTTGTTTGCGTAGTTTTCTTAGGCGGATGCGGAGGTTTGTCCAAAACAGATAAAAGTCAAGGAAGAGAAAATGCAATTCAATATATTGAAAATAAATATGGATTTAAGCCCTCTGTTAAAAGTGTGAAAGAGCAAACATATAATGGTAGTCCCATTCCGGGCGGTTCGGCGTCAGGCACAGGATATTTCTATGTAAAAATGGAGCATGAGAAAAAAATATTTAATGTATATATTTCCGGTTTATCACCGAACACAGACGGAATTGACAATTATCAGGTTGATGTTATTGAGGATGCTATCAGACAAGAGGTTTTGGCGATGCTGCCGAATGTGATAAATATAGATTGTTGCATTGGGAACGAGAATATAACTCCGGATGACGCCTATTACGGTATGATATCTCTTAAATATGACGGCAGTAATTTGAGCGAAGTTTTGGAGGATGCGCAGTTAAAGCGAATTATCGTTTCTTTGGCAGATTCTGATTTGAGTTGTCTTACAGAAGAATTGGTGAAAGATACTTTTGGCTCTGATACAGACATCTTGTTCGTAAATTATAAAAGCGTGGAAGATTATCTGGAAGCCGGCAATACTACATATGGCCTCAGAGATTATGGGATTAGTAGTGGCATTGAGGAAAATGATGCATATATCATTGACTATGTAAAGTTTTAGCAAGATAAAAAAACGAGAAATATTTAGGAACAATATTTGATATAACAACGAAACTATGATACAATAATTCTGTTTATTTGGAAGCATGAAGGAGACTTTGCAAAGATGAGAGAGTTACCAAAAGCAGGAGAAAAATACAGACATTTTAAGGGTGGCGAATATGAGATAGTTTCCCTTGCGGTAGGTTCAGAGGACGGAGACAGTCAGGTGGTATATCGTGCAATGTATGAGCCCTATACTGTTTATGTCAGACCGCTTGCAATGTTTATGGAACCGGTAGAGAAAGAGAAATATCCTGACGCTTCGCAGGAGTTTCGTTTTGTTAAAATAGAGAAAGAGACTGTTGCAAAGACAGACTCTCGCCTGATGGCTTTTTTGGAAGCAGAGGGATATCAGGAAAAGATTACTGTTTTAAAGAATCTTGAGGATAAGTTAGATGAGGAGGTTCTCATTGCGATGGGCGCTTCCATGGATATTGAAATTGAAGAGACCAATGTGGTTGATATGTTTGAAAATCTTATGAAATGTATTATCACAAGACAGACCTATGAAGGGACGAGATTACGTGAATAAGAAGCAGGTAATACAGCTTTGTGAATGGTATGGGGCGAATGCCAGAGAATTGCCATGGCGTGAGAATAAAGATCCGTACCGGATTTGGGTATCAGAGATTATGTTACAGCAGACACGAGTGGAAGCGGTGAAACCATACTTTATGCGATTTATGGAACGCTTCCCGACAGTGGAAGCACTTGCTGACGGACAGGAAGAGGACTTGCTGAAAAATTGGGAAGGACTAGGCTATTATAACCGTGTCCGTAATATGAATAAGGCTGCAATCCGTGTGCGCGATTTGTATGGAGGAAGAATGCCGGTCAAGTATGATTTGCTGATTGAATTGCCGGGAATCGGACCGTATACTGCAGGAGCAATTGCTTCAATTGCCGGAAATGAAAAGGTGCCTGCGGTGGATGGAAATGTATTACGGGTTGTAACCAGATTGAAAGGTGATTTTTCGAATATTTCTGAACCCGCAACTCTAAAAGCAATCAGGAGTGAATTACAGGAGTGCATGCCGGAGAATCCGGGAACTTTCAATCAGGCGCTGATGGAATTGGGCGCAACGGTATGTTTGCCGAACGGAGAACCGAAATGTGATATTTGTCCGTGGACGGGAAGCTGCCTTGCAAAGAAACAGGGGCTGGTTGACAGAATACCTGTTAAGTCAAAAGCAAAGCAACGGACAGTAGAAGAAAGAACCCTTCTTTTATTATCAGGAACAGCAGGGATTGCGTTACATAAACGTCCGTCAAAAGGGTTGCTTGCGGGTATGTATGAACCGCCGGTTATGGAAGGCACATACGATGAAGAGGAAGTACTGGCGTATGCAAAGGAATTAGGATATCATCCTTTGCAGATAACCAGAGTTGAAGATCATGTGCATATTTTTACGCATAAAGAGTGGCATATGCGTGCTTATCGTCTTCGAATTGATGAAATCAGCGATGTGCGAAAGATTGACGAAAGGAATGATTTTTTCTTTGTGGATGCGGAGGAATTGCAGACAAAATACCCATTGCCGTCTGCATTTGCACCATATAGAAAATATTTGGAAGTGAAATAGAGATGGCAAAAAACAAAGAGATTAAGACAAATGCCATGCGGATTCTGGATGGTTTAAAGATTGTGTATCAAAGTTATTTTTATGAGTGTGATGAGTTTATTGATGCGGGTAAAATTGCAGATTTACTTTCGCTGGAACATGAACTGGTCTATAAAACACTGGTTACCCGTGCGGCAAGTAAAAATATCTATGTTTTTGTGATTCCGATTGACCGGGAGCTTGACTTAAAGAAAGCAGCAAAAGTAGTCGGAGAAAAAAATATTGAAATGATTGCAGTGAAAGAAATCAATGCGCTTACCGGATATATACGCGGCGGTTGTACTGCAATCGGCATGAAAAAAAAGTACGTAACGCATATTGATGATTCGGCGCAGTTTTTGGAACAAATTGTTGTGAGTGGCGGTAAAATCGGGGTACAGCTTAAATTGACACCAAATGATTTGTTACGTGCCTGTGACGGCAAATATGCTTCGGTTACGGTAGAAGTTTCGTGAAATATATATGGAAGGTAATTAAGATATGAAATTTGATTCATTTAAGTGGGTAAATGAAAGTAAGGCTGAGTATAAAGACGGGGTTTTGAAGGTGTATGCACCTGAAAAAACAGATTATTTTAACAGTCCGGTGAAAGAGAATGGTGCTTTCGGACATGCGGCAGGTGATGCACTGATAAAAAGTGCTGCAAAGATATTATCGCAGGCTTTTGATGGAAAAGGTGTAATCGGACGAATGGGCGGAGCAGATTTATAAAATTGCGGATGAACGTATGTATGAAACGAAGAGGAGAATGAAACAAACCGAATTTTCCTCTTGAGCCTTTAGGAAAACTGTGTTATAATCCAGTCGATTATGTGTATTTAATAATTCAACAATAGATTACGGAGGAATAAAAATGTATTCATTAGAAGAAATTCAAAAAGTGGATGCTGCAGTTGCACAGGCAATTGTGGATGAACAGGCAAGACAGAACAGCCACATCGAGCTGATTGCTTCTGAAAACTGGGTAAGTAAAGCTGTTATGGCAGCAATGGGAAGTGTTCTTACCAACAAATATGCAGAAGGATATCCTGCAAAGAGATATTACGGCGGATGTGATTGTGTAGATGTTGTTGAAAATCTTGCAATTGAAAGAGCAAAGAAGCTTTTTGGTTGTGACTATGCTAATGTTCAGCCTCACTCAGGTGCACAGGCTAATATGGCAGTTCAGTTTGCTGTATTAAAGCCCGGTGATACTATTATGGGTATGAATCTTGACCATGGCGGTCACTTAACACACGGAAGCCCGGTAAATATGTCCGGTAAGTACTTCAATGTTGTTCCCTATGGTGTGGATGATAACGGATTCCTCGATTATGATAAAATGCGTGAACTCGCACTTGAATGCAAACCTAAAATGATTATTGCAGGCGCTAGTGCATATGCAAGAACAATTGATTTCAAGAAATTCAGAGAAGTTGCAGATGAAGTTGGTGCATGTCTCATGGTAGATATGGCTCACATTGCAGGTCTTGTTGCTGCAGGCCTTCATCCCTCACCGTTCCCTTATGCTGATGTTGTTACAACAACAACACATAAGACTTTAAGAGGACCCAGAGGCGGTATGATTCTTGCAAATCAGGAAGCAGTTGATAAATACAACTTTAATAAGGCTATTTTCCCCGGAATCCAGGGTGGTCCTTTGATGCATGTGATTGCTGCTAAGGCTGTATGTTTCGAAGAAGCATTGAGTGATGATTTCAAGGCTTATCAGTTACAGGTAACAAAGAATGCACAGGCATTGGCAAAAGGTCTTATTGACAGAGGTGTTAAGATTGTTTCCGGTGGTACAGACAATCATCTTATGTTGGTTGATTTAACAAACTTCGGCCTTACAGGTAAAGCTGTTGAGAAGTTATTGGATCAGGCTCATATTACATGTAATAAGAATACAATCCCGAACGATCCTCAGTCTCCGTTCGTAACAAGCGGTGTTCGTCTTGGAACTCCTGCTATCACAAGCCGTGGTATGAATGAAGAAGATATGGACAAGATTGCAGATGCAATCGCTGCAGTTATTAAGGGTGGCGAAGAGAAAGTTTCTTATGCACGTGCTATTGTTGATGAACTTACTGCAAAATATCCTTTGAACTAATTTGAACGGGTACAGAATGAGTAAAAAAAGATATCTATGGATTATTATGGTGGCAATCGTTATGGTTGCCACCATGTGTTCCTGTAAAGGGAATAAAAATGTGGTTTTGACGAGTGGCTTGAAAGAAGAGGAGATTTTCAGGATCGATTCTGCTGTTTGTACAAAGCCTGAGATGATGCTTTATCTTGTAAATACGCAGAAGAATTTCGAGAAAGTGTACGGGACGGAAATATGGCAGACCAAAACAAGTGAGACTACTATACAGGATAGTCTGAAAGAATCGGTTTTGGCAAAGTTATCCAGAATTAAAGTGATGGTTTTGCTTGCTGAAGAAAAAGGGGTTTCCCTCACAAAGGAAGAAAAGCAAAAAGCCGAACGAGCTGCCAAGATTTATTTTGATTCTCTTACACCGTATGAGAAAGAAACGCTTGCGTTGAAAGAATCAGTTGTTGTACAGGCTTATGAAGAGTATGCACTTGCAAATAAGCTGTATGCTTATCTTGTGCAGGATGTTAATCCGGAGATTAGTGATGACGATGCAAGAACCATTACGGTGTCACATATCCTGATAAAGAATTATCATCAGGATGCAAACGGACATGTGGTTCCTTACAGTGCATCCTTGAAAACAGAAGCTTACAAACGGGCGCAGGTGATAAGACAGCGCATCATGGAAGGTGAAGATTTTTCTACTGTGCAGGGACTGGTAAATGAAGGTGACACGACACAGATTTCATTCAGAAAAGGAGAAATGAGTGAGGCTTATGAAGAAATTGCTTTTTCTCTTGCGACTGAAGAAGTAAGCCGTGTTGTGGAAACGCAGGAAGGCTATTATATTATTAAGTGTCTGAATACGTTTAATCAGGAAGAAACAGATGCCAATAAGATTTTAATTTTAGAAGAACAGAAAAAAGCTGCATTTGAAAAAGAATATGATGCGTTTCTGGGTACATTAATCGGAAATATCAATCATAAATCGTGGGATGCCATTTCTCTCGTGAATGACCCACAGATACAAACAGACAGTTTTTTCGAGAAATATGAGTTATATTTTGAGGAGAGACCACTGGAAAATTAGAAATTGTTAGCACTCGCAAAATGTGAGTGCTAATTTTGTATTGACTTTTGTTTTTTTTAGAGTTAGAATATTTTTTGATGATGTATATGTTTGAAATGCGCATTCAAAAACAAAAGAACGATAAGAGATGAAATGAAAGGAATGAAAGAAGTGGCAGCAAGAACAGGAACTTTATCAATTAACAGTGACAATATTTTTCCGATTATCAAGAAGTGGTTATACTCAGATCATGATATTTTCATGAGAGAGTTAATTTCGAATGGTTGTGACGCAATTACAAAGTTGAAGAAACTTGATATGATGGGTGAATATGAATTGCCGGAAGACTATAAAGCAAGAATTGAAGTGCTTGTAAACCCGGAAGAAAAGACTTTGAAATTCGTTGATAACGGACTTGGTATGACAGAGGAAGAAGTAGAAGAATATATTAATCAGATTGCTTTTTCCGGCGCAACGGATTTTTTGGAGAAATATAAAGATAAAACAAACGAAGATCAGATTATCGGTCATTTCGGTCTTGGATTTTATTCTGCATTTATGGTAGCAGGACGTGTAACAATTGATACTCTTTCTTTTAAAGAAGGTGCAAAACCCGTTCATTGGGAATGTGATGGCGGTACGGATTTCACAATGGAAGAAGGAAGCAAGGATACGTTGGGGACCGTGATTACTCTTTATCTGGAAGAGAATTGCTATGAGTTCTGCAATGAATATCGAGCAAGGGAAATCATTAAGAAATATTGCTCTTTTATGCCGACTGAGATTTATTTGATTAAAGAAAACAGCAATGAAACACAGGTTATCAAGGCAGAAGAGAAGCTTGAGTCAGATACCGTAATTGAAGAGATTAAACCGGAAAAAGAGGAAGATGAGCTTAAGTTAAAGATTGCCAAAAGACCGGAGCTTTTAAATGAGACAACTCCTCTTTGGGCCAAGAATCCTGCTGAATGTGAGAAAGAGGATTATCTTGCATTTTATCGTAAGGTGTTTAATGACTACAAGGAACCTCTTTTCTGGATTCATTTGAATATGGACTATCCTTTTAATTTGAAAGGTATTTTGTATTTCCCTAAGATTAATATGGAGTATGATTCCATTGAAGGAACCATTAAGTTGTACAATAATCAGGTGTTTATTGCAGATAATATCAAAGAGGTAATTCCTGAATTTTTACTTTTACTTAAGGGAGTCATTGATTGCCCGGATTTACCGCTTAATGTATCAAGAAGCGCACTGCAAAATGACGGATTTGTGAAGAAAATTTCCGAATACATTACCAAGAAAGTTGCAGATAAGCTTTCCGGTATGTGCAAAACCCAGAAAGAAGAATACGAGAAATATTGGGATGATATCAGTCCATTCATTAAGTTTGGATGCTTAAAGGATGATAAATTCTGTGAAAAGATGACAGACTATATTCTCTTTAAGAATATTGACGATGTTTATATGACTTTGCCTGAATGCCTGGAAGTGAAATGCATTGATGAAGAAGAAAATGCAGTAGATGAAAACGGCGAAAAGGTGGAAGCAGAAGTAGTGGATGAAGCTGAGGAGACAACGGAAGAGCCGAAAGAAAAAGTGATTTATTATGTGACTGACATGCAGCAGCAGAGCCAGTATGTTAACATGTTCCGCAAAGCCAAAATGGATGCGGTTGTGTTGACACATAATATTGACCAGCCTTTCATTTCCCAGTTGGAAGCAAAGAATGAAGGTATCAAATTCCAGAGAATTGATGCAGACTTAACAGATGCTTTCAAAGCAAAAACTTCTGCAAAGGCAGCAGAAGAGTTAAAAGTACAGGAAGAAGAATTAGGCAAACTTTTCAAAAAAATCATCAAGAAAGAAAATGTTTTGGTGAAACTTGAGAAGTTGAAAAATAAAGAAATTTCTTCTGTGATTACGTTGTCTGAAGAAAGTCGCCGTATGCAGGATATGATGCGTATGTATGCAGCATCCGGAATGGATATGGGAATGTTTGGTAAAGAGGGCCAGACTTTGGTTCTTAATGCAAATAACAAGTTAGTACAGTATCTTTTGGAAGATGCGAAAGGTGAAAATGTTTCTATTATCTGCGAACAGCTGTATGATTTGGCTATGCTTCAGCATGCGCCTCTTAATGCAGAAGAAATGACTAAATTTGTGAACAGAACAAATAAAATAATGCTCTTATTAACAAAGTAATAGGGAACCCCTCTGAGTTATGTGAACCTCAGAGGGGTTTTTGTGAAAAATGATGCAGAAACAATGAAAAAAAGAAGTGAAAAACAGCTCTTTTTTTCTTGACACAAAAGAGCCAAAAAAGTATACTTTAGAGAAGTATGTAACAATAGAAAGGATGAAGATATCGTGGGTGGATTTTTCGGCGTTGCAGCTAAGAAGAGTTGTATCTTTGATTTGTTTTTCGGAATAGACTATCATTCACATTTGGGAACCAGACGCGGAGGAATGGTGCTCTATAGTGAAGAGAAAGGGTTTGACAGAGCAATTCACAATATCGAGAACTCGCCTTTCAGAACCAAATTTGAACGTGATTTTGAAGAGATGGATGGTAATCTCGGTATCGGATGTATTTCCGATAATGAACCTCAGCCCCTTCTGATTCGTTCTCATTTTGGTAATTTTGCCATTACTACAGTAGGTAAAATAAATAATACTGACGCGCTGACAAAGATGTTGTTTGACAGCGGAAAGTCACATTTCTTGGAAATGAGCGGCGGAGAAATTAATCAGACAGAATTAGTTGCAGCTCTCATTAATCAAAAAGAAACCATCGTAGAAGGAATGCAGTATGTGCAGGAAGTGATTGATGGTTCAATGTCTATTCTGTTAATGACACAGGATGGTATTTATGCCATGCGAGACCGTTTCGGAAGAACTCCCGTTGTTTTAGGTAAGAAAAAGGAATCCATCTGTGTATCTTTTGAAGATTTTGCTTTTATGCATCTTGGATACAAGCGATATAAAGAACTTGGACCGGGGGAAGTGGTTTACTTCAATTACGAGGAAGCTAAAGTGATGTCTCCGGCTAAGACAGAGATGAAAATGTGTGCATTTTTATGGGTATATTACGGATACCCTACATCTTCTTATGAAGGTGTTAATGTGGAACAGATGCGTTACCGTTGCGGTGATTTGATGGCAGCACGTGATAATGTGGAAGCAGATCTTGTTGCAGGTGTTCCTGATTCCGGTATTGCGCATGCAATTGGTTATGCGAATCGATCCGGTATTCCGTTTGCGAGACCTTTTATCAAATATACACCGACCTGGCCGCGTTCTTTTATGCCTTCAAAGCAATCTCAGCGTAAATTGATTGCGAAAATGAAATTGATACCGGTAGAGCCGTTAATCTCAAATAAGAAGCTTTTACTGATTGATGACTCTATTGTACGCGGAACACAGTTGAGAGAAACCACGGATTTTCTTTTTGACAGTGGTGCCAAAGAGGTTCATATCAGACCTGCTTGTCCGCCGATTATGTACGGATGTAAATATCTTAATTTTTCACGAACAAATTCTGAATTGGATTTGATTGCCAGAAAGGTAATTAATGAGCGTGAAGCGAATGTGACACCGGAGCTTTTGGCAGATTATGCAAATTCAGACAGTGCGAATTATAAAGAGATGGAAAAGTGCATCTGTAAGCAGATGAATTTCACAACTTTGTCATACAATCGTCTTGAAGATATGATTGCAGCGACGGGAATTGAACCTTGCAAATTATGCACGTATTGCATGAATGGGAAACAGTAAAAGAATTAAGAAATCAATAACGATATAAAAATGAAACATATTTAGGAGGAAGCTATGGGCAAACGAAATGACATTCACAAAGTAATGATTATCGGTTCCGGACCGATTATTATCGGACAGGCCTGCGAATTTGACTATTCAGGAACACAGGCATGTAAAGCACTCAGACAGTTGGGATACGAGATAGTTCTTGTTAACTCCAATCCGGCAACCATTATGACAGATCCGGATACGGCAGATGTTACATATATCGAGCCTTTAAATGTAGACAGATTGTCACAGATTATTGAGAAAGAACGTCCGGATGCATTGCTTCCTAACCTTGGAGGACAGTCAGGCTTAAATCTTTGTCAGGAGTTGGCAGAGGCCGGTGTTCTTGATAAATACAATGTTAAGGTAATCGGTGTACAGGTTGATGCAATCGAAAAAGGTGAAGACAGAATTGCATTTAAGGAAACCATGAATTCACTCGGTATCGAAATGGCAAGAAGTGAAGTAGCTTATTCCGTAGAGGACGGCTTGAGAATTGCAGAAGAACTTGGCTATCCTGTTGTTTTAAGACCTGCATACACCATGGGTGGTGCCGGCGGCGGTCTGGTATACAATGTGGAAGAGTTAAAGACCGTTATTGCAAGAGGTCTTCAGGCAAGTCTCGTGGGTCAGGTTCTTGTAGAAGAATCCATTCTCGGATGGGAAGAGCTTGAAGTAGAAGTTGTTCGTGATGCAAAGAACAACATGATTAGTGTATGTTTCATTGAAAATATTGATCCTTTGGGTGTGCACACCGGCGATTCCTTCTGTGCGGCTCCCATGATTACGATTTCCGAAAGTCTTCAGAAACGTTTGCAGGAGCAGGCGTACAAGATTGTTGAGGCAGTAGAAGTAATCGGTGGTACAAATGTACAGTTTGCACATGATCCGGTTTCGGACAGAATTATCGTTATTGAGATTAACCCCAGAACATCCCGTTCCTCCGCTTTGGCATCCAAGGCAACCGGTTTCCCGATTGCGCTTGTATCCGCAATGCTGGCGTCCGGCCTTACTCTGGATGAAATCCCCTGCGGTAAGTACGGTACTTTGGATAAGTATGTTCCGGAAGGTGACTATATTGTAATCAAGTTTGCACGTTGGGCATTTGAGAAGTTCAAAGGTGCAGAAGATAAGCTTGGTACACAGATGCGCGCCGTAGGCGAGGTTATGAGTATCGGTAAGACTTATAAAGAAGCATTCCAGAAAGCAATTCGCAGTTTGGAAACAGGCCGTTTCGGACTTGGTTTTGCGAAAGATTTCAATTCCAAGACGAAAGAGCAGCTTCTTGAAATGCTTCACACACCGACAAGTGAGAGACAGTTCATTATGTATGAAGCACTTCGTAAAGGTGCTACCATTGAAGAAATTTATAATCTTACAAAGATTAAACATTACTTCCTTGAGCAGATGAAAGAGCTTGTTGATGAAGAAGAAGCTTTGATGCAGAATAAGGGAAGCGTTCCCGGTAAAGAAGCACTTGAACAGGCTAAGAAGAATGGTTTCTCTGATAAGTATTTAAGCCAGATTCTTGAAGTGTCTGAAGATGATGTAAGAAATACCAGAATCGGATACGGTATTACGGAAGCTTGGGACGGTGTACACGTAAGCGGCACACAGGATAAGGCATATTATTACTCCACATATAATGCTGTAGATAAGACAACAACCAACGAGGAGAAGCCCAAGATTATGATTCTCGGCGGCGGACCGAACAGAATCGGACAGGGTATTGAGTTTGACTACTGTTGTGTACATGCGGCATTTGCGCTTCGTGAACTTGGATTCCAGACAATTATTGTAAACTGTAATCCCGAAACTGTTTCAACAGACTATGATACTTCCGATAAGTTATACTTTGAACCTCTTACACTGGAAGATGTTCTCAGTATCTATGAAAAAGAAAAACCGCTCGGTGTTATTGCACAGTTCGGCGGACAGACACCGCTTAATCTTGCAAATGATCTGGAAAGAAACGGTGTTAAAGTTCTTGGTACTCCGCCTGCAGTTATTGATATGGCAGAAGACAGAGATTTGTTCCGCGCAATGATGGAGAAACTTGAAATTCCCATGCCGGAAGCAGGTATGGCTGTTACGGTTGACGATGCGGTAGAAATCGCAGAGAAGATTGGTTATCCTGTTATGGTTCGTCCTTCCTTTGTACTTGGCGGACGTGGTATGGAAGTTGTGTATGATAAGGAAAGTCTCCGTAAGTACATGGCGGCAGCCGTTGGTGTAACCCCTGACAGACCGATTTTGATTGACCGTTTCTTAAAGAATGCAATGGAATGTGAAGCAGATGCAATCAGTGACGGACAGCATGCATTTGTTCCTGCTGTAATGGAACATATTGAGCTTGCCGGTGTTCACTCCGGTGACTCTGCATGTATTTTACCTTCCATGAACATTTCTCCTAAGAATCTTGAGAAGATCAAGGAATATACAAAGAAGATTGCCGTAGAGATGAATGTTCGCGGTCTTATGAATATGCAGTACGCAATTGAGGATGATGTTGTATATGTATTAGAAGCAAATCCCCGTGCGTCCAGAACCGTTCCTTTGGTGTCCAAGGTATGTAACATTCAGATGGTAAAACTTGCAACACAGATTATTACATCTGAATTGACAGGAAAGCCTTCACCCGTGCCTGAATTGAAGGAAAGTAAGTATGATTACTTCGGTGTAAAAGAAGCGGTATTCCCGTTCAACATGTTCCAGGAAGTTGACCCCTTACTCGGACCTGAAATGCGTTCTACCGGTGAAGTTCTCGGTATTGCATCAAGCTTTGGTGAGGCATATTACAAAGCACAGGAAGCAACACAGAACTCTCTTCCGACAGAAGGTTGTGTACTGATTTCTGTTAATGCGCAGGATAAGCCTCAGGCACCTGCTGTTGCAAAAGCATTCCATGAGTGCGGATTTAAGATTCTTGCAACAGGAACCACTTATGAAAAGATTGTTGAAAGCGGTATTCCGGCTGAGAAGATTAATAAGATGCAGGAAGGCAGACCGAATATTGTTGATGCAATTACGAATAAACAGATTCAGCTTATCATCAATACACCTGCCGGCCCTGAGAAATATTTCGATGACAGTTATATCCGTAAGTCTGCGGTTAAACACAAAGTTCCGTATATTACTACAATGGCAGCAGCTGTTGCCAGTGCAGAGGGTATTAAAGCAGTAAAAACAAATGGTGTGATTCCTGTTAATTCCATTCAGGCAATTCATAATACCATTACCAAAATTTAATGAAACGTAAACAATTGTCCTTCTATGCACTGAAACCGGCATAAAAGGACAATTTCTTTTATGGAAGGATAATAATATGCAGGCGAGTAGTCAGATTCGGGATATGAAAGAACTATTCATTGAACAGATTTGTATGGATTGTAATTGTAAGCCGGAAGATGTCCGTTCAACAGAAAATGTTTTTACCCCGTTACAGATTTTACCCGGAAGAAGAACGTTTCGGGATGATGATACAATATTAAAAATTATTTGTATAAACGGTAAAATTATTTGCAGTGCCAAAGAACAAATATTAGAGCCATGCAAAACATTGTTTCAAGACGGGAATGGTGCGTGGTTTTCGCAGTTTGCCAATTTGTATCAGTTGGAAGAGTTAGTTGCAAAGGAAGGGTATACGATTAATTACGCACATCATTTTTATCTTCCTTTCGGAACGGCATCTGTTAGTGAAAAAGAAATTTCAGAGTTTGTTAATTCGGTTACTTTGAAATGGTATGAGTCAACAGAACTCGAGGCATTCCGAGGAGATTTGAGATATCAGTATGCATTGTCTTTTCTGGATCGTGCGCCGGATATGTTAGCGGTAACAGTTGAACGAAACGGCCAGGTGCTCGGAATGTGCGGAGTGAGTAAGGACAGCGATACAATGTGGCAGATTGGAATCGATGTGTTGCCTTCCGCACGTGGTCAGAAGATAGGTCCGATTCTTACGATGCTTATGAAGGAAGAAGTGTTAAAGCGCGGCAAACTTCCTTTTTACGGTACGGCAGAGTCTCATGTGCAATCGCAGGCGGTTGCGGTGAAGGCCGGATTTGTACCTGCCTGGTATGAGTTGCAGACGGGAAGAAAAAAATAAAAGATTTCAACTTGTTTTCAGGTGAAATCTTTGTTACAATGGTTACGTTTGAATGTAAACATAAATGTTAATACTATAGATGAAAAAAGGAGGGCGTATCAGAAAGATACGTATGAAAGTTATGGCAGAATGTACACATGATTGTTCCAGTTGCGGTGAAAGCTGTGCAGAAAGAAAACCTGAGAGCTTAATTGAAAAACCGCATGAGATGTCTAATGTTAAGAAAGTAATTGCTGTAGTCAGCGGTAAAGGCGGTGTAGGTAAATCACTTGTCACTGCTTTGATGGCAGTTACAATGCAAAGAGAAGGATATACAACCGGTATTCTGGATGCAGATATCACAGGTCCTTCCGTTCCGAAGATGTTTGGTATTACGGAACGTGCTGAAGGTACTGACAATGGTATTCTTCCCTGCAAATCAAAACTTGGCACAGATATTATGTCTATTAATTTATTACTTCCCAATGAAACCGATCCGGTTGTTTGGAGAGGCCCTATTATTGCAGGTACCGTGAAGCAGTTTTGGACAGAGGTAATTTGGGCAGACGAAGATTACTTATTTGTTGACATGCCTCCCGGAACAGGAGACGTTCCTCTTACAGTATTCCAGTCTCTTCCGATTGACGGTATTATTATCGTTGCATCTCCGCAGGAACTTGTAGGTATGATTGTTGAAAAGGCAGTTAAGATGGCAGAAATGATGAATATTCCCATTTTCGGTATTGTGGAGAATATGTCTTATTTCGAGTGCCCGAATTGCAAGGAAAAGCATTATATCTATGGTGATAGTCACATTGATGAAATTGCAGCAACTTATGGAATTAAAAATGTTGCTAAGATTCCTATGAATTCTAAACTTGCCGGTGCGTGTGATAAGGGAATGATTGAGCTCTTTGAGGGCGACTGGTTAAATGAATTTGCACAGGAGTTAAAGAAAATATAAGAAGTGCGATGATTTAAATAATTTATTTTAATAAGAATTAATAAAGCTGTGAGGTTATGTGTTGATAACTTCACAGCTTTTTACATTAATATATCAAATTCCTATGAAACAAAAATATCCGTTATCAGAGTCAGGAATTCTTGGCGGCAAAAGCGGCACGTTTACGAAGGGTGGGGTCAAGAATTTTCTTTCGGATACGAAGATTTTTCGGAGTAACTTCCAAAAGTTCATCGGTGTCAATAAAGTCAAGTGCCTGCTCTAAGCTTAATATACGGGGAGGAGTCAGGCGTAACGCTTCATCTGCACCGGAAGAACGGGTGTTGGTGAGCTGTTTCTTTTTGCAGACATTTAATTCAATGTCTTCTGCTTTGGGATTCTGACCGACAACCATTCCTGAGTAAACTTGTTCTCCGGGTCCGATAAATAAAGTACCGCGCTCCTGTGCATTAAATAATCCGTAAGTGACGGATTCACCGCTTTCAAAAGCAATCAAAGAGCCTTGCTTACGATACTGGATATCTCCTTTATAAGGTCCGTACCCCTGGAAAATAGTATTGATGATTCCGTTTCCTTTGGTGTCAGTTAAAAACTCGCCTCGATATCCAATCAGACCTCTGGAGGGAATGGAAAATTCTAAACGGGTATAGCCTCCCGTACCGGTTCCCATTGTAATCAGTTCACCTTTTCTTTGACTTAACTTTTCGATTACGGTGCCGCTGAATTCATCGGGTACATCAATATATGCCTGATCCATTGGTTCGAGAAGCTTATCGTTTTCATCCTTTTTATACAAGACTTCTGCTTTGCTTACGGCAAATTCATATCCTTCACGTCTCATGTTCTCAATCAGAACAGATAAATGCAATTCTCCGCGCCCGGATACTTTAAAGCTTTCCGTTGAATCTGTTTCTTCTACGCGAAGAGATACATCTGTATTTAATTCACGCATCAGACGGTCACGTAAATGTCTGCTGGTTACATATTTTCCTTCTTTGCCTGCAAGCGGTGAATTATTTACCATAAAATGCATGGCAATGGTGGGTTCTGAAATTTTCAAAAAAGGAATGGGTTCCGGATGTTCAGGTGCGCATAAGGTATCACCGATGTGAATATCGGAAATACCTGAAATGGCAACGATGGAACCGATGCCTGCTTCACGTACTTCTTTCTTTTCCAAACCTTCGAATTCATAGAGTTTGCTGATTTTTACTTTTTTTTGCTTTTCGGGTTCATGTGCGTTAACAATGAGTACTTCCTGATTCACACTTACTTTGCCGTTATCTACCTTACCAACCCCGATGCGGCCGACATATTCATTATAATCAATGGTACTGATTAACAACTGTGTTCCTGCTTCCGGATCTCCTTCGGGAGCGGGAATATAGTCAATGATTGTATCAAATAAAGGCGCCATATTTTCCGGCGTATCACTCAAGTCCCTTACAGCAGTACCTGCCTTGGCAGAAGCGTAGATGAAAGGACAGTCAAGTTGTGCATCGTCGGCTTCCAGTTCGAGAAAAAGTTCAAGAACTTCATCTACAACCTCTTTGGGACGTGCTTCGGGACGGTCAATTTTATTCACACATACAATAACGGGAAGTTTTAATTCGAGAGCCTTGCGTAATACAAATTTGGTCTGAGGCATTGCTCCTTCAAAAGCATCTACAACAAGAATTACACCGTTTACCATTTTAAGAATTCGTTCTACTTCACCGCCGAAATCAGCATGTCCCGGCGTGTCGATGATGTTGATTTTATGACCGTTATATGATACTGCGGTATTCTTGGAAAGAATGGTGATACCGCGTTCACGTTCAATATCGTTAGAATCCATGACACGTTCGGCAACCTCCTGGTTTTCACGGAAAATGCCGCTTTGTTTCAATAATACATCCACAAGTGTGGTTTTACCGTGGTCGACATGGGCAATGATTGCTACGTTACGGATTTCTTCTCTTTTTTGTTTCATTGTTTTTCTCCTAACCAATGTGTGATACCTTTTCAAAACTTTAATAGTATAGCACCTTTTTGAGGGATTGCAAATATAAATTATACGAAAAAATGAAAAAGAGTTGGAAAAGAGAAAGAAAGTATTATATAATAAAAGAATAGTTTGCATAAAGTGATAGGGGAAATAAAAATGGGTACTGACAATCATCAAGATAAAAAGAAAAAAATAAACGGAAAAGTGGCCGGTTCCGGAACTGAACGTGATTTTTGGGGATTTACGTGTATTTTGGTCGGAGCTCTTTTTGCCGTGATTGCATTATTTTTATTTATTTTTTCGAACCGGATGAATTTTTTTGCACAAAAGACTTCTGCAACTGTGATTGCCCGTTCCGATATCGAAACAGATGAGGGAGAGCAGAGGCAGATGCTTACGGTTATGTACCATGTGGGGAATGAGAATGTAGTTTCCACATATGAGTATGGAAAAGGTATTCTTTCGGAGGATGTTGTAAGCATTGACATTTATTATAACGTGAAGAATCCCAGATTTATCATAGAAGACGGTTGGTCTTTCTATGCGATTCCGGTTTTTGTTCTTGGTATATTGATTCTCTTGATAGGCTTATGTATAAAGGGCTATATTTTACAGGAACTTCATTTGTTTGAGGATACGTTGCCTAAATCAGCGACGAAATATCAACGTGAAGTATTTGAAGTGAAGAAAAAATCATTTGAAAATCTATTCCCTTTTTCGGCAGCTATACTGATGCTTTTATGTGGTATTGTGTTTCTTATTACCAAAGCCGGATGGGGCGCATATATTTTCATTGGATTGGGGGCTTTGGCAGGCATCTATGTCGGATTGGAACTTTTTCCGACACTTTATGAATGGTATGATATTCACAGAAAATATAAAATGTCGCAGATAAAAGGAAAAGTTATCGATATTGAAACAAACATACTTCCGGAGGAAGAAAAAAAAGATTCATAAAAAAATAAACTCTCAACATATATTAGAAAGAATATGTTGGGAGTTTTTTTATGAATGGGTTATCTGAGAAAGCAGATATTACGTTTACACTTGCAAACAGTCTTCCTGCGGAAGAGTTAATGCGTGTGCCGGAACTGGCAGCAGGCTATGATGAAGAGCGGGATACATGGGAATTGATTGTCAAATATCAGGGCGACTTGAAGGCATATGAAAGTAATTCCATACAAATTGAGGAATTGATTTTTGGATATGCCATTGTAACAACGGATCGGGATGGTTGGATTTTTTTGAGCGGTTTGCGTGAAGTAGAGTACATAGAAAAACCCAGACCGATATTCAGTCAGGCAATATTAGGGCAGGAGAGTTCATGCATTACGCCTGTAAAAAAGGAACCGTATCGATTGACAGGGCGAGGTGTGTTGGCAGCTGTGATTGACAGCTCTGTGGATTTTGAAAACGTGCATTTTCGTAAAGAAGATAAAACAACAAGAATAC
Source organism: Lachnospiraceae bacterium (assembly GCA_015056945.1). Taxonomy (GTDB): domain Bacteria; phylum Bacillota; class Clostridia; order Lachnospirales; family Lachnospiraceae; genus UBA3766. The sequence continues at coordinate 70,728 of SVFH01000009.1, read as the reverse complement.
TTGCATTATGGGATCAGAATGCGGAAGGAGAAGGAAGGCCGCCTGAAGGATTTGCAATCGGCCGGGAGTATAATGCTGTACAGATTAACGAAACACTTGATGGCGCAAGAATTGTTACGACACAGGATGTTTCAGGACACGGAACTGCGGTTGCCGGTATTCTTGCCGGCGGAAAGACAGATGTTTTTGAGGGTGTAGCAACAGAATGCTCTCTTTTGGTTGTGAAATTACGTCAAAATGTAGGAGAGCCTTTTACACAGAGTGCAGATATTATGCGTGCAGTTGCATATTGTTTGAAGAAGGCGAAAGAATTCGGAATGCCGCTTGTGATAAATTTAAGTTATGGTACGGTATGGGGATCACACAGGGGAGATTCATTATTGGAACGATTTATTAATAATGCATCTGAAATCGGCAAAACATGTATTGTTGTCGGAAGCGGTAATGAAGGAAACAGCGGAAGACATTATAGAAAAAAAGGGCAACCGAAGGACAGTGACAGAGTAGAGCTTACAGTCGAAGAATATGATTTTGGGTTCGGAATTCATATTTTTTATCCGGGAGCGGAAAAATATCGGTTTTCATTGATTACACCATATGGTGATGAAATCGTATTGCCGGAGCTTAACGGACTTTATCGTGGAGAGGCAAGAGGAATTGTTGTGGAAACGGTGTCATCGGAGGCAACGCCGTATGCTTCTTTTGCGGAAGTTTATATGCAGGTTGTACCTCGGGATTTGTATGTGCCCGCCGGGACATGGTATCTTGAAATTATTCCGGTTCGCAGTGTGACGGGTGAGGTTGATATATATCTTTCGGGGACGTTTTCGGCAAACCGGCAGACACGGTTTGTGCAACCGGAACAGAACCTGACATTGACGATTCCTTCCACTGCAGAGCGTGTTATTACAGTAGGGGCATATTCTGCATACAACAATGGTTATGCTTCTTTTTCGGGACAGGGAGAGCAAGGAAGGAGTGAATTGTATTCACCGTTAAAACCGGATATTCTTGCACCCGGCGTTGAAGTGAGAACAATACGGCGCGGCGGTGGATATACCAATGTGACAGGGACCTCTTTTGCCGCGCCTTTCGTATCAGGGAGCATTGCACTTTTGATGGAATGGGCCATTATTAAAGGAAATGACCCTTATCTGTACGGAGAAAAAATGAAGGCGCTTTTGCAAGGCAGTGCCAGAAAGCAGACAGGATTAGCGAAAATTCCGAATGCGAGAGAAGGGTGGGGCTTCCTTTGTCTTGCGGACGCATTTCGTATATTATAAAATTTGAGGAAAATGAACCAGGATGATTGCAAAAAGAAAGAAAGATGATAAAATAGATTAAGATTGATACACCCCAAAATGGATGTTTGTAAGTGACATTCAGGCTGGTGTGATGCGGAGGCTTTTGAATGAGTGAACAGCAACGAATTCATCTTCCTATTGGTTTTATGGACTCGGGATTAGGTGGATTAAGTGTTTTACGGGAAGCAATGAAAATAATGCCGGCAGAAGATTTTATTTATTTTGGAGATTCTGCCAATGCTCCATATGGTACAAAGACGAAAGAAGAAATAAGAAAACTGACGTTTGCGGTTGTGGAATATTTACTTTCGCGCGGAATCAAGGGGCTTGCGGTTGCCTGTAATACCGCAACCGGAGCAGCGGTGCGTGATTTACGTATTATGTATCCTAAACTTCCGATTGTGGGGATTGAGCCGGCAGTGAAACCTGCGGTGCTTGGGGCAAACGGTGGAAGGATTTTGGTTCTGGCAACCCCGATGACAATTGAACTGCAAAAGTTTAAAACATTGCTTGAGAAGTATAAGGATCAGGCGGAGATTGTTTCTGTACCCTGTAAAGGTCTTATGGAATTTGTTGAGAACGGAGATTTGGAAGGGGAGGATTTGAGTGAATATTTTGAACAAAATATCACTCCGTTCCTGACTGACAATACAGAAGGGATTGTTTTGGGTTGTACCCATTATCCTTTTTTGAAGAAACATTTGGAATTTTTCCTGAAAGACCGTAAGATTCCGTTGTATGACGGAAGCTATGGTACTGCAGCGGAATTGAAACGTCGTATTGAGGCAGCAGGTCTTTTGCGTACGCAAGAGCGTTGCGGAACTGTAGAAATATTGAATTCTTTGCAGGATGAGTCAAAAATAGAATTAAGTCATAAACTTTTAAGTCTTCCTTTTTAAGGAAGGCTTTGTTATTGCTATGCAATAACAAAGCTCCGCTAAGGATGCACACTCGCGCGCAAGGAAGATGTTGCTAGCGCAACCGCGCTCGGCGCGAGAGTCCGCAAGCGGACTCTTTATTCCGAAAAAATTGCTATGCAATAACAAAGCTCCGCTAAGGATGCACACTCGCGTATCTAAGAAGAGTGTCTCTGTCGCGACCAAATAATGAATAAAAATATGTAATTTGTTTAAATAATTCGTTTAATGTGTACAAAATTGGAGAAAAACCGCACAATTTATTGACAAAAACGACAAAAAACAGTATTATTATAGATAATTATATGATTGTAGACAGGAGGTCTTGGCAATGAAGTTAAAAACGAGGATTATTTTATATGTTTTGGCCCCGGTGGCTTTTATCTTGATTGCAATGTGTACAATTGGTTTTAATTCCATTCTGAGTTCAAACGAGGATACTGTTACAAAGGGATTGGAATCAAGTGCGATTGCGATTAAGAGTATTTTATATACGGTAGATGAAGGTGCGTTCAATGTTAAGGGCGATCAGTTGTATAAGGGTAATTTTAATATTTCCGCAGATGAGGAATTGGTAGATTCAATTTATGAAACAACAGGAATTGTTTCTACTGTTTTCTATGGTGATATCAGATATCTTACATCTTTATGTGATGAATCCGGAGAGAAAGTTTTGCTTACCAAAGCGGATGAAAAGATAGTTGAAAAGGTAATAAAAGAAGGCGAAATCTACGTTAAACAGAATGTGAAGTTATACGGCGAAAAATATTTGACATTATATATGCCGTTATATGCAAGCATTGATGAGACAGGTGATCCTATTGGTATGGTATTCATGGGAATGCCGATGAATACAGTTAATTCTGCAGCATACAGTATCATTATTAAACTTGCGGTACTTTTGGTGATTGTTTATGCGATTGTGCTTCTGATTGAAATTTCAGATATTTCCAAGTTGAGTAAGGAGTTGAATGAAGCAATCAAATCTCTTGATCAGCTTGCAGATGGTAACTTAAGAGCGCATATCCGTAAGGATGCTTTGAAGAGAAAAGATGAAATTAGCCGTATCGTACGTGCGATTATGAATTTACGTGGCCAGATGTCAGATGTGATTGGAGCGATTGTGGAACAATCGGATTCAGTACAGACAACAGCACAGCAGATCAGCTCCGGTACGGAACAGACTGCAAGCGCAATCGGACAGGTTGATGTGGCGGTTGGAGAAATTTCTGATGGTGCAACCTCACAGGCAACAGAAACCCAGAGAGCAACCGAAAATGTTATTATTATGGGTGATATGATTGAGCAGACAAAGAATGAAGTGAATTCACTTAAAGAGCATGCACAGGATATGAAGGCGGCCGGAGATATGGCTACACAAACTTTGGCTGAGCTTGAAGCAATTAACCAGAAGACAAAGAATGCAATCGAAGTAATTTACAAACAGACCAATACAACGAATGCTTCAGCACTGAGAATTCAGGAAGTAACTAAGATGATTACCGGCATTGCCGAGGAAACCAATTTACTTTCTTTGAATGCTGCAATTGAAGCGGCTCGTGCCGGTGAGCAGGGACGCGGATTTGCTGTTGTTGCTTCCCAGATTCAGAAGCTTGCAGAACAGTCTAATGCTTCGACAGAAGAAATTGCCAAGATTATTAATGTTTTGATTGCGGATGCGGAACGTGCCGTTGAGACAATGAACGATGTAAAAGATATCATGGAAGAGCAGAGTCAGAAAGTTGAAAAAACAGATCAGGCATTTGAAAAAGTGCGTAGCGGTATTAATGCTTCACTTCACGGAGTTGATAAGATTACCGAAAAGACTGAAAAACTTGATGCTGCAAGAAGCAATGTCATTGATATTGTACAGAGTCTTACCGCAATTGCTGAAGAAAATGCAGCAGCAACAGAAGAAACATCAGCTTCTGTTACTGAAGTGACAGCGATTGTTGAAGATATTGCGCAGAGTGCCGTACATATGACGGAATTTGCAGATTCTCTGAGAGAAAAGATTAATGTATTCCAAGTTTAATACATCAAAAAAGAAAGAGCTTCCGGCTCTTTCTTTTTTTGAATATGAAAGTGTTTTGATTTATACGAAGATAAATCTCTATAGTCTTGTAGTCCATTTGGAACAATCCCAGACATCTGTGGCGAAATCGGCATAGAAATCAGGTTCATGGCAGACCATGAGAATACTGCCTTTGTATTCTTTGAGTGCTGCGGCTAATGCTTCTTTCGCATCAACGTCCAGATGATTGGTAGGCTCGTCGAGTACAAGAAGATTGCTTTCGCGGTTCAAAATTTTGCACAGACGTACTTTACTTTGCTCGCCACCGCTTAATACTTTTACCTTACTTTCAATATGCTTGGTGGTAAGGCCGCATTTGGCAAGTGCTGAGCGTACTTCATACTGCGTGAAACCGGGATATTCATTCCATATCTCTTCAATGCAGGTGGTTTCAGGCATAACAGTCCATTCCTGTTCATAGTAGCCGATTTCCAAATAGTCACCGAGAGCGATAGTTCCGCTTAAGGAAGGAATCAGTCCGAGAATACTTTTTAACAGTGTAGATTTACCGATTCCGTTGGCACCGGAAAGGACAATTTTGCTTCCGCGTTCCATTTCCAAAGTAAGAGGAGAGGAAAGCGGTTCTGAATATCCGATTACCAAATCCTTGGTTTGGAAGATGTAGCGTCCCGGGGTACGGGCGGTTTTGAAATGAAATTCCGGTTTGGGACGCTCGGCATTCAATTCGATTAAGTCCATTTTGTCTAGCTTTTTCTGGCGGGACATTGCCATGTTTCTGGTTGCAACACGTGCTTTGTTTCTGGCAACGAAATCTTTCAGGTCAGCTATTTCTTTTTGCTGCTTGTTATATGCAGCTTCTAATTGCGCCTGTTTCATTTCATATACTTCCATGAATTTGTCATAGTTTCCGACATAACGGTTCAATTCCTGATGGTCCATGTGATAAATCAGGTTAACGACTTCATTGACAAAAGGAATATCATGAGAAATCAGGATAAAAGCGTTCTCATAATCAATCAGGTATCGTTTGAGCCATTCAATATGGACAACATCAAGGTAGTTGGTCGGCTCATCAAGAAGTAAAATGTCCGGCTTGGATAAAAGAAGCTTACCAAGTAAAACTTTGGTTCGCTGTCCGCCGCTTAACTCTGTTACGTCGCGGTCGATTCCGATTTCGGTAAGACCGAGTGCATTGGCAACTTCTTCTACTTTGGAGTCAATCAGATAAAAGTCATGTGCCGTAAGCAAGTCCTGAATTGTTCCCAATTCTTCCATGTAGGTTTCCATTTCATTTTCGTCAGCTGTACCAAGCAGGTCACAGATTTCATTCATTCTGGTCTCCCATGCATATAACGAATCAAAAGCAGAGGCAAGTACATCGCGTACACTTTGCCCTTTTTCAAGAACCGTATGCTGGTCGAGGTATCCTACCTGAACATTTTTGGACCATTCAATTTTACCTTCGTCCGGCATCAGTTTACCGGTAATAATATTCATGAAAGTAGATTTACCTTCACCGTTTGCACCGACTAAACCAATGTGTTCTCCTTTTAATAAACGGAAGGAAACATTCTGAAAAATAGCGCGGTCACCAAAACCGTGAGAAAGATGTTCAACATTTAAAATGCTCATAATAATTCCTTTCAATAAACAAAAAATGCACAAACATAAATTATTATCCTAAATAATAAGATGGTTGTCAAGGAAGTGTGGAAAATTGAGGGAATGCTGTTATTGGGAAGATTAATGTTTTACAATGTAATACAATTTATGTTAAAATAATGAACGAAGTGTGATGTGGAAGAGCATCTTTATTACAGGGAGAGATAGAGATGAAAAAAATATTTATTGTAACGGTTGTAATCGTGATTGCAATTATTGTAGGTATTTTTTTAATAAACATATATGAAGCAGATACGGAAGTGACAAAAGAAATCACACAGGTGGGGGTTATTTTAAACGGAAGTATTGATGACGGAAGCTGGAGTCAGTCTCATTATGAGAGTCTTGAAAAGACTGCAGCTGATTTGAATCTTGCAATGAATTACAGGGAAAACGTAACAACAGATGAATGTGAAGCGCTGATTCGCGAATTTGCTGATATGGGGTGTAAGGTTATTGTGGCAAATTCTTTTGAGTTCGGCGAATATATGAATACGGCAGCTAAGATGTATCCGGAAATCTATTTTCTGCACGCAACAGGAGTCGGAGCGGATAAGAATCTTTCAACTTATTTCGGTCGTATTTATCAAATACGTTATTTAAGCGGTATTGTTGCCGGCTTACAGACTCAGACAAATGAAATCGGTTATGTGGCTGCATTTCCGATTTCGGAGGTGAATCGTGGTATCAATGCCTTTACGCTTGGTGTAAGGCATGTGAAAGCTGATGCAAAAGTATATGTAACCTGGTCGAATTCATGGAATGACGATGCGATGACTGCGGAGGCAACCGAAAAGCTTCTGGCGGCACATGAGATTGATGTGATTGCAATGCATACGGACTCGCTGCAGGTACTTGAAATTGCAGAAGAAAGAGGCGTTATGTCTATCGGATACAATCTCGATAACAGAGAACATTACCCGAATACATATCTGACGGCAGCGGTATGGAATTGGGAAGCTTTTTATCAGCCGGTTTTTTTGAAGTGCCTTCAGGGAAAGTTTGCCGGACAGCATTACTGGGAAGGGCTTAACAGCGGAATGGTTTCGCTTGCGCCGCTTTCGGATAAGGTAAAACCCGGCGTGGAAGAAGTTGTCTTGAAAGAACAGGAAAAAATCAACAGCGGCACATTTGATGTTTTTTACGGACCGATTTATGACAATGATGGAATATTAAGAGTATTGGAAGGCGAGTGCCTGACGGATAATACTATGCTGAATAATTTTGACTGGTATGTTGAAGGAGTAGTATTGGAATGAATAATAAAAAAATCAAATTGCACTGGTTATTAATGCTTGCAGCTGTACTGCTCGTGCTTATCTTTTTTGTGATTTTCACGATTACGGGTATAGATGCTCCTGTGGCAAAGGTAGGACTGATTATAACCGGTGCTGCAACAGATGACGGATGGAACGGAATGCATTACAACGGTGTAGAGTCCGCTTGTGATAAACTCGGTGTGGAATTAATTGTAAAAGAAAATATTGCGGAAGGTGACGGCTCTTGTGCCAAAGCGATTGATGAGCTTGTTTCTGCAGGTATAAACATGGTTATTCTATCCAGTTATGCATATCCGCTGGAAGTACAGGAACAGATTAATAAATACCCTGAAGTTTCCTTTTATGGTATTTCCGGAGAATACTATGCAGAAAATATGACTTCCTATTTCGGAAGAATGTATCAGGCAAGATATCTGGCGGGTATTGTGGCCGGTATGCAGACAGAGAATGATATTATCGGATATGTTGCGGCTATGCCGAATTGTGAAGTAAACAGAGGCATCAACGCATTTACCTTAGGTGTAAGAAGCGTGAATCCGGATGCGGTTGTGAATGTTGTGTGGACCGGTGAGTGGGAGAATGAAAGTAAGGAGAGAGTTGCGGCAACCACTTTGATTGAGGACGTGAAAGCAGATGTGCTTACTTACCACCAGAACCAGCCTTATGTAGCACAGGCGGCAGACGAGGCAGGTGTGTATTCTATCGGTTACAACGAAGTGGCAGAAGGATTGTCGGAACGATATCTGACGGCAGCAGTATGGAATTGGGAAGCATTGTATTATCAGATTATCAGAGAATACATGCAGGGAAAAGGAAATTCCGTAAAAAGGCATTGGTTCGGTATTGACAAAGGCGTTGTGGAACTGGCGACATTTTCACCATTGGTGAGTGAGGAAGTAAAGCAGCAGACAGAAAAGGCCGCGCAGGAGATACAGACAGGCAAACATATCTTTTCCGGTGTGATTTATGACAACGAAGGTGTATTACGATGTAAGGAAGAAGAATCTATCAGAGATGAGATTCTTTTACAAAAAATGGATTGGTTTGTTGACGGAGTAGTGATTTATGAATAATAATACAACCTCAAATGCAAATAAATATAGTTTTTGCGTGATTGCAATCAGTTTTGCCGTTCTTATTGTTGTTTGCGTTGCCATGTGGTGGAAAATGCAGGATATTATCAATGTCCATTTAGAACATCAGGCAGCAGAACAGGGAAAAGAGATTTCCAAAATTGTAAATAATACATTTGGTGAAGAATTAAGGCTTTTAGACGAGATTACTGCATTCATTCGGATGGAAACGGGAGAAATGGAAGAGTTTTTGCGCAAAGAAGAGGGTATTTCCTACGGTGTTTTGCGTATTAACGGAGAAGTTGCTTACGGCGAGGCGTTGGATACAACTGCTTACGATGGTATTTTTGAATCTATTCACGGAAATGAAGCGGTTAGTTGTAATACGGATACTTCTGTGCTGTTTACGGTACCTGTTAACAATGGTGAGAATGTAAAGTATGTATTATATAAGCTTTATCAGGGAGCGGTACTGGCGGAAAGGATGGACCTTTCAAGTTATAATGGGAAAGGAGTCTGCGCAATTATAGATATTGACGGAAATGTGCTGCTTGAAATGACGGAACAGCCGTTTGACCGTACGATTTTTCAAAAGGAACAATATAAGGAAGCACTTGTAAAAATCCGTGATAAAATGAATATCAATTCAGCGGCAGCATCTATTTGCGGAGAAAGCGGAAATGATAATATTGTTTTTGTTTCGGAGACAGAGTATGCAGGCCTGTACGTAATCGGAAGTGTTCCGGTGGATGTGGTTGCGGGAGATATTCATTTACTGATTCCGCTGGTTTTATGGTGTTTCGGATTGTTATGGCTTTTATTATTAATCGTTACTATTTATTTGCTCGGTGCAGAGAAAAAGGCAAGAGAAAGCGATGAACTCCGTCAGGCAAAGCAAAGTGCGGAACAGGCCAATCATGCCAAATCCGATTTCCTTGCCAATATGTCGCATGAAATCAGAACGCCTATCAATGCCGTTATCGGCATGAATGAAATGATTCTGCGTGAGTGTGAGGATAATACGATTCTTGAATATGCCGGAAACATAGATATTGCCAGCCATAATCTTCTTGCGGTTGTGAATGATATTCTTGATTTCTCCAAAATCGAATCCGGTAAAATGGAAATTTTTGAACATACCTACCAGCTCGGGGAGGCACTAAAAGACGTAGTTACAATGATTGAACTGAAGGCCAAACAGAAGGGATTGGATTTCAGTATTGATGTAAGAAGTGAACTTCCGGATGTCCTGTATGGCGATGATGTAAGAATCAAACAGATTCTTCTGAATTTATTGAATAATGCGATAAAGTATACGGAAGAAGGTTCTGTTTGTCTGAAGGTGACAGGAGAAGCAGATGCAGACTATAAGATGGTTAATCTTGTTATGTCTGTTTCAGATACCGGAATCGGAATTCGTAAAGAGAATATGAATGCGTTGTTTAATCAGTTTCAGCGTTTTGATTTAAAAAATAACAGAAACATTGAGGGTACCGGTCTCGGACTTGCCATTACGCATAACCTGATTCAGATGATGAACGGAAGCATCAAAGTAGAGAGTACTTATGGAGAAGGTTCCGTTTTTACGGTTTATTTGTCTCAGCCAATCAAAGGGGATGCAAGGTTGGGAGATTTCGTGAAGAAATACAGGGATTTCTCAGGGCATACAAAGAAGTATCAAAACAGTTATGTCGCGCCGCAGGCTTCTGTGCTTGTCGTAGATGATAACCAGATTAATTTGCAGGTTATCAAGAATTTGTTAAAGAAAACGCAGATTAACATTACAACCTGTATGAACGGATATCAGGCTTTGGAATTGATGTGTGAAAATTATTATGATGTGATTCTGCTGGATCATATGATGCCCGGAATGGATGGTATTGAAACGCTTTGCCAAGCGCAAAAAACACCGGAGAATCTTAATAAAGAAGTTCCTGTAATTGCGCTTACCGCGAATGCGGTTTCAGGTGCCAAAGAGATGTATCTTGCAGCAGGATTTTCGGATTATCTGAGTAAGCCGGTTGTGGGCAAAACTTTGGAAGACATGATCGGGCAGTATATACCGGAAGATAAGATACTACCGATTGAGGAGGAGCAGGAAGAAGTGAAAGAAGAACAAGCGGATGAACGCAAGGAGATGGTTGAGGATGCTGCACCGGAAGGACTTTTATGTCCACAAAAGGGAATGAAATATGTTTCAGATATGAAGGAAGTATATCTTGAGATATTAAAAATGTTCTATGATCAGTATGAAGAACGTACGGAAAGTCTGAAAGGATATCTGGAAGAGCAAAACTGGAATGATTATACGGTTTTGATACATGCGCTTAAGACAAATTCCATAAACATCGGATGTGATTCTTTGGCAGCCGATTGTCTGGAATTGGAAAAAGCCGGAAAAGTATTGCGAGAAGCAACGGATGAGAAAGATAAGATAGAATTCATTCTTGCAAACCATCCGAAAGCGATGGAAAAGTATACAAAGCTGATTGATGAGGTAAGAGAATACCTTTCCGGAGAAGGTATTTTGTGATATAGGAGGGAATATGAGGAAGATACTAATTGTTGATGACGACAGTATAAATTGTCTGCTTGCCAAACATGCATTGGCAAAAGAGTACCAGACGGAAGCAGTCAATTCCGGTAGGGCAGCGCTTGCTTATCTTGAGAAAGAGCTTCCGGATTTGATTTTGATGGATATCGAAATGCCTGAAATGGATGGTAAGGAAGTTGTTAGAAGAATCAAAGCAAACAGTGCATGGGCGCAGATTCCCGTTGTTTTTCTGACAGCGGACTCCAGCCCGATTACCGAAGCAGATTGTTTGCAGTGCGGCGCAGATGATTTCATCACGAAGCCCTTTGTGGCAGATGTCATGAAGAGTCGTGTTGCAAGAATTCTTGAAACGCAGGCAATTCGAAAAGATTTAGAGCAGGAATTGGAAGAAAAAACCATGAAGTCTTTCACGGATGCGTTGACAGGCTTGGGAAACCGTGATTATTTAGAGCAGGAATTAGAAAAACTTTTGAACAGCGGTCACGGCGGAACGTTATTCATGACAGACTTAGATAATTTCAAGTCAATGAATGATACCTATGGGCACATGGTAGGAGATGAGGTGCTGAAACGCTTTGCCGAAACATTGAAACATTTTTCTTCAGAAAAAGATATTCTTTGCCGTCTGGGTGGTGATGAATTTGTTGCCTTTTTTACGGATGTAACCAAGAAAGAAGAAGCTGCAGGGAAAGCGGCCGGTATCATTAAACTGTTTTCTGATAAAATGGGAGCAATGGGATACGGCGGCATAGTATCTGTTTCAATTGGTGCAAAAATCACGGATGGAACGGATTCCTTTGAAAAGCTGTATGAAGATGCAGACGAAACACTGTATTTTGTAAAGGAAAACGGTAAAAATGCATATCATTTTTGGACAGAAGGAGAAGGAAGTGCATTGGAATCCGTGGATACGGAGGCTGAACTGGGAGATATTCACAGAATGATTCTGGACAGTCAGGGTGAGCAAATCGGTGCATTTCATGTTGAATACGAAGAGTTTAAGATTATTTATGACTTTGCGCTTCGAAGTGTGAATCGAAATCATCAGATGGTTCAGACTATACTGTTTACGCTTGCTGTAAATCCGGATTTGCAGAGCTCTGTAAATATGGAGCAAATGATGGAATATTTGAAAAATGCAGTTGTTTCGTCGTTACGCTCTGTTGATACGGGAACGAAGTACAGCAACAGTCAGTATATTGTTCTTTTGATGGATGCGGATATGGAGAACGGAAAGAATGTAGCGAACCGTGTTCTTGAAAAATTCCGCAATGAGGCAGAGGTTGCCTCATGCGGAATTCAGATTACATATGATATACAGCCGTTACGGTTAGCGTGATTTAAGCATTCGCATGGCATTTAATACGGCAAGGACGCACACGCCGACATCGGCAAATACGGCAGCCCACATATTTGCAAAACCCAAGGCAATTAAGGCAAGGATGCCTATTTTGACCGTCAGTGCAAAGATAATGTTTTGCATTGCAATTCTGTGTGTTTTCACAGAGATTTCAATAGCGTCCTTTAATTTGGAAGGCTCGTCTGTCATGATGACAATGTCAGCGGCCTCAATGGCAACGTCACTCCCGAGCGCACCCATTGCAATTCCGATATCGGCTCGTGCGAGTACGGGTGCGTCATTCATTCCGTCACCTACAAAAACAAGTTTCTTTTTGCGCGGCAGTTTGCCAAGAAGTGTTTCCACATGTGAGACTTTGTCTGTGGGAAGAAGTTGTGTGTATACTTCGTCAAGACCTAAAAGTGAACCTGTTTTTTGACCTACGGCATCTAAATCTCCTGTAAGCATGACCTGTTTGGAGACATATTTTTTCAAGGAGCGTACGGCAGTTGCCGCATCTTCTTTTATCTCATCTCCGATAACAACGGAACCAGCAAAGGTCCGGTCGATTGCAATATAGACTATGGTGCCGATTAATTCCGGTTTTTGGAATGTGATTTGATTTTGGTTCATTAGTTTTTCATTTCCGGCAAGGATTTCATGACCGTCTATTTCGGCTGATACTCCGAAGCCGGAAATTTCTTTATAGTTCTGTATTTTATTCTCGTTGATTTCTTTGCCGTAAGCATTCTGGATGGAGGCTGAAATCGGATGCGGTGAATAATGTTCTGCGTATGCAGCATAGAAGAGCAGGGAGTCTTTGGAATGCGTGAGAGCATTGATTTCTTTTACAACAAAGGTTCCCTTGGTTAAGGTACCGGTTTTGTCCCACACTATTGTATCTGCCTGAGCAAGGGCTTCCAAATAGTTTCCGCCTTTGATGAGGATTCCTTTTTTGGAGGCGCCTCCGATACCGCCGAAAAAGCTTAACGGTACTGATATTACAAGGGCGCACGGGCAGGAAACAACAAGAAAAGAAAGTGCACGCGCCAGCCAGAACGTGAATGTATCGAAACCGGCAAAAAAAGGCGGAATCAAGGCCAGTAAAACAGCACAGCCGACTACAATCGGTGTGTAAACCAATGAAAATTTAGTGATAAAAGTTTCTGCGTTTGATTTCTTGTTTCCGGCATTTTCTACCAGGTCAAGGATTTTATTTACGGTGGATTCTCCGAATTCTGATGTCGTTTCGATTTGAAGAATACTGTTTAGATTGATGGAACCGCTTAATACCGTATCGCCGACACCGACTTCACGCGGCACAGATTCACCGGTCAGTGCAGAAGTGTCCAAGGAAGCATTACCTTCTTTGATAATTCCGTCCAAAGGAATTTTCTCGCCGGGGCGGACTAAAATAAGATCGCCCGCATTCACGTCATAAGGGTCTGTTTTGACAAATTCACCGTTTTCCCACTTGTTCGCATAATCAGGACGGATATCCATCAGTGATGCGATGGATTTGCGGGATTTGTTAACAGCATGGGATTGAAAAAGTTCACCAAGCTGAAAAAAAAGCATGACAGCGACAGCCTCTGCATATTCACTGATGCAGAAGGCACCGATGGTGGCAACTGACATAAGAAAGTTTTCATCAAAAAGCTTGCCGCGAATAATATTTCGTAAGGCATTCCAAATAACATCATATCCGGCACACAAGTAAGCGATGATAAAAAGTACGAGAGCCGGATAAAAGTAATGTTGTGAAAGAATCAGCGCAGCAATAAAGATCAATGCGCTGAAGATAAAACGAATGAGTCGTGTTTTCATATTCTCCTCCGGAAATTGGCATTATGCTCTCTTCAGTGTAACGCGCGGATCCACTTTTAATACAGCGGCTTCAATACCTGCAATGGTTTCATCTAAGTTATCTTCTTCTAAATCCAGCATCATTTTTGTTGTAAGAAAGTTAATGCTTACTTCTTTTACACCTTTTACTTTGGATACATTCTTTTCCATTTTTGCTGCGCAGTGCGCACAGTCAAGTCCTTCGATACGATAATTTCTTTTCATGATTTCTCATCCTTTCATTTTTGAAATATTGATTGATATAAAGAGATGGCAGACATATTCTGTTATGAGAAATTGTCATGTTCATATGTTTTTATTCATTGATGTGATCAAGCCCTGCTTCAAAAAGCTGTCTGACGTGTTCGTCTGAAAGTGTATAAAAAACACTCTTTCCTTCTTTGCGGTATTTCACAAGATTTGTATGGCGCAGTAGCGCAAGCTGGTGAGAAACCGCAGATTTTGTCATGTTCAGTAAATCGGCGATATCGCATACACATAATTCTTTCCGATCAAGTGCCCACATGATTTTTATGCGGGTAGGATCACCAAGTACTTTAAAAAAAGAAGAAAGTGATTCAAATGTTTCACCGGAAGGGAAAACAGTACGCAGTTCTTCAAGATTATCTGTATGGAGACAGTTGGTGTCACATACGGATATTTCATGTGTGTGTGTGTTCATAATATAAACCTCCGTAAAATAAACAACAGTTGAACGATTGTTCACATGTATTATAGTTGAATAATTGCTCATTTGTCAATATGTTAAGGAAAAATTAAGTTAAAAATCCTTAAATGCTATTGTAACAATGTTGTATAATGATTATAATGAGAGGGCAGAAAGGATAATTTGGGGAATGAAAAAAGGAAGAAAGACAAAAAGAAAATTGAATCACAGAGCATATCTTTTTGCCGGTGTAGCTGTCGGTCTGATTGTATTAGGGGTTTTGACTTTCCAATTGTTACAAGGCGGGAGCGGTGAGCGGAAGACAGGGACAATTCTGCCGCGTACGGACGTAGTATATGCTAAAGAACCTACAACTATATCGGGGACGCCGCAGGAATGGAAGGCACTTGAAGAGGCATTGGTGGCAGAAACACCGCAACAGATTTCACTTGTGATGGTAGGCGATATGCTGATGCATCTGAAAGTAACACAGAGCGGTTTGATGGAAGACGGCACATATAATTATGATCATATATTTGAACATGTGAAAGATGATATTTCGCGTGCTGACATTGCATTGATTAATCAGGAAGTGATTCTTGGCGGAAAAGATTTGGGATATTCGGGATATCCGATGTTCAATACAGCATTTGAACTTGGTGATGCAATTGCGGACGCAGGATTTGACGTGGTGCTTCATGCAACCAATCATACAATGGATAAGGGAAGAACCGGTCTGTTGAACTGTTTAAATTATTGGGAAGAAAAACATCCTGATATGGCCATTTTAGGTGCGAATAAGACACAGGAAGAGCAGGATGAAATTTACGTATATGAGCAGAATGGAATTAAGGTAGCAATTCTTAATTTTACATACGGACTGAATGGTCTTCCCATGCCTTCCGATATGCCTTTTGCCGTTGATATGATGACCGAAGCTTTTATGGCAGAACAGTTGGATAAGGCAAATGAAGTTGCAGATTTTGTGGTTGTGTGTCCGCATTGGGGAATTGAGTATCAAACGACGGAATCTGCGAATCAGCATATGTGGTGTGACTTCTTTTTGGAACACGGAGTTGATTTGGTAATCGGAACACATCCGCATGTTATTCAGCCGATAGAATGGATTGAAAACGAGCAGGGTGACCGTATGTTGGTATATTTCTCACTTGGAAATTTTATCAATTCCACTGCTGATACCGGTGTTGGAATCGGCAAGCGTATTCTTGGAGGTATGGCAAAGGTGACCATTTCCAAGAACAAGGAGGGGGAAGTCTATATTTCGGACTATGGTGTTGAACCGTTAATTACGCAGATTATGCGTGGAGCAGGTAATATGACAACATATAAGTTGTGCGATTATACAGAAGAGTTGGCAGCGACCAATCAGATGACCGGACGGGATCCACAGTTTTCCATTGCATCGACCAAACAGGTCTGTAGAGAGGTCTTCGGAGAATTGTATCAGGAAGAATAAGAAGCTGTTAGCCGAAGAAATTTTGAAAAAAATAAAAAAACGCATATTATCTGCTTGACAAAAAAATAAAGATAGAGTAGAATAGGCAGAGTGTTACGGAAGTAACAGATGTGCGCTTAGCTCAGCTGGATAGAGCGTTTGGCTACGGACCAAAAGGTCGGGGGTTCGAATCCTCTAGCGCACGTGTGAACCGATAAGCTTTGGCTTATCGGTTTTTTTATAAGAGAGACCTTGTCGCACTAAAGTATGTATTACAACAGCAAAGAAAAGAACGGAATCAGGAAGGTGGCAACGGAATGTATTTTGATGTATTTAAAGAGTATTCTCTTGAAGAACAGTTAAAGATGGAACGATATAAACAAATTACAGGCGAGTTGGCAGATATGCGGAATGAGAAGATGGAATTGGAATACGAATATTCATGTATTCAAAACAATAAAAAGACGGATTTCATTCCCATGGTTATTTGCATTGTTTGTATTATTCCCGTTATAGTTTTGTTTGTGTTAGACCTGCTTGCCGGAGAAATTGTGAAGGGGTCAGGACTTGCAATTGCACTTGCAAGCGGTTTACCCATTCTGTTCGTTATTTTTGGTGCAGGAATTGTGATTTCTGCCAGAAATTTGATTTATAAATATTCCGGAAATGCTTCAATACAGGAGAAAGCAAGGATGAAGGGAATCGTAAATGTGCCTGCACGCAGGGCTGCGGTACTTGGACGCATGGATGAGATTAGGGAAAAAACGCTTGCTTATCAGGCGGAAAAGAAAGATATTGAAATATTTATGACCGAAAGGGAAGAAACAAATTGAAAGGAGCCGTAGCATGATGAAAAAGAATCGGAAGCGAAAATGGAAACACAGAGTAAAAATCGGAAGTTTCCTTGCGCCCAGTTTCTTGGGTGTTTCGGTTTTTTATCTGGTGCCGTTTCTTGTTGTGGTGTTTTATTCCATGGTGGATAATCCCGTTTCGGCTAATTTTGTTTTCCTTAAGAACTTTATTGATATTATCGGAAACAAAGCGTTTCAGCTTGCGGCATGGAATACTTTTAAATTTTCTTTTGTTGCCGTGCCCCTCGCAGTAGTGATTTCTCTTTTGATGGCATTGCTTCTGGACAAAAAGATTCCGTTTGCGGATAAATTCCGTACGGCATATTTAAGTCCGATGATGGTTCCGGTTGCTTCAGTAATTCTTGTGTTTCAGGTGTTGTTTAATTATAACGGTTTCGTGAATGTATTTCTTTCATGGTTCGGGCTTGATGCGATTGACTGGTTTAAGTCTGATTTTGCTCCGATAGTTGTGTTGATTTTGTTTCTTTGGAAGAATCTTGGATATAATATGATTCTTTTTCTTGCAGCACTGGGAACCATTCCGCGTGAGTCCATGGAGGTTGCGCTTTTGGATACGACATCGGTGTGGAAATTATTTATCCATATTAAAATCAGGTATCTCTCACCAACTATACTTTTTGTTGCAATTATGTCGCTCATCAGTTCATTTAAAACGTTTCGCGAGGTTTATCTTTTGACCGGGGATTATCCGTACGATAGTCTGTACACATTGCAGCATTTTATGAACAATATGTTTAGGCAGCTGGATTATCAGAAGTTATCGTCGGCTGCGATTCTGATGGCGATTGTCATGATTATTATTATTGGATTTTTGTATCTTGTGGAAAATCATTTCGGTAAAGATATGGAAGAATAGGGAGTGCGGATGAAGATATTCAGACGTTTGTGGCAGAAAATAAAAAAGAATAATGTGAAACCGAAACGCAAAAAGAAAGGTATTTTGCAAAAAGCAGTACTGTTGATGGTTGCCCTCGTCTTTGCTTTCTTGTTTTTGATGCCGACTGTGGTTACGATTACGAACTCATTTATGACTCAATCCGAAATCAATGCAAATTACGGTAAAGTGTTTGAGACGACAGACACCGGCGGCAAGGTGTATGTTTCGGAAGTGGTGAATTTGAAGTTGATTCCTGATATGGTCTCGTTGCAGCAGTATGTTACTGTTTTGCTCAAAAGCCCCAAGTACTTGTTTAAGTTCTGGAATTCCGTGATTTATACGGTTCCGATTGTTATTTTTCAGCTGATTACGGCAGTACTTGCTTCTTATGCGTTTACGAGATTTAAAGGAAGACTGAAGGAAATTCTGTTTTTTGTTTATATTATTATTGTGTTGATGCCGTATCAGGTTACGCTTGTACCGAATTTCCTGGTTTCTGAATGGATGGGGATTTTTGATACGCGGTGGGCAATCTGGCTGCCGGGAATGTTTTCGCCTTTTGCGGTGTATCTGCTGACAAAATATATGAAAAGAATTCCAAACGGAATTATTGAGGCTGCCAAAATTGACGGGGCCGGTGAATGGCAGATTTTCCGGCACATCAGCATTCCGCTTTGCAAAGGTGCTTTGTATTCGGTTGCGATTCTGATTTTTATAGATTTTTGGAATATGGTTGAGCAACCTTTGATTCTGCTTGCAAATGAAGAATTGCATCCGCTTTCGATTTTTTTGTCCAAGATTAATGCGGGCGAAATCGGACTTGCGTTTGCGGTTGCTTCTATCTATATGGTTCCGGGGTTACTGGTGTTTATGTATGGAGAGGATTACCTGGTAGAAGGAATTACGTACCAGGGTGGTATTAAGGGATAAAAGGAGAACGAAATAATGGAACATGATAATAAAACAGGCAAAAAAAGAGAATGGATTAAAAACGTCGCAATTATTTTTTTAAGTGTGATGCTTGTTCTCACTTTCTTTTCCAATACAATTATGAATTATTCTCTTCCGCAGGTTGCAACAGAGTATGTACAAAGCGGACCTATTTCCAATAAAATTCGCGGTTCGGGTGTAGTAGAAGCAATTGATCCTTATCATGTTGTTGTCGATGAAACCCGTACGATTAAGAGCGTCGCTGTTAAAACAGATGATTTCGTAAAAAAGGGTGATGTACTTTATTATCTTGAAGATAAAGAAAGTGAAGAATTAAAGACTGCACGTAATGAATTGGCTTCATTGGAAATTGAATTTGAGAAAGCGGTTCTCAATGGCGGAATTACAAATGCAAGGTTGAAAGAAATTCAGGCAGGAAATGTTCGGACGCTTGAACAGAGTCAGGACAGTATTTCCGGGTTGCAGTCCAAGATTGATGCGTCTCAGAAGGTTGTGGATGATTTGATGAAACAGATTTCTTTGCTGGAGCAGAACAAGGTGGATGCTTCGGCGGAGAGCAAGGCACTTGCTGATGCACAGATTGCCTTGAATAATGCGAGAGTTGACTTGTCAAGGAAACAGGCTGCATACGATGCACTCGCAGAGAGACCTGATGATGACCCGGAGAAGATTGCGGCTAAAGAAGCATTGGATGCGGCACAGGAAAAGGTGTGGAAGCTCGAAGCGAAAGTTGCAAATGCACAGATTGCCCTGGAACAGAAATTGAACAGTCCCGAAATTGCGAATCAGATTGCGCAGCTGCAGCGTCAAAAAATAGAAGAAGAAGGAAAACTTGCAGCAAGTACGCAAGAGAAGGAGAAAAAACTTGCTGATATCATTTTAGAACTTGATTTGGCAGAAAGCTATCGAAAAATTACCGAGCAGAGGGCGGAAGTTGAAAAAATGGAACAGAAGTCTATCGGTGCAACCATTAATGCGCCTGTTGACGGTAAGGTTACTTCACTTTCGTATGCAGCCGGAGAAACAACGCAGGCGGGTGCGGATGCTGCGGTAATGCAGATTGACGGCAAGGGAATGATGCTTACATTTTCAACAGGGGTGAAGCAGGCGAGCGTTATTCGTGTGGGAGACCCGGTTGAGGTGCAGAATATGTGGTATTACGGAGATATTACCGCAAACTTAACGGCAATCAAAAGTGATCCGGAGAATCCCAGGGAAAACAGACTGCTGGTATTTGAAATAGCGGGTGCGGATGTGATGCCGGGAGACAGTCTGACGCTGGCGGTAGGTCAACGCAGCAGGGAGTATGAATTGATTGTACCAAATAGTGCAGTCAGGGAAGATAATTCCGGTAAGTTTATTTTGATTGTACAATCCAAGTCAGCGCCGTTCGGAAACAGATATGTGGCACAGCGTGTTGATGTGGAGGTTTTGGCAAGTGATGACAAGTACACTGCCATAAATGCATTACTGGAAGGATATGAGTATGTTATTACGACTTCGACCAAGCCTTTGGAGGCCGGAGATCAGATTCGTTTGGCGGAAGGAATGAATTAAGATGCAAAAAATAAGAACTTTTTTCGCGTCAGTCATCCGCAAAACGGGCCGCGTTCATTTTATTGCGTTACTGCTCACTCTGATATTGTTATGCTTTCTGGCAGGCATTACTTTCTATTTAGAACGTCAAAAGGAAAGTTTGCCTGATCAGTTAATGGCGAAACGCTGGTCTGCGCAGGGAGATTATGCACAGCTTAGTTTTTTCTTTAGCGAACGCCTTTGTCTCGGAACTGAGCAGATTCAAAGTACGCGTTATCAAATGGAAAAGGCCTTGAAGGATGCAGGCGAAGAACCGGATAATTCCTTGGCAAGACTTTATGTGGATACGTATGCGTCATTCGGGGAATTAACGGTGCAGGGCGAAAAGAAGAGTGTTTCAGTCACTGCAATCGGTGTCGGAGGTGATTTCTTTCTGTTTCATCCTGTGAAATTATTATCCGGCAGGTATTTTGCGGAAAGCGACATCCGTAAAGATGTTGTGCTGATAGATGAAAACGTTGCATGGCAATTGTTCGGCTCTTCCGATATCGAGGGGAAAGATGTCAGAATCAATGATGCTTATTACAGGATTGGAGGCGTTTATGAACGTCCCGAAGGAGAACTGGAGCAAATGGCAGGAAGCGATGAACTTACGGTATATCTGCCGTATGAGTCTTATGCGTCTGTCTTTCCGGAGGCAGCGATTACCATGTATGAGGCAGTATTACCGAATCCTGTCAGGGGATTTGCAATGAAACTCACGGAACCGTTTTTTAATTTTGAAGATACGGACATGGCAGTTGTGGAAAATTCTGACAGATTCAGTTATGAGGCATTTTATCAGATTTTGAAAACACGAGCAGTGCGCTCTATGAAGGTAAATGATATTGTACTGCCGTTTTGGGAAAATATTGCAAGAGTAAAAGAAGAAAAACTTGCAGAGGTTGCATTGGTTCAGGTTTGTATTGTTGCCGCACTTGTGTTATATTGGATTGTGGCTGTAATCGTATTTATGGTGAAACATAAACCGACCAAGGAAGGTATCGTGACGATGGTGGAATATATACAGGGGTGGTTTTCACAAAGAAGCACGGATAAAAAAGGGAAAGTGAAAAAGGAGGAGACAAAATGAGTAAGAGCATGATGAGGAAAGGAATTCTTTTATTGATTGCTGTCGGCCTGATTTTTGTGGCGGTTGCATGCAAAAAAGGGAATAGCGATACAGTCGATTATAGGAATTATGTGTTTAAGGAAAGCAGTTCATTTGAAATTTCGGAAGCGGAATATGGATATTTGTTGAAGATGTTTCCTTGTGGGGAACAGATTGCGGCAATTTATCTGGAAACGATTTATCCGGACATACCCGAAGGTGACGGAGAGGTTTATGACGGCACCATGGAAGATGAGATTCACATATCTTTGCCCGATGCGATGGGAACGCCGGCAAATGCTACGGAAGCGGAATCTGAAGCAATTAATTCAGAAGATGCGGAAATGCAAACTGATTTAGAGGATCCGGAGAATCCGGAGATTCTGCCTGAGACAGACGAATATTGGGAAGATGAAAATAATATAGAGGATTATTTAACAATTGTTCATATAATCGTTTATAATCAGGATGGAAGTGTTGCACAGTCAACTGACATCAATCTGAGTGGCGGGGCTTCTGTTAATCAGGTATTACCCGACTTGGAAAATTCCGTAATTTATGCGGTGGTTAATAATTTTGAACAATGGTTTCTTAAAAAATATGATTTGCAAGGAAATGAAACAGCTTCTGTAGAAATAAGTGTCGGAGACTCCGAATTTGCTTACGTACAGAAACTTATTATGACAAAAGACGGCAAATTGGTTGCCGGAATGGAGAATACGATTCAGGTATTTGATACAGAGTTTAAACTTCTTGGAGAAATCAAGTCGGATAATTATTTGTATTCCTACTTCTGTTCGCCGAGCGGTGGTGTTTTCGCAACTGCCGATAAGGAGTTACCGAACGGAGAATGGGCACAGGTCGTGATTGCCCTCGATTTGACTGCGTTTAAGCTGGGACAGGAATATGAAATTTCTCTTGGAGATTATTCAACATTTGAAAACGGAAGCGGAAGTTATGATGCTACAGTTCTTGGCAGCTCCGGAATATACGGATGGAAAGCAGGAGAGGCTGAAGCGGTTAAGCTTATGGGATTTATTGAGTCTGATATAGACGGCGGAACTTTATCGGAACCGTTTTTATTGGATGAAAATACGGTTGTGTTTGGCAAACGAAACAAAGAAACCTGGATTATGGAAGGCGTTGTAATTTGCAAAAAAGTTGCTCCTTCGGAAATAGCCGATAAGGAGACGATTACAATCGGCATGCTCTACTATGATTATGAACTTGCATCCAAAATCATAGAGTTTAATTCGAAAAATGAAAACATAAGAATTCAGGTAAAAAATTACCGGGACGAAAACGGTGACTGGGAATCAGCGCAGAAAGCATTTAATAATGATTTGATTTCGGGAAACTGTCCGGATATTATTTTTATGACAGAAACGACAGAGCAGTTTTACAATTATATGGAAAAAGGAACTTTCGCACCTTTGAATGATTTCATCAGCGCAGATGCCGATATAGACGAAAATGATATTTTCCCGAATGTAAAAGCTGCGCTTTCTTCAGAAGATAAGATGTACGCAGTTACATCAAGCTTTTATGTTATGTCCATGGCAATGAAAGAAAAATATGCGCCGGAGAGCGGACGAATTTCATTTGAGGAACTTGAGGCGTTGGAACAAAAGCTTGGAGTGAATGCTTTTTATAGTACCGTAAATGAAACGATTCTGTTTCATCTGCTCACGCTCGGATATGACGAATACCTTGATATTCGTACGGGAAAATGCAATTTCTCTGATTCTTTTGCCAAAGCATTGGAGTACACGGCAAAGTATCCGACAGAGATTAATTACGATGAAGAAAGCTTTGAGACATATGAGACTATCTATCGTGAAGATAAGGCGATTTTATCACATGCGTTTCTTTCGAATTTCAGAGACTTTAATCGTTTGGAGCAAGGTGATTTCGGCGAGAAGATTGAACTTGTTGGTTTCCCTGGTACAGAAGGAAAGGGTGCAGTTCTTTGTCTGAATCAGATATATGCAATTTCTGCAAAGTCTAAGAATAAAGAGGCAGCATGGGAGTTTATCCGTACTTTTATGACATCGGAGTATCAGGAAAAAGTAGAGTACAATTTCCCGGTTCGTATCTCTGCTGTGAATAAAATGATGGAAGTACAGATGCAGAAAGAATTTTATATTGATTCGGAGGGGGTAAGACATGAATATGATGACTTCTATTATAACGGCAGTCAGGAATTAGTGCTTCCTCCGATATCTAAGGAACGTGCGGAGTATCTTCTGGAATACATTTCAGGTGTTGAATCCGTAACTTTTACGAATGATCAGATTTCCAATATCATTACAGAAGAAGCAGCACCGTTTTATGCAGGACAAAAGAATGCCAAACAGGTTGTTGAAATTATTCAGAGCAGGGTTCAGACCTATGTGAATGAAGGAAGATAATGAAACAAATGATAATCCGAATGTAAATGAATTACATTCGGATTATTGTACAGAAAGGAAGAGAAATATGGCTGAAAAAAATATTTTTGAACGTTTTTCAAGCAATGGAAAGCCGAAGGACGGAAAGTCACCAAAACCATCCAAAATTATTCTGTGGTGCTGTATTGTTATTGTTGCAGTGATAGCCTTAATTGCGCTTTCGCAGAGTACATATCAGATCAGGGAACAGGAACAGGGCGTTTTGGTGACATTCGGAAAGGCCCGTGCCGTAACCGAACCCGGATTGCATTTTAAGGTTCCTTTTATTCAGAATGTAATCAAAGTAAATACAACAATCCAGGGATTCCCTATCGGATACAGCCTTGATACGGATGAATACATGGAAGATGAATCCCTTATGATTACATCGGACTATAACTTTGTAAATGTTGATTTCTTTGTGGAATATCGTATTTCGGATCCGGTGAAAGCAACTTTTGCTTCAGAAGATCCGGTGGGAATTCTGAAAAATATCTCACAATCCTGTATCCGTAATGTAATCGGAAGCTATGATGTTGACAGCGTACTTACATCCGGCAAGAATGAGATTCAGGCATCTATTCGTGAGATGGTTGTGGAACGTTTGGAAGAGCGCGATATGGGGATTCAGCTTGTGAATATTACGATTCAGGATTCTGAGCCGCCGACGGAAGATGTTATGCAGGCATTTAAAGCAGTAGAAACGGCGAAACAAGGTAAAGAAACTGCATTAAACAATGCACAAAAATACAGAAATGAGCAGATACCTGCTGCACAGGCTGAAGCAGATAAAATCAAACAGCTTGCAGAGGCTGAAATGACACAGCGTATTAACCAGGCAACAGCAGAGGTTGCAGTCTTTAATGCAACATATGCAGAATATATTAAAAATCCGCTTGTGACCAAAAGAAGAATGTTTTATGAAACAATGGAAGAATTGCTGCCGGAGTTGACCGTGATTATTGACAGCGGTGACGGAAGTACACAGAAAGTGATTCCGATATATCCGTATACATTCAGCATTCCCGGTACAACAACAGATCCGCTTGTAACATTACCGCAGGGAGAGGAGGGCGACAGATGAAAAAGACAATCCCTTTCATTATTATTCTTTTTATTTTACTGGTTGGAGTTGTAATCGGTTCTTCGTCCATGGTAATCACGAATGAAGACGAATACACACTGGTAAAACAGTTTGGAAAAATAGACCGCGTCATTAGTGAGGCAGGGCTCAGTTTCCGCATTCCGTTTGTGGAAACAACATCTACAATTCCGAAGCAGATTCTTTTATACAATTTGGCACCTTCGGATGTTATTACACGTGACAAAAAAACGATGATTTGTGATTGTTATGTGTTATGGGAAATTACAGATGCCTTGAAATTTGCACAATCTTTGAATATGTCTCTCGGAAATGCGGAAAGCAGAATAGATACGGTTGTTTATAATGCAACGAAAAATGTTATCAGCAGTATGACCCAGGAAGAAGTAATCAGCGGAAGAAGTGATGCTTTGCAGAATGAGATTATTGAAACAATCGGGACTTCGGTTCAACAGTACGGTATTCGCATTTTGGAAGTGGAAACAAAGAGACTTGATCTTCCGAGCGATAATAAAACAGCTGTATATGAGCGAATGATATCAGAACGTGATAATATTGCAGCAACATATACTGCCGAAGGTGAATCAGAAGCAAAAGTTATTCGAAATGAAACGGATAAGCAGGTTGCGATTATGATTTCTAATGCAGAGAAAGAAGCAGAACTGCTTCGGGCAAAAGGTGAAGGCGAGTACATGCGGATTCTTTCGGAAGCATATTCTGATGAGAGTAAAGCAGAGTTTTATGATTACACAAGAAGCCTTGAAGCTGCCAAAGAAGCTTTACGCGGAGGAAATAAGACTTTGATTCTTGCAAAAGATTCGCCGCTGGCACAAATATTTTATTAAGCATAACAGAAGGAGGATGAAAAATGGCAAAAGTAGCAGTTTTTTTTGCACCCGGTTATGAGGAAATTGAGGCGCTGACCGTGGTAGATGTATTAAGACGTGCCGGAATTCAAACAGATATGATTTCCGTGACGGGAGAAGCGAGCGTATGCGGTTCACACGGCATTGATGTGAAAATGGATTGTATGTTATCGGGCAGAGAAGCAGAGGAATACGATGTATGTGTATTACCCGGTGGGATGCCCGGAACATTAAATCTGGAAAAAAGTGAAACATTAATGAAAGTGCTTGATTCATTCCATGCACAGGAGAAGCTTGTTGCGGCTATTTGTGCAGCACCGAGCATTTTGGGACACAAAGATATGCTCAAAGGAAAGACAGCATGCTGTTATCCCGGTTTTGAGGATGAATTGGAGGGCGCAATTGTAACAGATGAAGCGGTTGCAAAGGACGGAAATATTATTACTTCCCGTGCGATGGGCTGTGCGCTTGATTTTGTGCTTGAGATTCTGGCAACATTGAAGAGTCCGGAAGAGGCAGATGCCATGGCAGATGCGTTACTGTATTAAAAAGTTTTGAAATATAAGAAAAGGAGCTGCGACACAGACCAGTTGGCTTGTGACGCAGCTTCTTTTATCTTGCGTTCATTTTATCCTGAAAAAGGATCTTATTTCATGCTTTCTTCCTGACGCTTAATCATTCTACGAACCATTTCACCACCGATAGAACCGGCTTCTTTAGAAGTAAGGTCACCATTGTAACCATCCTTTAAAGTGATACCGAGTTCGCTTGCCACTTCGTTCTTGAACTGGCTTAAAGTTGCCTTTGCATTTTTGTTAGAGTTTGAATTCTTTGTCATTTTTGTTTCCTCCATTTTCTATCTTCTTGTTTTTGTTTTGATAAGCATCGCTTATCTGCTGTTAGTATGTGATTAATAAAAGAAAATATGTTGGAAATATTTGTGCTTTTCTTTTGGTAAATCTTGTGCTATAATCGTAGAATGACTGTGAATATGCACTTGCATATAAGATACATCAAAGAAAAAAAGAAATGAAACGCAATGAGGCGCGTGACATAAAGGAGGATTAAAATGAGTTTTACAATCGAGAAATTAGAAAAGAATATGGCGAAAATCACCATTGAAGTTGCTGTTGAGGAATTTGAGAAAGCAGTAGAGAAAGCTTATCAGAAGAATAAGAGCAGCATTCAGATTCAGGGATTCCGTAAGGGTAAAGCACCCAGAAAGATGATTGAGCAGATGTACGGCAAAGAAGTATTCTTTGAAGATGCAGCTAATATTATTATCCCTGAAGTATATGCTAACGTATATGATGAGTGCGAAGAAGAAATCGTTTCTTCCCCGATGATTGATGTTGTTCAGATTGAAGCAGGCAAACCTTTTATCTTTACAGCTGAAGTGGCATTAAAGCCGGAAGTGAAATTAGGTAAGTACAAAGGCGTAACCGTACCTAAGGCAGAAATCGAAGTGACAGAAGAAGAAATCAACGAAGCAATTGAAAGAGAAAGAAAGAACAGCGCAAGAACAGTAACCGTAGAAGACAGACCTGTTCAGGACGGTGATACAGCTGTAATTGACTTCGAAGGATTTGTTGACGGTGTTGCATTCGAAGGCGGCAAGGGAGATAACTATCCTTTGACAATCGGTTCACATTCCTTTATTGAAGGATTCGAAGAGCAGTTAATCGGTAAGGCTTTGAATGAAGAAGTTGAAGTAAATGTTACATTCCCTGAAGATTATCATGCAGAAGAATTAAAGGGCAAACCGGCTGTATTCAAAGTAAAAATTAATGAAATCAAAGAAAATCAGTTGCCTGAGCTTGATGATGAATTTGCAAGCGAAGTAAGCGCTTACGATACACTTGAAGAATACAAAGAAAGCGTAAAGAAGAACTTAACAGAGAAGAAGGAAGCTGACGCAAAGATGGCGAAGGAAGAAGCAGTTGTAGATGCAATTATCGAAGCAGCTGAAATGGAAGTTCCTGATGCCATGGTATTAACTTCACAGAGACAGATGATGGAAGAATTCTCACAGAGAATTCAGATGCAGGGTCTTTCCATGGAACAGTATCTCCAGTTTACAGGTCAGACTGCAAATTCCATGATGGAACAGGTTAAACCGCAGGCAGAGAAGAGAATTAAGTCCAGACTTGTTCTCGAAGCTGTTGTTGCTGCTGAAAAGATTGAAGTTTCTGATGCAGAGTACGAAGAAGAATTAGGTAAGATGGCTAGTGCATACCAGATGGAAGTAGAACAGATTAAGGACCTTATGGATGCAGAGCGCGAAGCTGAAATGAAGAAAGACATTGCAATCCAGAAAGCTGTTGATTTTGTTGTTTCTAAGGCAAAAGAAAAATAAAATCAGGGCATACTGAGAATAAATGAATGAAAACAGGAGGAATTCAAATGAGCTTAGTACCTTATGTAGTGAAGCAAACAAGCCGTGGAGAAAGATCCTATGATATTTATTCCAGACTTTTAGAAGAAAGAATTATTTTTTTGGGAGAAGAAGTGAATGAAGTGACTGCAAGTCTTGTTGTTGCGCAGCTTCTCTTCCTTGAGTCTGAAGATCCTGATAAGGATATTCAGCTTTATATTAACAGTCCCGGAGGGTCCGTAACGGCAGGTATGGCTATTTATGATACCATGCAGTATATTAAGTGCGATGTTGCTACCATTTGCATCGGTATGGCAGCAAGCATGGGAGCTTTTCTGCTCGCGGGCGGTACCAAAGGAAAGAGAATGGCTCTTCCGAATGCGGAGATTATGATTCACCAGCCTTTAGGCGGTGCGCAGGGACAGGCGACTGAAATTGAAATTGCCGCAAAGCATATTCTTCAGACGAAAGAGAAATTGAACAAAATACTTGCTGAGAATACGGGACAGCCGTATGACGTAATTGCAGCAGATACTGAACGTGATAATTGGAAGAGCGCACAGCAGGCCATGGAATATGGTTTGATTGACAGCGTGATTACCTCACGTTCTGATTTGGATGCGAAGAACGTATAGAAACAGGTAAGAATCGGAGAAGAGAATGGCTAAGAATTCAGACGACAGAGTGAAATGCTCGTTTTGCGGTAAGACACAGGAGCAGGTAGAAAAAATGATTGCCGGTCCGTCCGGAATCTATATCTGTTCACGATGTGTTGAGGTTTGTAACGATATCATTGATGAGGAATTTGAGGAGTTTGAAGAATCGGAAGAATTAGATATTAATCTGCTTAAGCCGATTGAAATCAAACAATTCCTTGATGATTATGTGATTGGACAGGAAGAGGCCAAAAAGGTACTTTCGGTTGCAGTATACAATCATTATAAGCGTATTATGGCACCGAAGGATTTAGGGGTTGAATTACAGAAAAGTAACATTCTTATGATAGGTCCTACCGGTTCCGGTAAAACTTATCTTGCACAGACCCTTGCTAAAATTATCAATGTGCCTTTTGCGATTGCGGATGCGACAACATTGACAGAAGCCGGTTATGTGGGCGAAGATGTTGAAAATATTCTTTTGAAACTGATTCAGTCAGCAGATTATGATGTGGAACGTGCACAGTATGGTATTGTTTATATTGATGAAATCGATAAAATCACCAAGAAAAGTGAAAATGTTTCCATTACAAGAGATGTTTCGGGAGAGGGCGTTCAGCAGGCACTTCTTAAGATTGTGGAAGGAACCGTTGCCAGTGTTCCGCCTCAGGGAGGAAGAAAACATCCTCATCAGGAGCTGATTCAGATTGACACCAGCAATATTTTATTTATTTGCGGTGGTGCGTTTGATGGTCTTGAAAAGATTATTGAAGCACGTTTAAATCGTAAGTCTATCGGCTTCAATGCTGAGATTATGCAGAAGAACGATAAGGCTTTGAGTGAAATCCTGAAAGAGGTATCCACACAGGATTTGGTGAAATTCGGTTTGATTCCTGAATTTGTCGGTCGTGTGCCGATTAATGTGACTTTGGAAGGTTTGGACGAAGATGCGCTTGTCAGAATTATGACAGAGCCCAGAAATGCGTTGGTAAAACAGTATAAGAAATTGTTTGAACTTGATAATGTTGAACTTTCATTTGAAGATGACGCTGTGAAAGAGATTGCCAGAGAAGCATGGGAACGTAAAACCGGAGCGCGTGGTTTACGTACCATTATGGAGAAGGTTATGACAGACGTTATGTTCAGAATACCTTCTGATGAAACGATAGAAGCATGTATTATAACAAAGGGAGCCGTAAGAGGCGAAGAAAAACCCAAAGAAATACATGTTGCGGACGAAGAACCACCGAAAAAGAAAAACAAGAAGTAAAACCAAACGCCGCCTTTACAATAAGGGTGGCGTTTCTTATCAAAGGAGATATTGCATGGAACAGGGTGAACAGCGCAGAGTATTGCCGGCGATTCCGTTGCGGGGTGTGTCTATTTTGCCGGGAATGATTACCAATATTGACTTAAACAGACAGCCCTCTTTAAAAGCGCTTGAATTTGCAATGCGCAATCATACTAATATATTTCTGGTCACACAGCAAAAGATTGAAACAGATGATAATAATCTTGCAACGTTATATGAAACAGGCTGTATTGCGAGAGTTGTTCAGATGTTTCAGTTACCGAACCAGATTGTGCGTGTGGTTGTAGAAGGAATGAAAAGAGCGAGACTTTTTTCGCTTGAACAACAAAAAGATGCTTTTATGATGGCAGAGGTAATGGAGTTTGATTTAGAAGAACATGGGTGGAGTATGGAAGAATGTGAGGCACGTAGCCGTGTTTTGAAAGAACTTCTTGCCAGATATTTATATTTGCAGCCCAATGTTCCCAAAGAACTGGCTGTGACAGCAAGCAATACGATGGATTTTAAGGTATTATTGAGAACCTTTGCAGCGTATCTGCCCTTTTATTTTCAACAGCGCCAGGCCTATTTGGATGCCACGGATGAAGAACTTTTATATGAAATGGTCGTTACTGATTTACAGAATGAATTAAATGTTCTTCAGGTCAAAAAAGAACTGCAGGAAAATGTAAAAACACAGGTTGATAAGCACCAGAAAGAATATATGCTGCGTGAGCAGATGCAGGTGATTAAAAAAGAGCTTGGTGCAGATGATACCATTCCTGATGCAGATGAATTTACCAAACAATTGGAAAATCTTGCGGCACCGGAACCGGTGAAAGAAAAGATTAAAAAGGAAATCGCAAGATTAAAAAATGTAACCGGAAGCAGCTCTGAAACTGCAATGCAGAGAGTTTACGTAGAAACGCTTCTGGAGATGCCTTGGGAAAAATCGAGTGAGGAATTTACGGATTTGGATGAGGCGGAAGCAATTCTTGAGCGAGAGCATTATGGGCTTGAGAAGGTAAAAGAAAGAATTCTTGAATTTCTGGCAGTAAGAAGTCTTACAAAGGAAACGGAAAGTACAATTATCTGCCTTGTGGGACCACCGGGAACCGGCAAAACATCCATTGCGAAGTCTGTGGCAGAAGCGTTGCATAAAGAGTATGTGAGAATTTGTCTTGGCGGAATCCGTGATGAGGCGGAAATCAGAGGACACAGAAGAACGTATATCGGCGCTATGCCGGGACGGATTGCCAATGCATTGAAGCAGGCAGGAGTAAAAAATCCGTTGATTCTTTTAGATGAAGTGGACAAGCTGGCAAAGGATTACAAAGGTGATCCGGCTTCTGCACTTTTAGAAGTGCTTGATTCACAGCAGAATAAGGCATTCAGAGATCATTATATTGAAATTCCGTTGGATTTATCTGCAGTATGCTTCATTGCGACCGCAAATAGTCTTTCTGAAATTCCGCGTCCTTTATTGGACCGTATGGAAGTGATTGAAGTAAACAGCTATACTTCGAATGAAAAGTTTCATATTGCCAAAGAGCATCTTTGGAAGAAACAGCTTATAAAGAACGGATTGACAACAAAGCAGTTAACGATTTCTGATGCTGCAATCCGTAAGATGATTCAGGAATATACAAGAGAAGCCGGCGTACGTGAACTGGAGCGTAAGATTGCCACACTTTGCCGAAAGACGGCAAGAGCAATTGTACAGAATGGTGAAACGGCCGTTAAGGTAAAGGATAAGAATCTGGAATTGTATTTGGGAAAGGCGAAATACAGAACCAATGAGGCGGCAAAAAAAGCAGAAGTTGGTTTGGTGCATGGCCTTGCCTGGACAAGCGTCGGAGGCGATGTTTTAAGCATAGAAGTTGCAATTTTGCCCGGTAAAGGGAAAGTGCATTTGACGGGACAACTTGGTGATGTCATGAAGGAATCTGCGCAGATTGGTTTCAGCTACATTCGCTCGCAGAGTCAGAAGTTTGGGATTTCTCCGGAATTTTACAAAGAGAATGACTTGCATGTGCATATACCGGAAGGAGCAGTTCCAAAGGATGGGCCCTCCGCCGGAATTACAATGGCAACAGCGATGCTTTCGGCGATTACCGCAGAAGCTGTACGCGGGGATGTCGCAATGACCGGTGAAATTACGTTGCGGGGACGAGTACTCCCTGTCGGCGGCTTAAAAGAGAAATTACTTGCAGCCAAAACATCCGGAATAAAGACAGTTCTTTTATCTTCTGAGAATGAAAGAAACATTGCGGAATTAGATGGCGAAGTGATACAGGAACTTGAACTTGTTTATGTGGAAACGATGGAAGATGTGATTCGTCATGCTTTCCGTTCGCAACTCATGAAAGGGAAATGAAATGAAAATCAAATCAGTTAGTTTAGAGACTGTGGTAGGAATTACAAGTACGCTGCCGCAGAATTTGCATCCGGAATTTGCCTTTGCGGGCAAAAGTAATGTGGGAAAATCTTCCCTGATTAATGCAATCATGAACCGCAAATCTTTGGCAAGAACCAGTTCCCAACCGGGAAAAACGCAGACCATCAATTTTTATAATGTGAATGATGAGCTATATCTGGTAGATTTGCCGGGATACGGTTATGCGAAGGTTTCGCAGGAGACAAAGGCAAAGTGGGGTAAAATGATTGAGCGGTATCTCCGGCGTTCAAAACAGTTGCAGGCTGTTTTTTTGCTGATTGATATTCGTCACGATCCTTCTGCTAATGACAGAGATATGTATGACTGGATTGTGCATAATGGTTTTGAACCGATTATCATTGCAACCAAATCCGATAAAATCAGCCGTGGACAGATTGATAAGCATCTAAAGGCAATCCGAGCGGGATTAAAAACCAGACCGGGAACTGTAATAATTCCTTTTTCATCAGTAAAAAAAGACGGACTTGAGCAAATTTACGGAGTGCTGGATGGTATGATGAATGCTTGTAATTCAAGTGTTCCGGCGGAGGAAGCAACGGATGAAGAATTATAAGATAGTAATCCGATATGAAGGAACAAGATTTCAGGGATGGCAGCGTCAAACGTCTACAGATAATACCATTCAGGGCAAAATCGAAGCGATTTTATCCAGGATGTGTGGTGTTTCGGTCGAAATCAATGGTGCGGGAAGAACGGATTCTGGTGTACATGCATATATGCAGGTTGCAAATTTCATGATAGAAACGCAACGTTCGCCGGAAGAGATTATGGAATATTTGAACCGATATCTTCCTGAAGATATTGTTGTAGTGTCAATTTCCGAAGAGGATGAGCGTTTTCATGCAAGACTCAGAGCCAAAGGGAAGCATTACCGTTATCGTATCAGGACTGCTCCCATAAGGGATGTTTTCACGAGACGATATGTCTATCATTTAGGTGAAACGCTTGATGTGGAAGCAATGAAAAAGGCTGCAGAGATACTGAGCGGAGAACATGATTTCAAAGCCTTTACCTCTAATCACAGGACGAAAAAGTCAACCGTCCGCCGTATCCGTATTGAGATTACGCAGACACAAGAGGAAATCATACTTGATTATAGCGGCGATGGTTTTTTATACCACATGGTGAGGATTCTGACAGGAACACTGATTGAGGTCGGAAAACATGCGCGTCGATGCGAGGAGCTGGAAGCGGTTTTGGAAGCAAAAGACCGCAGTAAGGCAGGGTATCTGGTACCGGCAGAAGGACTGACACTGATGGAAGTATATTATTAACACAGACAAGTCACATGGCATACAATATGCTATGTGACTTTTTTATTGCAATAAAAAACTCCGCTAAGGATGCAAACTCGCGCGCAACCCATTCTTCGGAGTCAAAACGAATCGATTGGAGGAGGAGCATGAAGTTTCTTGTTTTTGCAGGGGATTTACGGCAGGAGTATTTGGCGAAACGCTTGAAAGAAATGAATCATGACGTACATTTGCTGTCCGGGAAGGCGGACGCGAAAGAAGAGAAAGCTTACAAGAGAGGGATTCAGGAGTTGATAAGGGAAAGTGATGTTCTTGTTTTGCCGACACCTTCTTTTACACCGGAGGCAATGGTGCGTGGAAGTGAGCTTTCTCTTGCTGAATTGAGTGAGGATTTACATGAAGGCCAGATTGTGTTTGGAAGTGTAATTCGTAAAGAATACGCGCATTTTCTGGAGCAAAAGGGTGTGAAAGTGCATGATATGATGGCGTCGGAGGAAGTGGCTGTGCGTAACGCGGTGGCGACTGCGGAAGGTGCAATTGCGGAGGCAATCGGCCTTACCTTATCAAATTTGCATGATATGAATGTGCTTGTAATCGGATACGGTAGATGCGGAAGTGTTCTTGCGCAGAAGCTAAAAGGGTTATGCCGTGAAGTTTGTGTGAGTGCAAGACGGGCAGAAGTGTGTACAAAGGCGGATGTGACAGGCTTTCGAAGCGTTTTACAAAAGGATTGTGAATGGGAACGATACAATCTGATTTTTAACACGGTTCCGGCAATGGTGTTGCGGGAAGATGAAATTGTGAGAGTACGAAAAGACTGCGTTATCATTGATTTGGCAAGTGCGCCGGGCGGAATAGATTATGAATCGTGTGAAAAACTGGGGATTACGGCGAAACTTTGTAGTGCACTTCCGGGAAAATATGCACCTGAAACGTCAGGGACTATTTTAGCTGAAGAAATAGAAAGGAGTATTCCATGCAGGAAATAAAAGGACTCAAAGTTGGTATGGGGTTTACGGGCTCGTTTTGTACATTCAAGAAGATTCTTGCCGT
Source organism: Lachnospiraceae bacterium (assembly GCA_015056945.1). Lineage (GTDB taxonomy): Bacteria > Bacillota > Clostridia > Lachnospirales > Lachnospiraceae > UBA3766. The sequence continues at coordinate 35,728 of SVFH01000009.1, read as the reverse complement.
GACGGAAAATATGGCAGAGGCAGGAGCAGAATTGTTCCCGATTTTTTCGGATAATGTGAAGAGAATGGATACACGATTTAATAAAGCAGAGGAATTTGTTGCCAGAGTGGAAGAGATTTCTGGAAGAAAAGGGATTAAGAGTATTCAGGAAGCTGAACCGATTGGGCCGACCAAGATGTTCGATGTGATGGTAATTGCTCCCTGTACGGGAAATACGATGGCGAAGCTTGCAGCAGGCATTACGGATACGCCTGTGTTGATGGCAGCCAAAGCCCATCTTCGAAACGAGCGGCCGCTTGTACTTGCCGTTTCCACAAATGATGCACTTGGCTTGAATCTGAAAAATATCGGAACCCTGATTAACTGTAAAAATATTTATTTTGTACCGTTCGGACAGGATGATTGTGTCAAGAAACCCAAATCGCTGGTTGCGCATATGGATATGATTACAGAAACAATTCTGGCTGCAACCGAAGGAAAACAGTTGCAGCCGGTAATAGTACCATATGGTTAATCGTTATCGGGTTCTTCAAAAATATCATCTTTAATGCACTGCATTTGTGCGTCCATTTCAGCAATGGTATTGGCACAGGATAAAAGCCGGACTCCGATTGTTGTGCTCTTTTCCGGAGTAATGTCTTTCTTATATTTCATCTCGTGTTCCAAACTTGCCCAGAAATCCATTGCGATGGTACGAAGCTGAATTTCTACGTTCATGTATTCCTTTCCGTCTGAAAAGAATACGGGAATCTGAACAATCATATGATAGCTGCGATAACCGTTCTGTTTCGGATTTTTGATATAATCCTTGCAGCGGACCAGCGTTATATCGTCCTGCTGCAAAAGCATATCGGCAATACGATAAATATCGTCAACAAAGTTACAGATAACACGGATTCCGGCCACATCGTGGATTTCTTCACGAATGTTTGTAAGTGTAACGGGCAGCTCTTTGCGGTGTAATTTTTCGATAATACTTTTGGGCTGTTTGATGCGGGAATGTATTGCATGAATGGGATTACGGTTGCTTTTGATGGATAATTCATCGTTCAGTACTTCGAATTTCGTCCGTACCTCCCTAATTGCACAGTTATATTTGGTGATAAGCGTCTGGTAATCACGCATTGCATTTGCCGTGCCGGCCAATGTTTCCGGGTTTGATAACTGCTCAAGAAAAAGAAAATTCTCTTCTGTAGGCATTCTGTTGTTCCTTTCTTTTGCAATGATGCTTAATAAATTCGGCGGGCGACCGTAAGGAACCCCGCTGAATTTATTTTAGCAATAAAATGTGCCTTTTTTGTGTTTTTTTGGCAATTCATTTTATCACGTCTCTTTCTGAAAATAAACTTCCTTTTTTTATACAGATATGGTAAAATATTATGAATTCGGATGTACTTTTTCGGAGGATTTGAAACAATAAGGAGGGTTCGTTATGCAACAGGATATGGAATTGTTTGTACGTTTTCCGGCAGCGTGTATGCTGGTGAATACCGTTGGGACACCTGCATTTATTTGTAATGCAAGGTTTTTTAGTTTGATTGGTTATGATGAAGCCTCTTTTTTAAGTCAGATGCAGAGCGACTATACTGTCATTTTTGATGAGAAGGACTTGCTTCAGTTAAGAGAAAAATTGCGTGAGGCAAGAGGTACCGGTGTAAGTGTGCAGCATCGTATGAAGATGTTCCACAAAGAAGGTAAAAGAATTCACACATTGATAGAAACCGTGGCGACGGAGAGAAATGACGGAGATTATTTCCTGTGCAGTGTAACCGATATCACCGAAATGGTGGAAACACAGGCAACACTTCGTAGAGAACAGCGTCGTTTAAAGACTGTGATTGAATGTACACAGGATGTTATTTATGAATATTTTATCGAAGAAGACCGAATGACGCTTTATCGCGCAAACGGTGCCGGCAAAGGGACAAACGATGCATGGCTTGAGTATGAGAATTTCTCCTGTGCGGCAATCGATAAGAATATTATATTCAAAGAAGATATCTTTTTGCTGTATCCGCTTTGGAAGGGGAAGCCGTTTGACCGTATTGAGTTAAGAATGCGTGCGGGAAAGAAATCCAAGGAATATGTCTGGGTAGAAGTGATGGGAACCATTCTGTATGATGAAGAGGGGCGTCCGGATGTTTCCATCGGAATCATTCGAAACATCAATGAATCGAAGCAAAAGACGATTGCTTTGAAAAAGAAAGCAGAGAGAGATTCGCTGACAGGATTGTATAACCATAGTGCTTTAAGGGCACAGATTGATTCTTATCTTGAAGATGGTGGCGGTAAAGAAAAAATCAATGCACTTGTTGTTATTGACCTTGATGATTTCAAGCAGGTAAATGATACGTACGGTCATCGTTTCGGCGACAAGGTAATCAAAGATGTTGCCCAGATGCTTTCAGAGACGTTCGGTGAGAATGATATTATAGGAAGAATCGGCGGAGATGAATATCTTGTCTTCTGTAAGGATATGCTTGAAATGACGGTCATTAAGGAGAAGCTTGCCAATCTGTTTGACTGTTTTGAAAATAATCCCATTGGTTTGAAGGACAGATATGTTGTTAAGGCCAGTGTCGGTGTTGCGGTATCGCCACAGGACGGAACCAATTATAAGAAGCTCTTTGACAGAGCCGACCGTAATATGTATGCGGTAAAGAGAAGCGGAAAGAATACGTATACTTTCCACGAATAATGTAAGGAAACAAGAGGAGACCTATTTATGCTTCAGTTAAAAAATATCTCATATACCGTAGAGGAAGATGGGAAGAAAAAAGACATTATCAAGAATATAAGTGCGGACATTTCACAGCGATTTGTTGCAATTACAGGACCAAACGGTGGCGGTAAATCCACCCTTGCCAAAATCATTGCAGGTATTGTACAACCTACAGAGGGGCAGATCTTTTTTGATGGTGAGGATATAACCAATGCGACCGTGACGGACAGGGCGAAAATGGGAATCAGTTATGCATTCCAGCAACCTGTACGTTTCAAGGGAATTACCGTAAAGGATTTGATTACACTTGCGGCGGGCAAACCGATTAAAACAACAGAAGCCTGTGCATATTTGTCCGAAGTAGGTCTGTGTGCCAGAGAATATATCAATCGTGAAGTAAATGCCAGTCTTTCGGGTGGTGAGCTGAAACGAATCGAAATTGCCATGGTAATGGCAAGAGAAACCAAGCTTTCTGTTTTTGATGAACCGGAAGCGGGAATCGATTTGTGGAGTTTCCAGAATCTGATTAAAGTATTTGAAAATATGCATGATAAAACAGGCGGCTCTATTTTAATTATTTCCCATCAGGAGAGAATCTTAAATATTGCAGATGAAATTCTGGTGATTGCAAACGGTGAATTGAAGGCGCAGGGAAAGAAAGATGATATTTTGCCGGATTTATTATGTGAGGGTGCAGGCTGTCAAACTTTGCTGGACAAGCTTGAAAAGAAATGAGAAACAGACTCATATAGGGATAATGAAAGATAGAAATGAAAAGGCAGGATAGAGAAATGGATGCAATTCAGAAAAATCTGCTCGAACAGGTAGCGGGGTTACATGAAATTCCGACCGGAGCATATAACATTAGAACAAACGGCGGTCTGGGCGGCCGTAATACAACAGCCAATATCGATATTATTACCAAAGAAGACAAGCCCGGTATTGATATTAAGATTAAGCCGGGAACCAAGAATGAAAGTCTTCATATTCCGGTTATTTTGACACAATCCGGTTTAAAGGAATCCGTATACAATGATTTCTTCATCGGAGATGATTGCGATGTGACGATTATCGCGGGTTGCGGTATTCATAACGGCGGCAAGGAAGGAAGTGAACACAGCGGTATTCATTCCTTTTACGTAGGAAAGAATGCGAAAGTAAAATATATCGAGAAGCATTATGGAAGTGGGGAAGGCACCGGAGAACGTGTGATGAATCCGACCACTTACGTAGAGATGGAAGAAGATTCCTATATGGAAATGGACACAGTCCAGATTGAAGGTGTTGATTCCACCAAACGTGTGACAACGGCGAAGTTAGGTGACCGTGCAACACTTGTTATCAAAGAAAAGATCATGACACATGACAATCAGTTTGCTGAAACTGATTTCACAGTGGACTTAAACGGTGAAGATTGCGGTGCAAACGTGATTTCGCGTTCCGTAGCGAAGGGCAAATCCAGACAGCTGTTTTTATCCAAAATCAACGGAAACAACAGATGCAACGGTCACACGGAATGTGATGCGATTATTATGGATGATGCCTGTGTACGTGCGGTACCGGAGATTACGGCAAACCACATCGATGCCAGCCTGATTCACGAAGCTGCCATCGGTAAAATTGCAGGGGAACAGCTGATTAAGCTTATGACATTAGGGCTTACCGAGAGTGAAGCAGAAGCGCAGATTGTAAGCGGATTCCTGAAATAAGAAACTAAGAAAGGGGAGTGCAGAGGATGCATTTCCCCTTATCGTGCTTTAGAGGATAATTAATTATATCATTGAGGGTAGAAAAATGATTAAATCAATTGTATTTTTGCTTTGTGCAGTACTTTTATTGGGAAATAGTAGTGCTGCCCTTGTATCAGTGTGACTTCCTGCCAAATTAGAGTCTCCGGGTAAATATGCGTTCTGTTCTTGTGCTACATTGCAGAGACATTTCCTGTCAGGTAACAGGCGAAAGGATATATATGAAAAAGAAAATAATAATAGTTGGATGTATTATATTAGCAGTGTTGTGTGGATTGATATTTTACAGCTGTGCGACAAGTGAATATCGAGGAGAATACTACTCTGAATACCCTGAAATGGTGGGGGAATATTTTGATAATAATCCACAGGATGATACATATAGAGATTTTTACGGAACTTTTCTGTTTGATTATGATGGATATGTAGCATATTGTGAGAAATATGATTTGGTGCCACGGTATAATAGTCGAGAGAGTAAATATATTGTATATGCGATGTGTGATTGGGGAATGTATTATGACATTTATGTAAAGAAAGTAAAGATTCATGAGCAGAGAGCAGATGTAATAATTTACTATAGCGTTAGAGGGGCTTCTACTGCAAATCAAGATAGAGAACTTTTCGTTATTCCGGTTGATTCAAGTATTACAAGTGTTTCCGTAGAAACCAAAGTGAAAGATTATAGTTAAAGATAGTTTTTGATAATATGTTTATCTGCCGTTGGAGCTGCAATCGGTTAAGGATAAATCGATTTCTGTAATGCTTGATGAAAAGATATTTTACTATACGGGAGAAGAAATCTGCCCTGAAATAAAGGTTACAACAAAGAGCGGAGAAGACATTACGGACAAAGTAACAAACACTTATGAAAACAATGTTTCAGTCGGTAAAGGAAAGATTATCATAACGGGTAATCTGCAGGAGGGATATTGCGGAGAGAAGATTGTAAATTTTGTAATATTGCCTAAATGGATGAAGTGGATGTTTTAGAACGTTGCCTGCCAGAGAATGTTTCTTGCAGAAACATTCTCTGAGGTAAGGTTTTTTTGCGGAAATGTAACTGTGGTTTGTTATTAGCGAAAGGATATGAGTATGAAGAGAAAGATAATTGTCTTCACAAGTATTGTTTTTTTCTATTGCTTGTGTTTGCGGGAAGCTTTTTTGTAATAAAACATAGCAAGAACAATGTGTCAGAGCGGGTGACGGATGGCGAACAGAAATATTTTTATATTGAAGTAAATGGTGGGGATTTCGAGATTACCAACGGGAAAGAGACAGCATATAAGGGGAAAGCAGATGTCGAGCCATACCGACCTTATATTGAAGGAGATTTGGACATGTCTTTTGCCGGCGACCGTTTCAAGATTCCGGATTTTGAGAGTGAGGAACAGGAATATATACTAACACTTTTGGATGATGTTTTTTATGATACTGAAATAAATTATAACATTAATGAAAACGATTATTATTTGTGTGGGGTTAGTATGACTTCGGGTGGATTGATTAATTTTACAAAAGAAAAAAATTTTAATTTATCTTTTGATACCCCAACTTTTTGTCGCTTTTTTCTGGCTACTGTCAAATCTGAATTTCCATGGATTTATTCGGAATTTAGTTCTGAAATTTTGGACTTGTCAGTAAAGTGTGAATCTGACAAAATTATTTTATCGTCTAAGGGAGAAGGGTATATTGATTTGTATTTTGCGAATCATTTTAATGAAATAGAAATAAAAGATGTTTGGATAGATGAAAGCGGAATTATTATTACTTCCGATAGAAAAGGGAACTGTATCATAAAGCGTAAATGGAAGGTATTGCATAAAGAATATTTCGGATGGCCCGAAGAAGAATGAAATCGCAGATAAGAAATCAACGTATTGTGGTTTGCTATAGAAAAAAGGAACTATATGAAAAAGAAAGTAATAATTTTAGGATGTATTATTCTGTTGGTGTTGTGCGGATTGATGTTTTACAGCTGTGCTATAAGTAAATATCGGGGAGAATACTACTCTGAATTTCCAGAGATGGTGGGAGAATATGTTTGGAATAATACACAGGATGGTACATATGATGATTTTTATGGAACTTTTCTGTTTAATTATGATGAGTACATAGCATATTGTGAGAAATATGATTTGATGCCGCGGTATAGTAGTAAGGAAAGTAAATATATTGTACATGCGATGTCTACTGCAGGATGGTTTTATGACATTTATGTAAAGAAAGTAAAGATCCATGAACAGAGAGCAGAGGTATTGATTTGCTATAGTGTCTATGGGGCATCTACTGCAAATCGAGATTCAGAACTTTTCGTTATCCCTGTAGATCCAAGTGTTACAAGCGTTTCGGTTGAAACTAAGATAAAGGATTATGAGTAAGTTCGAAGATATTGGAAAATACCTTTAATGAATGGCGACGCGGATGAATTCCTTTCCCTTTTTGATTTCAGGATAAAGGATTCCGGCTACGGATATATCAGTAAAGATGTGCTTCAGAACGTATTGCAAACGTCAGGTATGAAGACACTTGTTTTGGAAGCGAAATCCGGTAATAAGGAAGGGTATTTTGGCACAAAGGAGATTACGGTTCGGGTACGGGGAACAAAGCTTCAGAAGAAGATGTTTGTTGTGACATATGACCAGACGGGAGAGAAGAAAGTTACTGTAGCTGAATTTACCGGACAAGCTAACGTGCCCTACGTTTTCACGGACTTGAAAGAAGGCACGGATTACTGCGTAACCTATGTTAAGGGTAAACAACAGATGGAAGCAAAAGAGGTTGTTGATGCAGGCAATTGTAATATTGCCGAAGTGGATGAAGTGGATGTTTTAGAGCGGTGTCTGGCAGAGAATGTCTCTTGCAGAAACATTCTCTGGAGTAAGGTTTTGGGGAAATGTAACTGTGGTTTGTAACAGGCGAAAGGAAATATATGAAAAAGAAAATAATAATAGTTGGATGTATTATATTAGCAGTGTTGTGTGGTTTGATATTTTATAGCTGTGCTACGAGTGAATATCGGGGAGAATATTACTCAGAGTATCCCAAAATGGTGGGAGACTATGTTTTGAATAATCCACAGGATGATACATATGATGATTTTTACGGAACTTTTCTGTTTGATTATGATGGATATGTAGCATATTGTGAGAAATATGATTTGATGCCGCGGTATAGTAGTAAGGAACGTAAGTATATTGTACATGTGATGGGTACGAGGGGATGGTTTTATGACATTTATGTAAAGAAAGTCAAGGTTCATGAACAGAGAGCAGAGGTATTAATTTACTATAGTGTCTATGCGGCATCTACTGCGGGATTTGATTCTGAAGTGTTCGTTATCCCTGTAGATCCAAGTGTTACAAGCGTTTCGGTTGAAACTAAGATAAAGGATTATGAGTAAGTTCGAAGATATTGGAAAATACCTTTAATGAATGGTGATACGGATGAATTCCTTTCACTTTTTGAGTTCAGAGGAACGGACTCCGGTTTCGGATATATCAGCAAAGATGTGCTTCAGAACGTATTGCAAACGTCAAGTACGAAAACGCTTCTTTTGAAAGCGAAATCCGGTAATGAGAAAGGATATTTCGGGACAAAGGAGATTACGGTTCAGGTACGGGGAACAAAGCTTCAGAAGAATATAATGTTATTGGTGCAATAGATACCTAAGTTGTGTTATACTAATATGTGGTGGATGAATTTGTGAATAGTAATGAAAGAGAGTATAATAAAAAAATAATAGATAGAGAGGTTAAATTTATGACAAAAATTGATATCGTGTCCGGATTTCTGGGCGCAGGAAAAACGACTTTTATTCAGAAGATGTTAAAGGACGTGCTCTACAAAGAGCAGGTTGTATTAATTGAGAATGAATTCGGTGAAATCGGAATTGACGGCGGCTTCTTGAAAGATGCAGGAATTGAGATTAAAGAGATGAACTCGGGTTGTATATGCTGTTCCCTGGTAGGTGATTTCGGAACTGCACTCAAAGAGGTAGTTGATACATATCATCCGGAACGTATTTTGATCGAGCCTTCGGGTGTCGGTAAGTTATCCGATGTTATTAAGGCGGTAGCAGATTTGTCAATTGATAAAGAGGATATGAAGGATGTCTGCCTGAATGCTGCAGTTGCGGTGGTAGATGTTTCCAAGTGTAAAATGTACATCAAGAATTTTGGCGAGTTCTTCTTGAATCAGATTGAGAATGCAGGAACAATTGTGTTAAGCAGAACCCAGAATGTGAAGCAGGAAAAAATTGAAGAGGCAGTGAAACTCCTTCGCGAGCACAATGAGAAGGCAACGATTATTACGACTCCGTGGGACTTGATTTCCGGAGAACAGATTCTTAGCACGATGGAAGAAGGAGATACGCTTGAGGAGCAGCTTCTTGAAGAAGTAAGAAAGCACCATCATGAGCATCATCATCACCATCATGACCATGATGAAGATTGCGATTGCGGCTGTCATGACCATGAACACCACCATCATGACCATGACGAAGATTGTGACTGTGGCTGCCATGACCATGAACACCATCATCATGACCACGACGAAGATTGCGACTGTGGTTGTCATGACCACGAACATCATCACCATGACCATGAGCATCATGAACATCATCACGACCATAGTCCTGAGTGTACATGCGGATGTCATGATCATGACCATCATCACCACCATCATGCAGATGAAGTGTTTACAAGCTGTGGATTTGAAACACCGAAGACATTTACGAAAGAAGAGATTACAGAGATTCTGGAAGAAATCGAGAACGTTGGTAAGTATGGTCTTGTTTTACGTGCGAAAGGTATGGTACCCGCAGCAGACGGAACATTTATTTATTTTGATTATGTTCCCGAAGAAACAAATGTACGCGAGGGCCAGCCTGATGTAACCGGTAAAATCTGTGTCATCGGTTCTAAGATTTCAGAAGATAATCTGAAAGCACTTTTTGGAATATAAGGAACATTTTGATTCCTGTTTGGAGGCAGAAATGAAAGCAGTATATATTATTAACGGATTTTTGGAAAGTGGTAAAACCGAGTTCATTACTTTTACGATGCAACAGCCGTATTTCCGTTCCAAAGGTAAAACTTTGCTTCTTCTTTGTGAAGAAGGTGAGAATGAATATGACGAAGAACTTCTTGCGGCAACCAATACGGTGGTGGAAGTAATCGAAAGCAGCAGTGATTTGAATTCTTCCAATCTTTTATCCTTAGAGAAGAAATATAAGCCGGAGCGAATCATTATTGAGTATAATGGAATGTGGCCGTATAAGGATTTAAAACTCCCCTGGCATTGGAAAATAGGACAGCAGATTACCATTATCAATGCAGCGACATTCCCGATGTATTACAACAACATGCGTTCCATGATTGGTGATATGGTGCGCAAGTCTGAGCTGATTATTTTTAACCGCTGTGACGGTATTAAGGATTTGGCTTCTTATAAAAGAAATATGATGGCCTTAAACCGCAGTGCGGAAATCGTTTTTGAAGACAAAGACGGTGAAGTAACTGCCACGATGGAAGAGGAATTGCCTTATGATGTTTCGGCAACACATTTGGAACTGACGCCGGAAACATATCCAATCTGGTTTTTCGATATGTTGGATACACCGGAGCGTTATGAGAATAAGTCAGTCAGCTTCCTGGCGACTGTTGTGCGACCGGACGGATTCCCTGCAGGGCATTTTGTGCCCGGAAGAAGTGCAATGACTTGTTGCGCAGACGATATTGCGTTTCTGGGATTTGTTGCTAAATACAAAGATGCGGCACAGTACGAGAAGGGTGACTGGATTTATATCACTGCTGATGTGAAGCACGAATACTGGGCCGATTACAAAGGTGTAGGACCTGTTTTATATGTCAAAGAAGTGAAACGGGCTGAAAAACCAAAAGAGGAAGTATTGAATCTTGTTTAGGAGGATAGGGAATGGCAATTGAACGGACTGCAGAAGAGTTCATGCTCGTTGCGGAACAGATTTGTGATATGCTGAGTGAAGCAAGAATACCTGGTGAAAATGGTGTTCCGTCTTCGTCTGTGAAAGAAGGATTTCGCTATTTTTTACTTACATATTCTATCTATATTGCAGATGCTGACGGGACAATCGATGAAGATGAACGTGATGTAATCAGAAGATTTTTACAGACTTGTCCGACAGTCAGGGATATGCAGATTATGAAGCGACGTGACCGTATTGACGAAAATATAATGTTACAGATTCCGTTTGCAATTCAGTGTGCGGTACGTGCAGATCGCGGAAAGATGATTCCGAATGATATGTTCTGTGAGCAAAAGGCACAGATTTTGGTTGATACAATTAAGCATTACGGAAGAATGCTTCTTGCGACACAGCGGGTGGAATCCGTGGAAGGTGTCGGTAGACATGCGGCTTTTCAGAAAATGCTGGAAAACTATCTGGATGAAAAGGGCGTATTGATTCCGTATGAAAAAAAGCTGATTGTTTGCAAAAAAGAAAAAGAAGAACAACCGGTATATGATCCTGTGAAATTAGAAGAAGCAATAGCCGAGCTGGATGCATTGGTCGGAATTCCGGGCGTAAAAGCTGAAATTAACAGTTTGGTGAATCTTGTTAAAGTGCAAAAGAAGCGTAAAGAGCTTGGAATGAAAACCGTGGATATCTCCAAGCATATGGTATTTCTCGGTAATCCGGGTACCGGTAAAACAACTGTTGCACGTATTGTGGCTAAAATATATAAGTACATGGGAATTCTTTCCAAGGGAACGTTTGTGGAAACAGACCGTGCCGGACTGGTAAAAGGTTATGTCGGACAGACTGCAGCCAGTGTAAAAGAAGTCTGTGAAAGTGCACTTGGGGGTATATTGTTTATTGATGAAGCATATTCGCTTGTTGTGAATAAATCTGAGGGTGATTTTGGACTGGAAGCAATTGAGACGCTTCTGAAAGAAATGGAAGATCACAGAGAGGATTTCGTTGTAATTGTAGCCGGATACACGGACGAGATGGAACAGTTTCTGGATTCCAATCCCGGTTTGAAGTCCCGTTTCAATAAAGTGATTTCTTTTGAGGATTATAATGCTGAAGAAATCATGAATATTATGGAACGTATGCTGGATGCACAGCAGTATACGTTAACAGAGGAAGCACGTAAATACAGCGAAAAGTTTTTTCGGGACAGAATTGCGAAGGGGGACAGAAGTTTTGCCAATGCAAGAGATGTCAGAAATTTTATCGAACAGGCGGTTTCTCATCAGGCAGGTCGTGTTGTGGAATTGACAGACGCAACAGTGGAAGATTTGCAGTCTCTTGTATTAGAGGATGTAGAAAAATGTGATTTGAAATAAAATAGGCTTGTCGCCTTGCGCGGCAAGCCTATTTTGCGTTTGCGACAGCAATATCTTCTTTGCGCGCACGTGCATCCTTAGCAGAGCTTTTTTTATTGCATAGGAATTTCCTATGCAATAAAAAAGCTTAAATCCGAAGATTTAAGCTTTCTGTAGTCGGAGTGACAAGATTCGAACTTGCGACCTCTGCCTCCCTAAGGCAGCGCTCTAGCCAAACTGAGCCACACCCCGATTTGGTATGTTGTGTTTCAACCCACGAATGCTATTATATACGGAAGATTGCATATTCGTCAAGCCTTTTTTGAAATAATTTTACTTTTTTTGCTGTTGGAAACATGAAATCCGTTTCTTTTGCTCATAATATGATTGAAAACAATGAGCGTGCGGAGGAGTTTGAGCAAAATGTGTAATATTATCGGATATTTACGGGAACATGGACATGAAACATTTGCAGAGCGTTCTTTTTGTGCGACGGATGCACTGATTTTATCGCAATTGTCGTATATAGATTGGGAAGGAATTGTACCGGAGCGCAAGAGAGGTGCGTATGGTTGTCAAATGAGAGAACTTCTGGGAATTGGCAAAGAACAACAAATGGTGAGAGGCTCCTTGTATGGTCCGCAGAATCTCTGTCTTGTTTCCGTATGTGCAAACAGCAGACGATTTGGAGAAGTGAAGATGTTTGCATACTCGTCTTGTTGTAAAAAAAATGTGCATCTTCAGTTTGCTGCACTTTCTTTTTTGATTCCGGATGAGAAAATCTGTGTTGTATTCCGTGGAACGGATGAGACTGTAAACGGTTGGCAGGAAAATTTCAGTATGATATATCGTGATCCGGTACCGGCGCAGGAGATGGCCGCTAAATATCTGGAAGAAATTATTGTTGCGAATTCCCATAATAGAATTGTCGTTTCCGGACACTCAAAAGGCGGCAATCTGGCGGTGTATGCGGCCGCGAAATGCAGTAGAAATCTTCAGAAACACATCGGCAGAGTTTATAATTTTGATGGACCGGGATTTAGTGAAGCATTTTTTAAGGATGACGGCTATAAGAGTGTTGCGGATAAAATTCGTAAATACGTTGTGCCGGAAAGCATAGTGGGGATTTTTTTGAATAATGAAGGCAAAACTTTTATGGTGGAAAGCGCGGGACATGGTATGATGCAGCATGATCCGTACCGGTGGGAGATCATAGAAGGAAGACTAAAAAGAGCAGGAAAGTATAACTTTGAAAAAAGAAAGCAAGGGGAGTTGTTGAATGACAGAATTCTGAAACTCCCCAGAGAAGATACGAGAAGATTGATTGAAAGTTTTTTTGCAACCTTGCAAAAGCGTGGCGTGGCAGATATCACCCAGATGAAACTGGAGGATTCTTTGGCGGTATTACGCGGGTTTGCAGGCGAAGGAATTTATAACCGCGATGCAATCAGTGTTCTTGGTACCTTGATTGTCTATTTTGTACCGGCACACATGCACGGAAATTAATCTCAGAGAAAAGAAGAATGCGCACCGCAACCGTTACGATTGTAAACGTAATATAGATCATCCGTTAATTCATAGAGGATGTTAGCGAAGCCTTCCGGTCCTTTCTTGTTTGCGGAAACATCTAAGTATGTCAAAATTTCGCATGGGGAAAAGTATAATAGTGTGCAGGCGCCGGCGCTGCAGCGAAATGACATGCCGGTTCTTCTGTAGTAGGCAAAATGTTCTACCCACCATGCATCCGGAATGGCGAGCGGATAATCGGGATAGGGGTAATCCCAGCTGAAAAGAGGACCCGGATGACCTTCGTGCAAATAAATGTCGTACTTTAAAGGCAGGAAATCCTCCCGAAATCCGGAAGTCGTTTTATTAGCCGGACTTCCTCCGCCCAGAATCAGATTGCCGCCGTTATAGGTCCAGTTTTGGATATCTTCAATAAAATCGGCAGGAAGTTTGGCTGTATTGTAGTTGTCAATCAATAAAAAAGTAAGAGCGGGCAGTTGTTCTTTTAAGTATTCGGGGGTAAGCACAAATGCCTGCAACGCAAAGTCGGTTTTATCCTTTGCATACGGAAATTGCTCAAAGGTCATTTTTTTTAGATTATCTGCATTGTCACTAAGGATTCCAAAGCAGATGCAGGGAGAAAAATGAGTCACATTATTTTTTATGCGATAAGACTTTGAAGTTAAGAACGGAACGCGTACATGATCCATTGTCTCCTCGGAAGATACAAGAAACTGTTTGGTTTCATTCTTTTGAATGGTAAGAGGAATCGTTTGGGTTGCCTCTGTGTCATAACCGCTTAATTCAATGAAACCACGATGAGTTCCGCCGGTATTGGTGATAGTAATAAGATAGTAATGAGGCGCATAGTTTAAAGATTTGGTTCTGTGCGTCATTGAATTTGAAGTATTATCATAGTTGCTTTTGTATGGTTGCACAATGGGAGTAAGCTCAATTTCTAAAAGTGGAGCATTATGATATGCGAAAACAGAAACCACTGCACATGAAAAAAGAATCCCGATGCCGAAAAAAAGGATTGTTTTAAATTTGCGCTTTGAGAAAAATTGATTTTCAGATATAGATGGAAACATTGTCTTTCACCTCGAAATATTTTATTGTATATCAATATGATAATATTAAACAAGTAAAAAGTCAAGTAAAAACAGATTAAGTTGAAATAAATAGAAATACTGGAAAAAATATGTCTGTTCTGATAAAATAAAGAAATGGGGTTATCTGCTGAGGATACTCGTGAAATTGTGTGGTACGGAGGATAGAAAATGGCGGAAAAAATACGTATTGAGGGTATCATTAATAAGACAATAAGTTATTCCATGCATCAAAACGGCATTTATGCGTTAAAGACCATTCGAATCAGTAATTTAACGGAAGAAGAATGGGAAGGGCTTCGCGTAATCGTTTCGTTTGCACCGGATTATGCAGAAAGCCTGGAACTTTCCGTGATGAAGCTGTCCGGCTATGAGAAGGTTGAAATAAAAAATCCTGTTGCGGTGGTAAAGGCGGATTACTTCGTTTCCATGACTGAAAAAGAAACGGGAACGGTGAAAATCGAGGTTTACCACGAAGAAGAATTGCTCGGAAGTATGGTAGAAGAGATTGAATTACTTCCTTACGGACAGTGGAGCGGTATGGTATATATGCCGGAACTTCTCTGCTCTTTTGTAATGCCGAATCATCCAAGCGTTACAACACTTTTATCCTCTGCGTCCAAGTGGCTTGAAACATGGAAGTCCGATCCGTCCATTTTAGGTTATTCCAAACAGGACCCGAATGATGTCAAAATGCAGGTGGCAGCAGTTTACGAATCAATGCGTCAGGAAAATATTGCATATTCTTTGCCGCCGGCATCTTATGAATCCGTTGGACAAAAAATAAGAACCCCGGATGAAGTGCTTGGGCAGAAGTTTGCAACTTGTCTGGATTTGACGGTGTTATATGCATCTGTCCTGGAAGCAATGCGCCTGAATCCGCTGCTTATTTTAAAAAATGACCATGCTTTTATCGGTTGCTGGTTAGAAGAGAAAACTTTCGCAGAATGTATCCAGGAGGATATTTCAGCTATACATAAAAGAATTGCAGAGGGAATTGATGAACTTATTCTTGTGGAGTGTACTTCGCTTGTGGCAGGCTCGCAGACCTCTTTTGAAGAATCAGTTAAGATTGCCAGGAATTCGCTTCTGAAGGAAGAAGAATTTAAGATGGCGATAGATGTGGCACGTTGTCGCGGAAGTAATATCCGCCCGATGCCTGCGCGTGTTATGGAGGAAGGTACGTATCGACTTGTGGAATATAAGTCAAACGATGTACCTGTAAATGCGCCGGAAGCACTTAGCACGGCCGGACGCGGCGCGGTTGTGGAAGAAAATCAGATGACCAAACAGAAGCTTTGGGAAAGAAAGCTTCTGGATTTGAGTCTTCGCAATATGTTACTGAATTTCCGTGTAACCAAGAACTGTGTGCAGCTTATGGTGAATGATCCGGCGCAGTTAGAGGATGCACTTTCACACGGAGATGATTTTGCGGTATTTCCGATTCCGCAGGAATCAACACTTACGCCGGGACAGGATAAAATTTATGTCCTCTCCGAGAGTGAAGAATTGCAGAATACCATGAAGTCGGAATTTGCAAGCAAGCGTATCAGAACTTTTTTACCTGAAGAACAGCTTGCGACAAGTATGAAATTTTTGCAACGTCAGGCCAAACACAGTATGGAGGAGAATGGTTCCAATACACTGTATATGGCTCTTGGTGTGCTCAAATGGTATGAATCAGATGTCAGCACCAAAGAACGTTATGCGCCACTTGTTATGGTGCCGGTAGATTTAACGAAACGCTTGCAGGATAAACATTATCATATAAAAATCCGTGATGAGGAAGCACAGATTAACGTTACGCTTCTGGAATTTTTGCGTCAGGATTTCGGCATGGATATCGGAGGACTTGATCCGTTGCCGACGGATGATGCGGGACTTGATATGCCGCTTATTATGAATACAATCAGACAGAGTGTTATGGAGAAAAAGCATTGGGATGTATTGCCGTATGCTTTTCTCGGCATCTTTTCTTTCAGTCGATTTATTATGTGGAATGATATCAGAAACCGTTCGAAAGATATTCTTTCCAATAAAGTGGTTGCCAGTCTTATTTCCGGTAAAATGGAATGGGATGCGAAAGAACTTTGCGATGCAGCAACACTTGATAAAAGAGTGAAGCCGAGTGAAATGGCAGTCGTCATGAGTGCGGATTCTTCACAGATGGCAGCAATCGAAATGGCAGCCAAGGGAGAAAGTTTCGTGTTACACGGACCGCCCGGAACAGGAAAAAGCCAGACGATTACAAACATGATTGCCAATGCTTTATATCAGGGCAAATCCGTTCTTTTTGTTGCGGAGAAAATGGCTGCACTTTCTGTTGTTCAGAAACGTCTTGAGCGAATCGGTCTTGCGCCTTTTTGTTTGGAATTACATTCCAATAAATCACAAAAACAGGCCGTGTTAAGCCAGTTAGAAAGAACGTTGAAAGCAGCCGGAGCAACGACTCCGGAGGAGTATGAGAAACAGGCAGAGTATTTGTATCAGTTAAGAACTGAGCTAAATGACGTTGTGGAAGCTTTGCATGCGAAATTGCCGGTTGGTTTCTCGGTGTATGAGCTGATTGGTAAATATGAAAAGTATAAAGAGTTCGCAGGCATTCTTGATTTCAGCGCGAAGGATGCACAGGAGTTTGATGCTGAAAAGTACAGGGCTGTTTTAGACAGTATCGGTCGTTTGCAGGTGGTTGCAAACGAGTGTGATGATATTAATAAGCATCCGCTGGCTGACTTCAGAACGAAGAATTACAGTATGCAGATGCGCGCAGACTGGGAAGCATGTCTGGAACGTTATCAGATGATTCTTTCAGATTTATCCAAGGAGATTTCTTTGGTTGGAAAAGGGTTTGATATGCAGGGGACTTTTTCTCTTTCTGACATCCGTTTTGCGGAGCAGTTGACGGGACATTTGCTTCAGATGGATCGTGTTTCTGAAGACCTTTTATCAGGTGGTGCTGCATTCACCAAAGAGAGCGAAATCAGAGCTTTTATCAAAACAGGCACAGAGTTAAAAGCCAGTCGCGAAGAATTGCTTGCGCATTACAAACAGGATATTCTTGATTATGATGTTACGGCTGCGAAGCAGCGCTATATTACGGCACAGGGCAAATTCTTTATTACGAAAAAAATGGAAATCAATGCTCTTGTAAAGGAGTTGAAGTTTCTTGCGCTTGATCCCCGCTTCGTAACGGAGCAGAATCTTGAAACGTTATATGAGCGGATTGCGATGTATAAAAACATCAGGGAAAATGCTAAGTCAGATGCATTTTTGGAGAGTGCTTTTGCCGGTGTATGGCAAAAGGATGAAACAGACTGGAATAAGCTCTCAGAATTTTATGAGAAGCATTTATTGGTATGTCAGGCAATCCGGAATGCGGATGCAAACGGAATGTTCAGCCAAGCTGTGCAGCGTGTGATTGCAGAGAAAAGGATGGGTACGGTTTTAGAGGCAAATCGACAGTCTCTGGAAGCATTTATTCAAGTTCGAAAAGAAGCAATAACGGAAGAGAATAAGTTGATGTCCGAATACGGCTTGCAGTGGAGCAGCTTTGAAACAGAAGCGGATTTTATAAGCTTCATGCAGGAAAAAATCAGGACATGGAAACAGAATACGGAGGAATTACGTTCTTACACGGCATTCTGTGAGGCGGAGAATAAACTGGGTGAACTTGGACTTGGGCTCATTGCGGAAGGTTTCAGAAAGAATGAGTTTACAGGGGAGCAGCTTTTACCCGTATTTGAATGTAATTTTGCCAAGGCACTTGCAATGGCGGAAATTTCGGAGAAACCGGTTCTTGCACAGTTTAACGGAGCACAATTTCATGCAACAGTTGCTCGCTTCTGTGAGATTTCGGATCAGTTTGAGTTATTGACAAGACAGGAGGTTGTTGCAAGACTTTCTGCAAGGATTCCAAAGGCAGGAGAGGGAATTGCGCAGTCTTCCGAACTCGGTATTTTGCAGAAAGCAATTAAGAGTCAGAGAAGGGCGATGCCGATTCGAAAGCTCTTCAACCAGATTCCGACATTGCTGGGAAGAATGTGTCCCTGTATGTTAATGAGCCCGATTTCCGTGGCGCAATATATTGATCCGTCCTTCCCGAAATTTGACCTGGTTATCTTTGATGAGGCGTCCCAGTTGCCGACAGGAGAATCCGTTGGTGCGCTGGCAAGGGGAGAGAATGTTATTGTCGTGGGTGACCCGAAACAGTTGCCGCCGACCAGCTTCTTCATGACAAACCAGCAGAATGAAGAGGAACTTGATGTGGAAGATATGGAGAGTCTTTTGGACGACTGCCTTGCATTGTCGCTTCCGCAAAAACACCTTTTATGGCATTACAGATCCAGGCATGAAAGTCTCATTGCATACAGCAACATGATGTATTACGACAACCTTTTATATACGTTCCCGTCACCGAATGACCTGGTATCTGAGGTGAAATGGGTGCATGTGGAAGGTGCGTATGACCGTGGTAAAACGAAGCAGAATCGCGCTGAGGCAGAAGCTGTTGTGGCAGAAATTATCAGACGTCTGGAAGATGAAGAGCTGCGTAAGAGCAGTATCGGTGTGGTAACTTTCAGTTCCGTACAACAGGAATTAATCGATGATCTTTTACAGGAAGCGCTGCATGCCAAACCTGAGCTTGAGGTATACGCTCTTGGCGGAGAGGAACCTGTTTTCGTTAAAAATCTTGAAAATGTTCAGGGTGATGAGCGAGATGTGATTCTTTTCTCAATCGGCTACGGTCCGGATAAGGACGGCAGAGTCGGCTTGAACTTTGGACCTCTGAATCAGGAAGGCGGCTGGCGGCGATTGAATGTTGCCATTACGCGTTCGAGAAAGGGTATGATGATTTTCTCGACGCTTCGTCCGGAGCAGCTTGATTTATCAAGAACTACGTCAGAAGGTCTCGTCGGGCTGAAAGGATTCCTTGAGTTTGCGGCAAGAGGTAAGAATGCACTGTATACAAGAAACGATGTGAAAAAGCCGCGTAACAGTGATGTTGCCAAAGCAATTGTTGCACGTTTGAACGAAGCGGGATATCAGGCGAATCTGGACATCGGAACATCTGAATATAAGGTGGATATCGGTGTGGTTAATCCTGAGAATCCGGACACCTATTGCTTGGGAATTCTTTGCGATGGTGAAAATTACATGGCAGCAGGAACAGCACGTGACAGAAATCTTTTGCAACCGCAGGTATTGGAGGGACTCGGATGGAAGTTACATCGCGTCTGGACGCTTGACTGGATGGATACGCCGGACCGTGAATTCAGTAAGATTGTTGCAGCAATAGAAAAAGCACTTTCGCCGGAACCGATCTGTGAGGAATTGCCGGATGAAGCGGAAAGTGATGCGACACCCGAGACGGGAATTTTACCTGAGGCGTCAGAAATTCCGGAAGGTTGTGAGACGGCAGTTTTAACGACAGAAGATGTTGCTGCGGATGGTGAAACAGTTGCAGAAGAAACAACCGGAGAACTTGCAGGCAGAGTTTCGGATGTGGCAAAAGAGGCGAAGCATTATGTGCGTCAGACGTATTCTGTAGGAGTGTTTGACCGTATCGGAGATTCTGAGGAGTTTTATCAGGAAAAAACGAAGTTACAGATTGCCAAAATGTTGGAGCGTGTGTTACAGGCAGAGGCACCGATTGAAGAATCCCTTCTGAAAAGAAGAGTGTTTGAGTGTTGGGGGCTTACAAGAGAAACTCCGCGTGTGACAGAGCGCTTTGAAGAGGTGTTCCGCAATTATCCGATGAAGCAGACAACGAGCGGCGGAAAGAATTTCATCTGGCTGGATAACATGAATCCGCTTACATACAGTGTTTACCGTGTGCCTGCAGAAGGAGATAAGAAACGCTCTGTTGATCAGATTCCGGCAGAAGAAATTATCAATGCGGTGAAAGAGATTCTGGATAAAAATGTTGCGTTGGCCAAAGACGATTTGATGAAAGAAACAGTCAAAATATTTGGATATACGAGAGTGAATGAAGCATCTGCGCAGATGGTAAATGTGGCGATTTCTTACGCAGAACAGCGTGGCTATGCTGTAATTAGCGAAGATGGAATGCGTGTGTCACAGAAGGCATAATATATATTCAAGTTTTTGTGTTAAGAGGAGGAGATGAAATGGGAGACTGGTATGATGATTTTGAGATTGGTGGTGTTTTAGAAGGGATTATTGATGTCGTGGAAGGAATTTCCGATGCTGCAAATGGCAGAACGTCAACATATTCTCAAAGAAACTGGATAGATAAAGAAGAACATGAAAAAAATTTGATTCGAAACGGCGGATGGCGTTGCAGATGCGGAAACATTAATGCTTCGTATGTCGGAACCTGTAAGTGCGGCGGAACAAAGCAGGACGATGCATTTGCGTATGATGCGGAGATGAAAGAACAGTATAGGGTTGCCAATGCCAAAAGACAGGCAGCGCAAAGACCGGCTCCGCCATCAGGCTGGATGTGTGAATGCGGGAAACGAAATGCAGGATATCAGGCTTTTTGTTCTTGTGGCGGCGCGCAGTCAGATGGTATTCCGTATGCAGAGTATTTGGAGACGTCGCCGATTCGTATGCGCCCGATTGAGCCTGCAAACAGGACACCGGTGCAGACGCCCCCTGTAGCAAAACCTGTGGAAGCAAGAACTGCGGCACCGGTACGCACTGAAGAGCTTAAGCCAGCAGAACCTGTGATTCCAATAGTGGAAGAGGAGCCGTTGATTCCGATTGCGGAGACGGTAGAAGAGCCGTTGATTCCGATTGCGGAGACGGCAGAAGAGCCGCTGATTCCGATTATGGAGACGGAGGAGATGCTTTCGGAGGAAGAGCCTTTCATTCCGATTGTGGAAGAGAAAGAGGAACCGCTGATTCCGATTGTGGAAGAGAAAGCGGAACCGCTGATTCCGCTGATAGAAGAGCAGGATGAGTCACCGATTTCGATTGCGAAACCGGAAGAAAAATCTGTGTTTACAAGGCCAAAAGAAGAAAATAGAGCGCCAATTACCGAGAAACCGGAAGAAAAAGAGCGTGAAGATATATTCGGATTGAAACCGAAGCCAACCGGAAATAAGCGATTTGCGAATCCGTTCCGTGTAACAGAGGAAAAAGAGTGGAAATGTATCAGATGTGGTGCAATCAGGCCTTCATTTATGGCAATTTGTGAATGTGGAATGTCAAAGAGGGATAATTTTGATTAAGTGTTATGAATGTAGAAAGGGAAGTCTGAAATGAACGTCTCCTAAAGTTAGACTAAGAATCTAATGATTGGGAGGACGGTTCCGTAAGACTTCCCTTTTTGACGTATTTTGATATTAACGGCTATGAGAAACAGGCTCTAAATCAAATAATAATTTATATACATATGTCTGGCGGAAGAATTTTAGAGAATGGCTAAAGAAAACTCCGGAATAATCGTCGAAATGGGCTCTAAAGAGAGTGATTTTCTGTATAGATACGGCATGTAAAAGAATTTTGAAAGAGTTTAGAAAAATATACGAAACAGTGGGCTCTAAAATGAAAAAATACTCTTATAGATACGCCTGACGGAAGAATTTCGGAAAAACCAAGGAAATCCATAAGAAATCTTAGAAAATATAATGTATACAGGCTTTACGCAAAAAACTCCCGGTCACCCGAATGAATCTCCAAGGAAATTCCCGGGGCCGGGAGATATGGTTTAAATATTTTCAAGTATTCTGATTTCAACCTTTGTGAAATATTTTTCTACTGCCGGCAACTCACCGGTCGTTAAATAATCAAAAAGAATCTTTAAAGGCAGGGAACCCTGGATATGAGGCTCCTGACAAATGGTGGCGGAAACGATGCCTTTTTTCATCATTTCAACTGTGGTTTCGATTTTGTCAAAAGTAATCACTTTGATATCTTTACGCCCGGAAGCAAGAATCGCTTTACAACCGCCGTGTGTACCGCCTGCAGCAAAGAAAACAGCATTGATTTCGGGATGTTTTTCTAACATTTCCTTCGTCAGTTCGTAACTGGTGAAATCGTCATCATGATTTTCAAAATAATCAGCAATTTTCATATTGGAATAGTTGCCAAGACATGCCTTAAATCCTGCGATTCGTTCCGTGTGACAAAGAATCTTTGAGGAACCGTTGATGATTCCGATGTGTACATCATCATGTGTCATCAGATTCATCAGGCCTGCGGCAGTCTGGCCGCATTTATAATAGTCGCTGCCGACATAGGCGATTCTTTTGGAATTCTCGATATCGGTATTAAATGTGACAGTGGGAATTCCTGCTTCAAAAAGTTCGTTGATTTTATCGGCTATGCGTCCATCGTTCTGCGGTGCGATGGCAAGAGCATTGATTCCTTCATTGACCAATTGGTCAATGGCTTCTAACTGGTCTGTAACACCGAAATCCGAGGTGCTTTTAAACAATACGGTACAGTTGTATTCTTCTAATTCGCGGATGCGTTCATTGAATCCTTTTTTGACGTCATCAAAAAAAGGATTGTTCTGGCCGAACATTACGATACCGAAGCGGTATTTCCTTTTTTGTGCAGCAAGCGCAATGCCGGCTCTGTTTGGTTTATATTCAAGAGCCCTGGCGATTTCAAGTATTTTTTCTTCAGTCTTGGGATTCACTGCGCCGCGTTTGTTTAACACTCTGTCAACCGTTCCGCGCGAAACCCCGGCCAGTTCGGCAATTTCCTTCATTGTAGCCATAGTATTCCTCTTTATTTGTGGTTATTTATTTGATATTTTGACAAGAAATATTCTATCCCAGTTTGAAAGAAAAAACAAGGTGTGCACGTGTAAAAAAAGAAGGAATGGTATTTTGCACAAGCACTCCTGTTTTATTTGTCGAAAGTGCCGAAAATAAAAAGGCAAAAATCTTTTTATTAAAAGATTATTGATTTTTGACACGAAAATAGATATTATGGACTTGTGCCCGTGCACGTTATCGGGCAGATAATCCTAAGGAGGTAGAACATGTTATACATTGGTGTTGATCTTGGTACATCAGCAGTGAAATTATTGTTGATGGACGGGGCAGGAAAAGTATTAAATATTGTATCAAGAGAGTATCCGCTTTCTTTCCCGAAGCCGGGCTGGTCGGAGCAGAAGCCGGAAGACTGGTACAGAGAAAGTATGGATGGAATTAAGGAGTTAATCAAAGACTTTGATAAATCTGAAGTTGCCGGAATCAGTTTCGGCGGTCAGATGCACGGTCTTGTTGTTTTAGATGCACAGGATAATGTAATCCGTCCTGCTATTTTATGGAATGACGGAAGAACAACCAAAGAAACCGATTATCTGAATCAAGTGATCGGAACCGCTAAGTTATCCGAATATACAGCAAATATTGCGTTTACGGGATTTACAGCACCGAAGATTCTCTGGATGAAAGAGAATGAGCCGGAGCTTTTTGCCAAAATTGAGAAGATTATGCTTCCCAAGGACTATATCGCATACAAATTGTCAGGAGTACATTGTACAGACGTTTCTGATGCATCAGGTATGTTATTATTTGATGTTAAGAATCGTTGCTGGTCTAAAGAAATGTGTGATATCTGCGGTATTACCACAGATAAGCTTGCTAAGATTTTTGAATCTTATGAAGTTGTTGGAACTGTTTTACCGGAAGTTGCAGCAGAACTTGGTATTCCTGCAACCTGTAAGGTAATAGCAGGTGCCGGAGACAATGCAGCAGCAGCTGTTGGTACAGGAACCGTTGGAGACGGAAATTGTAACATTTCTCTCGGAACAAGCGGAACAATTTTTATTTCTTCCAAGAATTTTGGTGTGGACAGCTTCAATGCATTGCATGCTTTTGCACATGCTGACGGTAAATATCACCTGATGGGATGTATGTTAAGTGCTGCAAGCTGCAATAAGTGGTGGATGGATGAAATCATCGGAACCAAAGACTATGCTGCAGAGCAGAAAGCAATTGAGAAGCTTGGTGAGAATCACGTATACTTCTTACCTTACTTAATGGGTGAGCGTTCTCCGATTAACGATCCTCTTGCAAGAGGTACTTTTATCGGTCTTACAATGGATTCCACAAGAGCAGACATGACACAGGCTGTTTTGGAAGGTGTAGGTTTTGCGCTTAGAGATTCTTTCGAAGTTGCTAAGGCACTTGGCATTAAGATTGAACGTACCAAGATTTGCGGCGGCGGCGCAAAGAGTCCTCTTTGGAAGAAGATGATTGCTAACATCTTAAATGTTAAAGTTGATGTAATCGAAAGCGAAGAAGGTCCTGCACTTGGTGGTGCGATTCTTGCAGCAGTTGGTTGCGGTGAATACGAAAGCGTGGAAGCGGCAGCGGCTAAGCTTGTTAAAATTGTTGATACCGTGGAACCCGATGCAGAACTTGTTGCAAAGTATGAAGAAAGATATCAGCAGTTTAAAGAAATCTATCCTGCATGCAAGGAACTTTTTAAGAAGATCCAGTAAGACAGGAATAAATAGAAAGGGGCTTACACAATGAAAATTTACAAAGTAACAGATCCTGAATTTGCCAAATACGGTAAAATTATTGACAACGTTGATTTCTCAGAAATCATCGCAACACTTGAGAATGATATCGAATTACCTGCTGAAGGCGTAGAATATGTTCCGGGTTGCGAAGCACTTGAAAAACTTCCTGCATATCAGGAAATTTCTACTAAAACATATGGTGAAATGCCGATTCAGATCGGATATTGTAACGGACACAATGAATTACTGAATGCTTTAGAGTATCATCGTGATTCCGAAATTAATATTGCTGCAACTGATGCAATTTTCATGCTTGGTTCACAGCAGGATATTACCAAAGATTACACATATGATACTTCATTGGTAGAAGCATTCTTCTGCCCGAAGGGAACAGCGGTAGAATTCTATGCTACAACGCTTCATTATGCTCCCTGCGGTGTAAAGGGTGAGGGCTTCAAAGTCGGTGTTGTATTGCCGAAGGGAACCAATCTTCCGCTTGATTCCAAGCATGCAGGTAGTGAAGATGCATTGATTACCGCAAAGAACAAATGGTTAATCGGCCATGCAGAAGGCGGACTTGATGCAGGTGCTCATATTGGTTTGATTGGTAAAAACTTAAATGTTAACGAATAATTTGTTGTACGAAACACAGAAGGTGTAGTATAATCAAATTGTTTATAAAAAGAAAAAGTAGAATTATCTACAAAATATAGGAGGAAAGAAACAATGAACAATATTCCCAAAGCGAAAATTGGTATTGTAGCAGTATCTCGTGACTGCTTCCCGGAGAGTTTATCCGTAAACAGAAGAAAGGCATTAATCAAAGCTTATGCTGACAAATACGGCATGGATGATATCTATGAATGTCCTATTTGTATCGTAGAAAGCGAAGTACAGGCAGTTGCAGCTGCTAAAGATTTGAAAGAACAGGGATGTAACGCTCTTTGTGTATACCTTGGAAACTTTGGTCCCGAAATTTCTGAAACATTACTTGTTCAGATTTTCGATGGTCCTGCAATGATTTGTGCAGCAGCAGAAGAAAGCCAGAACGACCTTATGGACGGCCGTGGCGATGCTTACTGCGGTGTGTTAAACGCAAGCTATGCAATGAAGCTTCGTAATGTGAAAGCATACATTCCTGAGTACCCTGTTGGTACAGCAGAAGAATGTGCAGATATGATTCACGAATTCGTACCTATGGTAAGAGCACTTGTTGGTATGAAGAGCTTGAAAGTTATTTCTTTCGGCCCCAGACCTTCCAACTTCCTTGCTTGTAATGCTCCTATTAAGCAGCTTTACAACCTTGGTGTTGAAATCGAAGAAAACTCTGAACTTGACCTTTTTGAAGCATTCAAGAACCATGCAGGCGATGAAAGAATTCCCGCTAAGGTTGCTGAAATGGCAGCTGAACTTGGCGCCGGAAACAAGAAGCCTGAAGTATTGGAAAGACTTGCTCAGTATGAGTTGACATTACTTGACTGGGTAGAAGCACACAAAGGATGCAAGGAATATGTTGTTATTGCCGGTAAATGCTGGCCTGCATTCCAGACACAGTTTGGTTTCGTTCCCTGCTATGTAAACAGCCGTTTAACAGCTATGGGTATTCCTGTATCTTGTGAAGTAGATATCTACGGCGCATTATCAGAGTACATTGGTACATGTATTACAGAAGATGCTGTTACACTTCTTGACATCAACAACTCTGTACCTGCAGATATGTTCAAAGAATCTATCGAAGGCAAGTACAACTATACACATAAAGATACCTTCATGGGATTCCATTGCGGTAACACAGCTTCTTCCAAGTTGTCATTCTGCGAAATGAGATACCAGAAGATTATGGCTAGAAACCTTCCTGAAGAAGTTACTCAGGGTACTTTGGAAGGCGATATCGCACCCGGAAAGATTACATTCTACCGTCTCCAGTCCACAGCTGATTGCAAGCTTCGTGGTTACATTGCAGAAGGTGAAGTTCTTAACGTAGCAACCAAGTCCTTCGGTGCTATCGGTGTATTCGCTATTCCTGAGATGGGAAGATTCTATCGTCACGTATTGATTGAGAAGAACTATCCTCATCACGGAGCAGTTGCATTCGGACACTTCGGAAAGACAATTTACGAAGTATTCAAGTTTGCAGGTGTTGAAGTGGATGAAATCGGATACAATCAGCCTGCAGGCGTAAGATATCCTACAGAGAATCCGTTCGCTTAATTGTAAGACTTAACTAATAGATTCCAAAGGTGATTTACGTCACCTTTGGAATTTTTGAGGAAAAGAGCAAACAACCGGTAAGGTTGAAATAGAAGCTTTATATAAGCAAATTTTAGGAGGAAAATTATGACAAATTTAGAACTTCAAAAAGCAGCAAATGAAGTTCGTAAAGGTATTGTGACTGCAGTTTACAATGCAAAGTCCGGTCATCCGGGCGGATCTTTATCTGCAGCAGATATGTATACGTACTTATATTTTGAAGAAATGAATATCGATCCGAAGGATCCTAAAAAAGCTGACAGAGACCGTTTCGTATTATCCAAAGGTCATACAGCTCCCGGTTTATATTCTACACTTGCAAACAGAGGTTACTTCCCGGTAGAAGATTTAAAGACCCTTCGTAAGTTAGGTTCTTATCTTCAGGGACATCCCTGCATGCAGGAAACACCCGGTGTTGATATGAGTTCAGGTTCTTTGGGCCAGGGAATTTCTGCAGCAGTTGGTATGGCTCTTGCAGCTAAACTTGATAACAAAGATTTCCGTGTTTATACATTACTTGGTGATGGTGAAATCCAGGAAGGTCAGGTTTGGGAAGCATCTATGTTCGCAGGCGCACGTAACCTTGACAACCTTGTAGTAATCGTTGATAACAACGGTCTTCAGATTGACGGTAAGGTTGAGGATGTATGTTCCGTTTATCCTATCGCTGCTAAGTTTGAAGCATTCAACTTTGCAACTATTGAAATCGACGGACATAACTTTGATGAAATCCGTGCAGCTATGGAAAAAGCAAAAGCAACCAAAGGCAAACCGACTGCAATTATCATGAAGACTGTAAAAGGTAAGAACATTTCCTTCATGGAAGATAATGCAGGATGGCATGGTAAAGCTCCTAACGATGAGGAGTATGAAATTGCAATGAAAGAACTTGCTGCCATTGGTGAGCAGTTAGAGAAAGCAGGTGAATAAGATGGCAGATATTAAGAAAATCGCAACAAGAGACAGTTATGGTAATGCACTCGTTGAGTGTGCCCAGGACTTCCCTGAGTTAGTTGTTCTGGATGCCGATCTTGCAGGTGCAACCAAGACAGGTGTATTTAAGAAAGCATATCCCGACCGTCACATTGACTGTGGTATTGCTGAATGTAATATGACAGGTATCGCTGCAGGTCTTGCTACTTGCGGTAAGATTCCTTTTATCTCTTCTTTTGCAATGTTTGCAGCAGGAAGAAACTTTGAGCAGGTTCGTAACTCCATCGGTTACCCTCATTTAAATGTAAAAATCGGTGCTACACATGCAGGTATTACTGTAGGTGAAGACGGTGCAACACACCAGTGTAACGAAGACGTTGCATTGATGCGTACCATTCCCGGTATGACTGTAATCGTTCCTTCTGATGATATCGAAGCAAGAGCAGCAGTTCGCGCAGCACTTGAAATGGAAGGTCCCGTATATCTTCGTTTCGGACGTGCAGCAGTGCCTGTAATCAATGAAAAAGATGATTACAAATTCGAAATCGGTAAAGGTGTTCAGTTAAAAGAAGGTACAGATGTATCCATTATTGCAAGCGGTATCTGTGTTGACAGCGCATTGAAAGCAGCAGAGCTTCTTGCAGCTGACGGCATCTCTGCAGATGTAATCAACATCCACACAATCAAACCTCTTGATGAAGAAATTGTTCTTGCAACAGCTAAGAAGACCGGTAAGGTATTTGTAGCAGAAGAGCATTCCGTAATCGGCGGACTTGGCAGTGCGGTATGTGATCTTCTTTCAGAGAAGGCTCCTACCAAGGTTGTTAAGATTGGTATGAACGATAAGTTCGGTGAGTCTGCAAGCGCAGGAGAACTTGTTAAGAAATATGGTCTTGACGGAGAAGGTATTTATAAGACAATCAAGGCAAATCTCTAATTTGGAAATGTGTTTTGATATGTAATAATATTTATGAGATAACAGAAAGGTTTTTCTTCTTTTTCGAAGGAAAGCCTTTCTTTTTTTTGTTTTGTGTGTATAATAAGAAACGATTGTTTTTTGGAATAAGAGAAAATGAGGAATCAGATATGTGGTGGATGCTTTGCGTGTTGTTCTTCGGTGTATCAAAGGGAATCCGCGAAATAATGAAAAAACTTGCACTTAAGAAACATTCGGTGCTTGAAGTTTTATTTGTATATACAGCGCTTTCTTTTATAATGGTGTTGCCTTCCGGAAGAAATGCCGGAGGGTTGGAACCGGTACAATTTTTGTTTGTTGCGCTAAAAGCTTTTTTTGTTTTTCTGGCATGGATTTGCAGCTTTAAGGCAATACGCAAATTGCCGATTAGTTTGTACGGTGTTCTGGATTTGTCCCGTGTATTGTTTGCTACAGCTCTTGGTGTATTTGTTTTAAGGGAACAACTGGGTATATTTCAGGTGTTCGGTCTTGTGTTTGTCGGAGGAGGGTTGTTGTTGTTAAAATTCAGCCCCAAAAAGAAGGCAGAGGATGGGACTGCATCGGGAGTGCAAATATCCGAAGAGATTAAAAAAGACAAAACGCCGTTTTATGTTGCGATTGCTTTTTTGTCATGCATCTTAAATGCCATGTCCGGTCTTTTGGATAAAATTTTGATGCGGGATATGACCAGTTCGCAACTTCAGTTCTGGTATATGCTTTTTATGGTTAGTTACTATGGAATATATGTCTTGATTACAAAGACAAAAATAAATCCTAAAACCTGGCTGAATGGTTGGATTTGGGGGTTGAGCCTTTTATTTGTTGCATCCGACAAGGCGTTATTTATTGCGAACGGGATGCCGGACAGCAAAATTACAGTTATGACTTTGATTAAGCAAAGTGGCTGTATTGTTACGATTCTTGCAGGGAAGTTTATTTTTAAGGAAAAGAATACCGGATATAAATTATTTTGTGCTGCCGTGATTGTGATAGGAATTGTACTCGGAGTTGTCCGCTAAATTGTGAAAAAAGAACGAAATCGTTGGCTTTCTTCTTGAAAAGCTTTGGAAGCATGATAAGATGAAAGAAGTTGATGAATAAAAGTGAGGAAGCATAATATGAAAGAGATATTCAAAAAAATATGGAAGAAGTTTGAACATTTTTGGGAATATTATAAGTGGTATGCAATTGTGCCCATTGCGATTATTGCAATTGTTGTTTCTTTTGTAAGTACCTATATCATGGAAAGCAGGCCATTTGCTCTCGGAGTTGCAATTATGAATACTTCGGATGTTGCAACTGCGGTAAAAGAGTTTGAAATAAATTATGCGATGGAAAGAGAACTGGAACTGCCCGTTAAAGTGAGTTATGATTTTGTTCATCCGAAAGATATGAAACAGGCCGCCTTAGAAACGGATGATACTATTGCAAGCATTCAAAAGTATCAGACTATGATGCGAAATGGTTATGTAGATGTGACGTTCACGACGGACTGGGTTGTGAAAGAGTATATGCAGGTTCCGCTCTATGAAGATTTGAGAACTTATTTTGATGAAGCATTTCTGGCTGAATATGAAGAGTATATCTACTATATTATAAAAGAAGAGGTTGAGGCTGAGGCGAATAGGAAAGCTTATGAAGAAGATACCGGAAC
This sequence comes from Lachnospiraceae bacterium, assembly GCA_015056945.1. Lineage (GTDB taxonomy): Bacteria > Bacillota > Clostridia > Lachnospirales > Lachnospiraceae > UBA3766. The sequence continues at coordinate 5,087 of SVFH01000009.1, read as the reverse complement.
ACTGGCTGAAACATCTGAAGAGGTTAATTGGGAAGAAATCGGAGAAAAGATACCTGTAGCATTTTATGTAGAAGATTGTGAAGCATTGGGAGAGTTTTATCTGGATGCTAAGCCGGTAATGGCTTTTTCGAAAGATGCTAAAAGAAAGGACGAAACAATTGCTTTTGCCAAATGGATATTGGAAGGAATGAAAAAAGAGGATGCAGATTAAACTGCATCCTCTTCGCCTCCTATGATTTTATTAAAAATCTTTCTGAATAAATGCGAAAAGAAATATGAAATTGTTGCGTAGCCAAGAAATAGTATTACGCTCCCTACAACGTAGGTCATTGTCGGTGAAAGACCGGCAAGTAAAAGTAAAAGAACATGTACGATCAAGAAGGACAATGTAGTAGGCAGATTGGCAAGACTTAATAAGCATGCGTTTTTCAAAATTTGCTTGGTAGGAGTCTGAAACACTGCAATCTGCGGAAAAACAAAAACGAAAACAGCAAGTATCAGGAATATAAAAATGGCAATGGGGTATTGCAGTACCGAATAAGTTTCTCCGATAAGGTTATGCGCAACATATAAGCTGGCAAAAAGGAAACATATAATAAGAAGAAACGGAATCCAGATCAAAGTTGCCTGTTTAAAGTTTTCTTTAAATGCTTTGGTGAAACTTTTCATAATAGGGGGATCCTCGTCACGGATTCTTTTAAACAAAACACTGTACATTGCCGATAGGGAAGCTCCCATGGTGAAAATCGGAATGGAAAATACAAAAAACAGAAAGTTGATGTACATCATATCGCATAAAAATGTTAAAAATCTCATCGCAATGCTGTCTTGAGAGAAAAAACGATTCATAAAATAATAACCTCCAAAAATTGCATGATATCTTTATTTGAAGTATACTAAAAAAAAGCACTAAATGTATGTATATTTTGTGAAAAAGCAAGATGTGAATACCATAGAGCAATATTTGTAAAGTAAACAATCGGCAATATGTTATAATCTAGTTGTTACTAAAACACGACTTTCGGCAAAATGAATAAACAAGCCGATAGTTAAATTTTAAGGAGGAAAAAAAATGAAGAAGTTATTGGCTTGCGCATTAGGCGTATGCGTACTTGCAACTACTCTTGTTGCTTGTGACAAACCTGCAGATCCTGTTACTCCGGATGCAGATCCCGTAGCTAGCGAAGATACTACTGGTGGAGATGAAACTGAACCTGCACCTGCTGGAAAGAAAGGTACTATCAACTTATGGGCATTCACAGATGAAGTTCCTAAGATGGTTGACTACTATGTAGCTCAGAACCCTGATTTCCCTTACGATATCAACACAGTAATCACACCGACTACTGATGGTGCATATCAGCCCGCTTTGGATGCTGCTTTAGCAGCTGGCGGAGACAGCGCTCCTGACATCTACTGTGCAGAAGCAGCTTTCATTCTTAAATATTCCAAGGGTGATGGTGCAGCTTGGGCAGCTCCTTACGCTGATTTAGGTATCGATGTAGATGCTAAGATCAAAGAAGCAGCTATCGCTGATTACTCTGTAGAAATCGGTACAAATCCGGATGGTGCTGTTGTAGGTTTGGGATACCAGGCTACAGGTGGTGCATTCATCTATCGTCGTTCCATCGCTAAAGATACATGGGGAACAGATGATCCTGCAGAAATTTCTAAGAAAATTGGTGGCGGTTCAGGTAGCTGGGATCAGTTCTGGACAGCAGCTGATGAATTAAAGGCTAAAGGCTATGGTATCATTTCCGGTGACGGTGATATCTGGCACGCAATCGAAAACAGCTCTGATCAGGGTTGGGTTGTTGATGGTAAGTTAACAATTGATCCTAAGAGAGAAGCTTTACTTGATGTTTCTAAGAAATTAAAAGATGGTAAGCTTCACAACGAAACAGCTGACTGGACAGATGCTTGGTTTGCAGATATGAAGGGTGAAGGCGCTCAGGGCATCTTCGGTTTCTTCGGACCTGCTTGGTTAATCAACTACACAATCGCTCCTAACTGTGGTGGTGCTGCAGTAGGTGAAGGAACATATGGTGATTGGGCTATTTGTGAATCTCCTGTAGGTTTCTTCTGGGGTGGTACATGGTTACTTGCTAGCAAGAACGCAGCAGCAGATGCTGACAAGGCTGCAGCAGTTGCTGAAATCATCGAGTGGATTACACTTGACTGCACAGAAAGCGGACTTCAGTACGCTTGGGCTAACGGTACAGTTGACTGGGATAACGATCCTGCAACTCCGACAGCTAAAGACTGTGTTGCTTCCGGTACAGTAATGAGCATCTCTGATGGTTCTCTTGACTTCTTAGGCGGACAGAACATGTTCGACGTATTCGTACCTGCTAACGCTAACGCTAAGGGTGATAACTTAACTCAGTACGATGAGAAGATCAACCAGTTCTGGAGAGATCAGGTTCGTGAATATGTTGCTGGTAACAAGTCTCGTGAAGATGCTATCAAAGACTTCAAGCAGAACGTTGCTGATAACTTAGACGTTGTTGTAGAATAATCAAATTGTTTATAATATGATAACGAAAAGCGGGGCGGACGATAGAACGTCCGTCCCGTTTATTATGAAAATAGTTACTTGTAGGAAAAAGTTATTTACAAAATAAAATAAGGTGGAGGTTGGCTGTATGAAACGTAAGTCGTTTAGTTATGCCAAATACGGATACATGTTTAGTATTCCGTTTGTTCTTGCTTTTTCAATATTTACTTTGTACCCGATCGTTTATACTTTTGTAATCGGCTTCACTGATTTGAAGGGTATTGGTAATGTTGATATTAACATTTTATGGTCAGATCCTTTTAAGAATTTCGTAACAGTATTGAAAAATCCGTCCTTTCAAACGGCGTTTAAAAATACAGTTGTTATTTGGTTGTTGAACTTTACTCCGCAGATGATTCTTGCTCTTGTTATTGCTGCATGGTTTACTGATAAGAGATGTAAGATTAAAGGGCAGGGATTCTTTAAGGTTATTTTCTATATGCCTAATATCATTACTGCGGCTACAATTGCTATTCTCTTTGCATCATTGTTTGGTTTCCCGAAGGGCCCTGTTAACGACTTGTTAATGAAGATTGGCTTTACAGATGAACCTATTAATATGTTGCAGATGGGATGGGTTGCACAGGGTATCGTTATCTTTATTCAGACCTGGATGTGGTATGGATATACATCAATCGTATTGATGTCCGGTATTCTTGGTATTTCTCCTGAATTGTTTGAAGCAGCTGAAGTGGATGGTGCAAACCGTACACAGACCTTCTTCAAGATTACAATTCCTAACATTAAGACAATTTTATTGTTCACATTGGTTACCTCTTTGATCGGTGGTTTGAATATGTTCGATATTCCGAAACTTTTCCTTGATGGTAAGCCGGATAATGCTACATTGACGACTTCTGTATTTATCTATAATCAGGCGTTCAGTGGAAGTTATCTGTATGCACGTGCTGCAGCAGCCAGTGTAATTATGTTCCTTATTATTTGTGTTATTTCTGCACTTATGTTCTACGTAATGCGTGATAAAGACGAAGCTGCGCTTCGTAAGATTGTACGCGAGCAGGAAAAAGCATATAAGAAGAAATTAAAAGGCTTATAGGAAAGGAGACGGTTTAGATTATGAAAGATAATATGAATAATGCTTCAAATGCTATGAGCAAGAGCAGATTGTCTTTAAATGTAGAAGATAAAGATGCTGAAAAATCAGACGTATTTCTCAAAATAATAATTTATATTGCATGTATCATTCTTGCTATACTTAGTATTATGCCATTCTGGATTATGATTGTTAATGCAACAAGATCCACGCCGCAGATTCAGGAGAGCGCTATTTCCCTGATTCCTTCATGGCATATTATTAAAAACTTTACAGTACTTACAGGTAAGAGCTTTAATCCGATTGTCGGATTTGTTAACTCTTTGATTATTGCAGGATGTTCTACTTTGCTCGCAGTATATTTCTCATCTCTTACTGCATACGCAAACGTAGCATATGACTGGAAAGCAAAACATGCATTCTTTAGTTTCGTTATGGCTGTTATGATGATTCCCGGACAGGTTACCATGATTGGTTTCTATCAGATGGTTTATCAGATTCACATGACAAACAACATGTTAATGCTTATTTTACCTGCTATCGCATCACCTAGTATGGTATTCTTTATGAGACAGTATTTGCAGGCTTCCCTCTCAATGGAAATCGTGCAGTCTGCTCGTATTGACGGCTCAAAAGAGTTCTTTACCTTCAATAAGATTGTTTTACCTATTATGAAACCTGCGATTGCAACTCAGGCAATTTTCAGTTTCGTTGGTAGCTGGAACAACTTGTTTACTCCGATGGTATTGCTTACAGATAAGAAGAAATATACAATGCCTATCATGGTTAGTATGTTAAAGGGTGACGCATATAAGACAGAGTACGGTTCAGTTTATCTCGGACTTACTTTGACAGTTTTACCTTTGATTGTTGTTTACCTTATTTTATCTAAATACATCATTGCCGGTGTAGCATTAGGTTCTGTTAAGGGTTAATATAATGAGTGTGAGGCCATGCGGAAGGTTTCCTTCTGCATGGCTTTATTTTTGCATAGGAAATTCCTATGCAAAAATAAAATCGCTCCGCTAAGGATGCGCAGTTCGCGGCAAGGAATTTTGTTGCCGAGCAACACCGCTCACGCGCGAGAATGTGCTATGCACATTCTTTATTTTATACTTGCATTGTTTCTGATATTTGATAAAATAGAAGAGTAGTAAATTAGCCTGCAAATAAAAAGTCAAGGCTAAATTGAAAGAACTTTGAAAATTTTATACAGGTTGAAAATTAGGTATTAAAATAAGACCACCACAGTGTGCTGGTCTGAAAATCGTAGTAATGATTAGGATTCTGGAAGAGATGCGAGATATTCTTTCACTCGTCCATAGTAGATTCTTAGAAACTTGTTAGCCCCTGCGGTCATGTAGACATAGTAAGGCTTGCCTTGAGCACGCTTCTTGTCTAAGAACTGATACACAGGGTCGTCTTGGGGATGCGTTTTAATTAAGACATCCATTATCTGAAACAAAGTCTTTCTAA
>SVFH01000035.1 GCA_015056945.1 Lachnospiraceae bacterium | reverse complement strand
AGAGTATCGGTATTAGGTGTTGTTTCTCCATTTTCCCAACGAGATACGGCTTGGCGAGTTACAAATACTTTTTCTGCAAGGTCATCCTGAGATAAGCCTGCTTTATTTCTAAGTTCTAATATAATATCCTTTGTTTCCATATATTTTTCACCTCCAACGATATTATAAAACCGAATAAATCTTTTTCCAAGCAACTCGCTGTTGCCTTACGATGAATAAACCTGAAAGTTTTCTCTCAGTTAAACATATCACTTATTCAAAATCCAACTTACATTGTCAACTATTTCGATTGTTCTTCTTCTATTAAAATATTTATTGATTTTACTTCACTTATTAAACTAATCGCATCCAAACATGTACATACAATAAAAATAGCAATTGTCATAAGCACTAATACAACACCCGGTAAATTACTGTACCATCCCCAAAGAAAACCGCTTATTAGCACAAGTAAAATGATATAAATCAATTTCAACCCGGTTTCCAATATCGCATAGCGATATTCAATAGAATCCATAAAGTAAAGTCCTATATAAATTACAACATTCAATCCCAGCACCTGAAAAATCGTATCAATGCAGATTAATGAACCGTCATACAAGGTGGCAACCAGAGACAAAGCTACTAAAGAGATTCCCGTTGTCGCCATAATATTTAATATTATCTTTTTCATCCTTTATTTCTCCTCAGCAATTCGCTCCTAATATCTTTCAAATATTTTCTGGTAACACATACACTTTCACCATTGGAAAGTTTTGCCTCCAGTTTGCTATTAACCAAAGTTTTAATTCCTGTCAGTTTCTCAACATTTAGAACCACCGATTTACTCACCCTGACGAATCCGGCCTGCGACAGCAGTTCTTCTAACTCATATAATTTATAATTGCTTCCATAAACCTCTTTTTCACAATATACAAAAACCTTTTTGTCTACACTTTCCAAATAAAAAATATCATTTATTAGAACGCCACATTCTTCATTATCCTTTTTACAAAGAATAGTCTGGTCTACATATCGCACATAATCCGACACTCTTTGCACACTTGTCGTCATCTCCCGATATGCTACTGTGACTTCCGGTTCTGCTAAATCTTGTCGCTCACACAATATTAAACGCATGTTACCCTCCCAGTTGAGTACTTGTTATCATAGATAATATTGTAACATGCATAGGATTTTTTGTTAATCTTTTATAAAGTTTTACGACATCGGCGAATATAACAAAGCAACACCAAGATAAACGATACAGACTGGGCAATTGCCACTCTCACTACCATCATCTCATCCGCACCGGTATCCGATACCACATGCAAAAGATTAACAATTGTATTATTTACAAAATGGTCACCCATTGCCATATAAAGGCTACCTGTCATTTTGGTTAGCATGGCAAATTTGAAGCCGACTAATGTCGATGTTATAACCAGCATAGCAATATTCGCAATCATACCATTCATGCTCATGGTTTCATCCACATAATTTCGAACAGGACCTATCATATGCCAAAAGCCAAATAAACAGGAAGATATCATTGCGGATACAACAAATGAATGTTTTTGTTCCAATAACTTAGTAAAAAGTCCACGGAAAATACCTTCTTCCATTATCACATTTACTATATTTCCAATGATACAAATCAGAAAAAACAGAAACTCTGTCCGATAACCGGTGTTCTGACTAATTGCATAGGTACTGACATATAACTGCAAAGAGCTAAAAGACCCTTGTGAAACAGCAATCATAATCTCTACACCGTAAGCAAGAACAAAAACACTACATCCGAAAGCCAACCCTTTTACCAGATCACAAAATGCTTTTTCTTTCACAAAACCCATTTGTGTTACCGTAATCTTCATACAAGCACTTACTCCAAACAAAATAACAATTCCCAATACCTTATGTACAATTGCTTCTCCAACCCATGTTTGGTCCGTACGCAAAACGAAATACTCCAAAGTACGAAAGATATAACATAGCAGATATGTTCCTAAAACAACATTCCAAATTTTCATCCTTTTCATAACGTCCATAATCCATATCCCTTTCTATGATTTTTTCACAAAATAACATTAATGGGAGTGATTTTCAACCACTCCCATACCAAGATACAAAATATAGATACTATGTTGCAAATTATTAGAATTCAAACTAATTTCAGTGCGTAAACTTCAAATCTTCAGTTGCTTTCAATCTCTCCATAGAACTAGCATTCTAAACACATAAAAAGAAAACTTCGCCATTACTCTGCAAATCTACTTTGCGCATTATACAGATTATTCCTTAACTTAGGTAATTGACAGCTAATATAACAATGCTGGTCGTAATCATAACAATACCAACAACTCTGTTTAATGTCTTTGCTGATGCCTTATTTGCAATTACTGCAGCAATCCTTGCCCATAAAAACGTAAACGTAACGCAAAGCACAAGACTGACCATATCAGGCATTCCACCTACAGCAAAGTGACTCACACCACCGGTTAATGCTGTAAATGCCATAATAAATACACTTGTTCCTACTGCCATATGCATTTCATATCCTAAGAAAGAAGTAAGCACGAACAAGAGCATCATACCGCCACCTGCGCCGACAGTTCCGCATATAAAGCCGACTATGGCTCCGCCAACAACAGATTTGACAATCCTACTATTCCTACTCTGTTCCGCCATCTGTTCCTTTGTGGTCTGTACCGGTTTCAGCAAGAATCTTAATCCAATGATAATCATTGCAATCTGCATGGTTCCACTCATAGTCTTTTCCGGTAGAAAACTTGCTACATAACTTCCTACTGCTGTCATTGTCAACACAGAAATTAGTAACAAAATACTTCTTTTCACATCCAGATTCCCATTCTTTTTATACGTCCATGCACTTACTAAACTGGCTAAGACATCACTCATAAGTCCAATTCCTACAGCATGATAAGCAGGAATACCCAAAAATGTCACAAGCATAGGACCGATAACTGCTGCTGCACTCATTCCCGCGAATCCTGTTCCTATACCGGCTCCGGCTGCTGCAATAAAACACACCAAAACTTTTATTAACAACTCCATCTTTATGCTTCCTCCAATCTGTTCTCTACATTTTCATTTCTACGCACTTTATTGTACGTACAATCGTATCCTTCTGCATATCTAAAGCAAAAAAAAACTATCGCCGGCATATTCAAAAAACTCCCACAATATTCCTACTGTCATAAAAAAGCAAGATAAAAAGTCCCTTTGAAAAGGGAAATTATCCTGCGTGCATAGTTTTACTGTTTATTCTCTCTTACGCATAAACCGTGCACATCACCTAAATGAATTATAGCACATTTTCGGAAAATACTTTCAATATCAGCCAAAACAATTCTAAATTTATCATAAAGTAAAATATATAAAATCTCTTAACTAAACGGAGTATATTTTGAAACAAATGCAATAAGGGACAAATCCGAAGATTTATCCCTTAACTTAATGATTTTAAACTTAACTAAATGACATTGGTGCCACACAGCGCCTTTTTTTATAGGAGTCTTTTTTTAGCCGACTTTTTCAAACTGGCTGTTGTAGAGCTCTGCATAGAAGCCGTTTTGCTGAATAAGAGCTTCATGCGTTCCGCTTTCGATTACGTCACCGTCCTTCATAACAAGAATCAGGTCCGCATTACGGATGGTGGAGAGGCGATGCGCAATTACGAAAGACGTACGTCCCTGCATCAGTCGATCCATTGCTTCCTGAATCAGGACTTCCGTTCTGGTATCGACGGAGCTTGTCGCTTCATCAAGAATTAACATCGGTGCATCCTCAATCATGGCTCTTGCGATGGTAAGGAGCTGCTTCTGACCGGCAGAAAGATTTACTTTATCGTTCAGAACCGTATCATATCCTTTCGGAAGGGTACGGATAAAATGTAACATACCGACTGTTTTACACACTTCATCAAGACGTTTGTCGGTAATGCCCTCTTTACCGTATACAATGTTCTCACGGATAGTTCCTTCAAAGAGCCAGGTATCCTGTAAAACCATACCGAATAAATCATTGACATTCTCGCGCGTCAGATTCGCAACGGGAACACCATCAATCGAGATGTTTCCTTCGTTTACTTCATAGAAACGCATCAAAAGGTTCACAAGTGTTGTTTTTCCGGCACCGGTCGGACCGACAATCGCAATCTTTTCGCCGGATTTCGCTTGAGCCGAGAAATCATGAATGATGATTTTGTCCGGATGATAACCGAATTTCACATGTTCAAAGGAGATATTTCCAATCACATCTTCACCCTTCAGGATGGTTTCTTTATGGCTCTCATCTTCCATCTCCTCTGCCTCTAAGAACTCAAACACACGCTCTGCCGCCGCAACGGTGGACTGCAGATTTGTTGCCGCCTGGGCAATCTGTGTCATGGGCTGGGTGAAATAACGGATATACATGATAAAAGCAACAATAACCGCAAAATCTATTTTACCGTTAATGGTAAGAATTGCACCTACCACACACACCGCCACATATCCCAAATTACCGACAAACCCCATAATCGGATGCATGAGTCCTGATAAAAACTGTGCCTTGAACGCACTGTCAGCAAGTTTTTTGTTCACCTCATCAAACGCAATTCCTTCTTTCTTCTGACCGTTAAAAGCTTTCATTACCATATGACCGGCATAGATTTCTTCCACGTGACCATTCAAATCACCGAGATACTTCTGCTGACCCAGGAAATACTTCTGGGATGATGCCATAATAAGAGACATTAAGACAAATCCGATCAGTGAGGAAACAATCGCCGTAATTGTCATCGTCAGGTCTGTAAGCAACATCATAAGAAGGGAACCGACAAAAAGCGTAATGGAATTCACCAACTGTGTCGCACTCTGATTTAACGTATGCGCCACGGTATCCACATCATTGGTAACACGGCTTAACACATCACCAAAGGTTGTATTGTCAAAATATTTCAGCGGCAGCACATTGATTTTCTCGGAAATCTCATTCCTAAGCTTCCTTGATACCCTCTGGGTTACAATTGCCATCAACACAGAATGCAAATAACCGAATACTGCCCCTAAAAGAATAATGACAACCAGAAAGACCGCGATATTGCCAATTGCCTGCATATCGATGGATGCAATAAGTCCTTTTTCAATCTCAGCCGTCATTTCTTTGAGTTTATCAGGACTGATAATCGTGAAAATACTTGTCAGAAAGGATAAAACAAGTGCTACTCCCATAAGCGGCAACACAGCTTTGTTATATTTCAGGAGCTTGACAATACTTCCCTTGAAATCCTTGGCTTTCTCACCCGGTCTTGTTCCCGGAGGGCCTCCTGCTCCCGGTCCGCGTCTCGGAGCTGTTTTGGCAGTGCCATGTTCGTACTCTTTTTTACTCATTTTCCAACTCCTCCTTTGACAACTGGGAATAGGCAATCTGACGGTATACTTCACAATTTGCCAGAAGCTCCTTGTGGGTACCCATTCCTGCAACGCGACCATCGTCGAGAACAACAATGCAGTCAGCATCGGCAATGGTTCCGATTCGCTGCGCTACAATCAGGGTAATGGCATCCTTCGTAATCTTCTTTAACTCTCCTCGCAGAATACGGTCCGTTTTATAATCAAGCGCAGAGAAAGAATCGTCAAATACATAAATATCAGGCTTACGACAGATTGCGCGGGCAATGGACAAACGCTGTTTCTGTCCTCCCGAGAAATTGCTTCCTCCCTGTGCCACATGCGCCTCTAATCCATCCTCTAACTTCTCCACAAACTCTTTGGCCTGTGCAATTTCAAGTGCCTTCCAAACCTCTTCATCCGTGTATTCACTCACACCATTTTTATCACCGTATCCGACGTTGGAGCGGATGGTTCCGGCAAAAAGTGTCGCACGCTGCGGCACCAGACCGATTTTATCCCGCAAAGCCTCGCATTTATAGTCCTTAACATTCACACCATCCACATAGACAGCGCCCTTGGTAACATCATAGAAACGTACTAAAAGATTCACAAGTGTTGTTTTCCCGCAACCGGTCGAACCGATAAACGCAACCGTTTCACCCTTCTTTGCGGAGAAGGAAATATCGCTTAACACCTCTTCGCCCGCATCAGGATAAGCAAAGGAAACATGATCAAACGTTACCTCTCGCACGCCTTCTTTTCCCTGCGTTTCTGTTCCGTCCGTAATTTTTTTCTTCGTATCAAGCACTTCCAGGATACGCTTTGCAGAAACCGCAGCTCTCGGTAAAATAAGGAAAATCATTGTCATCATCATAAAAGACATAACAACCTGCATTGCATAGGAAGAAAAGACCACCATATCGGAAAACAGCACAAGCTTGTCCGCCGTAGCCGCCTCCTGAATCAGAATCGCACCAATCCAGTAAATGGAAAGGGAAAGTCCGCTCATGATAATAGACATCCCCGGGCTCATGATTGCCATCGTTTTGCCCACAAAAAGATGTGTATCCGTCAGCTCATCATTTGCCTCCCTGAATTTACCCTGCTGAAATTTCTGTGCATTATAAGCACGCACAACTCTGATACCGGTCAAATTCTCACGTGTAACACGGTTTAAATTGTCCGTCATATTCTGAATTAACTTGAATTTTGGCACCGCCACAATCATCAGGATTACAATGATCATAATTAATAGTAACACTGCTACACCGGTAGAAAATGTCCACTGCCAGCTTTTGGCGCGGATTTTCAGAATCGCCAGTGTTGCCATCAGAACAGAGCGGAAAATAATTCCCATTCCCATCACCAGAAGCATCTGTATCTGTACAATGTCATTGGTAGAGCGCGTAATCAGACTGGCGGTTGAAAATTCGTTGATTTCTTCCAGTGAGAAATCCGTTACCTTATGATACACCGCTGCACGCAGACGCATGGAAAAGCCTGTTGCAACCCTGGTGGAACAAAATCCCACAAGAACAGAAACCGCAAGTCCGCCGAATGCACACAGAAGCATGTAAGTACCGGCCGTAATTACATCCTGCAATGCGCTTCCCGGTGCCACAATTACATTTGTGATTCTTGACATATATTCCGGAAGCTTTAATTCCAGAAAAACCTGGAGTCCGGTCAATATAAATGTGACAAGGATGAGAATCAGCTCTCTTTTTTGCAAATACTTAAAAATTCGAATCATTGCTTTTTTCTCCCTTTTATAAAAGTAATTTCGTGAAAAAAGAATGTGCAAAGCACATTCTTTTATTCGATAAAGAGACTATTTAGTCCATCTTTTCTCTTTTGAATATAATCTGGTAACGTGCAGGAGAAACACCTGCGCGCGGCTCAATAATTCTGTCCAGCTGATATCCCATATTCGCATATCGGTTCAGAAGCTCCTCGAAGGTTTCGAAATCATCGGAAGCAAGATGTCCTCTCGGTCTGTCATCTTCCGTATACAAACGAAGCAGTGTCTCTACCTTATACTCATACTTCACATCAATCAGATATTCCACCATATCCTGAATGGAATTCAAATTATTTAAAATACAGAGGTTTAACGCATCGCGAAGCTCATTCATGCTTGCGTTCTCAAACAAATCCTCTTCAATTACCTGTTTACGCTTAACAATAATGGTATCGTAGTCTTCCGAGCAGCTTAAAATCATCTGCTTGGCATACTCCAAGTTATCAGCGCGGCGTCTGTATCCTTTTTCATCCAGGTAGTTCAACGCAACCTCAATGATGTTTTCCTCTGTTTTCTCCAGTCCTGTATCAATATACTCTTCCATCTCATTGATGGTTTCCGTCTGCAAATTCGGGCTTTTACGAAGCTCCTCCAAAATCATTTTTTTCAAATCTGCCATATTCAGTTACCCCTTATACATCGTATTCCTGCATTCATATTTTTGCTTTGCTTACCGCCTTCTCCCAAAATACTACGAATGCTTTTTTATTATAACACAGAATGAAATCCTTTTTCCAGTACTATCTTCCCCCTTTTCCCATTTCATGCTAAAATAATACTAGCTTTTTTAGTAAAAATAGTACGTTACGGGAGGGCATTTTCATGCAGATTCACGGACTTAATAAAACAACTCTTTTGGATTACCCGGGACACGTGGCCTGTACGGTTTTTACCGGTGGGTGTAATTTCCGCTGTCCGTTCTGCCACAATGCAGATCTTGTTCTTGCTGCCCATACCCAGCCGACGATATCGGAAGAGACTTTTTTTTCATTTATGAAAAAGCGCGCCGGTATCCTTGAAGGCGTATGTATCACGGGCGGTGAGCCTCTTTTACAGGCTGACCTTACGGATTTTATCCGACGTATCCGTTCCTTTGGACTGAAGGTAAAGCTTGATACCAACGGCTACCTCCCCGATAAGTTGAACGAACTGCTGAAAGAGGGGCTTCTTGATTATGTTGCCATGGATATCAAAAGTTCACGTTCAGGCTATCCGTCCGCTGCCGGACTTTCGGCGGATTCCTTTGATTACGGACGCATTTCCGAAAGCATTTCTCTGTTGATGCACTCCGGCATTCCTTATGAATTCCGCACTACTGTCGTTGCCGGACTTCACACACCGGAAGATTTTGACGAAATTGCCGATATGATTGCGGGCTGCAACCATTATTATCTCCAGTCCTATGAAGAGAAAGATTCGGTTCTTTTGTTTCATACCGGTGACAATGCCGTGTCTCTTTCCCCCTTTTCCCCGGAAGAGCTTCGCACTTTGACAGAACGTTTGAATAAGGCCGGCATCCCGACTACGCTTCGCGGCATTTGACATTTTTTTATAAACATTCACCCAGCAGATACAGATAATACCCCGCGGCACCGCTGAATTCATATCCCATGCAACCGGCTGCTGCCGCGCTTAGCTGTTCTTCTTCATTATAAGTTCCGCACAATCCGAGATAAAATGCTTTCCTGCCTTCTATCTCATATTCCCCGACAATCATATGGCGCGTACCGTAATAGGATTTCTTATAAAAATCACTCTCCCACAGTCTGCGGCAGACAGCCGGAAGAAGGCCTTTGTCCGCTTCCTGCAAAATAACATATGCACCTTGTCCCTCAAAAGGGAAAAAACAGGGATACTTTTCCAGCATCTGTTCCCATTTATCCCCTTTATCCATGTACAAAGCAGTATCTTCCTTCTCGGCAATGTTCATCCGACAACAGCCCGTCCGTTCCGGTGCCCATTCGAAACAAAGCCCGGACAAATCTGCCAAAGCATCTAAAGGCAGCGTAAAGTATCCTTCCCCTCTCCCGTTCCCAACCGGAATTTCCGTGACAAAATTTTTTTCTTCCGAAGTTTTCCAAAGAAAAACTTTACAGTGCGATACCCCTTGTTCCCATAGGTTTTGCAAATAAATCTCACCCTCAAGCGTTGTTTGCGTTATCCAATACCTGACAAACCCAATGTTTCCGTTAAAAATACCGTGTGAATAACAATCAATAAATTCTATTTTTTTACCAAAACCGGACAATTTTATTCCTCCTTTCAAACCTATCTGTTCATTTTATGCTAAAATAAAAAAAATAAGTATTTTTTTCCATAAATTTAAGATTTTCCAACGTATCTTAATTAACAAAACAAAAAAGGAGGATGAACTTATGAAAAAGAAAATTGTAACAATGCTTCTTATATTAACATGTATTACTTCTGCTCTTTTATCCGGCTGCACTACGACTGTCATCAATCCCGATGCTTCTGATTCTACTAGCATTATAGATATTCCGCCAACGGCTGCTCCCTATGAACCCGTATGGCTCATTGCGCCGACACAGACAGAGGAAGATCAAAATGTTTCCGAAGCATATCTTTCTCTTACGGCAAATCTTGCCCGCATGAATTATCAGCCAAACACAAACATGATGATTTCTCCCGCAAGCATTGAATTTGCTCTCGGAATGACACTTGCCGGAGCGGAAGGAGAAACCCTTGCACAGATGAACCGTATACTCGGGAACACCGCATCACGTGAGGAAATTCTTGATTTTTGCCGCACTTATCAGAATTCGCTTAACGAAGAAGAGGATTCCCCCTTCCACGTAGCAAACTCCATTTGGATTAACAAAAAAATCATCAAAGGTTCCCTTAAGAAGACCTACACTTCAACATTAGACGATGTTTTCAATGCAGAATCTTACACAGAGAATTTCACGAATTCCACCAAAAATAAAATTAACAATTGGTGCAGTAAAAACACTAATAAAATGATTCCTGAACTGTTGACGGAAATAAATCCGGAGGCCGCTTCCTATCTGATTAATACCATCTGTTTTGAAGAAGAATGGGTTGAACCTTATGAAGAATGGCAGATAAAAGAAGATATTTTTCACAATGAGGACGAAACACAGACAAATGCAGAGTTTCTCCATGAAACCTTAGGTTTCTATTACGAAACAGATAACGCATGCGGCTTCTCTAAATATTATAAAGGATACAAATATGCATTTGTGGCTGTTTTACCGGATGAAGAAGTCGGTCTCGAGACATATATGGAAAATTTTAGTGCAAAAGAATATCAGGATTTTATGGAGAGCGAAACCACCAAATATGATGTTCGCACCAAGCTTCCCAAATTTAAGAATGACTACTCCGTCAATTTAAACAATCAGCTTCAAATGCTTGGTATGACAGATGCATTTACGCCCGCTGCCGATTTCAGCGGCATCATTGATAAAAGCCAAAATGAACTCTATATCAGTAACGTCATTCATAAAACGCACATCGATTTAGACGAATGCGGAACCAAAGCCGCTGCCGCTACATTAATTGAAATGCGAAATGCGGCATGCGCCGTAACGGAAGAAAAACAGGAGCGCGAAGTCTATTTAGACAGACCTTTCCTTTATATGATTGTTGATATGGATACGCAAATGCCGATTTTTATCGGAACCGTAAACTGTTTATAACTGCATAACACGTAGTACTCCTTTGAATCTGTTAAAAATGTTTTTACATCCTGAATTTTTTTAAAAAATATATTGACATTTCTCTAAAATATGATATTATGATATCAGTAATCATTACTATTATCGATTACAAAAACCAAAGGAGGTGAGGAAGCACATGGTTTTGAAACGAAGCAGACAACGCGAAGCGATTCTGAATTACCTGATGTCGCGAACGGATCATCCGACTGCGGACCAGATTTACGCCGCAATTCGTGAAGAATATCCGAATATCAGCCTCGGTACGGTATATCGCAATCTTGCATTACTGGAAGAACTTGGTGAAATTCAGAGATTCCGCTCAGGAACAACGGATCATTTCGACGGTAATGCAGCAAATCATTACCATTTCATCTGTAATGAGTGCGGTTGTGTTCAGGATTTGATGCTTCCTTTGCAGAATTCCTTAACCGAGCTGGCGCAAGGCGGTTTTTCGGGAAGTATTGATTACCATCTGATGTATTTCTACGGAAGATGTGAAAAATGTAAAAAAGAAACGAAGTAAAAAACTAAATTTTAAACAAGAAAAGGAGATTACAATTATGAAGTATGTATGTCAGGTATGTGGTTATGTTCACGAAGGAAATGAAGCACCGGAGAAATGTCCTCAGTGCGGTGTACCCGCAAGCAAATTTACTGCACAGGCAGAAGGCAAAACATGGGCTGCTGAGCATGTTGTTGGTGTAGCTCAAGGCGCAAGAGAAGACATCATCGAGGATTTACGTGCAAACTATATGGGCGAATGTACAGAAGTTGGTATGTACCTTGCAATGGCAAGAGTTGCTCACAGAGAAGGATATCCTGAAATCGGTTTATATTGGGAAAAAGCTGCATGGGAAGAAGCAGAACATGCTGCTAAATTCGCTGAATTATTAGGTGAAGTTGTAACAGATTCTACCAAGAAGAACCTTGAAATGAGAGTTGACGCTGAAAACGGCGCTACAGCAGGTAAATTCGACCTCGCTAAGAGAGCGAAAGAGCTGAACCTTGACGCTATCCATGACACCGTTCATGAAATGGCTCGTGACGAAGCCCGTCACGGCAAAGCATTCGAAGGACTGTTGAAGAGATACTTTGCGTAAGCTCCAAGCCGTGCAAAAATGCAATGATGAAAGCTCCTGCCAAGTTTACTTGGTAAGGAGCTTTTATTGTTGCATTTTTATAGGGCGCGAGCCCGACAGCGAGAAGAAGCGCTAGCGAATTCGAGCTGCACGGCTTGAAGCGTGGTAGCGCGAGCCCGACACGAAATAGCCCGTTAGGGCTATGAGTGGCACGGCTTGAAGCGTAAGATACGCGAGCCCGACAGCGAGAAGAAGCGCCAGCGAATTCGAGCTGCACGGCTTGCTCCCGAGCTAATCTTTCTTTATCAGGAACCAGGTCACCAGCCTTGCATACTCGTCCGCATCCAGAAATGCCTGCAAACTTTTATATTCGTAGATTTTATCGCTGCTGCTGAACACATTGTATCCTCTCCAGATACCTTCTTTGCGGTCAAGCGCCACATAATGTGCGCCAAGCCCGCTTGATGCAGCCCAGTTATAAAGGCAAATCACTGCATCTCCGTCTTCGTAGTCCTGCTCGATTTGCGCTGTTTTTTTATATCGTTTCCACACAATGCCCTGCTTGGTCAAGTATTTACCGATGGCTACCGGATTGGTTCCGAACATTCCGTAGAAGAGCAGACCTTTTTTTTCAATGGCTTCAATGATGTCACACATCTTTGGCTCCCTGCCTATGATACTCATCGCATTAAACACCGCAATTGCGCCGCATCCGCAATGTGCTGCCTTCTTTAATCCGATGCGGAATTCAGACAACTCTCCCAACCTCTGCCCGCAAAGCGGAAACTGCAGATTCTTTGATTTTTCTGCATTGTGTGCGTAATTTTCCCGTAATTTTTTCCTGATGATGAAATTGGGGAACCACACAATTCTTAGAAAAGAATACATCGGAAATCCCATGAAAAAAACTGCCAATTTATAAATTCGGGGAATCTTAGTCATTTACCAATACCTCTTTCAACATTTTTTTCATTATACTCCCGTAACAAAGAATATGTACAGTATATTCTTCGGACTAAGAGAGCATCTTAGCGCATATACTGAACAGAAGAATTTCAAACAAAGGCATTTCATGAAACAACTACTATCCTATCTTACAAATCTGCCTGCTTTTTTGCGTCGAAATATGAAATCCGCTTTTTGTATTTTATCCGGAACACTTCTTTTGATTCTGGCGCTTTTCTTATTTTATTATTCTCCTGACAACAGATTTGAGCGGCTTTTAGACAGTTATCTGGTCAATGAAGCTTCTGCTGACGGATTGACACTTCATTATCTTCTGGCCAATCCTAAACAATACGGCATCCGCGATGCTACGCATACTTTTCAGATTTATACGCCTTCCCTTTCTGCCGCAGATGAGACCTTAATCCCGGATGAAACAAGCATAAAAGACGCACAATTTCAGACGTTATTAAATCAAATCGAAGCGAATGCGCTCTCTCCCATGAACCGCCTGACTTATGATATTTTGGAAGACTATATCACACAGCAGAATGCCGGCGCGCAATTTCTTCATTATGAGGAGCCGCTTACCTTTTCTTCCGGCATGCATGTACAGCTTCCGATTTTACTTTCGGAATATGCGTTCCGGAATGAAGAAGACGTGGCACACTATCTGACACTTTTATCCTCTTTTCCGAAATATTTAGACGGGCTTCTTACGTTTGAGCAGGAAAAAGCGCAAAAAGGTCTTTTTATGTCACGCTATGCCCTGCAGGAAGTATTGAAGCAATGCAGTGAATTCATCACCAAAGAAGCACTCGATTCACAAACACATCTTTTGCAAGTGACATTCAAAAGTCGTTTAGAGGCACTTTGTAAAGAAGGCATTATAACCGAAGCCGGAATGAATGCTTATGTGCTGCACAATCAGCAAATTCTTGCAGGTGAGGTTTTGCCGGCCTATATCAGACTGACAAACGGTCTGCTTGCGCTAAAAGATGCTGCAGGCGAATCAAAGGGATTGTGTATGTTTCCGGATGGAAGCGCTTATTACCGCTATCTGGTGCGCAGCAAAACCGGTTCTGATAAATCAGTAGAGGAAATCATGGAAGCACTGAAACAGTCTTTTTTATCCGATTATCAGACCTTAGAGCAACTCCTTCCCACAGCATCCGTCCCGTCAAACTTTTCCATTCAGGACGTTTCGCTTACGGCATTAATAGAAGAATTGGCTCAAAAAACCGAAATCTCTTTTCCTTACAGGCACCAAATTGAAATTCCGCGGATTCTTCCGGTGGAAGAAAGTCTTGAAGACTGCGTAAGTCCTGCCTTCTATTTAACACCGC
Organism: Lachnospiraceae bacterium; assembly: GCA_015056945.1. GTDB lineage: Bacteria > Bacillota > Clostridia > Lachnospirales > Lachnospiraceae > UBA3766. Next base: position 7,933 of record SVFH01000035.1, on the reverse strand, counting down.
CGATTGATGCTTATGAGGAAAACGTGATATATATCAATGAAGCCGTAGAGACCGATGATTTGGCACGTTACACAACACTTGCACATGAAGGGTATCCGGGGCATCTTTTTCAGACAACCTACTTCTATCATGAAATTGAGAATGGCACATATCATCCCGCGAGGGCACTTTTATCCTATCCCGGTTACACGGAAGGATATGCTACTTATGCGGAATTTATTGCTTATGATTTTGCGAAAAGCCGCGGTGACTCTGCAGGCATCGAAGTAAGCCGGCTGAATCAAAAACTCCTGATGACACTATATTGCATGTTGGATATCTGTATCCATTACTACGGCTATGATAACGAAGATACCTATGAATGTCTGACCTCCTTTGGGATTGATGACCGACGCGCAGCGGGTGAACTTTATGAGTACATCGTCAATTCACCGGCTACTTATTTAAGCTATTACATAGGTTACCTTGAGGTCATGGAATGCCGTAGTCTCGCCGAAGTCTGCTGGAAAGACGGCTACAGTGAACAGAATTTCCATACATTTTTCTTAACAATTGGTCCCGCACCTTTTTCCGTAATAAAAAAACAAATCCGGGCTGTTAACCCGGATCTGATTGATAAATAAAATATGTGCACCACCATACCGGTGAAGTGTTTGTACAAATAAAACCTATGACCGGCTCTTTATGATTTTGACAATGCGACTGGTGCCAAGACGGTCTGCACCGAGTTCTATGAAATGCTCGGCATCTTCAATCGAAGAGATGCCGCCTGCCGCTTTGATGCGAACAGGAGCTTTGATGTGTTCCGCAAAAATCTGAATATCCTCCGGTGTTGCTCCGGCTGTAGAGAACCCGGTGGATGTTTTGATGAAATCCGCACCGGATTCCATGACAATTTCACACATTTTAATCTTTTCTTCTTCTGTTAAAAGACAGGTTTCAATGATGACTTTCAGGATTTTATCTTTGCATACTGCCTTGATTGCCTTGATTTCTTCCAAAATCTCATCATACTTCTTTTCTTTGAGCGCACCGATACGGATTACCATGTCGATTTCATCTGCACCGTCTTCAATGGCGATACGGGTTTCCTCGCATTTCGCCTTTGTGGTCATATAGCCGTTTGGGAAACCGATTACCGTACAGATTGCAAGTTCTCCCTTTACATAGTCTGCTGCCTGTTTCACAAAATAGGGCGGAATGCAGACAGATGCCACTTTGTACTTCATACCGTCATCGCAAATCTGACGGATTTCCTCCCAGGTTGCACCCTGTGCAAGCAGGGTATGGTCTACTTTGGATAAAATTTCTGCTATTTCCATAATTCGTTCCTCGTTTCTTTTTTTATTCACATATGTCCCGGATAACTTTTACTCTTCTTCTTTTACCTTTAAATCCAATTTCTCGGAGATAAAAGCAACCACATAGCCGACCGCACCGAACAAAATGCCGATTGGAAGCTGTACAATTGATTTGTACTCAAGCGGAACTATCATCAATGTGGAAGCTACCACGATACCGACTACGGCATGATAAGCAACGGATTCTTTTTTATTGAAAAAATAATTTACGGCACGCGCCACAAGAAGAACAGTCGCGCCCATTCCGATTATCCACGGAATCAAAACTTTAAAATCCAAATTCGCAAGTCCGTGGTTTAAAGGCTCATACAAATCCAGAGCAAGTAACATCGGCGAAGAGGATAAACCGGGCACCACAAAGCTGATTCCCCACAACCCGCCTGCAAACAGGAACCACCCTGTATTCGGCGTTACTGTAATATGTACCACGTATTTAACCAGCACAAGAATAATAATCAATGCCACAGCAGTCAGAATCATGGAAACATAAGACGCTTTCGTCCTGCCCTTATTTCCCGCTTCTTTATAAAGTGCGGGAACCGTTCCGAGAATCAAACCTACAAACAACCAGGTTGCATAGAGCTGAGAAACATTGAATATCCACTCTATGATATTGGCAAACAACACAAAACCCATTACCCAGCCGATTCCGATTGGCAGAAACATTTTCCAATTTTTACGGAATCCCTGCAACGGATGTGCAAGTGCTTCCATCAACGGCTTATATACACCAAAAATAACACATAAAACACCACCGCTGATTCCCGGCAGAATTGCACCGGCACCGATTGCAATACCGCAAATCAAATTTTTAATCAGATTTCCCTTTTTCATCTTCTTCATTCGTGTTCTCTATCTCCTACTCCCGTTCCATAGTGCTGTCTTTGTATAATCAGCCGAATTAATTATTGTTAAAATAACCGGCCATTAACAGACTATCATAAATCAATTGCAATTGTCTAGTTATCTGAGATAAAAGAGCGTAAACAAAAGAAAAAAAGATAGGATTTATTATCATGGATATGTTATAATAGTAAAGCAGTTGAAAGATAATAATTTTGACTAAATTGTTTCTAAGGAGAAAAATAACTATGAGTAGGATTGCTGTATTAATTCCATGCTATAACGAAAGTGTTACAATTGAAAAAGTAGTAAAAGATTTTCAGCAAGTCCTTCCGGAAGCAGATATCTACGTGTATGACAACAATTCCACGGATCACACAGATGAGATTGCGCGAAATGCCGGTGCAATTGTTCGTTATGAGCGTCAACAGGGTAAAGGAAATGTGATTCGTACCATGTTTCGCGATATTCAGGCTGATTGCTATATTATGACGGATGGCGATGATACGTATCCCGCTGAATATGCCAAAGAAATGGCTGATTTGGTATTGAATAAAAATGTGGATATGGTTATCGGAGACCGATTGTCAGCCACCTATTTTAAAGAAAACAAGAGACCTTTTCATAACTTAGGTAATACCATGGTGCGAAAGATGGTAAATATGTTTTTTAAAGGTAATGTGACCGATATTATGACAGGTTACCGCGCCTTCAGTCCTCTTTTTGTGAAGTCTTTTCCTGTTTTATCAAAGGGATTTGAGATTGAAACAGAAATGACAATCCATGCACTGGATAAAAATTTACGCTTAGAATCCATCCCCGTTAATTACAGGGACCGCCCTGAGGGAAGTAAATCCAAGCTGAATACATTTTCGGATGGTTTTAAGGTGATTACAACTATATTTAAGCTTTTTAAGGATTACAGACCGCTTTCCTTTTTTGGTGCGGTTTCGGTTCTGTTCCTGTTAGCTGCCTTAATCCTTTTTATCCCTGTATTTCTTGTATATCTGGATACCGGATTGGTAGAAAGATTCCCGACATTGATTGTATCGGTTACGCTGGGATTGGCATCGTTACAGTCCATGGTTTGCGGGCTGATACTCGATACCGTTGTAAAAAAAGACAGACAAAGATTTGAGCAGCATTTGTGTCTGGTTCGGATGCTTGAGGAATTGGAGAAGAAATAATGATAGCCGGGTAATGCTTCTGGGTAAAATCATTCCATTCAGATATGAATTAAAAAGGCCCTTCAAACCAAGGAAACTTTGGTTTGAAGGGTTTTACTAAAAATGAACGCCCGGCAAATTGCCGGGTTTATCTATTAAAAAGTTAAATCTTTAAATGCCTTAAATTGATATAAGTACTCTTCAGGAATTGTAGTATTGAATCTACCTTGTTCATATTCAAACAGAACCGTTTCGATAAGTTTTGTTCATCACTCCTCCTTATCATGCAGAAAGAACAAATAATGATGTCCTAAAAATTCTCATCCTCGTCTTCCTCATAATAAAGGACCGGTGTATCAGCTACAACGCTCCGCACATAATCAGCATTTCCGCCGTTTACTGCAAGAAGCTTGCAATAACGCTCCGCTTCTTCTTCGTTCCCGAGCATTTTGTAGGAAATCGCCATTGCATAATATCCGTCGCTGATTTTACTGTTTAATGAAAGTCCTTTTTCGGCATATTTGATGGCTTCTTCCGGCTCCTGCATATCTGTCAGAATGCATGCCATATTTGTATATACTGCGGGAGGAACATCTCCTAATGAAATTGCTTTCAAAAAAGCTTCATACGCTAAATCAAGATAATTCAGCTTGGCATAAGCCACACCGATATTAATCCATATTTTGGCATTTTTATCATTATACTTTAAGGCCTTTATATACGCATCAAGTGCCAACTTCAAATCTATTTCATGGTAACAGACTCCCATAAAAAAATAGACCGCAAAAAAATCATCCTTGGTATCACAAACTCTTTCGAGTTTGGGTAAAATCTCCAATGCTTTTTGATATTCTCCCAATCCGTAAAAACGGGCTGCCTTGATGAGTTTTTTATATTTTTTTTGATCATTACTGAAAGCACCGTTAATCTCACCCTTATATTTCTCTTCAAAAACTGCATCCGACAGTTTTTGCTTCGGAAAATAATATTTCAAAGAAATAAAATAAGTTACAATAAAGATTGCTGAAGTAATAATCCTCAAATAATCCGTATGTTCTCTAAAAAATAAATTTCCCACAATCAGCACGACGGCAAGTATCGTACCAAGCGTATGAAAGGAGAAAACAATCCACTTTTTCATGATTTAACTTATCCTTCTCTTACATTCTGCTTAACTTTACGTCAAGGTCATCTGACTTGTATCCATGGTCTTTACTCATCTGATAGTATTTCGCAAACTGCTCCTCATCACCCTGCATTTTATACGCAAGAGCAAGCGTTGCCATGGTTTCTTCGTTATTTGGTGCCAATTCCAATGCCTTAAGGCCGTATTCGATACTTTCTTCAACCCGACCGGCTCTCAATAAAAAGGTGGACGCATTATGGAATGCCACCGGATCCTTCGTGTCATGTTCAGCCGCACGCTTAAAAATCTCAATTGCATCATTGATTCTTCCTTTGGCTCCATAGAAAACACCCATGTTAGAAAGAAGCGTTGCATTGGTCGGGTTAATCTTAAGCGCCTTCTCAGCATATGTAATCGCCTCGTCAATCAGCCCCTTCTCAGAACAGCAAATTGACCATAATGTATAAATGCTTTCATACTCTCGCGGGGTTGAGCACTCAAGCTCCAGCTTACGCAGAATCTCAATTGCTTTATCCGATTGATTCCTATTGTAAAAACCGATTGCTTTCACAAAAGTCTCGTACTTATCCCTCTCTTCAGGAAAAACACCCTCCAGAATTTCTTTATATCCCTTCTCCATTTTCATATCTCTTATTACATCTCGACGCATCGATTTAGAAATAATACTGAATAAGCAAAATATAACCATTGAAAAATAGAAGAAAACCTTATACTCAGGATTCTTTAATTGAAGAAAAAAGGTACTTAGCGCTGCCAATAAAATAACACCGCGAATTCCCACTACAATCATATATCTCTTGTTTTTATCCATTGTATTTTCCTTTCTTTACATTACATCAATTTTTTTAATTATTTTAATATAATTTCATGTATTTTACAATAACTATATTACTCTAGAATTTTCCGAAATATGTGCTTATACACCGGTTCCGACAATTCATTTCCCAAAATAAATTCATTAATATACTTTTCACTTGATAACCAATAATCAATAGATTTTTTTTCTAAAGATTCTTCTGTTTCAACACACACAACATTTGATAAAGCAATTTTCAAATAATCAATTTCCTTTTGCTCATCGGTTATCTTTGAGAAAGCAATATAATTATTTACAAAAGAGATATTACTTGAATTTGCAATGGATTTTTGCAGAAACTCTTTATACTCTTTACTTGTTTTGTAATTCTCATCAAAACAAGATATACAACAGGCATTTAAATAAAAGACAATCGCCTTATCTTTAGTCTCTAAAGAATCAACTAATTTATTTAACTCATCTAAAAAATAATTAGACTTAATAAACAATTCTAATGACAAATAAGCGCCGATATAATATAGATTCAGGTTGTTTATCAATTCCATATTTTCCTTTAAAATACTAATAACATTAATATAGTCTCCAACCGGACTCAACACCTCCGACATAATATATTTCTCAAGTGTGATAGGATTTTTACTTTCAATAAATTCCTTTTTCATTATTTCATTTATTTTTTCATTCATTATTTTTTGACCTCGATACTTTTTGTTTTCCATACATCTTTGGGCTAATAGAAAGGAACATATATTTATATTATCACGTCTCAATTCTACAATATAAATTAGTGTACCTTTCTATATTTCCCCTAAATCAGCTTCTCACAAAAATCATTAGTCACATAACTTCTAATACCTTTAATAATTTATGAGATTACCAATTGCTCTTTGCGAATATCCGACAAATCCATCTAAATTCACTAATTTACCTTCTTCAATATAAATTCTTATTGTTACTTCTAATCCATTTATTGTTGTGCGAATTTCATTAGAACCTTCAACCCAGAGATTAGATGTTTTATCAGCAATATCAAAAAATTTATTTAATATATCTGTTTCATCTTTACCTAAATTCATTATTCCATTACTAATATGTTGTTTTGAAAAAACATGAGAATAAACTTTCTCCATATCAAGTCTATTTGAAATCTTTCTACTTCTCAAACCAACTTTAGCAATATCGCCTACATTATCAACATGTCTATATGTATGTCTTGCAACATCTCCAACTTCATCCGCATATCCGACTGATGCTGTTACCAATTTTCCTGCCGGTGATTTACATGCATATCTGATAAATCTGCATATCTCACCTGCACCAACCGGGAATGTTGCAAGCGGAATCGCTATATCAGCAGCATCCAGAGCCACGTTAACCCATTCCCAGAATCCTGCATCCGGAGCTGCGGCTTCCATTAGACTCATTTCAAGCGTTACAATGTCATACGGAGATTCTACATACTGTCCGTTGCTGTCTTCAAAACAAACAGGACTGTTCTCACAATAAGCAAACAGATTATTTCCAGTTGTTGACAGAACATCTACCTTTACTGCTTCCACCGTATCCGCACTGATGAATCGTCTGATGTTCGGGTCATAATATCTGCTCTTTAAGTGATAGAATCCTGTTTCCGCATCGTATCTGTAACTGCGGTAGCGCAGCGGGTTCTTTGTTAAGATGCCGTCCGTATCGATACCTGTGGTGGCCTCTTTGATACTAATTGGATTCCCCCAGAGATCATACTCGTAGGTTCCGATTAGCTTCGAGTCACTGCTTCGGTATACAGAAACTATATCATTCTGTGCATTTCGTGTAAAGAAGTACTTATTTTCTGCTGCACTTCCCTTAATGTAACCGATGGAAAGCACTGCTCCGGCATTATCATAGTAGTAACGTAAGATTTCATCTCCCGTGGTTTCGGATAACAGAAGGCCGTTATGATAACGGTAGGTGGTTGTAACACCGTTTACGGTTTTGCTTCTTCGTCTTCCGTCTGCGGTATACGTATAGGTTATTTTATCTTTTCCCTTACTGTAGGAAACAAGATTTCCGTATACATCCCACTTACAGGTTGCTCCCATATAGTTAAGGGGTTGTCCACACACATCATAGGTAATGGTTTTACCGTCATAGGAGATGAGTTTATCCTTCCATACACTGTCGTACCTGTACGTATGCTTCGTTCCGTTTACAGTTTCCGTTAAAATATTTCCGCCTTCGGCATAGGTATATGTGTAAGTTTTCTTCTCTCCGTTTCCATATGCTTCAACGGCTTTGATTACCTCACCGTAATCATTGTATTCGTATGTTCTGACACTTTCCGATTTGCCGTTTGCTTTAGCAGCGGTATCTGTTATCTTTATGATGTTATTCCAGTCATCATAACCGTATTCAAAGCTTGAAACAGCTGCTCCGGTGGAACCGAACTGATTTACGTATTTCTGTACCAGTGTCGATGTAACCTTTTTACTTTTCCCGGCTGCCGTGGTAACGGTATCACCAAGATATGTCATGGAAGAATACAGCTTTTTACTTCCCGAAACACCGCTCTTTGGTGTAAATATATACTTTGCCGGTCTTCTTAAGGAATCATAGCTGA
>SVFH01000034.1 GCA_015056945.1 Lachnospiraceae bacterium | reverse complement strand
ACGGACGCGAAGTCCAAGAAAGGAAGCCGACATACCTATTGCTCCATCATTATACAGCTTAAGCAACAAGATGGATAATTCCTTACTGGCTGTAAGGGATATTAACCATAAATATATTGTAGTAGAAAAGAGGAAAATAAATATGACTGATGTGAAATTTTCGAGCAGTGAATCAAACAAGTTTGTTTTTCTTGTTGATTCTGTTGCGATGGATCGTGTAGAAGGTAAAGCTGTTGTAACAGGTATGATTCACGGTAGCATTACCACACAGGATCAGGTATATATTCTTCATCCTGGCAGAAGAGTAACAATCGGAACGATAGAGTTGATTCGCGATGAAGCAGGAGATATGGTTTATAATGCCACAGAAGGAAAAGCAACAATTACTGTTTCCTTAATGGGTGCGCGCGTTGAAGTTGTTAAGTTTGCGGTATTGACAACTATTAAGCCGCAACCGGTTGTTGATATGAGTATTCCTGTGCAAAATCCTTATTTGTTTGCGTTGTCTTATGAGTTTGATACCTATTGTAATGATTTGGCATTTAATAATATTTTTGTTTATGAATTGTGTCACTCCCATTTGGTTGTACCATTTCAGACGGCAGAAGATGCAGAGTTATTGGAAGATGGAAGGGTAGATGTCGGAAATGATAAAAATGTGAAATATTTATCCATTCATAAGCCTACAGATCCGAATGAAAAGGTATTTCCGGTATTTACGGATTTGGCAGAACTTAGTAAGTGGCAGAATGTTTTCACACCCGGAGAGAAACCGAAGATAATGATCTTATCTTTTGCGAAAGCATATGCAATTACCAAGGGTGGTCATGTTGGTATGGGATTGAATTTATTTGGCGCAAAACCTGTTATGCTTCCGATTGAATTTTTGGACAAAATTACGCAGTTAGAAGGATACAAACGAGAGTTTGGCGAGAAAGTGGAAGATCGTATGGAAGGTCAGAAACTGGAAGAGGGTAAGCTTGTTGTCGGAATCCCGCCTCAGACACAGGAAGTGAAATTGATGCGAGATGCGTTGGTGACAATCGGACGTTGCCGAAACGATATCAAGAGAATTGATTTACTTGTTATGATGAACGCAAAAAAAGAAAAATCATATCTTGTTGTTGTAGATTGTCCGAAAGAGGTTAGTCGTGATATCTTCGATTTGATGGATCAGGAACTTGTACAGTATGCAAACGAATTGAAAGTCATTGACTATGTTGCGATGGTTGATGCCGGATTTATTGCAAATGTCTTGAATAAATCCAATCCTGTATATACATTATTGAATAAATAATTTTTGAAAGAAACGTCCAAAAGATAAATAAACATTTTTTGGGCGTTTTTTTGGTTCATAGGATTCAAGTGTCGAAAAAAATAGAGCACATGTGTAACACATTTTTTGCTCATGGAAATATATCTATATCATAAAAAAACAATGACTTTAAATGAAAATTGTATTATAATATTTTATGTATATTTATACATTTGGGGAACTTAGTGTTGGTGAGAAGGTGATTTATGATGAAAAGAAGAATTGCTGTTTTTGGATGTGGTTGGAGCAATGAATATCTGATGTCAGTTAACGCGATTTTCAATCAATTTGCGGCAGAGCATCATGCGGATTTGTTTTATTTTATCAATTATTCAGATTCCGGAAACGATAGCAACGAAGAATTGAGGGAGGCGAACATATACAGGCTCCCTGATTTGAAATGGTTTGACGGTGCGGTGATTCTTGGGAGTACCTTACATCTGGAAACGGAATTTTCGGTATTGACTTCTGCTATTAAAGAAGCACAGATTCCAGCAGTATGTCTGGGATATAGATTAGAGGGGATTTCTTCTTTTGAATGTGACAATTATCATGGAATGCATGAATTGGTGGAACACCTGGTTTTACAGCATCATGTTAAGGATATTGTATATATAGGAGGTCCGGCAGATAATCAGGAAAGTATGCTTCGAAAGAAGGCGATGACGGATGTTCTTGAGAAGTATGGGCACAGCCTTGCAACGGAAAATATACTGTGCGGAAACTGGAATTATTATGAGACACAGTATGTTGTTATGGATTGGTATAAAAAGAATCAGGGCAAATTGCCGGATGCTTTTGTATGTGCAAATGATGTTATGGCAATGGGCTGTTATGTCGGACTGTCTAAATGTGGTGTGGCAATTGAAGATGTGAAGGTGACAGGATTTGATTCTCTTACGTCGGGAAGCATGTTTTCACCGTCTATTACCTCGGTAGATCCCGGTTGGGAAGAAATGGCGAGACGTTCAATGGAGCATTTGTTCTACTGCATGGATAATGGGGATGAAGTGATATATCAGACACTAGAGTCTCACGGTGACATCAGGGAGAGTTGCGGTTGTTATCATAAGAAAGGTTCTGAGTTATCAGACGGCAGAGAAATATTCCTGGGATATGAAAGAATGGTGAACAGTTCCTATTTGGGCGGCCATATGTGTGAATTGAGCAATTTCTGGTCGGATATCCGTAGAAAAGAGGATATTCCTAAATTCTTCCAATATGTGCTTTCTACGGATCATCGTTATGAGGGAGAGGAATTTTACTTATGTTTTGTAGAGGATTTCTTTGAAACATTGGATGCTAATATGCCGTTGAAAAACAGCGGATATACCAAGAAGATGGAATTGATTGGCGGAATTCGAAATGGGGAAATTGTAGAGGGAGAGATGTTTGATACACAGACAATTTTACCGAATTACGATCCTGATAAGGAAACAGTTGATCAGTACCTGATTCTCTGTTTAAGCAGCAGAAATGAGTGTTACGGATACATTGTAATGGTGAATAATACCGCGATGCTCTATGATTATTCCATGTTTGTCTGGTCTTTCAATATGGGGCAGGATGTGGAACGCATGAGACAGAATTTCAGATTAGAGGAGTTGAACCAGCGTCTGGCTGTTCTTTCTGTAACAGATGCTTTGACCGGCGTCTATAATCGTATGGGATGTGAGAAAGTTGCTTTTCCCTTGATTGAGAATTGCTATAAAGCGGGGAAAAGTGCGGTCATGCTTTTTATAGATATCAATAAGATGAAAATAATCAACGATACCTATGGTCATGAGCAGGGAGATGTTGCAATTCGTACAACTGCTAATGCATTGCAGCTTGCGGTTCCGGATGACTGGGTGGTTGTCCGTTACGGCGGAGATGAATTTCTTGTTGCCGGCGAATGTGCAAATGAAGAAATGGCAGAAGAAATTTCAACACGGATTCAGAAACTTTTGGCCCAAGCAGTGAAAGAGAAGAGATTGCCGTATCCGATTACGGTGGGAATCGGTGCAGTATATGTGAAACCGGAAGATGAATTGGATTTATATCGCTGTCTGCGCATTGCGGATGCAAAAATGTACCGGATGAAGAAAGAACGCGGAGAAACTGAATGAAAAGAACAAAAACTATACTTTGCTATGGAGATTCAAATACACATGGCTATAATCCGCAAGGCGGAGGAAGATTTCCAAGGGAAGTCCGTTGGACAGGTTGTCTGCAGAAATTGCTTGGCGATTTGTACGAGGTGGTGGAAGAAGGCTGTAACGGAAGAACAACTATGTATGGCGAAGCGGATGACTGGATAAACGGGATGTTGTATTTGCGTCCATGTTTATATTCGCACAGAACCGTTGATTACATGATTCTTATGCTTGGAACAAATGATTTAAAGAATAAATATCTTGCATCAGCAGAAAAAATCGGCGAAGGCGTAGAGGCACTTGTAAAAGAATCCATTTCTTTTCTGAAAGAGCATCAGTCGTTTTCACCGAAGATTATATTGATTGCACCGCCGGTACTTGGCGAGGATATGCCAAATTCGTGTTTTGCGGACGAGTTTGATGCGGAATCGGTTGCTAAGTCGTATCGTCTGGCTGAAATTTATGAGCAAATTGCAAAGAAGTATCAATGTGCATTTTTGAATGCGGCAATGTTTGCGCCGGTTTCGTCGGCAGATTCACTGCATTTGTCTGCAGAGAGCCATGCTGCTTTTGCATCATCGGTGTATGAATGCATAATAAATTTAGAAAAAATAATTTGAAATAAATACGAGAGACAGAAATGATAGGAGGCATGAAATGAAAGCAAAAATTGAAGTGAATGCAAAAAAAGAAGTTGGAAAGGTAGATAAACGTCTTTTTGGTTCTTTTATTGAACATTTAGGAAGAGCAGTGTATGGCGGTATATATGAGCCGACACATGAAACTGCGGATGACATGGGATTCCGTGGTGATGTTATGAAAATGGTACAGGAGATGGAGGTTCCCATTGTCCGTTATCCCGGCGGAAACTTTGTTTCCGGATATCAATGGGAAGATGGTACGGGTCCGAAAGAAAAAAGACCGAAAAAGCTTGAACTTGCATGGAACAGTGTAGAAACTAATGAAGTTGGTGTTGATGAATTTCAGGAATGGGCGAAACGTGCCAATACTGAAGTTATGATGGCAGTAAATTTGGGAACAAGAGGTCCGCAGGATGCTGCTAATCTGGTAGAATACTGCAACAGTACCACAGATACCTATTATGCAGCAATGCGTAAAGCAAACGGATTTGAAGAGCCGTTTGGGTTTAAATTGTGGTGTCTTGGAAACGAAATGGACGGACCGTGGCAAATCTGTGCTAAGACTGCAAATGAATATGCAAGACTTGCGTGTGAGACAGCTAAAATGATGAAACTTGTGGATCCTTCCATTGAATTGGTTGCATGCGGAAGTTCCAGTCCGACGATGCCGACTTTCGGTGATTGGGAAAGAACTGTTTTACGTGAATGCTTTGAACATATTGATTATATTTCATTACATAATTATTTTGGAAATCCTAACGATAATTCCGCAGAATTTCTGGGAAGTTCAGTGGTGATGGAAGGATTTATCAAATCTGTTATTGCAATGTGTGATGAGATTGCAGCAGAGAAAAAGAGCGAAAAGAAAATTAACGTTTCTTTTGATGAATGGAATGTATGGTTCCATAGCAGCGAGCAGGATAAAAAGCAGGAACCTTGGCAGATTGCGCCTCCATTGTTGGAAGATGTTTATAATCTTGAGGATGCGCTTGTAGTGGGAAGCTTGATGATTACACTTTTGAAGTATTGTGATCGTGTTAAAATCGGATGCCTTGCACAGTTGGTAAATGTAATTGCACCCATTATGACCAAAACAGGCGGCGGAATCTGGGCACAGACAATTTATTATCCGTTCCTTTTAACTTCTAAAAATGGACGCGGAACCGTGTTGACAACTAATGTTGTATGCGATAAATATGATGCAGGTGATATTAAGGAGATTCCTTATGTTGATTCTGTTGCAGTTATGTCTGAAGACGGTAAACAGCTTAGCGTATTTGCAATCAATCGTTCTCTTGAAAATTCAGCAGAAATTGAAATTGCAATCGACGGAATCGAGAATGCGAAACTTGTTTCGCACACTGTATTTACAGGCGATGATTTGAAAGCGATCAATACACTTGACAATCCGAATGAGGTGATGCCCAAAGAGGTATCTGTGGATGGAACGGTTGTGCTTGCGAAACAGTCCTGGAATATGTTGATATATCAGTTATAAGATTTAGATACAGGGGTATGGGGTAATGATACGTATTGCAGAAACGAAATATGGTCGTATTGAAGGGATTCCGGCAGCGGATCCCAGAGTGACGGCTTTCAAGGGAATTCCTTTTGCGGCACCTCCTGTGGGAGAGAATCGCTGGCGAGCGCCGCAACCGTTGCAACCGTGGGAAGGAACATATAAGGCGTATGATTTCGGTCCGATTTCCGTACAGGATACACCGGGACTTGGGACAGACATATACTGTCGGGAGTGGCATGTTGATCCGGAGATTCCGATGTCAGAGGATTGTCTGTATTTGAATGTATGGACAAGTGCCAAAAAAACGGATGAAAAGCTCCCTGTGCTGGTATGGATTCATGGTGGTGCTTACCAGTGGGGCTATACTGCCGAAATGGAATTTGATGGTGAGCGCATTGCGAGAAGAGGTGTGGTGGTTGTAACTGTATGTTACAGACTTGCCGTGCTTGGCTTTTTGGCGCATTCGGAGTTGTCAAAGGAACAGCCCGAAGCACCTGCTAATTTTGGGCTTTTGGATCAACAGGCTGCGCTTCGCTGGGTAAAAGAAAATATTGCTTCGTTTGGCGGTGACCCGGATAATATCACATTGGCCGGACAGTCTGCCGGCGGAGGCAGTGTGATGAATCAGATTGCCAACAATGCCAATGCGGAGTATATAAATCGAGCTGTTATTATGAGCGGTATGTTCGGAAGTCCGTATCATGAGGATGAAGTGATTAAACCAATTCCGCTGGAGTTCGCGCAGAAACGCGGAGAGGATTTTTTTGCATTTCTTGGCGTTGAAACATTGGAGGAAGCAAGGAAACTCGATGCAATTTGGATTCGTGATAAATATGCTGAGTTTGCAGCTACAAATCCCCGTTTTATGCTTACGATAGATAATGCTTTTATCCGAGAGGATCCGATGGTGCGTATTGCAGAAGGAAGGGGACTGAATATCCCGCTTCTTGCAGGACACACGATGGATGAGTTTCATGATTATATCGCGTTTGATGCACAGAGTACCAAACAGGATATTATTGCAATGAGCAAAATCAGACTTCCGAATGTTCCTACGCTTATGAGTGGAGAAGTATTGCAGCATGAGATAAAAGATTTTTTCAACGATAAAGCCGAAGAAGTACTTCGATTTCCCGAAAGTCAGCAAACTGACGGAATAGGATTTGGTGGCATTAATGTGATTGAAACAGGTGTGCGTGCGGTATTTCAGTCGAGACAGAAACATCAGGATGCGCCGTGTTATTTCTATCAGTTTGATGTAGATATTCCGGGTGAGGATAATCCGGGAACCTTTCATTCTGTGGATTTGTGGTTTTTCTTTGAAACGCTTGCAAAGTGCAGCCGCCCGTTTGTTGGAAGGCATTATGATGTTGCACGACTGATGTGTAACTATTTCACTAATTTTATTAAGAACGGTAATCCGAACGGTGCGGATGCAGATGGTTCGATGATGCCGAAATGGATGCCGTATAAGGAAGACGAAAAGTGTGGTGTCAGGTTTACGGGAGATGGTGTGAAAGAATTTGAAGTAACGGATTTATTTACTGACTACATGGTGGATGAGATTGTCTGCACCAAGTATCAGTAAATTAACAGAATAGGTTAAGGATTATGAATCGTAGGAAAAGAGTCGGAATAATCTGCTTTTGTCTCTCTTTGATTGAATGATATTGGCAGGTCGGCTCTTTTTTCTGTTGATGCAATTGCAGTGCATGATAATGGGGAATATAATGCGGCAATAGATACATATCGTGAAGCGAAAGCGGCAGGAAAGAAAACTGTTTACGTGCCGTAATAAGAGTTCATCAATCCGTCTGAATCTGCTGATAACATATAAGATATATGCCACAAATTGAAAAAAAGAAAGTTTCAAAAGTGGTGAAACTGTGTTGTCCGGTCTTTGCACGCATATCAAAAATCATAATTTTTAATGACAAATTCCTTGATTTTGTCGTAGCTTTCCTGACTTAAATCGTGTTCGATTTTACAACTGTCTTCATAAGCAGTTTCAGGATTCACCCCCAGATTAATCAGTATTTTGGCAATTAGCTGATGACGATCATAGATTTGTTCTGCGACTTTCCGGCCTTTGTCCGTTAAAGTAATGAATCCTTTTGGATCCATTTGAATGTATTCATCTTCTTTCAGATGTTTCATCGCAACAGAAATGCTTGGTTTGGAAAAGTTTAGCTCGTTTGCAATATCAATGCTGCGAACAGAACCTTCTTTACGCTGTATCATCAAAATTGTCTCAAGATAGTTTTCAGCAGATTCGTTTATAAACATGTCATTTTCTCCATATATGTTAATATATATATTCTAGCTGTTTTGCATGTGTGTGTCAAATTATATCGGTAAAATAATCATAGTATACATTGTGGAAATGCACAATATTGTCTGTCAGATGATAAAAGTGAGTGTTCAAATATGACAAATATTATGGAATTACTATTTTGCGATTGACAAAGTAGTCATAGATTGGGTATGATGAGTAAAAGGTTAGACACAACTAACTAAAAAGGATTTACATGTGATAACACAGTTTCTAAAATAGTGTAGGAGTGAGGTTTATGAAATTAACAGAGACAGTTGAGGGCAAAGAATATAGAATTGCCAGTGTAGAAACCGGAGATGAAGAATTGGAATCGTTCTTGTTTTCGTTAGGTTGTTACAGTGGAGAACCCATCACTGTGATTGCTTTTCGAAAAGGCGGATGTACGGTATCTATCAAGGATGGCAGATATAATATTGATAATCAGTTGGCGGAGGCTATCATTGTTTAGTGAATGATGGCTTTCCAAAAACTTATTTTTTTAGGCAAGAGTTAGGGTTGACTAACTGTGAGCGCGGCTCTTGTATTGTAAAGGAAAAAGGAAAGAGATTTAAGGAGGAAGTAAAAAAATGAGAATTGCCTTGGCAGGAAATCCGAATTCAGGAAAAACCACAATGTATAATGCATTGACCGGCAGAAACGAGAAAGTGGGGAACTGGGCCGGTGTAACGGTTGAGAAGAAGGAACATTCCATCAAAAAAACATATTGTAAAGGAAATGATGAACTTATCGCGGTGGATTTGCCGGGTGCGTATTCCATGTCTCCTTTTACGTCAGAAGAAAGTATTACAAGTGCTTATGTAAAGCAGGAAAACCCGGATGCGATTATTAATATTGTTGATGCAACGAATTTAAGCCGTAGCCTTTTCTTTACTACGCAGCTTCTTGAACTTGGCGTGCCTGTTGTTGTTGCTTTAAATAAGAGTGATGTAAACGAAAAAAAGGAAACCAAAATCGATACCGTGAAGCTTTCGGAAAAGCTTTCCTGTCCTGTGATCGAAACGGTTTCAGTTTCTTCAAGCGGCTTAAAAGAAGTTGTAGATGCTGCTGTTTCACGAATAGGAACAAAGCAGGAAGCGGTTTATTCGCAGGGTGAAATTGATTTGACCAGCAAGGAGGCGGTAGCGGAAGCGGACCGTAAGCGTTTTGCATTTGTAAATGATATTGTAAAAGAAGTGGAGACTCGAAAAGTCTTTACAAAGGATAAAAATGTCGGAGATAAAATAGATGCTGTTTTGACCAATAAGTGGCTTGGAATTCCGATTTTTGCATTGGTGATGCTTCTCGTGTTCCGCATTTCCCAGGCAGAAGGATTTTTAGGGCTTGGTAAATGGCTGGAAGGCATTCTGACGGGATGTATTGATGCATTTCAGGGTTATGTTGCACAACTTTTGGCAAATGCACATCCTCTTTTACAGGCGATTGTTGTCGATGGAATTATTGGAGGAATCAGTGCCGTAATGGGATTCTTGCCACTTGTTATGGTAATGTATTTCTTGATTGCATTGTTGGAAGATTGCGGATATATGGCACGTGCAGCTGTTGTTTTGGATCCGATTTTTAAAAAAGTTGGTCTTTCGGGTAAGTCGGTGATTCCGTTTGTTATTACAATTGGTTGTGCCGTACCCGGTATTATGGCGAGTCGTACTATTCGTAACGAACGTGAACGAAGAGCAACTGCAATGCTTTCACCTTTTATGCCTTGCGGGGCAAAGATTCCTGTTATTGCATTGATTGCCGGTGCTTTTTTTGAAGACTGGGGATGGCTGGTGAGCCTCGTAGTTTATTTCACAGGTATTTTGTTGATTTTTGTCGGCGCTTTGCTTGTGAATAAGATTGCCGGATATAAAGCAAGAAAGTCCTTTTTCATCATTGAATTACCGGAATACAAATTCCCTTCACTTTGGGGTGCATTTAAGTCTATGTGTAGCCGTGGCTGGGCATATATCGTGAAGGCTGCAACCATTATTCTTCTTTGCAATATGGCAGTACATATTATGCAGACTTTTTCGTGGAATTTTCAGGTGGCAGAAACAGCAAGTTCGTCTATCCTTGCTTCAATTGCAACGCCGATTGCATATCTGCTTGTTCCGATTGTCGGTGTGCTGAGCTGGCAGCTTGCAGCGGCAGCCGTTACCGGTTTCATTGCAAAAGAAAATGTTGTAGGAACGCTTGCTGTATGCTTTGTAGGACTTGAGAATCTGATTGATACCGAAGAACTTGCACTTATGGAAGGCGCAGGCACAGAAGTGGCGACTGTATTTGCTATTACCAAGGTTGCAGCGCTTGCATATCTGATGTTTAATTTATATACACCGCCCTGCTTTGCGGCGATTGGCTCCATGAATTCAGAAATGAAGAGTGCTAAATGGCTCTGGGGCGGAATCGGCCTTCAGTTTGGTGTAGGATATACAGTAGCATATCTTGTATATACCATCGGTACGCTGATCACTGCACCGTCAACTTTACAGATTGGTCCTGCGATTGCGGGTGGTGTAGCAGTTCTTGCTATGGCTGGTATTGTCGCTGCGCTGATTATGAATACGAATAAAAAAATCAAAGTGGAGTATGCACTTTCTAAGAATGCATAGATTGCAGGAGTAAGAGTATATGATAGATGCGATTGTTATATTAATAATAGCCGGAATTGTTTTCGTAGCACTTTTTTACTTGTATAGGGCAAAGAAGCGTGGCGAGAAATGTATCGGATGCCCGTATGCAAAGCAGTGTGCGGATAAAAAGTGTTCATGAAAAAGCATAGTTGAAATGCATATTTATGGTAAAATGAGATTGCTTCTCTAAAAATAAAAGCCGCGTAATGCGGTTTTTATTTAAGAACAGAGTTAGTTTAAACTAACTCAAAAAATGAAAATACCAAGAAGAATGGAGAATTAAGAAATGATTAAGATAGCTGTTTATGGTAAAGGTGGTATCGGTAAATCTACTACGACATCAAATCTTTCTGCTGCGTTTAGTAAGATGGGATATAAAGTGATGCAAATCGGGTGTGATCCAAAGTCAGATTCTACCAAAAATTTGATGGGCGGAGTTAAAATCCCGACTGTACTTGATCAGATTCGTGAAAAAGGAACGGACCATATTAACCTTGAGGATATTGTCTTTGAAGGCTACAATTGTGTTTTATGCGTCGAAGCAGGTGGACCGACGCCGGGGATAGGTTGTGCCGGAAGAGGTATTATCACTGCTTTTGAAAAATTGGAAGAATTGGGTGCATATGAAACTTATAGACCTGATATTGTCCTTTATGATGTTTTGGGAGATGTTGTTTGTGGTGGTTTCGCAATGCCTATCAGAGGTGGATATGCAGATTATGTATTCATTGTTACTTCGGGTGAAATGATGGCACTTTTTGCCGCGGGAAATATTGCACATGCAATTAAAAACTTTGGAAACCGTGGTTATGCAAAACTTGCAGGTTTTATTCAGAACTCACGAAATGTGGAAAATGAAGATGTACTTGTTGAACAAGGTGCTATGGAGAGTGAAACAAAAGTTGTGAAAATTATTCCGAGGGATAAAATTGTTTGGAGCGCGGAGAAACAAGGGAAAACCGTTGTAGAGGCATTTCCGGATAGTGAGATGGCAGGTGAGTATAAGGATTTGGCTGCTAAAATGTTGGAGGTGATGAAGGATGCAATGTAAATTTCATGACACATTACATTATTCATCGCCGGCAAACGGCGGGCGTGGAATTGTAAGAACAGGGATGCTGATACCGGAAAGTGTGGAATTGTTTGTGTGCCCATTTGCATGCGGGCGTCATGGAGCTATCAGTGCTGTTAAGCAGAATTTGAAAGACAGATTATCGTATTTATATGTTAATCAGGCAGATATTATCAACGGATATGATGATTTGATTATACCGGCAGTGGCAGAATTGCTGGATACATTAAAAAAGCGCCCGAAAGTTATACTGATTTTTGTGAGTTGCCTGGATGATTTAATCGGAACGGACCATGAAGCGTTAAGGGAAAAGCTGGAAATGACTTATCCTGATATTACTTTTCGAAGTTGTCATATGAATCCGATTTCAAAGGGAACTAAATTGCCACCGGCAATTTCAATTCAGAATAATACATTCAGTTTGATAAATGTTACGCAGGAACGTGATTTTGGGATTAACTCGTTGGGGAATCTGATTCCTGTAAAAGAAGAAAGCGAGTTGTATATCTTTTTAGAAAGCTTGGGTTATGAAAAATTAAGGCATATTTCGCATTATGAGACCTTTGAAACTTATCAGGACATGGGAAAAAGTTTCGCGAATTTGGTAATTACACCTGTTGCACGTCAGGCGGCAGAGCAATTGAAACAAAAACATGGAATGATATATTCGTTTGTTCCGGTCAGTTATCGTCTGGAGAAGATAGAGAACGATTATATGAGAATGGCAGAAGAATTAAAGTTGCCACATATAAATTGGAAAGGAGTAGATTTGGTTTCGTTTAAAGAACGAGCGGAAGAAAGTATCGAGGAAGCTCGGAAAAAAGTCGGAAAAACACCGATTATTGTTGATGCTTCTGCGACAAAGTGTCCGTTCGGGCTTGCCAGAGCATTGGTGGAATATGGATTTTATGTTATTCGAATCCAGACACCTGAATGCATTAGCATTGACAGGGATGATTGTGAGTGGATTGCAGAAAACTATCCTGAAATTGAAATTGTGGAATCACTTCATCATAAAAGCGTATTAAGAGATAATCAAATTCCCGAAAGTATTGCGATTGGTGTGGATGGCGCATATCTCGCAGGTTCAAAATATGTGGTTGATCTGTTTGATGATGAAGGAATGTTTGGATATTACGGCATCCGATGTTTGATGAACATGTTAGAACATGCGAAAGAGAAAGAAATAGATTTGGAAAAAATGATACATGAGTATGGATTGGTGGTGTAAAAATGGCAACGTTATCAGTGTATTTATCTCCGTTTGCTCCGGATTATTCCGGTGTGTCATCAGTTATGTTTGATCTGAATACAGTAACGGCAATGCATGATGCATCCGGTTGTACCGGCAACTACACAGGATATGATGAACCGCGTTGGTATGGCTCAAAGTCTCCGATTTATTGTTCTGGGTTACGGGAAATAGATGCAATTCTTGGAGATGATGAAAAGTTGATTGGAAAGATGTTAAATGCTGCAAAAGATATAAAACCTGATTTGATGGCAGTTGTGGGAAGTCCGGTACCAATGGTAATAGGAAGTGATATGGTAGGAATTGCAGAAGAATTGCAGGCGCGAAGCGGGATTCCGGCTCTTGGGTTTGATACAACAGGCACGGCATATTATGACAAAGGGGTCACTCTTGCAACAATTGCCTTACTGAAGAAGTTTACATCCAAAGGTATAACAATTCCCAGCAGCTTGAATATTTTAGGGGCAAATCCACTTGATTTCGGCAAAGGCGGTAATTTGGAGTCTCTAAAAGGAATAATAGAAGATAGAGGTTATGAGGTAATTGCATGCCTTTCGATGGGATATGACATGGAAGCCCTGCGTATGGCAGGAAGGGCACAGATTAATCTTGCAGTCTCAAGAGCAGGATATTTGATTGCCGAATATATGTATCAAGAATATGGCATCCCTTATTTGTGCGGACTTCCTTTTGGAAAAGTGCGAGAAGAAGAATACATGGACGAAATCCGTAATGTTATGGAGACAGGAAGAAATAAAATATGGAAAGGAGATACATATGAGGAGTCCGAGAAAAAAATACTGATTATTGGTGAACAGGTACAATCCAATTCGATTCGTGAAGCTCTTGAGACGGAATACGGAGAGAGAAGTGTAGTAGTTGGTTGCATTTTTGGGAAAGAAGAAAACTTATCTTCAAAACAGGATGTTTTACTTGAATGCGAAAAGGATATTATCGAAGAAATGAATTCCGGAAACTATAAAATCATTATAGCGGATCCATTTATGAAACAACTTATGAAAGAAGATAATTTTGCAACTTTTGCGGAAAATGCTTTGTATGCGGTTTCAAGTAAAATATGTGCGGAGGAAACTCCTCTTTTGATGGGGGAGCATTTCAATAAATGGTGGAAAAAATATAAGAGTAATTAATAAGAGAATGGAAAGAAGAGGAGAAAAAACAATGAGCAAAGTATTGTCAATTATGATGGGTATTGTTTTAGTTATGTTGATGCTGTCAGGGTGTACAACAAATAATGAACAATCTGAGATGAGTTATTCCGAAATCAGGGAAGAAGCGAAAGAAGAGATGGAAAAAGATAAGGATATTGAGACGGAGGCAACGGTTGATGAAGGAACGCATATTGTAGTGGATCATTTTGGAAATGAGGTAGAGGTTCCGAATAATATTGAGACGATTGTTACAACTTCTATTACCCCCATGCCGGCAGTTTATTGTATGTTTGCCGGTTCGGCAGAACGCTTGATTGGAATGAGTCCGTCTTCGAAAGCTGCTGCTGAAAATTCGCTGCTTGCACAGATAATGCCTGAAGTAAAAGATGTTCCGACAGATTTTATGGCCGGAGGTGAGGTTAATATAGAGGAACTTCTTTCGATGAATCCGGATGTTGTATTTTGTAATACCAGTAAAGAAGATGAGTACAATCAGCTTGTTGCAGCGGGGCTTACTGTTATAGGTGTATCTACAAGTCAATGGGGATGCGATTCGGTTAAGACATTTGAAGGCTGGGTTACTTTGCTTGGAGAAGTATTTCAGGAAGAAGATAAAGCGAAAGGTATATCTGAATACGGACAGGAAGTGTATCAGATGATTGCAGAACGTGTTGAAAAAATAAGTGAGAGCGAGAGAAAAAGAATTCTGTTTTTATACAATTATAGTGATGGAAGTATTCATACTTCCGGTGCAAACCACTTCGGCCAGTATTGGTGCGAGGCAGTCGGAGGTATAAATGTTGCAGGAGAAAGTGATGCCAAGAGTCTGGAAATAAATATGGAGCAGATTTATGAATGGGATCCGGATATGATATATATTACAAATTTTGTTCCTTATCTTGCGGAAGATTTATACAATAATACTGCTTTTGAAGGGCATGATTGGAGTACAGTGAGAGCAGTGCAGGAAAATGCAGTATATAAGTGCCCTTTGGGGGTATATCGCTGGTATCCGCCTTCGTCAGATACTCCGTTGATGTTACTTTGGATGGCTAAAACAACATATCCGGAGCTTTTTGATGATATTGATATGGAGCAAGAAATGAAAGCGTATTATAAGGAATTCTATAATATAGAGCTTACCGATGATGATATTATTCAAATTATTAATCCTTCACGCGAAGCGGCAGGTGCATGAGAATGAAAAAAGAATATGTTACATTTTTAACTATTTTCTTCGTAATCACACCGTTTGTTGCTGCGATTATCTGTCTTGGCGTTGGTCGCTATGAAATGACTGTATTTGAAACGTTAGAAACGATTATCGATGGAATGATGGGAAGAGAAGTTGATCCGACAGTACAGTCTGTATTGTTCAAAGTCAGGCTACCGAGAATCATTCTTGCGCTTTTTGTTGGGGCAGGGCTTGCTGTTGCCGGAACTTCTTTTCAGGCATTGTTTAGCAATCCGTTGGCGACACCTGATACATTAGGTGTCGCAACCGGAGCATCTTTTGGGGCCGTGCTGGCTTTGCTGTTTAGCCATAATTCGGTAATTGTCCAGTTTTCTGCGCTGATATTCGGATTGCTTTCTTTGTTGATTACGTGTCTTGTGAGCAAGTTAAACGGTAAAAGCAGCATCATTATGGTAGTGTTATCCGGCATGGTGGTATCGTCCATTTTTCAAGCATTGGTCTCTTTGGTTAAGTATACAGCAGATACGGAAGAAAAGTTGCCGGCAATTACCTACTGGCTAATGGGAAGTATGTCAAGGGCAACTGTATCCGGTCTGCTTATAGGAGCACCTTTTATTGTGATTGGTATTGTTATTTTATTTACGCTGCGTTGGCGATTAAATATATTATCCTTAAATGAGGATGAGGCGAAGTCGTTGGGTGTTGATGTGAAAAAAATACGCGTACTGGTCATGATTGCGGCAACAATGGTTACCGCATCCTGTGTTTCAATGTGCGGTCAGGTCGGCTGGGTTGGCCTGTTGGTTCCGCATGCTGCAAGAATGATTTATGGGAGTGATAATAAAAAACTGATTCCGGCAGGAATTGGTATGGGAGCAACATTTATGATAATAATAGATACTGTGGCAAGAGCTTCAATTTCTGCAGAAATTCCGGTGTCTATTCTGACAGCACTTATCGGTGCACCTTTTTTTGTGTTGCTTCTTCGAAAAACAGGAGGTGCCAGACTATGATTTTTTCGGTAAAGGGTGGATGCTTCGATTATGAAGACCGTCAGATATTAAGCTATATCAATTTTTCTTTGAAAGATAGTGAAGTGATGACTGTTTTAGGTCCTAATGGTGTTGGGAAAACGACACTTTTACGTTGTATGATGGGGCTGCTAAAATGGAAGCAGGGAGATACTTTTATTAATGGGAAAACACTTCGACAGTTAAGCAATACAGAAATTTGGAGACAAATAGCCTATGTACCACAGTCTAAAGGAACTGCTTTGTCGTATACGGCGAGAGAAATGGTTTTGATGGGACGTTCTACCGGACTTGGAATTTTTGCACAGCCTGGCTTCATAGATTATGAAGCGGCTGATGAAGCTATGGAACGCGTGGGTATTACGAAGTTAGCGAATAAACAGTGCAGTTGCATGAGTGGCGGCGAGTTGCAGATGGTGCTAATAGCAAGAGCGTTAAGTGCGAATCCGAAGTTACTTGTATTGGATGAACCGGAATCCAACTTGGATTTCAAGAATCAGTTGATTGTGTTGGATACCATTCAACGCCTTTCGCAAGAGGAAGGAATAGGAGCTGTTGTGAATACGCATTATCCGGCGCATGCTCTTAAAATTGCAGATAAGGCATTAGTTCTTGATTATAGTGGGAATTCTAAATTTGGTGATGTGAAAAGTATTGTTAATGAAGAAAATATGCTGAATGCTTTTCAGGTTGAAGTCAAAATTGTGGATTTTGATTTCGAAAACAGAAAGCATCAGGGAGTAATTCCGATTGGTATTCGGGCATGAGAAGAATGGCGTGATATTCCTTTCGTCCCAGTAGTTCTAATAGGCTGTTAATAATCCAAAGTCTTGTTTGATTTTTTTCAATTCCTTCAAAATACATAAGCTACTCCTTGGAGCATGGCACAAATTGCGAAATATGTATCATTTTCCGTTCAATGTAGGATTGGACAAAACATTGCTTAATCATAAGCAGATAATTTATACAGAGGGCAGAACAGATTGTTGCGGATAAAATGGATATGGTGGTTGGTGGATTTCATCTATATAATCCACCGACAAGAAAATATGAAAGTGATGAAATAATTGACAGTGTAGTGGCTTCACTAAAACAAAAAGACAGCATTTATTATACCTGTCATTGTACCGATCCCAAGGCATATAAGCGAATGAAAGCGGTTATGGGTGATAAGATGAATTACTTATCGACAGGGTCAGAGATTGAGAGATAGAGAAGGACAGGAGGTGCAGATTATGAATTTATCGGAAGTAAACGTGCAGGAGGAATGGGCATATTATAACAAAGTTGCACCATTTCAAGTTTATAAGCTGAATGGTAATGAAATGAAGTATAGATATTACAAAAAAGAAGATGCTAGGGCAACCATTGTTGTGTTAGCAGGAGGCTCCGGTCTTGCAGATGGTTTTTTTCTGTTTTTGAGAAGCCTTATGGATAAGTATTCACTTATTACAATACCATATCCTTTATTTTGTAAAGATAACAATGAAACAGCAGATGCCATTGCAGCCTTGATTAGATATTTGAAAGCGGAGAATGTTTATTTCTGGGGACAATCTTATGGTGGACTGTTGGCACAGATTATTGCGAAAAAGCATTCGGATGTTGTAAGTGGACTTTTATTAACTTCAACTGCTTCTTTTTCAACAGAACTGAAATTTGAAGGTATGAAATGTATTGTGAATATGATCAATGAGGAGAAAGAGGCCAAGAGAGTCAAGAAATATAAAAGGCTTCCTATGGGCATTGCTATGGCAATGTTTCCTATGATGTTTAAGAAACATCTGCAAGGAGACAAGAAAGCATATAAAACGATAAAAGAGTTGATTCAGATTTTAAAGCCGGAAATGAGTAAAGGGCATTTTGTTCATATGACACAGTTGCTCGGAGATTTAAGAAACCATTTTGGCTTATACAAGAAAGAAGACTATGAATATCTTAAGGGAAAAGTTCTAATCATTGAACCGGTGGATGATAAAACTTTTACAGACGATATAAAGGAGGCTCTGTGCAATATGATGAGTGAACCTACCGTTATTCATGAAGTTGAGGGAGGGCATTTGGCTATTATGTTTAATCCGGAGGGATATATTAATTTGATTGATGAATTTATTTTGAATTAAGAGCACGTAAATTTCAGCTTTCCTAAGAGTTAAAAGAAACGTATTAGTTAAATTTTACGCACAGATGTAAAACCATTTGACAGTAATTAGGCTTAATGGTAAAATATCATCAATAAAATCCCATGAGGGAGTAGCAAGCGTATATCGTAGCAAGTCAACATACTGACCTTTTGGTCTGGCTTGTTTTAAATTGCGAGACTCATGTATAGTAAAACTATGCATGAAGTCTATATTCCTGATATATATACCCAAGTATAGTTTTGCACTGTACTTGGGTTTTTGTATTTTATAAATAGGAGGCGCACTTAAAATGATGACAGTAAGAAAAAGTTCAGTATTTCCTGCTACAGAACAGGAGATATATCGAAAACTACAAAAGTTGAAAACCTTACAGTATATTGCTTATCCGTTTGCAACTTTTGAACCGGTGAATGGTGATAACCAACTGGTATGGAGTGCTGGTACAGTATCTTCTTTTAAATTTAAACTATTTGGATGGATTCCCTTTGGGGTGCATGCAATCAAGGTAATAAGGTTCGGATTAGAGGAAGGCATACTGACGAGCGAAACGAATAAACATGTGGCAGTCTGGAATCATGAGATTACATTGGAAAAACTTGATGAGAATACTACCAGATATACAGATGTCGTAAAAATTGATGCCGGGTGGAAGACTGTGCTTGTATATTTGTGGGCGGTTTGCTTCTATAAGCATAGGCAAAAGAAGTGGATAAAGCTGTTGAGAAAAACGGAAGAGGTGTAAAAGATGTTAAATACCATTTTGTTAATAGGTTTAAGTGGAGCAATCCTCATGTTTATTGGGGATATGGTATTATATTATAGCAAAGATGATTATGTTGCTGATGGTACTTTGAATCCGATTATTAATATTATGAAAACTGAGGGTCGTACAAGACTTTATATAGGTGGCATAATCGGACCGGTTGCTGCTTTTCTATATTGCATTGGCTACTATCATTTGGTCTTAGTTATGAATGAACAATATCAAATATTGGGATGGGTTTGTTTTTTAATAAACTGCTTAGGAATAATATGTGGAGGAGCATACCATAGTCATTGTGCATATTTTGGATTGATAGGTCGACATGATAATATTGAAGCCTTAGATGAAGTTCATAAGTATTTGAATGTACAGAAAGCAGTTGCTTTTGGATTACAGGGGATGGGTTTTCTGTTACTTGCTATGTTTATCGTTTTGAAGTGGACTGTATTTCCTCGTTGGATGATGGTTGTTTCGCCTGGCATTCTATTTTTAATTTCACCGTTTACAAGAAAACTCCCCAAGGGATTACATATGATTATCGGTGGTGGATGGACGAATCTGATTTCTGTAATCTATTATGGGGTAGCAATAATAATTTTGAAGTTTATGAAGTGATGAGGAACCATTGTAGAGAGTAAAATCTACAGTGGTTTTTTGTTGAAATAAATGTATTCACTGATGGGATAGATAGTGTTATATATTTGTATATTGACAATCTAACAACTGTTAGATAAAATGTGTCTAACAGTTGTTAGGTGGAGGCGTTTTATGAATTCGACAAAAGAAAGAATTTTAGATGTTTCATTAGAATTATTTTCCCAAAGGGGATATTCTGCAGTTTCAATAAGAGATATTTGTAAGTGCGTGGGGATTAAAGAAAGTTCTGTTTACTATCATTTTGAAAGCAAGCAGAATATTTTTGATGAATTGCTGAATCAGTTTTCTGAAATTGCCAAAGGCATGATGACTCAACTTGAAAATGGTCTTACAGACGGACAGAACTCTTTTTCTGAGGGTATTCATACTGTTTCCAATTACTTTTTTGAGCAATATCTTATGAATGATTTCTGCAATAAGGTTATGCGAATTCTGTTTATTGAGCAGTTTAATAATGAAAATGCAAGAAAATTGTATCAGCACTGGCTTATGGATGAGCCACTTAATTTTCAAAATAAAATTTTTTCTGTATTGATAAGTGTCGGCATGATTGCAAATTGTGACAGCGAATATCTTGCAGTTAAGTATTATGCTCCAATCTATTTTTATGCACAGAAATGGTTGTTTAATGGAGAATTAACAGAAGAAAGCAAAGAGGCATTCCGTATAGATGCATATAAGCATATAAAGATGTTTTTTGGAGAAATAGGAGGTTACAATGGCAAATAATATTATTATCACAGGTGCAAATCAAGGTATTGGTTATTATATGGCAGAAAAGTTGCTTGCAGAGGGAAATAAGGTATCAGTTTTGGATATTGAAACAGACAATCTTGCAACTCTCAAAACGAAATATGACAGCCTGATTTTTTATCAGGTGGATTTAAGAAATTATGATGAAGTAAAGAGGGCAGTTGATGAAACGGTTGCAGTGTTTGATACGATTGATATAGCTGTTCATAATGCCTGTAAATGTACGTTTGAAAGTGAAAAAGAAACGGATTTAGACACATACAATGATGTTTTTGATGTCAATTATTTCGGTGCATTGCGTTTGGTAAAAAGTGTTATTCCCTATATGTCAGCACAGCAAAAAGGACGTGTGATTTTTACAAGTTCCGGAGTAGGTGTGACAGGGTTTATGAATATTTCACCGTATAGCTCTACAAAGGGGGCATTGGAAGCATTAGCAAAATGTTTGCGAATTGAGTATGCAAAGGATAATATTTCATTTCACATTATGCATCCGCCTCTTACCAGAACAGAATCTGCTTCCCCTCTTCCTGTTCCCGATGAGTTCAAGGCATTGCCCGATAAAGTTGGTTACGGACTTGCAAAGCATATAAATTCAAAGAGATTTATTATATGTCACAGCCTGAATCAGAAAATGCAAACATTTGGCTGTTACTTATTCCCAACTAAAATGGGTGATTTGCTTTCAAAGTTAACTGCAAATTTTACTGAAACAAATGATTTTTAAACTTTCAGTTTTGTGGAGAGATTGAAAGCAACAGAAGATTTGAAGTTGATGAAGGGGGGTAACTCTATGTCACAACAAGATATATATGAAAAATTATACAATTCATTAGATTTTCATAGTGGAACTGTTCAATCAAAAAATACAGAAATTACTGATAAAAGTTCTTTGTTATTTCAGGTTTTGTGGAAAAATAATATAGCTTTTTGCGTTAAAGGGTGGAATCATTTTGGTTGGTTTCTTGTAGAAAAGAATGGTCAACAAGTGTCTACTTTATCAAATTGATAATCTTCCGATAATGTATAAAACCATTTTTGATACAAGTGACCCGGAATTTTATTGGACAATAAAAGGGGATGAACATTTCGATTTTATGGACAAGGCATTGATTGAATGGTTTAAAATTTCTGGTAATATCGAGGAATATGAGTATCTGGGGAGGCTTCTGGAACCTAAGGTGGTTCAGCATGATATTAGCAAAAAAATAGTTGATATATTGCAAAAATATTCTATTAATTTTGATTATGACAAAGAAAGTAATTCATATTTGATATATGGGTATCGGTAGTGTTATAATCGATATGAGTAGGCGCGCCCAAATTTCAGTCTTACAGAGAGATTGAAAGCACGCATGAATTTGAAGTTTTACTTGAGGTAAATCTGATTGGAGAAATATAATGAGAGACAGAGGCATATGGTATTTCGTAGGTAATCTGATAGCATATATTTTGTTGTATTTATTATGCTTGATGGTTGTGATAATGTGTATCAAAAGTATAGTTCTTAAAATTTTATTGTTGATAATACTATTACCCATTTGCGGATGGTTTGAAGAGAAAACGATATCAATATTTGTCAATTCTTTTATCGAGAGAATTGTAGAAGACAGATAAGAAAAGCATAATAAAGGAATAATGTGTGTAAAAGAAAGCACGTGAAGCTTTGAATTCTCACTTGAGGTATTTTTAGGTATTTAATAACTGTTATATTTTGTTATGAAAATCTCGGCAAACCCTTGAGAATACTAAAGTTTTCGTGGGTGTCCGCTCTGTCACATCTTGTATCGTATTATATCGTTTTGCCTTT
>SVFH01000047.1 GCA_015056945.1 Lachnospiraceae bacterium | reverse complement strand
AATACATAATATATTTATTATGAGGTGATTTTATGGCTATTAAAAGTGTGTCTATAAGAATTGAGGAAGAAATGCTCAATAAAATCGGTTATGTTGCCGACTACGAAGGTCGTAGCGTAAACAGTCACGTGTTAGTTCTAATTCGTGAAAACATCAAAAAGTTTGAAGAAGAACACGGCTCTATTGATGGTGACATCAACCCCGATGTAAATGTTAAACCGACTCGCAAATAACAAAAAGACAGGTGCAGCACCTTGCTTGTATAGCTTGGCACTGCACCTGTTTTCTTTTTATTCCATTATGCCGACCATTTTGTTTATGTCGCCGTCTGAGTCTACGATGATGGTCTGTGTTTTACTTGGTGCTACATAGCCAAATCCGTCTATGTAAGCTTTATTTTTCTCTTCTATGATTTCATTTCGTATTTTTGTCTCCTCATCCGTTAGGTAGCAGGTGTCTTTTTCCATGATTTCGTCTTTTGAATTTATAGGCTCCTGTGGGTTCGGCTCCCATTTAGCGTATAACACGTCAGGTTTTGTAAATTTGAATGTTGTTACCTGATTCTGCTTTGTTCTCGGATCGGTGAACCATCCTTTGAATGTGTATCCATATTTTGTCGGGAAATAACTTTCGAGGCTGATTCTCTCGCCATATCTTTTGGTAATTGGCCTGATAAAACTTCCTCCGTCTGAAGCGAATTGCAAGGTTACAGTTCCCACGATTCCAAGCTCGTTGTCAAATGTCACTCGATATTTACTGAGCCACCAAGGTTCTGCTGATACCGTTGCTGTTGATAGCAACATTGTTGTTGCTAATGCCGTGCATATTATTCTCTTTTTCATAAACCCGCTCCTTTCATTCATCGTATATGTCATCGTCATTTTCAAAGCATGCCATCACAAATCTTGCTCCGAGCTTAAATCCTTTTATAAAGGTTTGACATTCTGTGGTCTGTATCATTTCATCGTAGCAACTTTTAAATTTTTCAAATGTTTCTTTTTCTTGCTCGTTTAAGGATTCAAGAAGCTTTTCTTCATTCTTGGTCAGCATCTTGAATGCCTTATCAAATCTCCTTTGCCTTTGGAATGGTCTCTCCGCCGGATTGATGTTCCCATACCAGAATTCTTCAAGTATTTGCATTATTTTTCCTCCTTACGCAAAGAGAGCGCCTCAAATTCCGGTATATCCGAAATCGAGTCGCCCTCTTTTATCATTTTTATTGTTGTTTTAATTGCTTCTCTTACATAAAACTCTCGCAGTTGCTCTCGAATGTTTGTTGGCTTGACTCCTTGCTTAACAAGTTCGTACGCCGCCATAAATACATCGCTTTCAATGTTGTACTTCTCGCCATACATAATACTTTCAAATGTGTACTTCGCCATCCGTGTCACCCCCTTTGGCAACACAAACACTACCACAGAAAATGATGGAAGTCAACGAAGGAATCATAAATTATATAACTCTTTGTAAGTAATTACATCTTCATATTTGCTTTGCGGTAATTTTAAATCTTTAACCTGTCCATATTTCCAATATACATATTCATAACCGGAATATCCACCGACCCAATTAAGAACTATGTCTTCTTCAATCCCAATATCGTATATTGTATATTTCTTTAGTTCTTCCACATCTTTATCGGTTTGATTGGCAAGTTCTATATCTTCTTCCATTAGATAGTTAGAACCTTGTATGGCATCACAATATTCGCAGTGATTTGCAAAATATGTGCCCCCAATTCTTGATTTTCCGATATGAACATTGTAATTAGATTTTAGATATTCAAGCAACGCAGGAGGAATATCTCTTTCACAGAGTTCCCAGGTTACATATAAACTAGGAATTTCATATACATCTTCAAAATAATCACATTTGTATGTTCCATCATCTTGATACATAATCATATGTTCGCCCAAAGCTAACCCGATTACTCGAGTCTGTTTGCCGCATTTATAACATGTTCTTATTCTTTCAACTATGTATATATGTTCAAAGGCTATTGTTATTTCTTTATCCTCTGATATCCATTTTGCGAACTTTATATAATCACGTACCAACCCTTTATAATACCATTTCTTAATATCAGGATCCCAACGAGCTCCTAATTCTTTAACCTGATCCTTTTCGGAGTATGGAACATTTAAATAAATTTTCCCCGTTCCCGAGCATCCTTTATTATAATTTCTATATACCTTGTTAGATTCTCCTTGTTTCACAGGATTTTCCTTTTTAAACATAAAATCAAAAATTCCCATATATTCACCTCTTGGGCATTTTAATTACTTCAACTTCAATCCATCACTAAACGCCTTACCTACCACATCACCTATCCTACAATAAGTATGATGCACCGGATCATAGGTGATAGGACTGAATTTATTTAAATCGATTTTACCGTTTTCATCAAGAATTCTTTCGTCTGCACAGACATTTACAATTTCGCCAACAAGCCTGCAAGTTTCTTCATCGTAGCTTATGAGCTTACACTCAAGTGCCATAGGCAGTTCATCAAAAAGCGGAGCATCTACAAATTCACTCTTTGTTACATGCCATCCTGCTTTTTCTATTTTATCAGGCTCTTTGTTGCCAGAAACTATGCCTACATAGTCACAGGCAACAACATTTTCTGCATCTGCAATGCTTACAGTAAACGCACCAGTCTTAACCACATTCTTTGCAGTCTTGTGTCCATCATCAACACAAATAGAAATCTGTGTATCTTCACTGATGCCGCCCCACGCAGCATTCATTGCATTCGTTTTTCCATTTTCGTCATATGTACCGATAATCAGCACTGGCATCGGATATAAAATAGACTTCGCTCCAAAATTCTTTCTCATAACTTTTCGCTCCATTCACTTTCCTTGAATCCAACCAAAACAAAATCTTTACCAATCACAAGAGGTCGCTTTACAAGCATTCCGTCAGTTGCAAGAAGCTTTAATTGTTCTTCTTCAGACATACCAGGAAGCTTGTCCTTGAGTTCCATTGACTTATACAAAAGCCCGGATGTGTTAAATAATTTCTTGAGTGGAAGTCCACTCATCTTATGCCAAGCAGTCAATTCCTCAAAACTAGGATTCTCTTCCTTTATGTCACGAAGCTTGTATTCTATTTTGTTGTCAACAAGCCACTTTTTCGCCTTCTGACAAGTCGTACATTTTGGATAGCAAATAAATTCAATCATAACCATTCTCCTATTTTAGATATATAAAGGATTGAG
>SVFH01000033.1 GCA_015056945.1 Lachnospiraceae bacterium | reverse complement strand
TTAAATGGGAAAGTCTGGATCCGGAACTGGTAAGTGTGACAAAGAAAGGAGTCGTTACCGCCTTAAAGAGCAGCGGAACGGCAAGAATCCGGGTAAGCAGCCTTGACGGAAGTGCAACAACGGTAATGGAAATCCGTTGTGTGGGTCTCATTGAAAGAATGGATTATATAAACAATAAAATTACAGTAAATTTGGGCGGAGATGTTCAGGTCGGATTTACTGCAGATATGGATATTTCAGGAGATACCTTTAAGGAGCAGGTTATGTTCATTCCTAGTGGAAATAAGTTGTTATTTATTGAAAGGAATTACTGGAGCCGGGCGATATTTACTTGTTGCGGGTTAGGGGAATATACCATAGACGTTCGGACAACAGATGGGTCTGATTTGGAAATGAAGTATTATATTACGGTACAGTAATCCGAATTTCAGTATAAAAAACTTTCCCGGAAATGAACTCCATAGGCAATATTTCAAAACCTAAATACGCTTGAGACAATAGTCTTGTTTTTTATCTATATTGAACAAAGAAATTAGTAAATAAAGCATTCCACGGCACGATTTGTACTGTGCCGGAAATAATAATACTTTAGAACTATGGATTATTGAGATGGGAAAGATGTACAAAATAAGATACGATTTCATAGCATATTTCAATAAATCAGATATTTTACGGAGGAATTCTAAATGAAAAAAATAGCAATAATTATGGTTGCAATTCTCACAAGCCTGTTTTTCATTAACTGTTCTGCGGATTCGGGAGAAACAGCTTTTGAAGAGCCTGCCAATGAGCTTGTGGGCACATGGCAAGGAGTCGGCAATGAACAAGGCTCCATAACATTCAAGTCTGACGGTACGTTCAAAGAAGATGACCTGCCCGGAGATTTAAATATGGAAGGCACCTATACCATCGATGAGATAAATAAAACGGTTGTCTGCATAGAAAACGAGTATGGTATAACATACGATTATTACTATACCATAACAGGCAATGAGCTGACTTTGCAGATGGAATACGGATTTCCGAGAACCTTTGTGAAATAATGTTGTGATTCAGGTTAGGCCATTTTAGAGCAGAGATAAAGTGCTTCATAAAAAATGAGAACTGAAGTCGGAATTTGATTTTATTTTGAAATAATGTTAAATAAATCGAAAGAAACTTAAATTATCAGTTTGTTATTTAAGTTTCTTTTTTAGTTGTTGAATGTTTATTTGAGTTTCTTGCATGTAAGCAAAAAGAATGTTAAAATGAAAATCAAGAAATATCAAAGAGTTCTAAACAGTTGTTTTATAGCGAATAAATAGAATAAATCTTTAAGAAGGAGAGACAAGTCTATGTTAAAAAGAACCGGAAAAGCATTTGCGAAAGGGGTCGCACGTGGTGCAGTAAGCGGTATTTCAAAAGGAGCACAGGCAGGTCTGTTTGGTTCAGGTGCTTTTATGCCGCCACCACCTTCCATGCCTTCCATACATAATACAGGACGCAGAGATACCAATCATTCTGCTTTGAAACTTGCAAACGGTGTTGCCAAAAGTTTATTTTCGCACAATTCACATCATCATAGCTGCGGCGGAAACAGTTTCGGAAATGCTATGGGAAGTGCAATCGGTTCTGCAATCGGCTCTGCGATAATGATGTCCGTTGGTCAGGTGGTAGAGGAGAAGCATCAGGATTACTTAGACCGTAAGGCAGCAGAACGTCAGGCGGAAATGGACGAGCGTGCAGCGAAGCTTCGCGCAGAACAGGAGGCGCGCGAGGCAGAATTGCGCAAGAAACAGGAAGAAGCGTTCCACGCCATGAACAGAAATATGCCCGGCTATACAGAGGAATTAGGCCGTGCACTCATGAACGCGGAAGGTCTTTCTAAAGAAGAACTTGAAAAGTATCCCACGAAATGCCCGGCTTGTCACGGAGCACCGGATGGAACCAGATATTGCCCGTTCTGCGGCACGAAGCTGGTGTAAAACGTATATGGAATATCAGAAATAGTAAGAAGAAGTGGCATTCATCATACCACTTCTTTCTTAAATGGAATGATTTTATAGGTAAGATAATAAATATAAGTAAAGTTATTTGATAAAAATGAATTAAAGATGTTTTGAAATTATTTTATGTTGGGAAAAAGGAGGATTGGCGGAAATGAACAGATATATTGGAGATATGTATGCGTGGGACGTATATAATTATGCGAATCTTGAAAATGTAAATGAAGAAAATTTTCAGAAAGAGTATATTCCTTTGAATGATATTGTTGTGCGTATGGAAAATGGAGAGGAAGATATGTTTTCGCTTTACAAGCCGGCATTGCTATTTTCACCATTTTGGTATGTGAGCAAAGGAATGTATGGATGGGCTGCTTTTTTTAATGCGATTATTTTATTGACATACGCGGTAATTCTGCAGTTTTCACTTCCGATAGCAGTTGTGGCGGGCATCATTGTGTGGTTGATTTGCGGTACATTCTCAATTAGTACATACCGGTTGCATATTTACCGCGTGCTAAAAAGGAGAAAGTTGCTTCGAAGACCACCTGAATATATGAAAGAGTTGGATGAAAGCTTGCGACAGGAAGGAAAGCCTTCAAAGCTACCGGTTGTTTTTTTTGCAATGATTGAAATTGTTTTGGTTTATCTGATTACAAATATTTCGTTGTTATATTAAGGAGTACAAATGGATGGAAAATAAGATTACAAGAGAAGAGATTGTTGCGTCCCTTTCGGTATATAATAAAAAAGTAAAAATCGGCAGAACGATTCATTTGATTACATCGTTTATTATCTTATGTTTCGTATTGGCAATTTTCGTTTATTTGAAATTTTTCAATACGCAATTTGAGGTGTCAGATGGGGTAATAAGCGTGGAAAACAGCACTGCGTGGGTGATTCGTATCCCGGCGGAATATCAGGGGGAGCAAATAACAGAGTTTAAGTTGCCCGAGGGAAGTTGGCCGGATGCAAGAGTTCTATATATAGAGGACGGCATTGAAAGAATACATGGAGAACTACTCTTTTTGGGAAATGATAAAATTGTTGCCGTAAGACTTCCGAATACGCTGAACTATATTTCGAGTAACGCATTCGCGAAATACTATTCATTGCGGAAAGTCTATTGGGATGCCCCTCCGGAGAATACAGTAATCGGAAGAATGGCGTTTATGTATACAAATATAAAGGAATTTACAATTCCGGAAGGCGTTACTTGTGTCGGCGATATGTGTTTTTTTGATTGCAAGAAGCTTGAAAAGGTCACAATGCCGGATTCATTAAAGAAATTAGGGGTTGGAACGTTTGCTTATTGCGGTGAGTTGGAAACGGTTCAATTGCCTGAGAATATTGATTTGGTTCCGGATTTCCTTTTTATGGAATGT
Source organism: Lachnospiraceae bacterium (assembly GCA_015056945.1). Lineage (GTDB taxonomy): Bacteria > Bacillota > Clostridia > Lachnospirales > Lachnospiraceae > UBA3766. The sequence continues at coordinate 22,668 of SVFH01000033.1, read as the reverse complement.
GAAAAATTAAAGACTGTTGAAATGGGGGACAACATTCGTGCAATCGGTCGTTTCTCCTTTTTCAATACATGTGTTACGCAGGAACAGTATCCGGAGAATTTGTATTACGCTTCGTATCATACTGCTGATGCCACGGATGAACCTTCTTCGTGGATAGAGCCTACGAGTTTTGTGTGTTTTATAGTCGGGCATGAGGATTATGTGACTTCGAAAATTATCGAGTATGATACCATTTACTATGACAAAGAGAAGGAAAAGGAATTTTTTGCTGAGAAGAACGGAGCACCGTTGGAGGTTTTTGATGAACCTGTGAATTCCGACAGGATTTGGATGGAAGGAAAGTACTATAAGCTTCCGTTGAAGCAAGAGGATTTCTTCGGGAGTGACGAATGGGAAGTGATTGAAGAGGACTATAACGAATATAAGAATACTACTTATTATACTTTTAGAAACAGAAAATCCGGGCACGTAATGAATCTGAATATAAACAACGCAAGCGGTGCGATTGTAAAGATGTATGTGTGTTATCATGAGGAATATTGTTCTATTGTTTTGCCCGGTGGAATTCCGGTGGGAGACAGTCTGGGGCACTATTACTGTCTGGAAGAGTATCTGGACGTACTAAAAAATAGAGAATTTATTACTGACAGTGAGCGCTTTTTGATTGGACCTGAAGATTGTCCGGTTGAATGTGAGTATTTCATTGAGAGAGATTTCTATGATCATCCGATTTTTGCATTAGATTTTGAATAATATCAGTACATAAAACAGAAACTGCCCTGACGTTACCTTTTGGTATCGCCCGGGCAGTTTGTTATGGGACTTTTTTACAGTCCCAATTTATGAAGGTATAGCTGCACCACAAAATATATATGATAGTCTTGGAAATGTGATAAGGACATTGCATGGAGGTGGCAATCAAGTCTATATTCCTAAAGTAGAAGCGAGGTGGTATCAATGAAAAAATGTGATTGAAATGAAAGAATTGGTATAAAAGTAGTTAATGAATTGACTCAATCCCTTTTTTAGATAATATAAAAGAGTATAAAATAGCAACTGAAGAATTAAAAAAATGCTAATGAATGAATCAAATTACAATGATAAATTAGCATACAATCCATCAATCATAATAGATTTTGAAAATAAGGTATTAACATCGTATTATGCAGAACCAGAATCTTTTGAGGATTTTGTTCCAGATGGTTGGAAGGGGAAATACCAAGATTTTGCAGCGGATATACCTCAAAATCAGAGATATTGGATTGATGAAAATGGTCGAAGTTTGATAGGAGAATAGGTATGGATAATAATACAGTTACAATTCTCAATGAGGAATTTGAGAATGATAAAACAGGTGAGAAAGTACAGGGAATAACAATTATTGTGGATGGAAAACTTAAAGAAGTAGTGGATTTACTCATGAAAAATAATCCCGGTTACAAGAATTATACGGAAATTGTTAGAGATGCCTTTTTTAATGGCATTAACTTAATGATAGAAGAGAGCAAAAAATAGAGACAACAAGCTGTCAAAGATTCCCTTGACGATCCTCAAACGTCCATGTTACAATGGCACTCACCAGGGGGTATAAGGGGGATGAAAAGCCCTCGTAATACCTAAATAAATACACATAATGGGAGATGAACCGTGGCTACTACAGGTCATCTCCCATTTTTGCAGTATTGTGAAATTTGCAGATATAGGCAAAAGCATAATTTTTTGATTTTGTCTCTTTTATATTCTTTGGAACCCGGATTTCGCGTTTCATAGAGATTCGCCTATTCTATATTTAAAACCACTTCTTCTTTTCTTTTTCATCCTGAAAAGGAATTATTTGTATGTCTGTGATAATCCAATCGTGATCGCGTGTTTTTTCAAACGTGACTTCGACAAGATGCGTATCTGCGGCTGCTTCGTTATTGATATAACGGTAAAAGGTTGCACTTCGCTGATAAGTAACTTTTTGGCGGGATTCCTCTGCGGTGCATGAAAGGAAGAGATATTTTCCCAGCTCACAATCAAAGATATTTTGGCATTTAGCAATAAAAGGATCGATATTACAACGGACGAACCTTGCTACATCATCGGTGCTGCTTGCGTAGTGAAGTGCGGTGAGGACGTTTCCGGTAACAGCCAGAAATTCTTCCTCAGAGACCTCCGGAGCAATTACAGAATAGGGATTTGGCTTTTGACTATCTCGCCTGAATCGGAATTCTTTGATACAGAGGTTGATATATATGATTGCCGCTGCAAGGGTAAGCGGAAGTCCTAAAAGGATAAAAAGCAGGTAATGCTGCGTAAATAAAAGAATCAGGTTCAAAATGACCGGGATAGAAATTATGAACCACAATAAACGCCAAAATTTGATCTTGGGAGTAAGCGGATGCGTTTTCACGGAGTACACCGGCTCGCTATGTTGCAATACTTTCACAACAGCCGGCTCATCCTGACGCGGCTCAAGACGGATATGGTAGGATTCGTTTGCCTCCTGTTCAAGCTCAGAAAGCGTGGAAGAATCCTTGCGGAAATAAACAATCTCCTTCTGCACTGTTTCCGTGAAACGGCTGAAATTGCTTCCGTTCATAGTTTCATACTCGATTGACGCGGCGGAATTCTTGCGGAAAATGAGTGCGCGCCAAGCCTTGTAGATTTTGCGGATTCCGAGTGCCGAGAGACGTTTTTTCTCTAAAAGAAGGGCGAGAAAATGATTTTCGTCTGCATGCTTCAGAGAAGCTCCTTCATCCGGAGAAGAAAAAAACGCAGTAAGTTCCTGTTGATAATCCTGTACGGCATTATAGACGTCAAAGTCTTTGTCAGTGCAACGATGTCTTTTGTGTGTATTTCCGTATACATAATATACATCCAAATATACGGATTTTTTGTTTGTGTTGAACATGGTTTACCTCTTTAAATGATTCGTTCAGTTAAGTTTCAATACTTTTATTATAAAAAATATGATGAAATTTGTAAATAATTTTGACTTCTGATAGACAAAAAAAAAGAAATCATGTTAGAATTGAGAAAAGGGAGGAATAAGGAAGATGAAAGATTTGTTGGCTGTAATGATAGGTTCTTTGAATCAGGCGATTTCCTATTTCATTATTGGGTTCAGTCCTCTTCTGTTTTTGATTGCGTCAGTTATTGTTGCATCAAAGGTTGCGGACGGAGATTTGAAAATGGGATGGCTTGTGGCGGTTTTAGTTGCTTTTGTGATAACGTTACAGATCACATGCCATATTTGCAAAAAGATGCTTCATGACAATGAAGAAATGGATGCTGAAGAAATAGAGCGTTGGAGTAAGCATGTTTCAAGGGGAAATTTATTTGTTTTGCCCATTGCTGTCGGAAAATGTTTTCTTGAAGTGAAATTTCCGGAAGACAGATATATAATACGGAGGAAGAAGAAATGATTATTTGGGAAGGGACAGGATATGGAATCCTGAATTTTTTCCTGGGGTGGATTCCATTGCTTTTGTTTTTGGTATCGCTCGTGCTGGGCGTTTTAACATTGTTTCATGTTGTCGGGATAGAAGTTTTTTTGCTTTCGTTGGCAATATTTATCATTGCGTTCATAACGGAATATTTGATATGTTATTATGCGATTGATGAATTTTTCGGAAATAATAAAGTGATGAAGGACAAATGGAAAAACAGACTATTCAATTATCATATGTTTATCTTTCCTATTTGGTTTGTAATGGCATGGATTTTGGATTTGGAATAACATAAGAAGGAAGAAGTGGCTTAAAACCACTTCTTCATTTCTTTTTTGCTACTGATAGGTTGTGTATTTACTTCGGTCACAACCCAGTCATAATATTCGTAGTTGGGTGCTTCGCCACAGTGCGGGCAGGAGGGGGAATTAAACCAGTTATATGTTTTTTTACAAGCAGGACATGTGGAAAAAAGATAATCGCTTTTCGGATAATATTCTTTCTTTTTTTTCAGATTGATTTCTACGATTACAGCATCCTCCACGACTTGTTCTCCGTCATAGCGCAAGAATTTCACTCCCTGCGAAAGGGAGGCATATTGAATGGATAAGTCGGCAGAGACTTTTAAATCATTATATTTGCCGAGTTCGAAATCGAAGGCATCGGAATATTTTCCGATGATATCGGTCAAGTCGCATTTGCAGAAGCTTGCAATATCTTCCGGTTTGTTTGCGTAGAGCAGTGCTTTGATTTTACTTCCCGTTGAGGATAGAAACTCGTTTTGGGGGAAGTGAATATTATTAGGTTCATATGAATTGACAAATGTTTTTTTTCTTAATACGTCCGAGATAAAACGATATTCTTGGGCATAAAGCTTATATACAATTATGGAGCCTGCAATCAAAGGATAGAATATTAGTAAAAAGGTAATGAGATTGTGAGGCAAATATACTTGCAAAAAGCTCCTTGAAATTACTATTATGGCATAGACAATTAAAATAATTATTATTTTTTTGAAAAGTGTATTTTTCAGTAAACGGAAATTGTTTCCCGTAGACTGAATTATTTTATTATCCACCCACAAAGGTTCACATGTTGTATGACAATCATGACACCCTTCAGTCATATATGTAACGGTCTGTTTTAAACTGCAATTGGGACAAATATATTTCTTTTCGCTTAGTGATCTTGACCTTAAAACATGATAGGTGACGTCACAATTCTCATCCTGACAAATGACGGTTTCCGCATTTTGATTTCTGTATGTAATCGTTTTGTGAATTGGCTCTTTAAACAAGTCGAGATTGTAGTATTCCGTAGGAGTGTGTTCGATGTGAGCCAACGAAGAACCATCAAATAAAGACGGGGATAATTCTTCTATATGTTTGGTCAGTCCGAGTGCAGCAAGACGTTTCTTCTCTAAGTTAAGTACATATGCATATTCCAGTCCTGTATTTGGAAGTACGGTTTCAGACTGCGATTCATAGAATCCGGGCAGCGCTTTTTTGTATTGCTGAACGGAGTCATAGATGGCATAATCGTCTTCTGTGCAATTGCAAGTGTTCTTGCGCAGGCTGATATTGTTGATGGTATTGCGGGCAAGAGATTTGATTGCAACTAATTCGACGTTTTGATATTTTTCATTGAATTCGTTTTGAGTCATATCATATTCCTCTTTTTGGTTTGTCGTATTTTTTTTTTAAGATGATTATAATAGTTCTTTACGCGATTGTAAATAAAAAAGGGCGTTAATGAAAAAATGTATTTATTTAGTTGACAAATAACGCAGTCGCAGTTAGTATTAAAATAATACTAACTGCGAGATCCGTATAAAAACTTTTCAAAATATAATAGTTAAAAACCGGAATTTCAAAATAAAGAAATTGATAAAAATTTTATGAAGCGTTTATGTACAGAAAAAGAGAAAAAATACATTTTAAAGCATCGGAATAACATCATTTTTTCCTCGTTGCAGAATAAAAATACCGTAAAATCCTTTTTGAAAAGAACGGATCTGTTTGTTAATACGGCAACGATAGTCGCTATCGGAAGTTGGGAAGAGGGTAGGCATGTTCATATTGTTCATGAGAATTATTCTATTGCGACAACAGGGTATATTTTAGATGATTTTCGGGATGAAGAAGGAAATCCGTATTTAATCAAACATCCTTTGGGAAAAGTGGATGTGGAACGAGGAGAATGTTTGATTATCGTCACAGCGGCATCGGATGATTCCTTTTTGTTCCTGCGTTCGGGACAGATGTTGAAAGATTTATTCGGTGATGTTTGCGATGCGTATATCGAGCCGGACACCTTAAAAAAATCGATTGTAATACCTCATCCTCATGCATTAGAGATGAATGAAAACGAGGTTGTTTTTATTACCTATGCAGAGAAAGTGCTTACTGTATATGAGAAAACTGCAGATGGGTTTCGTGTTGCTGATTATGATAAGCCCAAGATGAGAGGAAAGTATTCTTTTGGAAATATTTTACGTAAATACGAAAAAGGGAAAAAGTATGTATTTAAGTGATGAAAAAGTATGTATAAAAATTTGCAACAAAACCGGTGACTTTATATGTTGGGGGTTAGGATTTATTATTCCTGAAGTGATTTTTCTTGTGGTAATGCCGCTTCTTAATAGAGGGTATTGGTTTAGTATTATATGGTTTGTTTTTATGTTATTTGTCGGGTATGGTCTGTTTTCTTATGTGATTCATATTAATGGAACTGAAATTTATGGCAGATTGGAGTCCGGCAAAAGGTTTCGGTTTGATTGTTCGGATATTAGAAGGATTACTTTTAAGCATTATAATAGTACGCATCGCACAGGGAAAATGAAATTATTGATAATTGAAACAGATGATGTAAATATTCCGATACAGGGTTCAATGAAAGGATATAAAGAATGTGTTGAATATCTGATGGAAATGCAAAGAAAAGGAATTATTTCTCAAAAAAGTATCTCTTCGGCAGATATGAAGGCTTTAAAACAAGCAAAGGCAGGAAAAGAAAAAAGTAGACGTTAAGCAATCTTCGAATAAAAAGGTGAATTCTTTGTCTCCGCAGTTTAAGGTTGCAAATAAAAAGAGTGATTTTGTACTGCTTGTGATTACCTTTGTTGCATTAGAAATAATAAATCTGAAATAGTCAATACGAGATATCAGCATTACAGAGCGACATATCGGTCCTGCGCAAGAACGATTCTAACGATAGAAACTGCTGATTTGGAAATCGGAATTGATTCTGCTATGGTAGGCTATCAAGAGCTTGTAAGATATTTGGGAAAACCAAATAAAAGAAAGCCGAATAAAGGTAATAATCAAAAGAAATAAAATGAAAATACAGTATCGTCTGTAATAAAAAAATGTAGAAAAAGCCAAAGTTTTCAAATTTACAGAATGGATTTGGATTTTATATCAAACAATTATCGAAAAGAATTTGGCAACTAATATTGGAAGGGGTAAGTAGATGAATCAAAAAGAAATAGATGTTGTCTGTTCTACGGGAACATAAGTTTTTACAATTAGTCTGATTATAGTTGCAGAAGTATTATTTATTTCCGCTGCTGTCTGGGCAGATAAGTATATGAATGTGTATGGGGCTGTTTGCGCTGTTTTATACGCAATTGGTGGTATCGGTGTTTTATATACCATGTATATGTTCAGATTTTCGGTAAGAGGACATGAAATTTATGGTAGAAAGCGCACCGGAAAAAAATACCGATTTGATATCTCTGAGATTAGCAAAATATATTGTGAAAAAGGCGGTGGAGGGGACTGTACTCCCTATTGTGACATCTGGCTGGAAGTTCATGGAAAAAATATCATTCTGAGTCATACGATGAAAGGTTTCAGACAATTTGCTTCATATATTATAGAAATGTATGAAGCAAATGAATTAGAAAACTGTAAGATATCAAAGACGTCTCTTACGTTGCTAAAAAAAGTAAGAAGGGGTAAGATAAAGGCAAATTAGTGAGGTTAGATTTATGGCAGATTGGAGTCCGGCAAAAGGTTTCGGTTTGATTGTTTGGAGATCAGCATTACAGAGCGATAAATACCATAAAAATCTATTTTTGTAATTGACAAATGAAGCAGCTGCAGTTATTATTAGAATAATAGTAATTAAAAAACATAGTATTTAAATAATGTTTAGTATAGTGGGAGAATAAAAAATGTATTGTTCCAAATGCGGAAATGAGATTAAAAATGAACAAAAATTCTGTACGAAATGCGGTGCACGATTGATATATGGTTCTGCGCCCGGGAAAAAGCAGAGTAGTGTGAAAACATCAGCAACTATTTCTGTGAAAGATAAAAAAGAAGATAACGCTCCCGTGAACGTGCCAAGGAAGGCAAGAACACATGAGTTCCAAATTAATTTTGGTAAAACCATAAAAAGACTCTTTTTTCTTTTTCTAGGATTATGTTTATTCACGATGTTCGTTTTCGCTTGTTTTTTTGCTTTCGTGGCAATAATAGATCAAATAAGTCTATATGGTATTGTAGTATTAATCCTTATGGAAGGATTTATTTTGTTGATGATTCTTTTTGGATTTATATGTATGAAAATTGGAAGTCAATATATATACTTCAAAGGAAGAATGATTACGACCAAAACATCTAAAGGGAAAAAAGAATATGATTGTTCCGATGTAATAAGTATTACCTGTGGCAAATTCAGGTGGAGATATCAATATATTTACTATATTGAATGGATTTTTGGCGATCAGAAAAAATATCGTGTAAGTACAGGAGAAAAAGGATTCTTTGAAACAGCAGGTTATTTTCTGGATATGATTGATGGCGGAGTGATTTCACCAAATGCAATATCAGCCGAAAACAAGGAATTACTGAGAAGATATGAGATAAAGGCGTGGGATTAAAGTCGGAGAGAGAGGAAGAAGAACGATGTTTTGTTCAAATTGCGGTCAACCTGTAACAAATGGCGATGTTTTTTGCGCAGGATGCGGGAGCAAACTGGTAGTAAAAAAAGTTAATAAGCAGGATGCAACTTTCAAAGTCGGACCGAACTGGATATCAGTGGGCTTGTCTGTTTACTTTATTGCAACGGTGTTGCCTTTTTTTATCCTTTCTGTATTTAGTGTACCACTTGAGATGCTAAGTGGTGCCGCAACAAGTGAAGTGCTTGCAGCATTGGTGCTTTTTATTCCTATAGGTATTGTTATGTTTGTTCTTGTATTAATCGGAATCGTATATTTCATATATTCCATTCGCATAATACGAATTTCAGGGAATTCGATGAGCATCGGATGTTTGCTTTCCAAAAAGAATTATAATTGCCAAGATATTACAGGAATAGTATGTGTAAAGATTGGATATTTTAAGCGAAATGTAATCACAATAGCTTTTCGCGATGGAAAGAAGTGCAGTGTAACCAGAATAGAAAAGAATTTTGTGAATTTGGCGCGTTATCTTTTGGATCAGCTTGCGAATGGTGAGATTGCAAGTGATGTAATAGAACGGGAACATGTCGATAGACTTAAGAAGTCTGCGAGTGGTATAAAATGGTAAAAAATAATTAGGCATTATGAATATACGGAAAATTTTCAGAAACAATATGAATCACTGATTGAGGAAGATGAATTTGTAGATTTAAAGAAAGAAGTGGCATTGAAGCCACTTCTTTTTTATGTCTCATCCTTAACGGAATTATTTATATGTCGGTTACGATGAAATCGCTTCCTGCTCAGTCTGCTATTTTGAAGTAATCGGACTTATTGTTGCATTTGTTACAATCCAGTCATATTCTTCGTAAGGAGCCGCTTGATTGCAATGAGGACAAGTCTTTGAACTGTACCAGTTATATTCTTTGTTGCAGTGAGGACAGGAAGAGAGACGATAATCATTTTTGACAGTATATTTGTATCCTTTGCGCAAGGTAATGTCTATAACATGATTCTCTTCTTTTGCATTATGTCCATCAAAGCGAAGGAAAGAAACCTGTTGAGAAACTGTTGCTTCCTGTGCATCTAAGCCGGCAAAAACTTTGAAGTTAGTAAAATTTCTCAATGTAACATCAAAAATATCAGAACACTGCTTTAATATTTCGGATGTATCAAACTTGGCCCAACTGGCAATTTCTGCATATGAATCTGCATAATGAAGTGCCTTGATTTTGTTTGCAATAGATGAGAAAAATTCATCTCTCGAGTATTCCGGATTGTGCTTTTCGTAAGAAATGTTATGGCTGGTCGGTTCGAGTTTACCAAGTGAAAGTTTTTCTTCGTGACGTATTACTTTGAAATCAATCTCGGACGGGGCGACCTTGGTTTGACAGTTTGTACAGCCTGATTCAATTGAATCTAAGGACTGGATATCCAGGCAGTTTGGACAGATGTACTGGCGGGCATAAAAAGACTTCGGACGTAAAATATGATATTGAACAGGTGTTTTTTCCTCGTATCTTTTCACTTCTGAGCCATTCGCACGTGAATAACAGATTTCTTTGCGCGTGGTTTCTTTTACACGGCTCAGCTTGTAATGACCATAGATTTCATGCTCAATGCGAATTACCTGTTTGTTTCCGTATTCATTGGCGAATTGTACATAACGCTTTTGAAGACCGAGTCGCTCTAAACGTTTGCATTCAAGGTTCATGCAGTAATTGTTTTCTAATGTAGCGGATGAAACCGGCTGCGTGATTTGGGTGTTTTTATATTTTTCGGCAAATTCTTTCGTATATTTTTGAACAGTTAAATATAATTCGTAAGCATCTTCTTCACAATCGCTTTCCAGTATGATTGGATTGAATTTTTCTCTGTTAGTCAAAGGTATTGGCGAGTAGTTTTGCAAAAGCTCATCAGAATTTAAAGGTCTCTCCAAATCGTAAAAATTTGTATTGGGAGATAGTGTATAGGCCTTTAAATTGATATCACCGTATTTTGCCTTTTTATTAGTTTCTGTTTCGTTCGGATTCTTTTGGGAAGGATGTTTGGTAAATAATTTAATAAACCCGAATGCACATAAGATTAAAATGAGACAACCGCCGCCAACAACAAGTACTAATGAACCGGGATTGTTAATTCTCAAACGCGGTGCCATAAAAAGAGCACTGCAAATAAAAAAAATGCCGATAAAAAACCAGAGAAAAAGTTGTGAAATTGCTACGGAATTTTTTGATTTTGTCTCTTTTGTATTCTTTGGAACCCAGATTTCGCGTTTCATAGAGATTCTCCTATTCTACATTTAAAACCACTTCTTCTTTTCTTTTTCGTTCTTAAAAGGTACTATTTTTGCTTCATTTACTTTCCAGTCACATTCGTCTGATTCCCTTACAAAATCAACAGAAAGGATGTAGGATTTTGTTGTTTCGCCGCATAATTTAACTGCCTGATCCATGTGAACATAGCGTTTAGCAAGAACGGGAGTAATTTTGTTAATCCGGTATTTGCCCAGTTCACAAGAAGTACAGTTTGCGGTGTCTTCTAAGAGAAAAGAAAGGTCGCATTCTGTAAAGCCATTCAATTCTTCAGGAGTTTCTGCTGAATAAACAGCTTTGAGAACTTCCGTTGCTTTTTGGGCAAATTCCGGCATGGAAAGACCGCGCATATTGCGAATCCATGCGGTTTCAATGGATTTTTGTTTGAGAAGACCAACACCAAGGATAGAAACCATGATTAACAGGAAACATGAGAAAGCAAGGCACACAATTAGAAGAATATGGGCAAGCGTTTCATTATTTTCCATGTTTAATAAGGCGATTACAAATGTCGGGGCAGCAATTAATAAAATGGCGAGCATCCACAAAAAGCATTCAATTATATAGTTTCTTTTTTTGACGGGTGTTTCCGGAGATTTAATTTGAATTGATTTCAATGTAAGTTCCTCCTTTTTATATGTATGTTGTGAAACAAATTTATAATACTATAATCCGGGATTGGTTGCAAGCATGGGAGCGGAAAAGCGTTGAGTCAATAAATGTGTTGACAAAGAAAGATGTAGATGTTACCGTTATAATAATAACACAATGAAAGGAAGATGTTTTGGCGGAATGAACAGATATATTAGAAAAATGTACGCGTGGGATGTATATAATTATAGAACTGCACATGGTAAGACTGAAGAATCAGGAAGAATATGGGCCCCATATGAGGAGAAAAAATAATGGCAGTATATTTGAAAATGATTAAAATGTTTGATGATGAGAAGAAGGTTATATATCAATTTGGACCTAATGAAAATCAAATGGGTGAAATTGAGTTTGACAAAGTTAAAAAAAGGTTTAGTGTTTTGAAACATGTCAATGATTCAAGAATTTCGAATCAAGCGTATGAGAATTGGGCATCTGAACAAATAATAAAAATAATGTTTAGAAACAAGGGTCAATTTCCGGATGTTACTTCGGTCGAGAAGTGAATTAGTAATATTTTACGCAAGAACACTATATGGTGGATTTCGGAAAAACAAAAAAATATAAAAAAAGAACTAATTGAATAAAAAAATATATATTTTCTATTACATCTGTGATAAAATAAGAATGGAATATTTTGTCGTAAAGAAGAATGACCAAGGATCTTTTTTGTGGAAGGAAAGAGGAGAAAGATTCATGCCAAAATGTAAGAGCAAAATAAAAGAACATCAAATGTGGGTTGTTGTTAAATTATCTTTCAAAGAAAAGTTTGACGAGCGGCAAATCGATATATTGCAGCGAAATTGTGTGAATGGTTTGTTGAAATTGAAAGAGAGAAAAGCAAATGCAATAGAGTTGCTTGGCCCCACTGGAATATCTTTGGCTGAATGGATGAAAAATCCTATTAGTAAAAATGATTTCTTTTATGTAATGGCACAAATTACGGAATTGATTAGACTAATCCCCCGAAGCGGATTGAATCTGTCTAATGTGATATTTGATAAAAAACACATCTACATAAACCAAAATACAAGGATGCTTCAGTTTGTATATGCACCTGTTTCCACGAAATTATATGGCGAAAACCATATCGTACCACTGTTAGAAGAAATCTGTTCCGTAAAAGCTTTGAAAGAAGAGGATATGCATTATGCTCGGCGCTTTAAAAGTTTTCTTCAAGATGCCGGAAAGTATGATGGTGCTTGGATAGAACGTTATATTCAAAATGAAGCTCCCGGTGTGATAAACGCATTAAAAAAACACACCTTTTATAAAAATGGATTTAACGCAAATGATGAAAAAACAGAATTGCTATCTGCGAATTTAAGGATAAATGATGAAAGTGAAGAATCAACAATTTTACTGCAAACGGCTATAGAAGTGAATGCAGATTATGAAGAGGCAACTATGCCGTTGCAATCTGTTGCAGATGAGAACGATTGTGGTGAGGAGACTACAACATTGTTGCAGACTTCACAACAAGTGAGAGAGGAAAATGAGGAAACCACTCCCTTGCTACAAGCTTCAATGGAAATAGATTTTTCAACTCCTGCGTATTTGTACAGAGTCAAAACAGGAGAGAAGATTTCGATTGATAAACCGATTATCCGTATAGGAAAAGAACCGAAATCCTGCGATTACTGTGTTTTGGATAATGGTCGTGTTAGCCGCATACATGCTGATATTATCAAGCGTGGCGCAGAATGGTACTTATGTGATTTGGGAGCTGTTAATCGTACGTATTTGGAAGGTGAAGTTTTGCTTCCGTCTCGTGAATATCCGCTTGCAGCGGGACAACATATAAAGTTAGCAGATGAAGAATTTGTAGTGTACATCAAATAAGGTTTTGAGAAAGGAACGAAGTGCAAAAGTGAGATTTTCGTTTACGGCAAAAACAGATATAGGAAACGTGAAAGAAACAAATCAGGACAGCCTTCTGGTGAAACATGGGATGACTTCGAAGGCGGAAGTTCTTATGGCGATTGTTTGCGATGGTATGGGTGGGTTATCCAAAGGAGAAGTTGCCAGCGCTACTGTGATTAAACGATTTGAACAATGGTTTACGGAAGAATTACCATATGAACTGGAGCATCTGGACTTACAGGTGATAGGATATAAATGGTCATTACTTTTGAAAGAACTGAATATGCGTATTTCAGATTACAGCAAGAAGTTATCTGTTACCATGGGAACTACTTTTACGGGAATTCTTTTTGTAAATGATGACTATATACTTGTGCATGTAGGGGATTCCAGAGCTTACCATATTGGACAGCAGGCACAGCAGCTGACGAAAGATCAGACCTATATAGCAAGGGAGTTGGAAAGAGGGACAATTACGCCGGAACAGGCAAAGATTGATAAAAGACGCAATATGCTTTTGCAATGCGTAGGAGCTTCGGAAACCTTGGAGCCGGATATCATGTTTGGAAAAAATGAAAAGGGAATGTATTTACTTTGTTCTGATGGATTTAGACATGAGATTACATTGCACGAAATACGAGAGACGCTTTCTTTTGAGAATAATTCAAGCACTGTGGATATGGACGGGAATGTTTTGAAACTGATTGAACGAAACAAAGCAAGACAGGAACGGGATAATATTTCTGCGATTTTGATAAAGGTAGGATAAAAAGAGGAACAAAGATGACCGCAATAGGAACAATTATAGATGGAAAATACGAAATACTGACAGAAATCGGCAGAGGCGGAATGTCTGTTGTCTATTTGGCAATGGATACGCATTTGAATAAGCAGTGGGCGGTAAAAGAAATTCGAAGAACCGGTGGCGGGCCAAATGACGAGATTATTGTAAACAGCCTTTTGGCAGAAGCTAACATGATGAAACGTTTGGATCATCCGGCATTGCCCCGAATCGTAGATATTATAGAGAATGGAACCACAATATATGTCGTAATGGACTATATTGAAGGAGAATCTCTTGACAAGATTCTGAAAGAGTACGGAATACAGCAGGAGCAGGTGGTTATTAATTGGGCGAAGCAGCTTTGCGATGCGCTCTCTTACCTGCATTCTCAAAGACCGCCTATTATCTACAGAGATATGAAACCTGCAAATGTAATGCTCAAACCGGAGGGTAATATCAAAATTATTGATTTCGGTATTGCGCGTGAGTATAAAGAACAGAATCTTGCGGATACCACCGTTTTGGGAACAAGAGGTTATGCACCACCGGAGCAGTATAGCAGTCAAACAGATGCGAGATCGGATATTTATGCCCTGGGAATGACAATGCATCATCTATTAACCGGTGTGGATCCCAGAGCCGGTGAGGCTTATGCACCGGTTCGTATGTGGAATCCGGAACTCTCGGAAGGAATTGAGAAGATTATTGATAAGTGTGTAGAGCCGGCAGCAGAGAACCGTTATCAATCCTGTCAGGAGTTGCTTTATGATTTAGAACATCCGGAGCTTATTACGTCCAACTATAAGAAGAAGCAGAAACGCAAGTTGGTTGCGTTTATCATTACAATGTCATTGGCGATATTGTTTGGGATTGGAGGAATTGTTACCAATCGTATTGCAGCAAATATGAACTTAAATGATTATGATGTTTTGATTGCAACTTCCACAGCAACTTCTTTGGAAAATAAAATAGCCAATTATAAAAGTGCCATTGAAATATTTCCGGAAAGAACGGAACCATATTCCATGATTTTGCAGGCATATGAAGATGAGGGAGTTTTTTCTAAGAAAGAAAACGATGAGTTTTTGGCTTTGTATAATGCAAATAAAGAACTTTTGATGGCTTCAGGCGAAGAATATTATAATTTGAATTATAAGATTGGTATGATGTATTTCAATTACTATACGGATGAAGATGGGACCTATAGTTATGCTACCAGAGTACAGAAAGCACATCCTTTCTTTACAGAAAACTATGAAGCAGAATCGACGGAACTATATAATAACAAAGAGATGTCGGATTGTTACTATCAAATCTGTTCATTTTATAAAAAATTTATTCTTAGTGCGGCTACTGTAGAGGAGCCGTCAAAGAGCAACTATGAAGATTTGCTTAATACAATTCAGCAGACAGTAGCGATTATGGATGACGCAGGTGCATATGACCGATTGTTGTTGTACAATTCCACCGTAATGCTTCTGTATGATCAGCGAGGAAGTATGGCGCAGGCTAATGTAGAAGAGCAAAAAGTGCTTGAAATCCTGGATGATGTGGCAGAGAAGGCGGACGGGCTTGTTGTACAAAAGGAACAGTCTATGAAACTTCAGCAGGAAATTGCAGACTGTTATGAAGATTACAGGGGAGCAATTCGTCGTGCATATAAGAATAAAGAGAGGTAAAAGAAAATATGGCAGATACATTATATATCATTTCCACTATCGCATTTGTTCTTGCGATTGTCATGCTGATAGTTGCAATTGCATTGTTTGTCGGTTTTCGAATTCCTCGTGTCATTGGGGATTTGTCAGGTAGAACAGCAAGAAAAACCATTGCAGGAATGCGTAAGAAAAATGAAAAAATGGGCGAACGATTTGCAGAAATTAAGAGAAACAAGCCGGTTACAGAACCGACGACAACGCAGAATGAAGAGACCGGGTTACTACAGGAAAATGTGGTAAATTTATGTTCGACAGAAGAAACAGAATTGTTGCTGGTATCGACAGACACAGAAGGCATGACAGCTCCGTTAGGAGTAGAGGTGTCAGATGCCGGAACTGAATCGGTTTCAAGACCGCAAGCGGAACCAATTGTGATTATCAAAGAGGTTATTTATATACATACAAATGAAGTCTTATGTTAAACTGTGAAACAGGGGATTAAAAACAGGGATACAATTAAGCCTGAGAGGAAAGGGGAAGTGGGTTCTTGATGTATGAACTCATGAGGTAAGAAATGAAGAAATATAAAACATGGAAAATATATTTTATAGTATCATGCGTTATGCTGCTACTGTTTTCGTGTTCATTCATGTTGATGCCGTTGCCTGAACAGATACCGGAGTATGACCAAGCGTTATCCATTGGAGTGGGAAGTGTGTTCTGGATTGGATTTTTTGGTGGATATTTTGGTCTGGCGGCGAGTTTCTTGAAGTGGACGAAATATAGAAAAGAACGAGGCAAACAAGAAAAATACACGGTGATTCGACAGATTGTTAGTTTATTAATTACGCTAATGCTAATAGCCGCAGGTGTTTGGGGATTATGGATGTTATATCGGAACGGATATGGTTCTGCATATATTAATTATGTGATTCTGTCAGTTGTTATTTGGATTTGGAATTGTTACTTCTTATTCGGAAGTGGTTTATATAGAGGTTTGCGTAGTGCGACCAAAACAGAGGGAGGAAAGTAGGAAATGAAGAAACAGAAGATTAACATTGTATGGAAAAGAGGTTTGGCACTGGCGTTAGCCTTGTTGTTGATGCTTGGTTCTTATCCGGCACCACTGACCATAGCAAAAGATTTGGAAGGTGCAACGGATGAAGAAGAGGTTGTTGCAGAAGCGACTTCAGAAGAAAGTACGGAAGAAACAGTGGCAGAAACTGAAACCGAAGACCCCACGGAGGAATGTGGGGAGATAATAGCATCCGAAGAAAATATTGCAGCTGTGACTGCTGAAGGTGATGCGGAATCAGGAGCGGGAGAATCTGAATCCGGACCTTTTGTTGTGAATAAAGGACTTGTGTATAACAAAACGGAGCAAGAATTGTTCAATTATGATCACACTAGGATTGAACCACGTAGTTACAAAATAGTAGGAGAAGAGACTGAATATGCATGGAATAAAGAGATTCAATCTGCAACGAATGCAGGATTGTATCACTATGAGATAGCATATTACGAAAATGGGGATGAAGACAATCTTAAGTTTGCTATTGTAAGTGCGCAAATTGAAAAGGCAGAGCCTGAGATAATTTTCTTCTTTGAGGATGAAAATGTTCCGGAAGATATCTCCAGACCTACTGATATTGTAATTGACAGCGGAAGTTTTAGCATTCGTAATGTGAGAGTAAAGAATAAGTTGGAAGGCAACGAAGAGTTTCATAATGCAGCAGAGTACGAGTTGAAGTTTGCTAATGCAGAAGAAGAAAATGACGGGATTATACTAAAGGATATTGCATCGCTTGGAATAAATCAAACTTATCCTGTGCCCGGAATAGGAGTGACTTTACCGGAAAAAAAGGAAGACCCGATGTGTATATGGATTAAACAAGGCGGATACGCTTTGAAACTCACTGCGCATGTAAAAGAAACTGAAAATTATAAAGGAACGGAACGTTCAGAGATTATCCGCGTGACGGAAGCAAGAGGGGCGTTGGAAGAGTTTGAAGAAAGTGATAAAGAATATTTGTTCAAAAGAGATTCCAACATGGCGAATATTGGTGCGCAAAAGAAGTATGCTGGAGATAATGGAACGATTTCTTATGAAATAGGGCTTTATGATGAGAATTCTTCTGAGGAGATTCCGGTTCAAAAAAATAATCGAGTACAAGAATTGGAAATTAATGTGAATGAAAAAGGAGTTGTAAAGTATCAATCTCTCCAAAAGTTGCAGAGTGCGTTGCTTACTGAACCGGATCAAACGCTTAGTTTGGTGGTCTGTGCCAAGAAGAATAAAGGTACAGGCAACGATGGTAATGGTGGCGAGTATATTCGCTATGCAGAGGATAGTGCATATTATCTGTTACATGTCAAACATTTGCCTTACGAGGAAGGTAAGTATAGTATTGTAACAACTGCAAATGATGAAGGGTGGTATAACAGTCCTGTTGAATTTGAGGTTAACCAAACAGCCGTTGCGGAAGGGTATCAGATTCAACAGGTGAGCTATGAGAACAATATGGGCGGAACGAATGGAGTACAGGAGAATCCCGATACCAGTTTGATCTACGGAGAAGATAATGCGCATCAGGGGGAAAGCAAGATTGGAATTCAGTTGTTGGATAAAGAAGGATGTTATCTCGGTGCACCACAGCAACATATTGTGAAGATTGATACGGTTGCACCCGGAGATGTATCGATTGCATATGAGAATGGGCATATGCACCATAATGGTCCTGTAAAGATAACCTTTGCAGCGAAAGATACAACTTCCGGAGTAAAAGCCTTTAGTTGGGCATATATGGAAGGAGAGACGATTGTTAAGAGCGGAAGTGTATCTGCTGAGAAGGGATATGTTTATCTGCCGGAGCAAAGTGAAGAACAGTTATACGGCAATCTTTTAGTTACAGCGGAAGATTACGCAGGAAATACCACAACGTTTACGGATGAAGGAATTCTGATTGTGGATACAATTAAGCCGGAGATTACGGCAACAGTCTTGGAAGAAGGGGAAAAGGCTGGTTCTTTACCCAAGCCCGGAGAGAATACTTTCTACTCTGACGAGATTAAAGTAACAGTAAGAATTAAGGAAGCAAATTTTGTCGAAGAAGGTGTTTCAATCAGAATCACCAAAGACGGATCGGAGTATCATCCGGGAGATGTGAAATTCAGTAAAGTTACGGATGAGGAAGACTTATGGGAAGGAAGCTTTCTTCTTTCATCTGATGGAGACTATCAGATTGTAGTGGGATGCAGTGATATCTGCCGAAACGAGGCAGATAAGTTAGAGAGTGGAATTCTGACGATAGATACGGTAGCTCCGGTCATGACAAGTTCATATGATGCAGAAGCGCAGAGCATAACCCTTTTCGTAACGGAGCATAACTTCCGTTCTGAACTTCTGACTATTTCGGGAAAGATTCTTGATATTAACGGTGTTCCCATGAAATGGGAAACAGAAATGTTAGAAGCATTGAATGATTATTTCCGAAGTGAAGATGGATGGTTGAAGGAGGGCGATACATATAGTAAGACAGTATATTCCGACGGCGAGAATGGTATTCTTGCAGACGGAATTTACAACTTGCAATTGAATTGTCAGGACCCTGCCGGAAATGCGGTGGAAGAATATGTCGGAGAAGAAATGATTATTGATCATACCGCTCCTGAAGTACTGGAGATTACATATTCAGAGCCTGTATTGGAGAAGGTTATTGAGAAAATAACGTTCGGATACTACAATCCGAATGTAACAGTCATGATGAAAGGACGGGATAATGTATCCGGAATTGATACAATAGGCTGGATTTATAAGAAAGAGGAAGGAACCTCTAATATAAATAAAGAGGAAGATTCCGGAATTCTTTCAGATAAAGAAGTGAAACAGGATACAGAAGATTTGTCCATATTTACTGCACAGGTTGTTTTGCCCGGAAAGGAAGCAGAACAGTTACGCGGAAATATATCTGCGGATTGTAAGGATAGGAAGGGAAATATAAGTGATATCTTGTTGGATGACGGAACCATAATTGTGGTGGATACCATAGCTCCTACCATGAAAGTGTTGTATAGTGAACCGATACAGGAAGTGGAATCGGTTAGCGGAGAGAAGAAAGCATATTATAGCGGAGACATCACCATGGAATTTGAAGTAACAGAGGCAAATTTCTATGGGGAAGATGTAGAAATTCGTTTGATTAAGGATGGGAATGAAGAAAACCCCATTTTGATTTCACCCACATGGAATCAGGACGGAGAAGTATACCGTGCAACATATATATTGGAAGCGTTGGCAAATCATGCAAATGATGGCGATTATGTGATAAAAGTTGATTATATGGACCGAAGCGGAAATGCCATGGAGGAATATAGATCGGATATTAAGGTGGTGGATACGATTTGTCCGGAAATCAGTGTGGCATATCGAATCAACGGAACTGAAGCCAAGGGAGCTTTGGGTGAGAAAAGAGCGTACTATAATAAGGAGTTAAAGGCAACTGTATCCATTCGTGAGAGAAACTTTAACGGAGAAGATGTTGTGTATGAGATTGTAACGGAAGATGTATCAGGGAATCGCTTGGATGCAGGTAAATTGCATAACAAAGGAACCTGGACGCATGAAGAAAGTACTCACGATATGATAATAGCCTATCCCGGGGATGCAAATTACAGCTTCGATATTGCATACACGGATCTTGCCGGAAATAAGGCTGAAGATTATGTGAAGGATCTTTTCACAGTAGATAAAACCAAGCCGGGTGATTTAAGTGTGAAATACAGTACAAGTGTGCTTGAGACAGTGTTATCAAACATTACGTTTGGATTCTACAATGCACCTGTTACGGTAACCATACAGGCAACGGATAAGATATCGGGAGTGGATTCTTTCACCTACGGGTATCATAGAGCCGCAGGTGTGAGTGATGTTAATGCGGAACTGACAGGACAGACCATTACGAGAGGAAATATCAGCTTTGCAGGAAACAAAGCAGTTGCAACAGCAGTTTTTACAATTCCGCGCGGAGCTTTGGATGGAAGAAACCAGTTTAACGGAACAATCAGCTTTACTGCAGAAGACAGAAGCGGTAACCGTTCTGATGTATTGAGTGATACTAAGCGTATTGTAGTAGACAATATCAGTCCGACAATGACTGTTAGCTATAATCAGGCAGTCAGTAGTGAATCCGGTTTTCATTACTATGATGATGTAATTATCGGAACCATTGTAGTGAATGAAGCGAACTTCTATGAGGAAGACGTAGTAATAGGTGTAACCAAAGACGGAGTAGCGGATTCACTGCAGGTATCATGGATTCATAACAGCACGGACGTACATACGGGAACTTTCCGTATAAGTGGGGACGGTGAGTATGTAATACGTATGAATTATAAGGATAAATCCCAGAATGCAATGCAGGAATATGTATCGGATAAGATGAGGATAGATACTGTATTGGAGAAACCAATCATCACCATAAACGGTAAAGATGGAGACGGTAAAGCATACAAAGATAAAGCAGTACTGGGAATTAGCTTTACAGATACCAACTTTGAGGCGTATCGCGCTGTTTTATCTGTAACATCATATGCAGATAAGGATATGGATGTAACGGACAAGTTTCTTGCAGGGGGAATTCCGGTAGGAGAGAACGGCGGAAGTGCAAGCTTCGATAACTTTGCCATAGAGAGAAAAAATGACGGCATTTATCGTCTCTGGGTAGAAGTGACTGATAAAGCAGGTCATGTGGCAGAGGAGACTATTATGTTTACTTTAAATCGTTATGGTTCGGTGTATGAATATAATGATTATCTGATGGGTTTGATTGCAGACGGTGGAGCCTATGTACAGGAACTGGAAGAAGATTTGGTGATTACCGAATATAATGCGGATCGTCTTGTGGAGAATTCATTAAGAATAGAAGTGTCTAAAGATGGGAAACCGGTGGAGAATTTGGAGTATTCGGTAACACCTGAGATGAATTCCCGTGTAGAAAAAGGAACCAGTGGCTGGTATCAGTATTGCTATACGATTAAGAAAGAGAATTTTGCCGGAGATGGTGTATATAAGTTGGCAGTATCTTCACAAGATGCTACGGGAAATACACCGGAGACTGCTTCCTTTGACGATAAGAACGTGAAGTTCTATGTGGATTCTACTGCACCGGAGATTAACAGTATTACCGGTTTGGAGAAGAGAGTTATTAATGCAACGGATGTGTTGGTGAAATACAGTGTGTATGATACCATGGGTCTGGAATCCGTGACTGTATATGTGGATGATGTGGTAGAAGATCACGTCACGGAGTTCGGAGAAGACAGGAACAGTTTGACGGGAGAATTCACCTTACAGGAGCGATTGGTTAGTCAAAATGTACGGCTGGTAGTAACGGACCTTGCCGGAAACATTACTGATACGGCATCGGAAGAATTCGCTAGTGTATATGAATTCAATCCGACAGTAACGATATCAACGAACTTCTTTATACGCTGGTTTGCCAATAAAGTCGTGTTCTTTGGAAGTATTGGTGGAACAGCTGTATTGCTGACCGGAGGAGTCGCTATTGTGTTAGGCGTGTTAAGAAGACGAAGTCGTGGATAATACACAGTTAAATTTGGGGTATTCGTGTGAAAGGAGAATTAGATGAAGAAGAAATGCTACAGATGGCTGGCGCTTCTTCTTAGCGCAACGTTGATATTCGGAGAAGGCAGTATTGTAATTGCTGCAGACTCTGTTTGCGGGGAAGAATTGGTAGAAGAACTATCTGAATCTATGGAAGAGCAGGAAAATATGGGTGAAGAGACATCCGAACAGGAAAGCGAAGGCGATGAAAATGCGATTGAAGAATCGGAAATGCCTTCCGAAGAGGATGGTAAGGAAGAGGCCTCAAAAGAAGTCTCAGAAGAGTCAGAACTTGAAGAAGCGGCTGATGAAGATAGAAACGAAGAAGCATCCGAAGAAGAATCTTGCGTGGAAACAGATGAAAGTGACGGAGATAAGGGAGCTGCTTTATTTCCGGGCATGGGAACAGACTATGTGCCAAGTGCGGTACAA
>SVFH01000032.1 GCA_015056945.1 Lachnospiraceae bacterium | reverse complement strand
GGATGAAAGATAAGGTGTTGTCAAAACAGGAAAGTATTTTTTGTGGAAATGTTTGCAGAAAGTTAGTGGAATCCTTTTTGAGTTTCAAATTTCCAAAACAAAGAGCAGATTTGATGGCGCTTCTTAACGCAGCATTACCTGGAAAAGCAAATGATATAGTTCGAGAACGTATATACAAATTTATCAACATTTATTCGCATGACAAAAAGATAAATGTGTTTGAAGAATTGGATGCAGATATTTTAGATGCAAATAGTATTCAAATTATAAATGACATTTTGGATATGATTCGCAATTTAGATGAAAAACATTATAATGCAATGATTGATAAGTATTGCGATGAAGTGCGCGAGGTGGTTAATTAAACTCCCCCATCGCCTCAACATACCCTTGCATCCCATCATCTTTAGATGCTAATTTTGCATACAGCCTCGGTTCTTCTCTGGCAAGCCTTGTAAGATAAGCAATATCAGAAGGCTCGTTCAAACGAACGGAAGCATTGCATTTTTGGCAGTTAAAATAGATACGAATATTCTCGTTGAGGCTGACCTCAACGCAGTCAGTCTCAGGGTTATACATTGCAAAGATTATTTTAGTCATAAGTAACTCCTTTCGATTAACGCTATATGCGGATTGTAAGTACAGAGATGTCGTGGGACGTCCTGAGTAGTCTACCGTGTAAAACACGTATGCAACATTTGATGTAAGGAATCCCTTGTTTTCGGGCTTTTCAAGCTATCAAAACGTTAACAAAGAGATAATCAAAAGAGAATTATTTCAAAAGCCTCGATTTTTTATCGAGGCTTTTTTGTTTGCGAAAAGATTAAAAATATGTAAACTGTCAATGTTTTATAGAAAAGGCCTGCGAAATATGTTATAATATGCAAGATATAGTAGGATTAATGGGCGAAAACGGATAGGAGAATAATGGAATGCGTGTAATCGAAAGCTGTGCACAATGTCTGTATGAGAAGCAAAGGAAACGTGCGGATCATCCTGAATATTTGCGGGAGATTGCGGATATTATTGCGCATCGTTCTCCGGAAGATACGGCGCCGTATCTGGTTCATAAATTTAATCAGGTATATGAGAAATATTTCGGAGAGGTTCCTTCGTATGCAATAATCAAGCGGCAATACAATGATTTGGTGCTTTCAAAGGAGGCAGCAATTCGGCAACAGATAGAATCTTCCGGAAATCCTTTAAGAACAGCATTACTGTACGCAAGGGTCGGGAACTATATTGATTTCGGAGCCATGAACCGGGTTGATGAGGAAACTTTTCTGACACTATTGCAGGAAGCTGAATTGCAGGAGAGGGATATACTGCCATTAGAAGAATTTGAAGCACAATGCAGTAAGGCTAATCGTTTTTTGCTATTAGCAGATAATTGTGGTGAGATTGTTTTGGACAAACTCTTTTTGGAACAGTTACGCAAGAAATATCCGGATTTGGAAATAACGGTTATGGTGCGCGAGAAAGAAGTGTTAAATGATGCGACACCGGAGGATGCACACTATGTCGGTATTGACCGTGTTGCGCGAATTGTTACAAACGGAACATCTGTTGCCGGAACCGTGTATACGATGCTTCCGGCGAATGCCCGGAACATATTTGATGAGGCAGAGGTTATTTTGTCTAAGGGACAAGGTAATTACGAAACACTCTGCAATCAGGGATTTCATATTTTTTATTCTTTTTTATGTAAATGTGAATTGTTTACAAAACGCTTTGCTGTACCGAGGTTGACGGGAATTTTTACAGAAGAGCGTTAGATATTTGAACAGCAGAGAAGAGGTCTTGCTGTTAGAAGTGGAGGTGCCATGGAACACGGAATACTTCAGGTTGTTTGTATGATTATTGTTTTGTACATAGCGCTGATTTATTTAGTGGAAAAAAAGCGTCTTGGAATAAAAGGTAAAACGCCATGGTTTGAGTGGTTATTGCTGGTTGGAACGGCAAGTATCTTTTTTGACGGTTTTTCTGCATATACAGTCAATCATTTGAGTGAAGTTTCGGTTATGGCGAATCGGATTGCCCATGGTGGATATTTGATTGGGCTGGATACATTGATTTTTATTATGTTTCTCTACGTGCTTCATTTGACGGATACATTCCCGAAACGTTTTATGACATGTGTTGTTTATTATGTTCCTTTTGTTATCAGTGTTATTATTACGTTACTTTATTTGAAGGATTTGAACTATGTATCCGGAGAAACGGCAAATTATGCAGAGGGGATATCTTCCTATGCTTGTTTTGTAACAGCAGGTATCTATATTTTATTTTCTGCATTTCAGTTTGTGCGATGCTGGAAACATATCGAACAGAGAAAAAGAGCAAGTATCGCAATGTTTTTGGTTGCGGTAATTATTATTACATTGATTAAGCTGTTACGGACGGAACTTCTGATTACGGCGGTCGCACCGGCACTTTTTGTACTTGGTATCTATGTCAATCAGGAGAACCCGATATATAGAGAACTGGATGATTATCATTCAGAAATGATTATGGGATTTTCTACGCTGGTAGATAGCCGCGATGACAGTACCGGCGGCCATATCAGAAGAACAAGCTGTTACGTGGAAATTCTTGCAGAAGGTCTTTTGGACCGAGGCCACTATCGAGATATTCTGACAAGAGATTATATTAATAATCTTGTGTTGGCAGCGCCGATGCATGACATTGGTAAAATTGCAATTCGCGATGAAATCCTCCGTAAGCCAAGTGAGCTGACGGAAGAAGAATATGAACAAATGAAACAGCATACGGTAAAAGGGGCACAATTAATTCTGGATACCTTCGGTCATTTGAAGAATGATGATTATAAGAATATGGCATATACCGTAACGCGCTATCACCACGAAAGATGGGATGGAAAAGGTTATCCGGAAGGATTGAAAGAGGACGAGATTCCTTTAGCAGCAAGAATTATGGCTATAGCGGATGTGTTTGATGCTCTTTCGGAAGAAAGGTATTATCGCGGTATCATGCCGATGGCAGAGTGTTTCCGCATTATTGAAGAGGGTAGCGGGACTGCTTTTGAACCACTTTTGGTAAAAGTATTTTTGGATATGCAGCCGGAGATTGAGAAGGTTTATCTCGGTATTCATAAGGACGTTTAAAAAAATATATTGTATAAAAATTTAGATTTGAACGTTATAAAGGGGTATGTATGAAAGAATTTTTCGGTGGAATCTGGTTGAAATTTATATTTCTTTCTATTGCGGTAGCGATTATTATAGGCGTTGCAGTAGTGGGGGCTAATTCGATTAATAATATTGAGGAAGAGAAGTGTTGGCAGACACTTGAGGAATCTGCCGCTTCCATAAGCAGGGAGATTAAGTTGCGCGTCAGCGATAATCAGAATGTTCTTCTCCTTGCGGGCAAAGCAATTGAACGAGGCAATATGTTAGAGGACAGGGCTGCGTTAGCGAGTTATATTTCAACGATTAAAGATGCGACTATTTTTGAACGTGTTGAAGTTATTTATTCGGATCATACCATTCTGTTTTCGGATGGTACGTCGCGAGTACTTTCGAAGGATTTTTTGTTTACGGAATTATCGTTGCTTGGTGAACACTTATCTGTCAGAATGACGGATTTGTATAATGAGGACCGGCAAGTGGTCAATTATTTTGTTCCCATCAAAGATGGGAAGGAAACAATTGCGATTCTGGTGGGTGTAATTCCTTGCGATATTTTGGAAGATTTCTTTTCAACTCAGATTTATAATGGGAAAACTCATATCTGTATTGTGGATACGACAGACGGTAATTTTCTGATGGATGACTGGCATGATACGCTTGGAGATGTTTCGGTTTTGCAGCGACACAGCCCGATGAAGGATTATGTAAATGTTGACATCATGGAAGAAGTCATGACGATGCAGGAAGGCTCTGTAGCTTATGTATCGGATATCAACGGTAAGAATTCATATATGCATTATATGCCTGTTGGCATTGATAATTGGGAACTCCTTGTAGTTGTGCAGGAGGAAGTTGCTTTTGCGAGTTTTATTTCAATCAGAAACATTCTTACGGGAATTACTTTTATTGTCTTAAGTGTTTTGATTTCATATTATTGTCATGCGATTTTAACCAATACGCGTTTGTTAAAAAATAAAAAAGATGTGGAACAGCGCCTTATTGTGTCTGATACTCTTCTTGAGTGTGTGCGGGTTCTGTCATTGAGCGAAAGTTCAGAGGTTGCGGTAAATCGCCTATTAAAGAATATACGTGAATTTTTTGATGCTGACAGAGCGTATATTTTTGAAATCGATTTTGAGAGAGAAGTTATAAACAACTCTTATGAAGATTATAAAGAGGGGATTTCTCCTGAGATTAATATAATGCAGAATATTCCGCTGGCATTAGTGGAAAGTTGGATTGATGAATTTGTAAAAACAGGCTTGTTTATTATTTATAATCTGGAAGAGGATGTTGATAAGGATTCACCTTTGTATGAAGTGCTTGCTAAGCAAAACATTCATTCCATGGTGGCGATTCCGTTGCGGGAGAATGATAAGATTATTGGTTTTCTCGGAGCGGATAATCCGAGAAAGCAAACGCAGAATCTGTCTTTGATTTCATCGATAACTTATTTTTTGATGGATAGTATAAAGAAGCGTGAAACGCAGACACTTTTAGAAAGACTGAGTTTTGAAGATGCCTTAACCGGATTGCATAACCGTAATAAGTTTTCTCGGGTAATGGATGAATTTGAAGCCGGAACCAGAACGGCGAAGTCTTTGGGATTTGCATATTTTGACTTAAATGGGTTGAAAGTTGTGAATGATGAATCGGGACATAAGGTCGGAGATTTGTTGATTCAGAATACGGCGAAGTGTTTAGAGGTTGCCTTTGGCACAGATGCATATAGAATCGGCGGAGATGAGTTTACGGTAATTCTGCCGGATGTGAGCGAAGAGGCGTTTGTACAAATGACGAATTCTGTGAAAGCTTTGTTGGAAGAGCAGGGAATCAGTATTTCACTCGGAATTTCATGGAAGGGGAAAGATTATAATATTGCGAAACAGCTTTATGAAGCGGACAAAGCAATGTATTCGGATAAAAGGGCGCACTACGTTAAATTTGACAGGAGAAGAGAGGCCGTAAGGAATGAAGAATAGAATCTATGTGTGTCACACATTCTATCATGTGTATGTAACGTTTCTAAAAGAATTTCAGTTGCCTCGTGAGGAATGGGGAAATGCGACTTTGGTATTAAGTAAAATGTCAAATGATTTCGCAGGCCTCAAGGAGCGGATTGAAAAATTGAAGTTTTTTGAAGCGGTGTATGAATATGATGAGAAATCCGAAGAAAACTTCCCGGATTTGCAGAAATACAGACACCAGGAACAGAATTTTATCAAAGCCTTATGGAACAGATATCGTTATACGAAGAAGCTTGGAAAGTATCAGGAACAATATGTTCCCGTATGTTTTAAAGACTATAAAGAACGTTTCGTTTATTGCGATTCGGATCCGATTGGTTATTATTTGAATTATAAACATATTCCATATCATGCGCTGGAGGATGGATTGGATTGCCTGGTGCATTTTGATGCGGCACGTTTCGACAATCGCGGTCACTTTGGTTTGAAAGCATTCCTGTCGTCTAAGCTGAATGTGATTTTTATTCAGAATGGTTACGGCAGATATTGTATCGATATGGAAGTCAATAATATCAGTGCAATTAAGCATTCTTGCCCGAAGTATGTTGAGGTGCCCAGACGTCCTATGGTAGAGGCCCTGACAAGAGAACAGAAGGATATTTTGCTGCAGGCCTTTGTAAAGAACATGGATCATTTGCTTCATACAATGGAGCAGGGAGAATACCATGACAACAAGGTTTTGATTCTCACAGAGCCCTTGTGTGATTTAGAAACCAGAGAGCGGATTTTTAAGGATTTGATAGCGGAATATGGGGTAAGAGCACAGATTTATTTAAAGCCGCATCCGCGAGATGTTCTTGATTATGAAACGCTGTTTGCTGACCGTCTGATTATTGATAAAACAGTACCGATGGAAATGTTGAATTTCATTGAGAATCTGAAATTTCAGAAGGTTGTTTCGGTGCTTACCGTTTTAGACGGCATCACATTTGCAGAAGAAAAAATACGATTGGGAAGCGATTTCATGGACAAATATGAAGCGCCGGAAATCCATCGTCAGAATGAGTTTATTTAAGGAATCCGTTTGGATTCCTTTTTTATTCTTTTTTAATAATTTAAACCAAAAGTTTAGAAATGTTTTGAAAACTTTGTGATAAAATATAGGTATCAAAAAAAGTATTTTATGTTAAGGGGAGCAACATGAAATTAATAATAACGGATATAGAGGATTTTGAGTTTGAGATAGAAGGCGAACACAAAGTTATCAATCCACAAGGAAATATTAAGCATTGTATCGGGTGCTTTGGCTGTTGGGCTAAAACTCCGGGAGAATGTGTGATACACGATGGCTATGAGAAGACCTCTCTGGATATGGGACTTTGTGATGAGATGATTATCGTAAGTGAGTGTTATTACGGAACAGTAAGTCCTTTTATTAAAAATGTGCAGGACCGAGCCATTTCTTATGTACAGGGTGATTTCATCATCAAAAACGGTGAGATGCATCATAAGCACAGATATACAAACACGATTCGACTGTCTGCACATTTTTACGGAGAAGATATTACGGAAGATGAAAAGAAAACGGCTAAAGACATTATAGAAGGTAATGCCGAAAATTTTCATGGTAAATTTGAAGGTATATATTTCTACAAAAATAAAGAAGAATTAAAGGGGTTAAAATTATGACGGTTGCATTAATTAATGCCAGCCCGAAGGTGAAGGGCAGCTCAAGCGGAATTCTTTTGAATGACTTGAAGGTCTGTCTCGGGACAAGGGTGGATATTGAAGAAATCAGTTTGCGTACAGGGAAACTGACTGCTGATATAATTGAGAAATTAAAGAAAGCGGATACATGGGTTGTAGCGTTCCCGCTTTACGTGGATTCCCTTCCGTCACATTTGCTTTCCTGTCTGAAACAATTGGAAAAAATGACATGGAAGAGCAGAGATTTGTGCATTTACGGTATTGCAAATTGTGGATTCTATGAAGGGAATCAGGCCGAACCGGCATTAAATGTGTTAAGAAACTGGTGCGCAAAAGCCGGGTGTGCATACAAAGGAAGTCTTGGAATCGGTGGTGGAGGAGCCATTGCGGTTTCCGGAGATACTTCGGGGAATGCAGGCATGCGAATCCAAATTTTCAGGGCAATGAAGAAATTTGCTGAACGTATTGTAAAGAAGGAAGCTGAAGTGAATAAATACGCCACAGTGGCATTTCCGCGTTTTATATATAAGATTGCAGCGCAGCATAGCTGGCGTACCATGATTAAGAGCAACGGCGGAAAGAAAAAAGATCTTTCCAAAAGATTGGATCAATAAATTGTATATTGAGATGAGAGAATAAAGTCTTGCGAAAGAATATGTCGCAAGGCTTTTCTTTTATAGAAGTATCGTGCTATAATTGTAGAAGAATAGTTGGCAAAAGAAAAGTGTCCGTTACGGATAAGAAGGAGCTTCATGCGCAAGACGGATTATTACAAGACAATTGAACTGAATAGCTTTCATGAGATGCTTGATTTCTTATATACGGAGCATGCGAAAGACCCGGCAGTCCGATATATGAAAAAGAAAGATATGATAGAGATATCCTATCTTCGTATGTTGCAGGAAATCAGCAATCTTGCAGCATATTATAAGTCTTTGGGGATAGAAAACCAAAACATCGGTATCTTTTCAGAAAACAGATATGAGTATATCACGATTTATCTGGCTTCTGCTTTTCGAAATGTTATAGCTCCGGTTGATAAAGAAATGACGTCTTCAGAATTGTCCGGTCTGGTTGAAAAGTTTGATATCAAAGTTTTGTTTTATACTGATAAAACAAGTGAAAGTGTACTGGCAGCCCAACTGCCTGAAGAAGTGTGCCTGATTTATATTGACAAGGAGTATCCGACGCTTGTTGCAAAGGACTATCCGATTGGCGAATTTTTGAGAGAGAATGCGGATGTTGATAAGGACAAATTCTCTGTTCTGGCTTTTACGTCCGGTACAACCGGAGAAGTAAAAGGTGTCATGTTATCACAGTATAATATCATGTCTAATTTGCGTGCGGCAATCGAAAACAATGTGTTGAAGAGCCCGACGCTTTCTGTACTTCCCATGAATCATACTTATGGGTTCCATCCCGGGGTGCTGAATACGTTTTATAATGCGGGTGTGTTGTGCATCAATATGGAACTGAAATATATTGCGAGAGATTTGAAACTGTTCAACCCTTATTTTATCGGTGTTGTTCCGATGATGGCGGAAGGGATTTATAATAATATTATTCGCGAAGCCAAACGTCAGGGAAAATATGAAACTTTGATGAGGATGATTAAAGTCAGTAATTTTTTACGAAAGTTCGGAATTGATCTCAGGCGGTTGTTTTTCGGAAATATCCTTTGCAGAAATCTGCGGGTAATGGTAAGCGGCGGTGCGCCTTTGAATCAGATGTATGTAGAGAAATTTGATGAATTAGGGATTCACTTGTTAAACGGATACGGGCTTACGGAATGCTCACCGTTGATAGCGGTAAACCGGGCGACAGACGTGGTGCCGGACAGTGTAGGGACCATTATCAGAGAAGATGAAGTTCTTATAGATACAGATGGTGAGATATTGGTAAAAGGACCAAACGTAATGTTAGGATACTATAAGGATGATAAAGCGACTGCAGAAAGTATTGAAGACGGATATTTCAGAACCGGAGATTTCGGTTATAAAAAAGATAATATTTTGTTTGTAACCGGAAGAAAAAAGAATTTGATTATTCTTGAAAACGGTAAGAATTTTTCGCCGGAGGTTTTAGAGGCAAAACTTATGGAGCTTGCGTATGTGAAGGAATGTATTGTGACGACAGAGCGAAGAGATTCCAATACACTTGTGGTTGCCCTGATTTATCCGGAGGGCGATGCGGAGGGTGTGCAGGACGATATCAAGCGTATCAATGCATCGTTTCCGCAGTATATGCAGATTGACGATTACAGAATCGTAGAAAAGGAATTTGAGAAAAACAGTACGAAGAAGATTATAAGGAGCAAATATGTTAAATGATTTCAGAGTGATTGTGAAAGAACTTTATGGAGTAGAGAGGGTTGAATTAACTTCTGCATTTAAGACGGATTTCGGTTTGACATCCTTTGATTTTGTCAATTTGATTTGCTTGATTGAAGAGAAGTATGATGTTGAGTTAGAGGAGAAAAAGTACCGTTCTTTAAATACCGTAGAAGATTTGATTCAGTATTTGGAAACACTGATTGCAGAAAGAGATGCTTAAGCGATGAAATTAACAAAAGTTATGGATAAGCGAGGTCAAAAGGCGTTTATCCGGTTCAGAAAAGAATTATACAAAAGAAATCCGGTGTATGTGGATAATAACCTGTTTATGTTAAAAGAGGTATTTGCGCGTAAAACTTCTTTTACCGAGAACAAACAGATTTCCGTAATCAATGTGGAGAAGGATGAAACGGTGGTCTGCCAGGGAATCATCGTATATGCAAAGGATTTGAAAGACTACATCCAACTTTGCTTTTTTGAAAGTCTTCCCGAACAGCACGAAGCAGTCCGGCTTCTTGTTGAGGAGGCTATCCGTGTGGGGAAAAAATATGGTTGCAAAAAGCTGGTGATTGGTCTGAACGGTCATGTGAACTACGGACTTGGATTTTTGAATTCTCATTTCGATACAATAAATTCCTTTTCGGCAGCAGCGAATCCGGAATATTATAATGCGTATTTCAAGGAACTTGGGTGCGAAGAAATACACTTGAACAGCTATCGGATGAATACACTGGATGAAAGAATTCACAAGTATGATCCGTTGATTCGTAAATTAAATAAAAATTATACGTTTCGCACTTTTGATAAAAAAGAATTTAAGAAATATGCGCAAATCTATACAGACCTGAATAACCGTAGTTTCAACAATCACAGATATTATTATACGCGCCGGGAAAAGGAAGACATTGAAATGCTTAAGGAGTTGTTTTTGTTTATGAAACCGGACTCGTTGATTTTTGCTTTTGATGGCGATACGCCGGTCGGATTTATTATGTGGTATCCGGATTTTAATGAGCTGGTGAAACCGGGAGATTATTTCGGTGCAAAGCATTATATTAAGAATAAGCTGTTTGGCAGCAGGATTCGCAAAATCAAAGTGATGGAATATGGTGTTTTACCGGAATATCGTAAAACAGGTTTGCCGCTTGGTTTGCTGAATAAAGTATTTGAAATTGTAAAGAGAAGAGGATTTACAAGTGTGGAATCATCATGGATTCTTGAAGAAAACAGAGATTCCAACAGCTTTTGTGAAGCGATGTGTGATCAGTTATATAAAAGGTATGTAGTGTATGAAAAAGAAATCTGTTAAGAGGGACATTAAAGTATATCGGGCAAAAGATATAGATGAATTGGAACTTCCCTTTGCGCTGCAATATCCTTTTGATAAGACAATGCTTCGACTGTTGAAAGACGAAAATTACTTGGAACAGGAATATTATTATATTGAGTCAAAGGAAGATTATGCTTTTTTCATCCTGTATAAGAACAGAATGAATCTGTTTACGTTCGGTAAACTGAAATGCTTTTATCCGTTGCAGGTAATCGGATATCCGTGTTCCTTAAGTAATTGCGGATATGTGACAAATAATCCTGCATTCCTGTTCTCGTTCATCAAGACAATCAAAGGCGCTAAGTTGGTGTTGAATGTTGAAGAAAGAACAGAGATAAATGGGATGACAATCGGTGAAACGCTTCCGACCTGTATTTTTTCGAATAGATTTGCAACCATACAGGATTACCTGGATTCCTTAAGGAGTCAGTACCGCAGAAGAATAAACCTTGCCGTTAAAAGGTGTAGCCATATCAAAATGCAGGAAGAAAAGGGTGCAGTTACGGATGTGTATCCGCTATATCTGAATACGTATCATAAATCGGCTTATAAACTGGAAAAGCTTGAAAGAGGTTTCTTTGAAAGGGCGGATGCAGTGAAACTGATATTTACGGATGCAGAAGCCGTGCGCGGATTTGTGATGCTTAAAGCAGATGGAAACAGACTGATTTTTATGTTGTGCGGAATGGACTATAATTTCGAGACTACGGATTTGTACTATTATATGATATATCATATTATTTCATATGCGATAGCGCACAAATTCCGTGAGGTGGATCTTGGACAGACTTCGGAAGAAACCAAGATGAAATTTGGTGCCTGCCTTGAACAGAAATATTTCTATGCACATCATACAAATCCTTTATTAAACGGCGCCGTGAAACTGGGGAAATCCCTGTTGGAATATCATTATCAATTTCCCCGCTACAGGGTTTTCAAGGAGGAAACATCATGAGAGTATTATTGGTGAAACCGGAATTTAAGAATGTGTTTACAAAGTTATCGTTAATCACTACAGAACCGCTTGAATTGGAATATATGAGTGCAATCTGTAAGAGAAACGGTGTGGAAGCTGCAATTTGTGATTTGACAATAGCCGGTCCTTCTTTGAAACAAATGTTAAAAAGATTCAAACCCGATATCGTTGCAATGACAGCTAATTTTGTACATATTCATGCTATTCGCAAATATGTTAAAGTAATAAAAAATTATAATCCTGCTATTCTCACGCTTGTCGGAGGACCGCATGCGGAAGTAAAGCCGGAAGATTTCCGGTTTGAAGGAATTGATGTGATTTTTCACAGCGGCGGATTCGGACCGTTTGAACAGATCCTTAAAGCAGACGGAAGGCCTGATTTGACATCAATAAAGGGTATCTGTTATCAAAAGGACGGAGAATGGATTCATAATGAGCGGGAAGCCTTTGACATCGCTTCGCTCCCTTTTCCGGACAGAACACATTTGTACAAAAACATCAGGAAATATAAGTATGTTACGATGAAATCCTGCGCAATTTTGAAAACTTCGTACAGTTGTCCGCATCATTGTAATTATTGCTTTTCCACACTTTTAAACGGAGGTCAGTATTTATGCAGAGACCCTAAAAATGTGGTGGAGGAAATTAAAGAAATACAATGTGAAAATATCTGGATTGTAGACGATACTTTTTACGTTGATAAGAAGAAGCTGGATGCATTTATCGAGGGAATAAAAGAAGAAAAAATCAAAAAGAAATTTTCGCTTTATTTCCGTGCGGATTTCATTGCTGCCAATCCTGATTATATGCAAAAACTGTCTGAAATCGGTGTGACGATGTGTGCGGTCGGGCTTGAAGTAATCGATGATGAGGTGCTTGAGAAATATAATAAAAAGAGCAGTGTCAATATTATCTTACGTGCATTGGAAGTTTTAAAAGAATGCAATATTACCTGTATCGGACTTTTGATGATTGATATTGATGCACCAAAGAGTTATTTTAAGAGGTTATATCAATTTATCAAGAAGCACGAATTGTATTTGTCCACCATATCGATTCTGACACCGATGCCGGGGACACAGCAGTATGAGATATACAAAGAAAGAATTATGACGTCTGACTATCGAAAGTGGGATTTTGTTCATTTGACAATTGAACCTACGCAAATGAGTAAACTGGTTTTCTATTTTAATTTTTACGCGTTATATGTTAAGCTCGCCATGCTGATTGTGAAGAACAAAGTATTGTCCATGAAATATTTATTGTCAGCAGTGAACGCTTCCGTTACATATTGGAGTGAGGTTATGAAAGGATTCGGGAGGAAAAAAGGATGAGATATGGTGTATGGGATAAACTGGCACATAAATACAATCGACTCTGGGTGCAGAAGTATTCATTAGGACCGACAAGGCGAGAGGTCAAAAAGATTGTATTACCGCTGCTTGCTGATAAACCGGAGTTAAAAATCCTTGATGTCGGATGCGGTACGGGACAGTTAATTAAAGAAATCAGTGAACAGTATCCCGAAGTGGATTATCTGGGAATTGATGTTGCCCACAATATGGTGGAGATTGCTGCGAATGATAATACCGGAGTAAATGTTCAATTTAAGCATTGTCCGATAGAAGAATTCACATCAGAAGAACAGTTTGATTTAATTCTTTGCACACATGCGTTTCCGTATTTTCCGGATAAGCCCGGAATGGTCAAAAAGTTTGCAACTTTGTGTAAAGGAAACGGCAAGGTGATTATAGCCAATTCTTCAACAAACAGTTTGAAAGACCTCATTATAAATTTCGGGTTGAAAGCCACGACAAGTAAGGCAAAGTATCTTTCCATTGAAGAAATGAAAAAACTGTTTGCGGCAGCAAAACTGAACCTTTTGGATGTGAAGATTATCAGGGAAAAGTTTTACATGCCGACCATTGCTTTATTTGATACAGAGAGGAAGCCGGAATGAAAGTATTATTGATTCGACCGAAGCCACATAAAGAAACCATCGGCTTGCAAAATGTCATGATTTGTGAACCGCTGGAACTGGAATACCTTGCGGCGAATATAGAGAACAGAGGGCATACGGCAGAGATTGTTGATATGATTCTCGAAAAGAAAAAAATAAAGTATTTTTTGGAAAAGTATACACCGGACGTGGTAGGATTAACCGGTTATATTTCGCATGTAAATATAATCAAAGAGTATGCAGCGCAGGTGAAAGCATATAACAGTGAAATCCAAGTTGTAGCAGGTGGTGTTCATGCTGAAGTGAACCCGGAGGATTTCGCGTCTGAACATATAGATTTCATTGTCAGGGCAAATGGAATCAGAACTTTTATCGAGATTCTTGACAGGCTGGAAAAGAAACAGGAAACGGATGAAATTTCCTGTGTGTACGGGAAAGAAAAGGAGAAGACGCCGAAAGAAACGGAATTCAATTATTTGTTTCCGGCCCGTGAAAAGGTGGACCGCTATCGGGCGAAATATTATTATATGTTTCACAGAAACTGCAGCCTGATAAAGACTTCCTTCGGTTGCCCGTATCAGTGTAAATTCTGTTTCTGTCGCCAGATTACGGATGAGAAGTATTTTGCCAGAAATCTCGAAAACATTATAGAAGAGTTGAAAGGAATCAAGGAAACAGAAATCTATATTGTAGATGACGACTTTTTGGTAAACCGCGAAAGACTGTTTCAATTCTGTAAAGAACTGAAAGAACAGGATATCCGTAAGAAGTATTTGATTTACGGCAGAGCGGATTTCATTGCAGAGAATGAAGATGTGATTGCAGCCTTGAAGGAAGTAGGTTTACGTGCCGTAATTGTAGGACTGGAATCCTGCGACAGCAACGAACTTGTGGATTATAATAAAAAAACAAATGTTAAGATTAACGAAGAGGCAGTAGCGATATTACGCAAATATGACGTGGAGTGTTACGGAACGTTTATACTGGGACTGGACTGGGAGAAGAAAGATTTTGATGCGTTAGCAAGATGGATTCGCAAGCTCGGGCTTGTGTTTGTAAATCTACAGCCGCTGACACCCTTAAGGGGGACGGAACTGTATGAACAATACAGGAAAGATTTCATTATTCGTGAGGATGAGTATGAGAAGTGGGATTTGGCTCATCTGGTTGTCAGACCTTCTCGGATTTCTGTCAGAAAATACTACTGGTATACGATGCTTTTATATTATAAGATTACCGCAAATCCGGTGAGCGCGTGGTACATGATTAAAAAATATGGATTACATGACACGTTGAAGTTAAGTGTCGGTGCTTATAAGGTGAATTGGCAATATGTGAAGAAACTGATTGGAGGGAAATGATGAAAGTACTTTTGATTCGACCGCATATCAATAAAAAAATTACAACTGTTAAGAAATTTATGTTCGGTGAACCGCTGGGGATTGAATGTGTTTCTGCGATTCTGAAAGAACAGGGACATGAAGTTTTATTGGTTGATTTCATGGCAGAGTCCAAGAATCATTTGAAAAAGTATATGAAGAATTTTCAACCGGATGTAGTGGGACTTACTTCACAATGCAGCGATATTACAAATGTACTTTATCTGGCCCGAAAGGTAAAAGAAATGAATCCGAAGATTACCGTAATCGTAGGAGGCATTCAGGCAACGATTACGCCGGAAGCATATTTTAACCGCTATGTGGATTATGTATTTAAGTCAACAACAAGAGAGAACTACAGATTGTTGATGGAGCAGATTGCAAACGGCGGCGATGAAGAGATTATGGGAATTTTCAGCAAAAAACGTCAGTATCAGTCGACGCTGGAATCCTGCCAGAATGAGTATGTGAAACCGGACCGCGAAGCTTCTTCTAAATATCGCAAAAAATACAAATACGGCGGTTTTCAGCCATATGCAACCATACAGACTTCATACGGCTGCAGAAATCATTGTACTTTCTGTATCCGAAGAAAGCTGGAAGGGAAATTAACAGAGCGTGATATCGAAGAAGTCGTAAATGATATTCAGGAAATCAAAGAGGATACGGTAATGATTTGTGATAGTGATTTCCTGATAAATGAACAACGTCTGGTGCGTTTCTGCGAATTGCTTGAAGAAAAGAAGATTCAAAAAACATATATCTGTTACGGCAGTGTAAACAGTATCCTTGAAAAGGAAGTTCTGTTTAAACGTCTTTCTGCAAATGGTGTAAAAGCTGTCATTGTAGGACTGGAAAGTTTTAGTGATGCATTCCTGAAATCCTACAATAAAAGTGCAACCCTGGATGATAATTTAAGGGCAGTACAGGTGCTTAGAAATGAAGGGATTGCCACATGGGGAACCTTTATTCTGCATCCGGATTTTTCCAAGGAAGATTTCAAGAATTTCAAAAGATATCTCCGTTATCTGAAGCCGGAAATGATTTCTTTTACCCCTCTGGTACCGCATTTTTTGACGCCGCTTTATAAGCAGTATGAAGACAGACTGATTTATCCGCGTGACGATTATGAGAAGTGGAGCTTTGGGGATGTGATTGTATATCCATCCAAGATGAGTCTTCGCCGTTATTATTTTGAAGTACTTAAACTTGGCGTACCGGCTAATTTTAACCTGTGTACAATCCGTTACTGTCTGCGTACTTTTAAATTCCGACAAAATCTTGGATTGATTTTCGGATTTGATCAGATTTTGAAAGTGTACATAAAGAATATGTTTAAGAAAGGAAAGAAAGTATGAAAGTCCTTTTAGTACGACCTGATTTAAATAAAAAGGCTACAACCGTTAAAAATTTTATGTTTGGAGAACCGCTTGGAATAGAGTGCGTTTCTGCAATTCTTAAAGAGACCGGAAATGAAGTTTTGCTGGTGGATTTGCTCGCCGAATCAAAGCGGAATTTTAAGAAGTATATCAGAAAATTCAAACCTGATCTTGTCGGTTTTACTTCGCAATGTACGGATATTGATAACATTCTTCTGCTGGCAGCAGATGTTAAAAAGCTTAATAAAAATATTAAAGTCATGGTGGGAGGAATTCAGGCAACAATTTCACCGGAAGCATATTTTAATAAAAATATCGACTATGTATTTAAAAGTACGACAAGAGATAATATAGCGCAGTTAATCAAACAGATGGAAGAAGGAACCAATGAAGAAATCAGTGGTGTCTACAGTCGTAAACGGCAATATCAGTCGACACTGGAATCCTGTCAGAACGAGTATATTAAGCCGGACAGAGAATGCAGCAGGAAATACAGGAAGAAATATAAATATGTCGGGTATTCACCGTGCGCCATTCTGCAGACATCCTACGGTTGCAGAAACCATTGTAAATTCTGCGTTCGTTGGCGTATTGAGGGACGCAAGGTGGTAGAGCTTCCCATTCAAGATGTGGTTGATGAACTTGAATCGCTGGAAGAACCCTACGTAATGATAATTGATAATGACTTTTTGATAAATGAAAAGAGACTTCTTGCTTTTCTTGATTTGATTGAACAACGAAATATCCATAAAAAATACATTGTATACGGAAGCGTTAAAAGTATATTAGAAAAAGAATATATTTTTGAAAGGCTTGCAAAGGATGGTGTTGTTGCGGTTATTGTAGGATATGAGAGTTTTGATGATACGCAGTTAAAAGAGTGGAATAAAGGAGCTACGGTGGATGATAACTTCCGGGCAACACAAATTTTACGTCAAAACAAAATTGCAATCTGGGGATCTTTTATTTTACTTCCGGATTTCTCCAAGGAGGATTTCCGCAAACTGATACGTTATCATAAACAGCTGAAACCGGAGCTTTTGACGTTTTCCCCTCTGGTGCCTCATCCTTTGACTCCGCTTTATGAGGAATACAAGGATCGCTTGATTTATGATCAGGAAGATTATGAAAAATGGAACTTTGGAGACGTGTTGATTCGGCCGTCCAAGATGACGTTGAAACAATACTATTGGGAAATTCTTAAATTCGGAATTCCCATCAATTTGAATTTTTATTCTGTGAAATATATGCTGACGGCATTTCCGCTTAGCAATACATTCCGGATGATTTTCGGATTCCATCAGTCAATTAAGGTATACGTCAAAAATATCCTATTCGGGAGAGAGAGATAAAATGAAAAAGCAGATTACAATTTATGCCGGTGTAGATAAAAACGGTCAGAAGGAACCATACGATCATATCACGTTGAAATTAGGTGAAGTTATTTCGATTGTGGGACATACGGGAAGCGGAAAAACCATGTTGATTTCCGACATTGAGCAGCTTTCTCAGAAAGACAGTGCGTCCGGAAGAATGATTATGATTGATGATGAGATTCCTGATTATGAGGACCGTTTCAATCCGGAGAAGAAACAGATTGCGATGATTACGCAGAATACCAAATGCGTTTCCGATCTGGGCGTAGAAGAGTTTCTGCGGATTCATGCGGCATCCAGAAACCTTTCTGATGAAACGTTGATTGACAGGGTTATTGCACTTGCAAATAAATTTACCGGTGAATCGGTTTCCAAGAACGCAAAGGTTACGGAATTATCAGGAGGACAGACGCGCGCGTTGTTGTTTGCAGATGCAATATTAATCGGTGCTTCTCCGATTATTCTTGTGGATGAGATAGAAAATGCCGGTATCAACAAAACGGAAATTTTAAAGTATGTTAAAACCGATAATAAACTGGTGATTTTTGCAACGCACGATCCGAGTATTGTACTTCAGACGGAAAAACGTATCCTGATGAAGGGAGGCGCAATCAGTCAGGTAATTACACATACAGAGGCAGATAAAGAAGCCTTAGAGGTTGTGTTGCAGGCTGACAGAACCATCAAACGTTTACAGGAACAGATACGAAACGGTGAAGCAATTAATCCGAAAGAGAATGGGGATAGCGAAGTATGAAATTATTATTGGCAGGCGGACCGCCTTCGACGGGAAAGACAACAGTAATACAACGAATCATTGAAAAAAGAAAAGAAAAATATAAAATAGCATATCTGAAAATGGATGTGGTAGCTGCGCATGAAGAGCAACTGATGCGTGATACCTACGGAATTGATGCAAGGACGGTTTATGCGGGGGATTTGTGTCCCGACCACGCGGAGGTTATGATATTAACAGACGCGATTAAGTGGGCAGAAGGTATACAGGCGGATTTGTTAATTGTGGAAAGCGCAGGCTTATGTTTAAGATGCTCGCCATATTTAAATCAGGGCGTCGGTGTGGTTGTTTTGAGTATGCTGTCAGGGTTGCATTCGGTGGATAAAATGAAGCAGCTGATTTGCTTTGCAGATGTTGCAATGCTTACCATGAATGATTTGGTATGCCAGGCAGAACGAGAGGTCTATATTAAGAAATTGAAGAACACGTTTGCAGATTTGAAAGTAATTGAGACCAATGCCTTGCAGGGGATTGCGGTTGAATATCTTTGTAACATGATTGATGCGAGTGAAGAGATTGATATTGCATCTTTGGAATTAAAGGGAAATCCGCCGCTTGGAACGTGCTCTATTTGTATGGGAAGCAAGAAGGTAGGCTGGAAGAATCATTATGGTGTGGTACGTGAACTTGACAGTAATTGTACCGATTACATGTACAGAGGAGACTGATGATGAAGAAGGACAGAAATTGCGGATTATGCGGAGAACAAAGCTGTGATTCCTTCCGTGAAAAGCTGAAAGCAGGCTTAAAGGAGAAGACGGATTGTCCGTTTTATCAGGAGGAAGGGCAGAACCTTGTGACCGAAAGCGATAATTTGGATTTTCATAACAATGTGTATGATTTTATCTTGAAACCAATCGGCGATGAACCTTCTGCAAGAAAAATAGTCAGACCGTTTCGAACCGATTTGATTGAAAAAATGAATATCACTGCAGGAGATATTGTGGTGGCAAGACCGATGGGTGCAGGTTGTCCGGTGACGCATGTTTTAAAAGTATATGAAGTAGATGAACTTGCCGGTCTGTTATACACGTGGGTAGTGGGACCGCAGTATGCAAGAGGAAAAGAAATCAAGGATATCAGAGCTTATGCAATGGTCGGATTTGAAGGCATTGCTGAGCAGGTACTTCATTATCCAAAGGTAGGAAAAAGTGCCGGATTTATGCCGAATTTCTGCATGCTCCGACTGACACACTATGGTTTGGTCAATAAGGTCATGAATACTTCGGATGGTTTATTGGTAAGGATTGAAGATATTCATATCGCTAAGATTTAATGAGGGAATTCTGATGAAGAAAAAAATGCTGATTATTTTCTCCTTGCTTGGTATTGTGCTGGTGTTTGCCTGTATTTGGGGCATCATGCATGCGAAAGGGGACATGCCGGCGGCAGAGCCGACGGGCGGTCTCAGAGGAGAACTCGGAATCGATAAGAATATCAATGAGAAAAATATAGATGCGTATTTAGGAAGAAAAGACTGTGTGTATTACGACATGCGCATGTTAGAGGATAGTGTGCGGTATGAAGAGATGGGGGGAGATTCTTATCTTTCCGGATACATTGAGGGATTTCGCGTGCTCCCATATCCATATCTTGCTCCGGTAACCGGTTTGCCGGAGGAATTAGGTACTCCCTATGACGGCAAAACTCTTTTTTCGCTTTCTGCGGACGGAAGTTATCGTGCCAATTATGAAGAATCCTTAGAGATTCTGGAATTCTTCTTTCCGAAAGATAAAAAGATAGTTTTGATGTGCGGTGGCGGAGGTTATGCAGGCATGACCAAAGAATTATTGACATTCTATGGCTGGAATCCGGAGTTGATTTATAATATCGGCGGTTACTGGTATTATGAGGGGACGCATAACGTACATGTCAAAAGAACAAACGATGATGGTACTGTTACATATGATTTTTGGAAAGTACCATACCATGAAATTCGTTTCGAAACTTTACATGAGGTACATGAATGAGAAAAAAAATCGGTATGATTGCCATTATTACCGTCATTGTTATCCTTTTAACTGTATCGGTCGTTTTGGTAATAGAAAGAAATATGATACGC
This sequence comes from Lachnospiraceae bacterium, assembly GCA_015056945.1. Classification (GTDB taxonomy): domain Bacteria; phylum Bacillota; class Clostridia; order Lachnospirales; family Lachnospiraceae; genus UBA3766. Next base: position 5,682 of record SVFH01000032.1, on the reverse strand, counting down.
AAAACCGGCAATTTTCTCTTTTATCTGGATGAGAAATATTACGGCACCGGTGTTTTTATGGAGATAACGCCGGAAGAACTTGTTGCGTTGATTGATAGGAAGGAGTCGTTTGCTATATTTATTCACCAGCCGTTTTGTTCGACGTCATATGAGTTTAATAAGGTGCTGACTGAATTTGCAAACGAAGAACAAATCAGTTTTTATAAAATAAGCTTTGATGACATGCAGAAGACCTCGTTGGGTGAAACGATTGCATACTATCCGTCTTTGGCAATTTACAAAGAAGGTGAGCTGATAGATTTTCTGGATGCGGAAAGTGATGAGGATTTAGACAAGTACAAAGATAAGGCCGCGTTTGCTGAATGGTTTGGCGGCTATATCCAATATAAGTGAAATCCGGAGCGGAGAATAATGATGAACAGAAAAAAAATACTTTTGATTCAGCCGACCCCTTATGACCAACACGGGAAGCTGGTAAAAAAGAAAAAATTATATTTTGTTGGTCTGGCTCTTCCCTTACTTGCGGCACTTACACCGGAGGAGTATGAAGTGGAATTATGTTATGAGACTATCGAAGACGTACCGTTTGATACGGATGCTGCGTTAATCGGAATCAGCAGTATGGGGCATGCGGTTATGCGGACCATCGATATTGCGAAGAAGTTCAGGGAGTTGGGAAAGACCGTTATTTTGGGCGGCTATATGGTAAGTCTGATGCCGGAGGAGGCAAAAAAATACGGAGATGCCGTGATGATTGGCGATGCAGAGGAAACATGGGCTGAGATGCTGCAGGATTATTCCCGCGGAGAACTGAAAAAGGTATATTATAAGAAACTGACAGAACTAAAAACGCCTTTGCCGAAGTATGAAATGATTTTGAACAAAAATATCGGCAATTTTCTGCCTGTGCAGGCAGGACGCGGATGTCCGAAAACCTGTAGTTTCTGCTCGGTGTATTGTCTGTATAAAGGACAGTATTTGAAACGCGAGATTCCGGAGGTAATCAGGGATATCAAAAGGGTAAAGGAACTTGGTTTTAAGCAGTTTCTTTTATTGGATGACAATATCTTTTCCAACCGGGATTATGCAATTGAATTGTGCACAGAAATTAGGAAATTGAAAATGAAATGGATGACACAGTGCTCCATCGATATTGCTAAAGATGAAGAGCTGCTTGATATCATCGCAAAGAGCGGATGTTATGTGTTAAGCTTTGGTTTAGAGAGTATTACGAAAGAAAGTCTTCGCAGTATGAATAAGTCATGGGCGAAGCCTGAATTGTATGCAAAGCAGATTGAGATTATCAGAAGGCATGGAATCGATATCTCTACCGAAATGGTAGTGGGAGCAGACGGAGATACCTTGGAATCTATTAAGAAAACCGCAAGGTTTGTAGCGGATAACCATATTGCTGTACCTCGTTTCTATATTCTGACTCCTATCCCGGGAACGAAATTCTTTGATGAAATGCAGGAACAGGACAGAATATATAATACGGATATTTATTCTTATAACTCCTGTGAAGCAGTTCATATTCCGAAAAATATGACACCGGAGGAATTAACGAAAGCATATTGGGAATTGTATAACGAAGTTTACAGTATGAAAAGTATTGTGAAAAGAACGTTGCTTACACGGACGATTTTCAGACGTCCGGTTGATGCAGTGTTCTATTTTGCAGTGAATTGTTTTTATCGGAAACAGATTAAAAGCGGAATTGTGCCAAATATTGTATAATTTACAAAAAGTAAAGTTTATGTTTTAAAATGTAAAATATACTTGACAAACAAACGAAAGAATATTATATTGTACCCATAGGGAGTGTTTGATGTCTGTGCATCAAAGAGAATGTTTTTTTCAAAGGAGCGGAAGAATGAATAAGAAAGTAACCATATGGGTATGCAGTATTTTACTGGTTTTATTGCTGGCAATTGGTATCGGCCTGCTTGTTGCAGCAGAACATAGAGAGGTGCCGTCCATCCGGTTTATGGGAAATGTTACCGTAGAAGACGGAGTTCCAAATCCGGCCAAGGAGTACACGGAGTTTGTGGTAGAAAAGGATGGGAAATATTGTTGGAGTTATCAATGGAAAGGGGAGCCGGGGATTATTACCGGTATGAGCATTTTTTCTCCGGAAGGTGAAGCGGTATTTTCCTGTACTGCAGATTGGTGTTATGCACAATCTGTGGAGATGGAATTGAAGAAAGGAACGTATGATGTAGAGATTACATACATCACCAACACGGAAGCGTTTCGTCTTTTTCTTGAAGAACACGGAATGAATGAAGCAGGGGCTGATGACTATGAATATGCAGCAAACGGAACATGGAATACAGAATATAAGATTGCGCTGGAGCAATATATGTTGGATTATGTTCTGAAAATATCGTTCATATTCGGTGCGGCAATCGGACTGACTGTTGTGGGAATCGTTCTTGCGATAACCAAGAATGGTAATAAGACAAAATGCGAGTATGACGAGAGACAGGAACTGGTAAGAGGACGAGGTTTTAAGTATGGTTTTTTCAGCATGCTGATCGGCAATGGTATATTCATCATGTTAAAGGTTTTGGGAGTTACTCTTTTTGATAATATCGAAGCTGCGATGATGATTAGCATTATAATCGGAGTATGTATTTTTGCCAGTTATTGTATTTGGAATGACGGATATTTTGCACTCAACGAGAACCGAAGGAAGCTTTATATTGTGTTGGGAGTTATAGGGGGAATTAATATTATAGTTTCCATAGGGAATATTGTTCACGGAAGTATTCTGGAAGAAGGCAGGTTGACGTTGCAAAGCGGAAATTTATTTGTAGCAATAGTGTTTATTGTAATTTTCATTGTACTGCTGTTGAAACAAATCAAAGACGGAAAGGAAGATTAGGATGAAGAATCTTAGAATGAAATCTGCCAGAGCTGCTTTGGATATGTCACAACAGGATCTGGCAGATAAGGTTGGTGTCTCAAGACAGACGATCAACGCTATCGAAAAGGGAGATTATAATCCTACCATCAATCTCTGCCTTGCGATTTGCAGGACACTGGATAAAACGTTGGATGAGTTGTTTTGGGAAGAATAAAAATAGTAAAGAGGATGCTTCTGTCAGTAAATGATTTGAGTATCCTCTTTTTGGTTACTTGTATAAAATTCTCATATTCAGGAATGTATATTCATCTTTATGATTGAAATAAATCGTTTTCTGTAAAAAAATTAACGAAAAACGATAAAAAAGTGTTGACAAGCGAAAAAAGTATGATATTATAGGATTATCGTTAAACGATAAATATTTAACTTTTTGCGCAAAACAGTGAACGGCTTGATTGAAAAGTCAAGGGAAAGAAGTAAGTAAACAGAAGGAAAGATTAATTTTGGAGGAAAAACAAATGAAAGAAAATGTAATTAAAAAGGTGAACGGTTTCGGTAAAATAGGAGTTGTGGTCGGTCATGTATGCAGGGGATTTTCTGTTGCGGCAGCAATAGGTATTTTACTTTTTTCAATCGGCTCAATTCTTTTAGCGGGAAAGCTTGGGGATGTTGAATATTACAATGGTGTGAAATGGACTTTGAATTTGGCTTCATTTGATGAAGAAGACAGAGAAGAGATTCTTTCCGAAATCATGGAAAGCATAGAAAATGATGCGGAAGGCAACCTTGTGATTCAGGAATCAGAACTGAAGGTTGCAAAAGGAGAAGTTTCTTTGGCTGTACAGAATAATGATATGTCAGTTGTATCAGCGGAGTATGATGAAGAGAACGAAACAATTCTCGTTGATACACGTGCAAAGGATATCAATATTTTCATGCCACTTAAGGTTGTAATTATGACAATTTGTGTTATCTTAACAGCAGTAGCGGAAGTGATTACTTTCACATTCGTAATCAAATTGTGCAGAAAGTTTAAAACCTGTGAAACACCTTTTTCACAGCCAATTGTGAATGATTTGAAGAAGGTAACATTATCTTTGATTCCATGGTGTATAACCTATCCGTTATTAGAGGCATCCCTTGAAATGATGGCAACAAATCGTTTTGCATTCTCGCTGGATTTAGGATTGATTTTTGTTGTATTTGCAATTAATGCATTGACCTATATTTTCCGTTATGGTGCAATGTTACAGCAGGAATCAGACGAGACATTATAAGGAGGAGACATACATGGGAAAAATAATCTTGCGTCTTGACCGTGTGATGGCAGACCGTAAAATCAGTTTAAACGAGCTTTCTGAAATGGTTGGTGTGACCAACGTGAACTTATCTAAAATGAAGACCGGTAAAATCAGTGCAATTCGTTTCTCAACATTGGAAGCAATTTGCGAAGCGCTGCATTGCCAGCCGGGTGATATTCTCGAATATGATGAGAAGGCTGAATAGGGGACAGAATAAGAAGAAACAGAAACGTTTTTCATTGCATAGGAAATTCCTATGCAATAAAAAAGAACCGCTAAAGATGCACACTCGCGCGTAAGGAAGATGTTGCTGTCGCAACCGCGCTCGGCGCGGAGAATGTGCTATGCACATTCTTTATTTTTTATAGGAAATTCCTATGCAATGAAAAAAGCTCCGCTAAGGATGCACATTCGCGCGCAAGGAAGATGAAGCTGACGCAACCGCGCCAGACGCGAGAGTCCGCTTGCGGACTCTTTGTTCTAAAAGGGAAAAAGGAAAGCCGGTCGGACGTAGGGGGTCCTGCCGGCTTTTAGGGTGCGGATAGTATGATTGTGTCAAGGGGTCTTGATTCTTTGCATACAGAGTGCTATAATGTTACAGAATTGAATAAATGAATCAGGTGCCGGAAGAACTTTGAATAAGTTTGTTCCGGTGAAAAGGGAAACAGGTGCAAATCCTGTACGAACTCGTCACCGTAATTAGGGAGCGAAGCCGATATATCACTGGGAAACCGGGAAGATGGCAGAGGCAATGATCTATAAGCCGGGAGACCTGCCTGATTTAAAGTACGCAAGCTGACGCGAAAGCCACGAGTAATTGGTTGTACATATATTCTTCTTGGGAGGAGAATTCATTTATGTGTGTGGAAAGTTGTCGTTTGGACAACTTTTTTTATTGCATAGGAAATTCCTATGCAATAAAAAAATCGCTCCGCTAAGGATGCGCAGTTCGCGGCAAGGAATTTTGTTGCCGAGCAACACCGCTCACGCGCGGAGAATGTGCTATGCACATTCTTTATTTTTGCATAGGAAAGTCCTTTGAACGAAAAAACATTACAAAGGGGAGAAAATAAGATGGAAAATTCATATCGGTATTTTGAAAACCATGCGTGCAAATATTACCCGTGTCATGAAGGAATGGAAAATATGAATTGTTTGTTTTGCTATTGCCCTTTATATGCGTTAGAAGCGTGTCCCGGAGATTATCATTACATTGAATCGAATGGGAAAAGAGTGAAGGAATGTACGGCTTGTACCTTTCCTCACCGGGCAGAAAATTATGAAATAATCAATTCTTTTCTGTCTGAATGATAAAGCATATCATGATAATATGATAGAGCTCTTTTGATATATCGGGCCGGTCGGTATGTTGAGAGAAATTATGAACTATGGAGCTAACTATATAAAAATCAAGTAGTTATTTATAAAAATTGATTTTAGTTAGCAAAAGTATGTACCTTGAAAATATGTGAATAATTGTGGATTTTGTGGCACAACAAATAAACCTTACAA
>SVFH01000008.1 GCA_015056945.1 Lachnospiraceae bacterium | reverse complement strand
TTTATCACTCTCATCGATTACCAGTATCTGCTCACAATCCGCACCTGCTTTTTCCAGTCTCGGCTTTACAGTATCAGCAAGTCCATCTTCTGCGGTCTGATAGATAATCTTCATGGAAGCATCCACTCCACTTCCTTCCTCAAAGCATTTCCCCTTAGACAGCTGTGCCGCAAGGTTCAAAATCATTGTTGTTTTACCATCGCCGGGATCACCCTGCACAATGGTTAATTTCCCGTATGGGATAAACGGATACCAGAGCCATTTAATCTCTTGTGTTTCTATCTCTGACATCCTAATCATTCTAAGCTCTGTTTTTTCATTTTCCATGCGATTCTCCTTTATTTCTCATTGTTTTTTTACAGAGCCTCTGATATACTTTAGTTGTGTGATTGAAGTCTATCAGAGGCTTTAAATGGTGTCCTTGCCTATTTGGGCAGGGGCATTATTTGTTTACCCATATCCCTTCATTCCGCATCCTCCTTTAATCCGTTTAATGTCATGTTTATCAGCTGTATTTCTTCCAGTAAATCCGAAGAAACTTCCCCGGCACAGGATATTCTTTCAAGTTCAGCTAAAACCTTTTGCAGTTCCTTTTTTAATGCTCTAAAAACTCTTGGATTTCCCATTACTACAACTTCCTTGTCTGCAAGTTTTCGCATGATATAATCCTGCTTTGTAAGCCCTGAAAGACTGACTGCTGCATTCAGCAACTCATCTTCCTCCGGCGAAACACGAAAGCCAATTGTCTTACTTCTCCAACGATTACGATTGTCTAAATTTTTTGCTGACATCTTATTACCCCTTTCGTTCCAAATCTAATCTCTGTACCATCTCATCCTGTTTGGACGGAAACAAGTGTGCGTATCGGTATGTAATCTTTTCACATTCATGCCCTACGCGGTCTGCTATAGCTAATGCAGTAAATCCCATATCGATAAGAAGCGACACATGGGAATGCCTCAAATCATGGATTCTTATCTGCTTCACACCGGATGCTTTACATCCTCTTGTCATTTCATACTTTAAGTAGTGCTTTGTTACCGGAAAGATTCTGTCCTTCGGCAGTAGTCTGTAATACAGTCTTATACATTCCTGCATTTCTTCTGCCAGGAACTCCGGCATCTTCACAATCCGGTTACTTTTCTTCGTTTTAGGAGAAGTAACAACATCCTTTCCTTTCAATCGCTGATAGGACTTATTGATACGAACTGTCATCGCCTTAAAATCGAAATCTTCCGGTGTAAGAGCAAGCAACTCGCCTTCGCGGATTCCGCACCAGTAAAGCATCTCAAAAGCATAAAAGGACAGTGGTTTATCCATCATCTCCTCAGAAAACTTAAGATACTCTTCTTTTGTCCAAAAGAGCATTTCCTTTCCTTCTTCTGCCCCCATTGTTCCTGCCTTTTTGGCCGGATTATAGCTCAAATCATAATAACGTATGGCATGATTAAATATGGAGCTTAACTGGGCATGTATAGTCTTTAAGTAGGTGGGAGACATTGCCTTTCCATTTTTTGTTTCCAACTCCCGCATTTTGTTCTGCCAATCAATAACATCCTTGGCAGTAATCTCCCCTATCTTCCTTTTGCCAAGATAGGGAAGAATCTTGTGCTCGATAATCGATTCTTTGGTTAGCCAGGTACTTAGCTTCAGTTTTGGTCTGATATCCTTTGCATACAATTCGCAGAACGATTCCAGTGTCATATCGATATCAGCTTTCTTCTGAAGCTTAAACTCATATTCCCACTCCTGGGCTTCTCGTTTCGTTCCAAATCCTCTTTGGCACTTCTGTTTATTTGCCCCGGTCCAATCCTTGTAACGAACCATCACATACCAAGTGCCATTTTTCTTGTCCTTGTAAACCGGCATTATACATCACTCCTTTCATAATCTCTTGTTCCGTAAAACTGCTGATAGAAATATGTTCTATCCACTCTGCCTCGAATAATCGGCCCTTTATAGCCTTCTTCACGCATCTGCTTATTCATTCTCTGAATGAGCTTGTATGCGTAGGATTCTGATGTTCCAAGAATCTCTGCTGCTTCACTTACTCCGATAAACATTGTACTCATTATCTTCACCTCCCTTCATTGGCACTAAACTTTTTTGTTTAGTGCTCTTTTAAAATACTATACATTTTTGTTTAAGTCAATAGCCCCAACCTTAAATATTTAACTTTTTTGTTTAGTTTATCTTGAAATTACTAAACATATTTGTTATAGTTCTTCTTAGATACTTGCATTTTGACTAAGAAAGGAACTATTAACATGGCTATTGGTGAAAGAATACATTTTTTCCGTACCCTGCGTGGCATGACTCAGAAATATCTAGGTGCCTGTCTGGGTTTTGATGACAAATCAGCAGATGTCCGTATTGCCCAATACGAATCCGGGGCCCGTTCTCCCAAGGGTAAATACCTTACTCTGTTGGCAGATACGCTGGAGGTGTCACCTCTCGCGTTGTCCGTTCCTGACATAGACAGCTATGATTGCCTGATGCATACTCTTTTTGCATTAGAAGACATTTATGGATTCAAAATCACGAATATTGATGGTGAAATCTGCCTCGGCTTTAAAAAGGTTGATAATCCATCCTATCCTCAGCTTTTTGATAACTTTAATGCTTGGTATTCACAGGCAAGTAAACTACGTGAAGGTCAAATCTCTAAAGAAGAATACGATGAATGGCGTTACCATTACTCCATGAGAGATTCTTCAGGGATTTCTGCTTCTGTAGATTCAAACCGCTAACGTAAAGCCGGTTGTTCTTCTTTCATGTATTATTCTACTTTCAACAAACGGCTGTGTCGTTACCCAAATACTGTACTTCTTGTACAATGGGAATAGACTTTTCAAATAAACAGCACGAAAAAAAGGTCCTACTGAACATTTCATTCAGTAAGACCTTTTCTATTGGACTTAACTTCAAAACCACTCACCAAACTTAAACAAATATGTTTAGCTTTGTGTTATCAAATTGTTATCAAATCGTTTTTGTTGTGTTCACAAACCCTTATAAATAAAGGCTTCCCAGACTTTTGACTGTTACTCCCACTCGATTGTTGCAATCGGCTTAGGACTCATATCGTAGCATACTCGGCATACGCCGTCTACTTCGCTCAAAATTCTCTCTGTAATCTTCTCAAGAATTTCCCAATCAATGCGAGGCACGCTGCAGTGCATAGCATCTACGGTGTTTACGGCGCGGATGATTACCGGCCAGTAATCAAGACGTTTACCATCTTTTACACCTGTAGAAGTGATATCGGGAACAACGGTGAAAAACTGCCAGATTTCTTTGTCTAAGCCGGCTTTTGCAAATTCTTCACGAAGAATTGCATCAGATTCACGTAATGCATGAAGACGATCTCTTGTGATTGCTCCTGTGCAACGTACACCAAGTCCGGGACCGGGGAACGGCTGACGGTCTACCATTTCTGCAGGAAGACCAAGTGCTCTACCCACTACACGAACCTCATCTTTGTAAAGTAACTTCACCGGTTCTACAAGACCTTCGAATTTAAAATCTTCAGGAAGTCCTCCTACGTTGTGATGTGCTTTTACACCATCACTTTCAAGAATATCAGGATAAATAGTTCCCTGTGCAAGGAAGGAAATACCTTCAATCTTGCCTGATTCTTCTTCAAACACACGAACAAATTCTTCGCCGATGATCTTACGTTTCTTTTCAGGTTCTGCAACGCCCGCAAGCTTATCAAGGAAACGATCCGTTGCATCTATATAAATGAGGTTTGCGTCAAGTCCGTCGCGGAAAACTTTAATAACCTGCTCGCTTTCGCCTTTACGCATCAAACCATGGTTTACGTGTACGCATACCAGCTGCTTGCCGATTGCCTTAATCAATAATGCGGCTACTACAGAACTGTCTACACCACCTGAAAGTGCAAGTAACACTTTCTTATCTCCTACCTGAGCACGTACTGCTGCAACCTGCTCTTCAATGAACTTCTCCGCCAATGCAGGTGTCACAACACGCTCCATTGAATCCGGTCTCTTGTTTGAATCCATGGTTCTCCTCCTTATCGCTATCGCGCTTTTTTTATGAAATATATTATAAAGAGGAGTTTTACAAAAATCAATGCGATTCATTCATTTTTTTCAGATTTGTATGATTTACTAAAAATTTAAAAACCATAAAAAAATATTTCGTTATTTTGCAACTATAACGCCGTGATTCTCATTCTCTTACTGCTTATGTAAGTATTTGTTTTTTGTTGCCAGTCCACCACGTATATGACGTTGTGCTTTATTTACATCCAGCACTTTTCTCACCTCGCGCGCAAGAGAAGGATCGATGCTCTCTAAGCGGACTGTAAGGTCTACATGAACACTGCTTTTACTGATGCCGAATTTCTTAGCCGCCTGACGTACTGTCGTATTATTTTCGATAATATAATGTGCAATTTCTATGGCGCGTTCTTCAATATACTCTTTCAAAAAATCCACCCTGCAATACATTTTTTTACAATGTATGTACACAAGGTGGATTTTAGAACTCACATTATTCTTTTATCAAAACTGCTTTGCTGTTTAAGAACTCTTCAACCAAATCTTTCATGGCTTCCTGACGAATATACCCTTCGCCGTACTCTTCCACAATCTGATTAGAAAGTTCATCTGAGCCGCCGAGTTCAGCAATTACCGCATTATATGCTTCATCGGTAATTGTCATATTTTCAGCTTCAAAAATAGCCTGAATCATTAACTGGCTCTTAACTTTATCTTCCGCATTTAAACGAAGCTCTGCTTCATATTCGGAATCAGACATTCCGATGAAATCTTTCCATGTCATCTGCAAGCCCATCTGAGCATAGTACTCTAATGTCTGCTCGTCAGAATATTTCTCACGTCCCATTACTACTTTCACATAGGAATCCGGATACTCATTAATTGTCGTATTGTTATACACATAAGTATAACCATAATTCAACATTTCGTTTACAACTTCTTCATCAATTAAATGCTGACGATACTCAGCTACAGTGCTTGCGATATCCGAATAATTCTCTTTAACAAACGCATCCGTAAGTTCCGGAATTTCATAAACACCGTTGATTGTGATTGAGAATACAGCTTCCTTGCCGTTCAGTTCTTCTTTGCCGTAATCCTCAGGGAATGTAACATTAATATCAAATGACTCACCAACTTTGTGTCCTGCAATCTGTTCTTCGAAATCATCAATGTATCCTGCCTGACCAAGTGTGATATCAGTTCCGTTACCTTCTGTACTGCCATTTTCAAATGCGATTCCGTCAATGTAACCTACATAATCCAAATTAATCTTATCGCCCATCTCAAGAACCTTGTCAGACTCAGTTGAATAAACAGCCTTATTTAAAAGTTCTGCTTCGATCTTGGCATCTACTTCTTCCTCTGTCATTCTTACATCTTCATACTTTGCTTCAATCTTCGAATAATCAGGAAGGGTTACATACTCAGTTGCAACAACGCCTTCAATCTTACCATCTGCAGCAATTCCTTTGCTGTAATCATCTACTGATTTGGTTACAATCACGGTCTCGTATACAATCCAATACACAATACCTGCAAGGAATAAAAGACCCGCCAGACATGCAAGTGAAATCTTCAATGTCTTTTTCATTTTCTGCTTACGAATTGCTTTTTCTCTTTTTATCCTCTGTAATTCTCTTTTTTGACTACTCATTATTCAGTTCCGTGCCTTTCATAATAATACTGATACCCTTATTGTTCTTGCGCGTCTGCTTTACGAATCTCTGCGCGCTTGATTTTACCTCCAAGCGTTTTGGGAAGTTCATCAACAAACTCTACAATTCTGGGATATTTATAGGGTGCCGTTGCGCGCTTTACATGATTCTGTAATTCTTTCACCAGCTCATCAGAAGGAGTATACCCTTGTGCAAGCACAATGGTCGCCTTAACAACCTGTCCTCGAATCGGATCGGGAGCAGCCGTAATAGCACATTCAACAACTGCAGGATGCTCAATCAATGCACTTTCTACCTCGAAAGGTCCGATACGGTATCCGGAGCACTTAATAACATCATCGTGTCTTCCTACAAACCAGTAATAACCATAGTTATCACGCCATGCAACATCTTTTAAATTATATTCACCGCTTCCGAGCGCCTCATTCGTCATCTGTTCATCTTTATAGTATCCTACGAACAAACCAATAGGGGGATTCTCTTTCAAACCGGCAATTACAATTTCACCTTCTTCACCATTCTCGCAATCTTTGCCTTCTGCATTTATCAAATGAAGATCATAGATCGGGGACGGTTTACCAAGTGTTCCGGGTTTCGCTTCAAACCATTCGAAGTTTGCAATCAGAACGGTTCCTTCCGTCTGACCAAAACCGGAAGCAATCTTTTTGCCGGTTAATTCCTCCCAACGGTTAAACACCTCGGGATTCAGAGGTTCACCGGCTGTACACCACTGTTCTACGGAAGACAAATCATACTCTTCCACCTTCTCCTGTAACATGAATCGATACATGGTAGGAGGCGCGCAAAATGTGGTAAGTTTATACTTTTCAATCACAGCTAAAAGATTAGCCGGGATAAATTTGTCCATATCATAAGCAAAAATAGTTGCACCGCAAATCCACTGTCCATAGATTTTACCCCAGCCAAACTTCGCCCATCCGGAATCGGATACGCTCATGTGAAGCTTGTTTTCCTGTACACGCTGCCAATATTTTGCCGTTACTATATGACCGAGCGGATGCATGTAATTGTGACATACCATCTTAGGCATTCCTGTCGTACCTGATGTGAAATAAATCTGCATAATATCGGTATTCTTGGTTGCCGCATCACCTGTAGGTCTCTCAAATGTATCCGGATAGGTCTCAAATTCTTTGTTAAAAGGAATCCAGCCTTCACGTTCCACACCGCCTACAATCGCGATATGTTTGATACATTCCGCCTCTTTCTTCGCAAGTTCCATCTGCTCGCAAACATATGCATCATTTACGCACACAAACATTTCAATATTTGCTGCGTTTGCACGATATGCAATATCTTTCTTGGTAAGCTGCAAAGTACCGGGCACTACAATCGCACCCAGCTTAATCAACGCCGTTGCACAAATCCAGTATTCCCAGCGTCTTCTGAGAATCAACATAACAACGGAGCCCTTATGCACACCGTAGTTCTTGAAGAAATTAGCCGCCTTGTTAGACAATCTGCTCATCTCTTCGAATGTGAAAGTAATCTCCTCTCCGTGATCATTGCACCAAAGAAGAGCTCTGTTAGCGGGGGCTTCTTTCGCCCATCCGTCAACGATATCGAAACCGAAGTTGAAATTCTCCGGAACCGTAACTGTATAATTTTCCTTAAAATCCTTGTAGGAATCAAATTGAATCCTGGGTAAATATTTCTCTAACATTGTAATCTCCATTCCATGCTAACTTATTCCGCAATCATGGTCAGGAAGGTAGCAGGTTCTGTTCCGCCGCATCTCTGTCCATGAGGGTAATTCGGGTTAAAATAAATACTATCGCCTTTTTCTAAAACAATCTCCTGGTCACCAAAGGTGACGACGACGGTACCTTCCAACACCAAGTTAAACTCTTCCCCTCTGTGGGACACAAGATCAACCTGTTTCTCAGACGGCTGCAAAGTTACCAGAAACGGTTGCATAATCTCATTGTTAAAATGATATGCCAAATCCTTAAATTCATATCCCGGATATCGGTCTGCTCTCTGTCCGTTTCCGCCGCGAACCACCTGATATGTTTTTAATTTCGCGGAAACTCCGGTAAGAATTTCAGAAAAATCAACTTTATAGATTTTGGAAAGCTGATAAATCACATTGATGGGAATGTCTTCACCGCTTTTTTCATAGCTGCTGTATAACTCAAGAGAAATCCCAAGTCTGGAAGCAATTTCTTCCTGACTGTAATCGCAGATTTCGCGCAGTTCTTTAATTCGCATCGCAATTTCTCTGATTTCGTCCATACCGTACCTCTTTCTATCAGTCTTTTTTATGGGAACCGCAGTAAATCACTGCGATTCCCAACCATTTGTTTCTTTTATGCATCCATACCAATCTGCAATGCTTTTAAGTTCAAATCAAGCATAGCAGCTTTTTTGGCAGGAATCACTTTGCGGATACCTGCATCAAGTGCTTCCTGGCTGCAGAATCCAAGTTCTTTGAATAATTTACCGATTAAGATGATGATTGCACATCCTTTGATGCCCTGCTCATCAGCAATCTTTGTTGCATCGATATAGTATACGTTAACGTCTGTACGCTCTACCTTCTTATCAATCATGGAGCTGTCCACAAGAATGGTACCACCGGGAACAACCGAATCCACAAATTTATCAAGAGAAGGAAGGTTCATTGCAAACAATACATCCGGCTGTGTTACAAGCGGAGAACCGATTGCTTCTTCACTGATAACAACACTACAGTTACAAGTACCGCCACGCATCTCGGGACCGTAAGAAGGAAGCCATGAAATCTCCTTGCCATCCATCAATCCTGCGTATGCAAGTGTCTTACCTGCGAACAAAATACCCTGGCCACCGAAGCCTGCCAGTAAAACATTTAATGTCTTAGCCATTATTTGTCTCCTCCTTCCGTAACATCCTTATATACTCCAAGCGGATAATAAGGAAGCATATTATCACGAAGCCAGTTCATAGCTTCTTCCGGAGAAAGTCCCCAGTTGGTAGGACATGTGGAAACAACTTCGATAATAGAATATCCACGCTTGTTAATCTGGTTCTCGAAACCTTTTCTGATGGCTTTCTTTGCAATATTTACATTCTTAACACTGTCAACGGTTACGCGCTGTGCAAGTGCTGTACCATCCAATGTGGAAAGTAATTCACAAACACGAATCGGGAAACCTGCAGTTGAAGTATCACGACCGTAAGGAGAAGTCTGTGTTACCTGACCCGGCAAAGATGTCGGAGCCATCTGTCCGCCTGTCATACCATAAATCGCATTGTTGATGAAAATAACGGTGATGTTTTCACCTCTTGTAGCTGCGTGTACGGTCTCTGCCATACCGATTGCTGCAAGGTCACCATCTCCCTGATATGTAAAAATAACGTTGTCGGGAAGCGCTCTCTTCAAACCGGTTGCAACAGCGGGTGCACGACCATGTGCTGCCTGAACCATATCACAATCAAAATAATTATAACTAAATACGGAGCATCCTACGGAAGCAACACCTACGGTCTGTCCGACTACTCCCATTTCTTCCAAAACTTCTGCAACCAGACGATGTACAATACCATGTGTACATCCCGGGCAGTAATGAAAAGGCACATCTGTCAATGCCTTGGTTTTCTCAAATACAACTGCCATGATTACATCTCCTTTCCTGCAAGTGCACGAATCTGATCAAGAACCTCTGCCGGTGTAGGAATCACACCGCCTGTACGGCCAAAGAAAGCAACTTCCTTACGTCCGTTTACCACAAGGCGGACATCATCCACCATCTGCCCCATGTTCATTTCCACGCAAAGATATTTCTTTGCATTTGCAATGGATTTCTCAATGGTTTTGTCAGGGAACGGCCAAAGTGTGATAGGACGAATCATACCCACCTTGATACCTTCTTCTCTTGCCTTGATGATAGCACTTCTTGCAACACGTGAAGATGCACCGAATGCAACAACAACATACTCAGCATCATCCATCATGAACTCTTCTGCACGCTGTTCTTCTTCTTTAATCTTCTCATATCTTTCATAACGCTCTTTTACAAGATTTTCCAACTCTTCCGGCTGAATGTAAAGAGAGTTAACAATGTTTTTCTTTCTCTTGTTCTGATGTCCGTTGGTTGCCCATGATTTATCAGCTACTGCTGTTTCTTTCTTCTCAGGGAACTCAACCGGCTCCATCATCTGTCCGAGCATACCGTCGGAAAGAATCATAGCAGGTACTCTGTACTTCTCACCTACTTCATAAGCAAGCGGAACAAAGTCAACCATTTCCTGAATAGTAGACGGTGCAAGTACGAATAACTGGAAATCACCATGACCAAGTGCTTTGGTTGCCTGCCAGTAGTCAGACTGTGAAGGCTGGATACCACCAAGACCGGGGCCACCTCTCTGTACATTGATAATAAGTGCCGGCAAATCGGAACCTGCAATATAAGATACACCTTCTGACTTAAGGCTCACACCCGGTGAACTGGAAGATGTCATTGCACGCACACCTGCTGAAGTAGCACCAAGTACCATATTAATCGCTGCAACCTCTGATTCAGCTTGCAAAAATACACCACCCTCTTTGGGTAAACGCTTAGACATATATGCCGCAATTTCTGTCTGCGGAGTAATGGGATAACCGAAGTAATGCTTGCAGCCACACTGAATCGCTGCTTCTGCTAACGCTTCGTTTCCTTTCATTAAAACCTTTTCTGCCATTTTCTTTTTCTCCTTTAATTATCTTTCTACTGTAATTGCCACATCCGGACACATAATTGCACAAGATGCACAACCAATACACTGAGATTCGTCAGTAAGCGTGGAAGGATGATATCCTTTCGCGTTAATTCGATCCTTAGCAAGGACAAGAATCTTTTTCGGACATGCATTCACACACAATCCACAACCCTTGCAAAGTGCTTCGTTCACTGTAATCTTTGCCATGTTGACTACCTCACTTTCTCTAAACTTATGTTACTTTCCGAATTCGGAAACATTAACTACATTATATAAATATCCGGAACAGAGAATGCTTCAGATTCATAAAAACCTATAAATCATTCTCCCACGGAGCCCGAACATAAATATCCACCGGATACCATTTACGTTCCGCATTCTGCTCCATCAATGCCTGCACTCCATCCTGCTTCGCAACAAATTTCGGAATGGTTGTCGCAATCAGAGGCAATCCGGTCAACGCAACTGTCTCATCCACAAAAGAAAAAGCCTTCTCTTTTGTTTTCCACACAGTCTCCTGTTTCAAATGAGAATTATCCACAATGCCGGTTGCCCTGCATCTGGACGCCGCTTCTATCTCTCGAAGAATTTCAACCGCTTCCTCTGCCGTAGCAGTCAGATTACGATAGTGGTTAATCACATATAAAAGCTCATAATTCACATTGGAAAGCTGATTGAAATAACGGCCTAAAACAACCGAACCCGCATCATCGCCTCCAACATCCATAATAACATCCGCATCCGTTTCAAACACAAGGTTTAAATTCATTGGCAATGCAGGTGTTTCCACATTGGTATTGGCATAAAGCGGTGCAATCACTTCTATTCCCATCTCCTCGAGCATTTCTTTATAACCGGAAGATAAAAAATAAGGGTTTACCAAATCAAGGTCTAAAAGCATCACTTTACGTCCCATCCGCGCACGTTCTATTGCGAGGTTCATGGAAAAATTACTTTTACCGCAACCATAATGACCGCAGATAATATAAAATTTCCGTTCCAGACTCATGAGAACACTTCCTCCCTTGTGTAATACTTCAATTTATCAATAATAACATAGGCATTTGCAGAAATCAACCAAAAAAGGTGGATTAATTTTGTAAATATTGCCCGATTCAACAGCATTCGCATCGATTAAACGACCCTTCTCACTGCAAGAATTGTACGATATGTTGCCTTCGAAATCTTAATTCCCGTCTTTGCCGAACTTGCATGAACAATCAGTCCCTGTCCGACATAAAGCCCCACATGCCCTGAGTAACAGATGATATCTCCGGGCTGTGCGTCCGCATAATTAACACCTACACCACAACTTCTTTGCGAATAGGAAGTTCGCGGTATCGTAATTCCAAAATTCTTATAAACCGACATTGTGAAACCGGAGCAGTCGGTACCGTTTGTCAAAGAAGTGCCTCCGGCCTTATAGGGATTCCCCAAAAACTGAATTGCATATAAAGCAACCTGCTTTCCTTCTTCGCTTCCGTAGGAACCTGTGATGACGGACGGATCCAGTTCATATTCCGAACCCTGATGCTTCTTTCCTCCACCGGATTCTTCTTCTCCGCCGCCGTTATTTTCACGTTCTGCTTTCTTACGTTCTTCCTCTTTTTGTTTTTCGAGTTTTTTAATTTCTTCGTTCTGTTTTTTTATTTTTTTCGCATATTCTTTTGCCTGTTTTTCGGCTGCCGCAATCTTGGAATCGTATTCTGCCGAAACCGCCTTCAAATCAGAAAGCACGCTCTCTAATTCCTTTTTCTCCAGTTCGCACTCTTCCTTGGCTCCAATCAACTCAGCCTCTTCAATTTCAAGCGTATTCTTCAGTTCAATAACAGCCTCTTTGGCAGACTGATATTCTGTAAGCATCTGCGTATCATATTTATATACCTGCTCCACATATTCCATACGTGTCAGAAAATCCTGCAGACTCTTTGACTCTACCAGAACCTGAAGATATGATACATTTCCTGTTTCATACATTACCTGCAAACGTTCCTTGGTCATTTCATATTGCTCATTCTCATGAGTAATTGCTACTTCCAAGTCCGCTTTGGCGATTTCAATTTCTTCCTCTTTCGCCAAAATATCACCTTCAAGTACTTCTATCCCTGCCATTAATTCCACAACTGCATTACTAATGGCTTCAATCTCTTCCAAAAGACCTGCCTGCTCATCTTCGAGCTCCCCGATTTCATCATTGATTTCGGATAATTCTTCTTTATTCTTTTCCATATCGTTCTTGACATCTTCCATCTTTTTATCGATATCTTTAGACGGCGTCGCCAAAACCTGATTACTGATCAACACGCATGACAATGCTACAATTGCAATGAACTGTTTCCATTTACGATTCATTTTCATTCCTCCCTTCTGCGTCCCGAAAGGCGCCATCGGTTTTGTTTGCATTCCATAGTCCCTTTTATTATACAACAGGAATTGACACGATACAATAAAATTTTAGCAGGAAGAATCACTTCCCCATCTTGCCATTTCATAAAAAGAATGCTAAAATATTTTTTACATGATTAACTTAAGGAGGTAGCAAATGAGCAGTTTACTTTTACTTGCAACCAACATGAATTGGATTCCTTGGGTTTCCGCTCTTGCCGGCCTTATCCTTGCACTTGTTGTTCTCTACTTCGTAGGAAACAAAATGCAGAAAAAACAAGCCGAACAGCAGCAAATGATGGAAGCACATAAGCAGTCCATGAACATGCTCATCATTGATAAAAAGAAAGTACGCTTCAAAGATGCAGGTTTTCCGCAGTCAGTTATCGACCAGACACCCAAGATGGCACGTCGCATGAAAGTATGCGCAGTCAAAGTGAAAGTCGGTCCGCAGTTAACTACATTGATCTGCGATGAGAAAGTATTTGATACAATTCCTGTCAAAAAAGAAGTGAAAGCTGTAGTCAGCGGCTTGTACATTCTCAGCGTAAAAGGTTTGCACGGCAAAACAGATCTTCCTGCTCCTAAGAAAAAAGGCTTCTTCAAACGTTCTGTTGAAAAGCTCCAGGAAAAAGCAGGCGCAAAGCCCTTGAAATAAGATAATATTAAAAAGTCCGCTTGCGGAACTTTTTATTGCATAGGAATTTCCCAGGCAAAAATAAAGAGGTTGTGATTTGAACGAATTCTTCAATCAACAACCTCTTTTTTATTTTATTTCACCAATCCAAACTGTAACAAAGTATAGTAAACAAGAATCATAATCAGGAATACCGGTGCAATAAACTTAACCATCACACGATAAACCATGCGGCGTCCGAAACTTTCGCCGTTCTTGGTAATTTCCCCTTCCAATACTTCCTTCTTGATGCACCAGCCACCAAGAATACAGGTACAAAGTGCTACAATCGGCATCATGATACTGTTGGACAGATAATCAAAGAACGTTAAAATATCCATACCCAATATCTTAATATTGCTCCAAAGTCCAAAGCCGAGCGCTGACGGAATTCCCAGAATAATTGTAAAAGCAGTGGTAATCAATACGGCGACAATTCTCTTAACATGGAATTTATCCATCAGGATGGAAACAATCGCTTCCATAATGGAGATAGAACTTGTCAACGCAGCAAGAAGTACCAAAACAAAAAACAATGCTCCGATTATATTTCCGAACGGCATGGACACAAAGACCTGCGGAAGTGTTTCAAACATAAGACCGGGTCCTCCTGTTGTAACACCGCCGTTAAAAATATATACCACCGGAACAATCATGAATCCGGAGAGCAATGCTACCGCAGTATCAAATAATTCAATATAATTAACACATCCGTTTAAATCAATGTCATCTTTCACGTACGAACCGTAAGAAACCATAATTCCCATTGCTATACTCATGGAAAAGAACAACTGTCCCATCGCTGCACAAACCGTACCGATGGAAAGATTGGAAATATCCGGCAAAATATAGTACTTAATTCCTTCCCATGCATTCGGCAAAGTACAGATATAAACAGAAATTCCGATTGTAAGCAAGAGAAGTACCGGCATCATTATTTTACTCACACGTTCAATACCTGACTGCACACCACCGACTACCACGGCAAGCGTGAGTACAAGAAAAATCACAAAATAGATTAGCGGAGAAACATTTCCCGAAATAAAGCTACCGAAATATGAACTATCAGCCGCCGCTGTTCCTCCACCGGTAAAATATGTGCACATATATTTCAGAACCCAGCCGCCAATGACACAATAATACGGCAAAATGATGATTGGAACCGCCGATGCCAGATAGCCTAAAAAGCCGAATTTGTCATGAAGTATCTTGTATGCTTCAATCGAACTCTTTTTGGTTTTACGTCCGATTGCAAGCTCCAGCAAAAGAAGCGAAAAACCAAACGAAACCACCAAAATAATATATACTGCAATGAAAATACCACCGCCGTGCTGCGCTGCCAAATACGGAAAT
Organism: Lachnospiraceae bacterium; assembly: GCA_015056945.1. GTDB lineage: Bacteria > Bacillota > Clostridia > Lachnospirales > Lachnospiraceae > UBA3766. The sequence continues at coordinate 110,953 of SVFH01000008.1, read as the reverse complement.
CTCCATAAATTTCCTAAACCTACCGCGCTTCCTGCTGCCGCAAGTACAAAACCGATTTTCCCGGAAAAACTGCCTCTCTTCTCCTTCATATTACTATGTAACTCCTTCCTTTATCTATACGTACACTACTTCAATCTGCATGTTGCATTCCTGCACAAAATCTCCGACTGCCAGTGTATAATCAAACTCTGTGAAAAAACCACAATCTTTTTCATTATAGCGGATTCTTCCACCCGACGCAACAAAAGGAATTGCACCTTGCCGCGTTTGATATTCAAAAGCATGTTTCTTTCCCGTTTCAAAAACCATATCCGCATTCACGACACCGCGCTTGGATACTTTCACCAAGTCTTTGCAGACAAATACTTCATTCTCAACTACGCCATCCTCTGTATCTTCCGCATACGTCAATATGTATTCCGACTCTCTTTTTTCAAAGCTGCCTGTCGCATTCGTTCCGGTCATCATTGAGTCATTGTCAATCGTAGTGATTCCTGTCACTTTAATTTCGGCCTGTTTTTTCATGACCTGCTCCTTTTCTCCATCCTGTTTCCATTCCTGTAACCACTCCCAGAGGAAACTTTTATACGTTACTTCTGAAGGCTCTGCCTGCAGTAACTGTTCGTAAATCTTCTCCCTGTCTTCCGGGGACACTTCAATCTCCATTCCCTGCTCATCAAATACACGATATGCATCCTGCGTCAATGCCGTTTCCGGGAAAAGGACACCCCACCAGAGAAGAAGCATAATTCCTATCCAAAACCAACGTAACTGTTTCATTCTAAAAACCTCCTTTGGCAGATTTTACCATCTGCTATCAGGAAGTATAACCTTTTTCGTTGCTTTTATTCAGGTTTGCAAAAATTGGTGACAAATACCTGCGAGGCAAGTCCATTCTTACGAATCTCTGTTGCACAGTCTTCTGCAGCTTTCTCATCCGTAAAAAGACCAAATACACTCGGACCGCTTCCGCTCATCAAAGCATTTAAGGCTCCCATATTACACATCAGATTCTTCAGTTCAGAAATCTGCGGATATTTACGCACGGTTACTGTTTCCAGTACATTTTCCATACATGTCGCAACTGCTTCTAAATCATTTGCCCGAATTGCTGCAATCATTCCGTCCACATCAGGATGTTCCTTTAACGAATTGGCATGCAGATTCTCATAGACATACTTGGTGGAAACATCAAAATCAGGTTTGGCAACCACGAGCCTGCACTCCGGCATCGGCGGCAAAGCAGTAAGCTTCTCTCCGATTCCCTCCGCCAACATAGTACCTCCCATTATACAATAGGGAACATCTGCCCCCAGCTTAACACCAAGTTCACAAAGCTTCTCTGTCGTCAGCTTCAAATCAAACAATTCATTCATTCCATGCAAAGTTGCCGCCGCGTCCGCACTGCCGCCGGCCATTCCTGCCGCCATAGGAATCTTTTTCGTCAGGTGAATCTCAATGCCTTCCTTCAAAGAAAAAGTTTCCTGCATCAGGCGTGCCGCACGATAAACTATGTTCCCATCGTCGCACGGAAGTAACCCGGTATCACAGGTAAGTCTGATTCCGGATTCGCTTTTCACCAGTTCTAACGTATCATAAATATTGACCGTCTGCATAATCATGCGAAGTTCATGATATCCGTCTTCACGACGTCGCAACACATCCAGTACGGGATTTATCTTTGCATAAGCTTTTTTTTGCATTCGTTCCATTCTTTTTTCTCCCGGAATTCTTAGCGCATAACGCCTTTCTTTGCACAACACTTTTATTTTACTTCATCCGAATGATTCTGACAAGAGAACAACAAATAAGTAAAACCTGAAATCGCAGCGTATCTCTTGTCCTATCAGAAAAGAAAAAACATAGTTTTTGTAATTGCGCGGTTAAGGTTTGGTCAATAAAAACCGATAATAGAAACAGATACATGAAAGTCTCCCCTAAACAGGGGAATCACAGATACCAAGGAGGGGTCTATATGAGCGTAAACGGAATTACAGCGGCATCGGAAGCAGGATATGTTGCTTATCAGACCGGTGTTGCCAAAACAAATGAAAAAACAACTGTAAAAAAGGAAGCGCAGAAAAGTGAAGCCGCAGCAATTTATGAGCCCGGTGCCAAAAAGGAAGTTCCCGGCAAAAAAGTTGCCAATCCGGAACTTGTAAGTTATCTGAAATCAGAAAGTGCAGCTCGCGTTGAACAGCTTCGTCAGCTTGTCAGCCAGTTGATTTGCGGACAGGGCAAAGCAATCGGAACTGCAGATGATATGTGGAAATTCTTAGCAGGAGGTAATTTCACCGTAGATCCTGCCACAAAGGCGCAGGCACAGGCTGATATAGCCGAAGACGGTTACTGGGGTGTCGAAGCAACTTCAGACAGAATCGTAGATTTCGCAGTTGCCCTTGCCGGCAACGATCCTGATAAACTGGAAGAAATGAGGGCTGCTTTCGAAAAAGGTTTCAAGCAGGCAACCGAAACATGGGGCGGCAAGCTTCCCGACATCAGCCAGAGAACATATGACGCCGTTCAGAAGAAATTTGATAAGCTGACCGGCAAAACATCAGAAACATCAGAAACAGAAAGCTAAACAACCCATCCACGTTTGAAAAGGACTTACCTAAAGTAGGTCCTTTTTTTATGCATATTTCGGAAAGCGAGCGCATATCTTGTGATAACACGAATGGGGTTAAGTCCCCCGGAAAGGAGTTTTCACATGGAATGTATTGCACAAAATATACATATGGACGTTCTGCGTTGCAAAATCGAATCACAGTTCACACTTGAACAGGATTGTAATGTAGGCGATTCAAAACCCGATCTCACGCATATTCTGCTTTCGGATGCATTCATCAAATTAGAGGAGGTGCGCCCCGGAAACGGCGAGGTTACTCTGCGCGGCAAGCTTTGTTACCGCCTTCTCTATTCTTCGGAAGACTGTTTCGGAAGCCTTCACACTTTACAAGGTAAAATCCCGTTCGAAGAATGCCTTCAGGTTCCCGATTTGAACGTAGCTGACCATCCGATGATAACCATTGAACTTGAACATCTGCAAATCCACCCTATTAACTCACGTAAAATCAACGTACGTGCTTTGATGCTTGTAAATGGTACCGTAGAAGACATTTCCGATGCTGTTCTTTGTTACGACTTGGTTGACTGCCGTGAAGAAATGCAGTTACATCATACGGAGCAAAAAGTCTTAAATCTAAATGTCATGAAAAAAGAAATCTGTCGTATCCGCGAAGAAGCCAAATTAACCGCTTCCATGCCGGAACTGAAAGAAATCCTCTGGGAGCAGACACAGGTTTGCAATCTGACGTTTCAACCTTTGGAAGACAAACTTCTGATCAAAGGCGAGCTTTCTTTGTTACTTCTTTACTTATCTGCAGATGAACACGAAAGCATTGAATGTTTTGAAACCATGATTCCTTTCCAGAGCGCTTTGGATTGTACCGGTTGTAAGGAAGGACTGATCCCTCACATTACCTATTCCGTTTCCCAGAAAAGCTTCGAAATTCTTCCGGATGTTGACGGCTTGGAACGTATCATCGGTGTTGATTTGGTACTGGATTTGTGTGTAAAACTCTACGAAGAAATTTCTCTTTCGTTAATTGATGACCTTTACGGAATTCAGTCCGAATTAGTCCCCGAATACACCACATATCCGATCAAAAAGCTTTCCTCAAACACAATTGCGAAAATGCGATTTGAAAAAGATTTCTCGCTCAATTCCTCCGATAATATTCTTCAAGTGAAATGTACCAAAGCACTTCTTTGTCTGCAGCGATGTGTGCCTGCTTCCGAAGGACTTGAAATGGAAGGCTATCTGTCCCTTCAAATCCTCACCGTGACAGATGACGACAGATTCCCCTATCGCATCCAGAAAGCAGAGATTCCATTCAATTATTGTGTTGCGGCAAATGGCTCTCTTGAAAAAATGTTGTATGAAATCAGCGCAAACCTCGAATCCTGTCAGGTCACCCCTGCTTCAGGCGATACTTTTACCTTGAAGTGCCAGGCTTGCTTTGATGTTTTTGCCTATAGCGAAGAAGAACTTTCTTCTCTTTCCGAAGTCAAAGTTTCCTCCTATCCGAAACAGGTTTCCGACAACATAGCCGGCATCAGCGTATACTATGTATCAGAAAGTTCCTCGCTTTGGGAAATCGGCAAAGATTCCCTTGTTCCATTACAAAAAATCAGGGATTTAAATTCCCTTTCTTCGGATACACTCATCCCCGGACAGAAACTTCTTATTATGCGATAAAACAAATCTGTTTTTCATATCGCGAGCTACACATCTCCACAGAACGTTTTATTCATGCAGGAAAGTTTTCGGCAAAAACTTTCCTACATGAATAAAAACTATGGAAAACAATTATGTTTTCCATAGTTTTTTCTTCCAAGATAACGGTGTCAAAAACACCTTTTTATCATTTTTATTTTACACAGCCAATCAATTCGTTGATATCCTCAATTTCATAGCGACGCATATAGCTTTCAATTCCTTTTACAATTTCAGAAGTTGCGTAAGGATTGACAAAGTTCATGGCACCAACACTGACTGCGGTTGCGCCCGCAAGCATGAATTCAATGGCATCTTCTGCCGTTGCGATTCCGCCCATTCCGATGACGGGAATCTTTACTGCATTTGCCACCTGATATACCATACGTACGGCCACCGGCTTGATTGCAGGGCCTGAAAGACCTCCTGTTTTATTTGCCAGTGCAAAAGCACGACGATGGATATCAATCTTCATACCGGTGATGGTATTGATTAAGGATACCGCGTCCGCTCCGCCTGCCTCGGCAGCTCTTGCCATTTCCGTAATATCCGTTACATTAGGGCTCAGTTTCATGATAACCGGCTGTTTCGCAACTTTTTTGATTCGGCTTGTGATATCTTCCAGACAGTCTGCTCTCTGACCGAATGCGATTGCCCCTTCTTTGACATTCGGGCATGAAACGTTGATTTCAAGCATGTCCACATTCGTATCCCCGAGACGCTCTACCGTTTCCAAATAATCCTCTACGGTCTTACCGCAAACGTTTACGATTACCTTGGTATCATATTTAGCAAGGAACGGCAAATCTCTCTCGATGAACACATCAATACCCGGATTCTGTAAGCCGATGGCATTCAACATACCGCCGTAGGTCTCTGCCACACGCGGGGTAGGATTGCCGGGCCAGGGAACATTCGCCACACCTTTTGTAACAACTGCACCAAGCTCATTCAAGTCCACAAACTGGCTGTACTCCATGCCGGAACCAAAGGTACCGGAGGCTGTCATGACAGGGTTCTTAAAAGTAACACCTGCGATAGTTACCTGTGTATTCATTAAATGTCCACCTCCCTTGCATCAAATACAGGACCTTCCGTACAAATTCTTGTATTATTCACGTGTGAATGATGGTCTTTATGTGTGGTTTTGCAAACGCATCCAAGACACGCGCCTACACCGCAGGCCATACGTTCTTCGAGTGATATATATGCAACAATATCATTTTCCTCTGCATATTTTTTGATTGCGCGAAGCATCGGCATCGGACCGCACGCCATAATGATATCCGGCTTCAATGTCGTGGTTGCAAGTGCATTCAGGACATTTCCCTTACATCCCACACTGCCGTCCTCCGTTGCAATATAAACGGAACCATATGGCAGGAATTCATCTGACAGAAACGTCTCAATATCTCTGTAACCTAAGAAAATATGCTTGTCCGCATCCTTGATTGCTTTCGCTACGCCAAGCATGGGAGGAATACCGATTCCGCCACCCATGATAAGCACTGTTTTGCCGGTTGCTTCTTCTATCGGGAAACCATTTCCGAGATTCGCAAGAATCGCAACATTATCTTTCTCCTGATATCCCGAGAACTCTTTCGTTCCTTCTCCTGCTACCCTGTACACTATTCTTAAAACCGAATTCTCACTGTCCGCCTCACAGATACTGATCGGACGCGCAAGAAGATGAGATGCATCCTTCGGATACACGCCGATAAACTGTCCCGGTCTTGCCGCTTTGGCAGCCGGTGTTTTGATGCGGCAATCATAAATTCCCGTAGCAAGCTTTGTCTGACTGTACACTACGGCAGTCTCTTTTTTACGATAAAACATGTCGCTCCTCCTTTTTTATTTCACTAAGCTGTATGCTATTTTACCTTCACACACGGTATAACGGATTCGTCCTGTCATCTCTTCCCCGATAAAAGGAGAGTTAGAGGATTTGGAAGCAAATCCTTCCACCACCCATTTCTCGTCAGGATCCACCAGCACGATATCCGCTATTTTACCAACACCGACATCTCCATAGGGAAGATGATACATCTTCGCCGGTGCCACGGTAAACTTATCCACCATTTCGATAAAAGGCATTCCGTTCTCTTTCACCAGTACACGGTTCGCAAGTGCAAATGCCGTTTCCAGTCCCAACATTCCGCTCGGCGCCTGTGTAATATCTTTCGCTTTTTCCTCGGGTGCATGCGGCGCATGGTCCGTTGCAATGATATCTATGGTACCGTCTTTTAATCCCGCAAGGATTGCCTGACGGTCTTCTTCGGTACGAATCGGGGGATTCACCTTCGCAAGTGTTCCTTTCTTAATCACGGCTTCTTCCGTAAGGGCAATGTGATGCGGTGTTGCTTCCGCATGCACATTGTTGCCGGGAACAGCCTTGGCCTTGCGGACAAGCTCCACGCCTTCCTTCGTACTGATATGCTGGATATTTACAATTGCGCCTGTTTCAAGCGCAATCGCCAAGTCTCTTTCAATCATGGTAATTTCGGCTTCGCGCGGAGAACCGCCAATCTGATAAAAGTCAGAAGCCGCACCACGGTTCACACCGTTATTGGTAATGAGTGCAGGGTCCTCTTCATGGAGGCTTACAGGCACGTTATACTCTGCCGCTTTCCTGAAAACCTCACGCACGATATTCTCATTCATAATCGGAATTCCGTCGTCCGTAAGTCCCACGGCACCCGCTTGTAAAAGCGCCGGAATATCCGTCATCTCTTCGCCTTTTAATCCCTTGGTAACTGCCGCACAGGAAAGCACACGGATGTCACACGTTTCCCCCTTCGCAAGACACTCTTTTAACGTATCTGTATTGTCAATTGCAGGTTTGGTGTTACACATCATAATTACGGTCGTATAACCGCCTGCCGCTGCCGCTTTTGCGCCGCTTTCAATATCCTCTTTGTAGGTAAAACCGGGATCTCTGAAATGTGTGTGCACATCAATCAGGCCGGGGATTGCACAAAGTCCTGATGCATCGATCAGTTCCGCATCATCCGAAATACCGTTTAAACCGTTTGATGCAGGCTCAATGCGTGCAATTACATCTCCTTCAATATAGATGTTTACATCCCCCTCAAACGCAGTTGCCGGGTTTACCAAATGTGCATTTTTTATGACAAGCATTTGTATTTCCTCTTTTCTTTCATTATCTGTCACCGCAGACGTTCTCTTTTATTCAAACATTACCGGCGTATTTCTTAATTCTGTCCGAAGTACCATGTATGGATAAGATGGTGTCTTCTTTGCCGCTTCATCGTGACTTGGTCCAAGCAAGGTCGTATCCAGAAGAATATAGTCTTCATACAAGCCAAGCTCTTTGACCTGAATACTGTAGCCGCCGGATTCCTGTTGTCCGTATCCGACGCACAAATAAAGGTATTCACCGTCCTCATACGTAATTCTGAACTCTTCCTTTTTGCGGACTTCCAATTCTTCCAGAAGCGGTGTCGGAATATTCTTTTCCGCAAGAACGGTATAATCCAGTTCCTGTATTTTCACATCCTCTTGTGTCTTTCTGCATCCTGCGAACGAAAACATCGCCAGGATACAAGCTGCCAGCAGTGCCGGTCTTACCATTTTTTTCATCTGATACATCATCATAAACCTCGTTTACTTTTTTGTATCAGAATATTCGCTTTTAGTAAAAGATATAACCGATTTCCATAACATTTTCTGCAAGGGACTTGCTCTTTTTACCATTATACTTCATAAAATGTTTGGTTCCGTCAACATCAGCCACATAATAAACTGCTTTGCCGCTGACTGCGATAACCTTGCCGTCTGCAACTTCTCCGATTACTTTCTCTTCCTTGCCGTCGTGAATAAAAAGATTCACTTTGCCGGTGCCGAATGTATTGCATGCATAAACAAGGTGGTCACGGTCCGCACATTTCTGCACACTTCCCGGAATCACGTTGGTTGCAATACGCTCACCATTTAAGTAAAGTTCCGGAATTCCTGTTCCGTCATTCTTACAGATGCAGAGTTCTTTGCCTTCAATAAATTCAATGGAAACCACATCAGTTTCTAATGCTTCTATTTTACCTTTATTAAAAAGCTTATTGCTCATCGCATACAGTGTACCCTTATTTGACGCATCATATCCAATGAAGGTTACTTTGCCGTCCGCTTTATCGCAGATTACATTTCTGTCCACGGAAACGATTGCCTCTTCCGATACTGCTACCGGCTTGCCGTTCTCCACAAAGTAATAAATTCCGTCCTGTGTGTAACACAGGAAAACACCCGCCTGCTGGTTTGCACCATATATATCCGTTACATAATCCTTCACCAGCGAAGAATCTTTATCTCCACGTTTATAGTACTTCAAATTATGTCCGCCTGCAATATAATACACTTCATATTTCTCGTCAATATTATGTACCCACACATCATTTACGTTGTTTGCAATTGAAACAACAGGGTCTTCCTTATATTTGCCGCAAAGAACTCCGTTCTTCTCGTAAACAAATGATTCAAACTTATCATCTGCTGCAAAAACGCGTGAAACACCGGTATCTATCTCCTTCTTTTCACCGGGCTTGTCAATCTCCATTGCAGAAAGGATTCCGCCCCCAAGCATCATCACGCGGTTTTTCCGACTGTTTAAGATAAAGTTTGTCGCGTCCGTTGCGAGGTTAGATACTTTGCCTCCTTTTACCACATAGCGGTAAAGCGTATTCTCCGCTGCATAACAAATAACCCCTTTTTCAAGAATTTCGTAATCTGTCACGTTATCATCCACAAGCGTCTTTTTCTTACCATTTACTTTAGACACATAAAGGGAAAATACACCATTTGCAGATTCTTCCGCAAAATAAATATATTTCCCATCCGATGTTGTTACCGCAGGATTCGACGAAATATCTGCATCCTCTTGTGCAAACACAAAGGCTGCTGCAGAATAGGAATATTCCGCATCTTTGAAAGCCTTCACTCCCATCATCGTGCCGTCCTGATAATACACTTCCACACCCTGCGTCAGGTTCTTATAATGATTTGTGCGGACTACGATTATGGTAATCAAAACCGCAAGCACAATAACCCCCACCGGAATGGCAATCGATAATACCTTCTGTTTGGTTGTCATGCGTTCCCACAGCGTCGGCTTTATATTCTCGTAGGATTTTTTCTCTGCGGTTTCTTCCGGTTTTGTCACAACCTCCGCCTCATCCTTTTTCTCTGCCTTAGTTTCTGTAACAACTTCTTTTTCTTCGGTTGTTTCATTTGTTTCTTCACGTAATTCTTTATCGCTCATGTTTTACATACAATCCAATTATCCTTTTTGAATAATAGATTTTTCTCCTTTCCCCAAGCTCATTTGGTTATTGATGTTCTGCAACGCATGCAAAAATTATTATTCTCTTTCGTCGATTACGAACACAATTAATCGATTTACTATCTATGATTTCACTCTTCTTCCGGCCATCCGAAATATTCTTTATGCAATACCTTCCATTTGCGCTTAATGATACAGTTCCCTTTTCTATCGGAAGAAATTGTAATACCTTCTTTGTCGATAGGGATATTTTTAATCTCTAATTCATCGTGTTTTCCGAGAAAACATATATCTACACAAGATTCATCATTTGAATATAATCTAATACTTTGTTCAGTAATCTCACCTGATATCCCCGAACAATCTGATTTCAGCTTTGCTAAAATCCACGGAACTTCGCATCCACTCGCGCCAATGGATAGAGAAACCAAAGTAGGTTTTTCCAAAAACAACTCAAACTTCTTATCCTTTGAAAAAGATATCCACCCAAATGAGAAATTTTCAAGTGAAAAATAAAAATTATCTTCTTCAATTACATTATATTGAATAGTAACGTCATACTCCCTTTCTTTCAAAAACGATATCTTATATTCCTGTTCTTCACTTCCAAAATCCGGTATTTTATATCCATCCCCAGCGAAAGACATATCTAAATCACCTTCAATATAAGGTCGGTATGGTTCGACATCTGCTTTCCCTTTATATGCCGTCTCTTTCCCGTTGGTAATCTCGAAATCCCCACCATTTACTTCAATATAAAAATATTTCTGTTCGCCATCCGTCACCTGCTCTGACACATTGTTCTTGCTATGTTTTATTACAAAAAAGATTCCCACAGACGCCAGTAGCAAAAACAAGCTAATACTTGTAAAAAAAATTATTTTTCTTTTCATATCCATATCCTTTCACTAATTACAAACCACAGTTATATTTCCGCAAAAGGTTCTGTTTTACCAGAAAGATTTCCCGTATAGTTGCCTTCAGCATCTTTCACTGCTTCCAGTACAACATAGTAAACACCTGCATTCACAATGGATGCAACCGGATTGAAATAATTACGCTTTCACAATTTGTAATAAATCAATATAACTGAATGTTACCATTGTATGAAAGCTTTTCACTATTCGTATCTACAAAAACACAATAATCCGTAACATTATTCTCTACCGGAATGACTAAAAAATAACAATCATGATAAAATGATAAAGCATCGCCTATGCCTGTTCTCACTCTCTCCTTCAAATACACATATACTTTTCCTTCTTTGATTTTTATTTTTTTAACCCTGTGAGTTTTAATTATACTATGTGCAAAATTACCATATACCAAATATTTTTTTGTTTCATCATTGTACCGAGGCGTCAACCCAAACGTCTCACAATATTGCAGATAACCTTCATAATCATACAAAAAAGCACCCCAATCATCTTTATAAACATCCGTACCACCATTCTCGTGAATAACAGCCAATGCATTCGTTTTTTCATCAAAATAATACTCTCCCTGATATGGTAATGATTTAACAACCAGTATCGCGATAACAATTGTCATAAAAACGATTAAACATACAACTAATATTTTCTTTTTCATATATTTCCTTTCGACTATTACAAACCTCAGTTACATTTTCCCAAAACATTCTCTGCCAGACACCGCTCTAAAACATCCACTTCGGCAATATTACAAAGTTTACGGTTTTCTCTCCGCAATATCCCTCCTGCAAATTACCCGTTATGATAATCTTTCCTTTACCGACTGAAACATTGTTTTCATAAGTGATTGTTACTTTATCCGTAATGTCTTCTCCATTCTTCGTTGCAACCTTTATTTCAGGACAAATTTCTTCTCCCGTGTAATAAAATACCTTTTCATTAAGCGTTACACAAATCGATTTATCCTTAAAACATAGGTTACGCTGTAATCCATGCCTTCTGTTAAATCCGAGAAAGTGGAAGGTTTATTAGCATTTACTAAAAACTCACTTTAACTATATTTTTTCACTTTGGTTTCTACTGAAACACTCGTAACACTTGGCTCTATAGGGATAACGAAAAGTTCTGAATCAAATCCCGCAGTAGAAGCGCCTCTAACACTGTAATATATTAACACTTCTGCTCTCTGTTCATGAATTCTTACTCTCTTAACATAAATGTCACAAAACCTTCCTGCAGTAATCATCGCATGAACAATATATTTTTTTTCCTTACTGCTATACCGTGGCTCCAAATCATATTTTTCACAATATGCTATATACTCATCATAATCTAATAAATATGTTTCATAAAAATCTTTATATTTATCATCCTTCGGATTAGCATTAATATATCTCCCCACTATTAAAGGATACTCAGAGTAATATTCTCCCCGATATTCACTCGTAGCACAGCTATAAAATACCAAACCACACAACACTGCTAATACAATACATCCAACTATTATTATTTTCTTTTTCATATATTTCCTTTCGCCTGTTACAAACCACAATTACATTTCTGCCCCCTGCCTTAGAGAATGTTTCTTACAGAAACATTCTCTGCCATGCATCATTCTAAAACATCCACTTCATCCACTTCGGCAATATTACAAAGTTTACAATCTTCTCTCCGCAATATCCCTCCTGCAAATTACCCGTTATGATAATCTTTCCTTTACCGACTGAAACATTGTTTTCATAAGTGATTGTTACTTTGTCCGTAATGTCTTCTCCGCTCTTTGTTGTAACCTTTATTTCAGGACGGATTTCTTCTCCCGTGTAATAAAATACCTTTGTATCAAGCTTTACTGAAACAGATTTATCCTTAACCGATTGTTGGTTTGCCGGTAAGCAAATAACCTTTTCGCCATGGTAATTCTTATTTGTTGCTGCAAATGCAATCAATATGGTTTTTTCATCCCTCTGCGTTACCGAAACCTTATATTCTTTCGGAGAAATCTTTATTCCGTCATCATAAAGAGTGACCTTTGCACCTGTTACTGTTCCGTTCTTATAAGTAAGTTTATCAAGCATATATGTAACTTTAGAATCACCTAACCAACTCTGTGTAACATGATAGTTTAATTCGTTTACGATACCTGCTTTGGCTCCAATTACAGAAGCATCACTTTTACCATCTCCACGTAACGTACCGCTAAAGTTACCCCTACCGGTAATCTGAATATAGGCTCTTCTTTCATCCGTTGTGACAGATTTGTTATTCATATATTTAATAACGTAATCCTCGCCTTCTTTCAGAAGTACTTTGTTATTTTGCTCTCCGTCTGCGTCAAACCTAAAACTCAATTCAGCTTTGGCCCCTACCGGAGAGTACATCACAGAATCCTCCACGTCCACAGAAAGGAAACCGTTCTGATATGCAGTTACAAGATTACATTTATTAATCTTAAAGGAATATTTGATACTTCCTTCATAATTGTTAATACCGGAAATCACAACAGAATAACTGCCTGCATCAACAATCTCATTTGCTTCCATCTGCTGCTTGCCCTTAACATATGTTACGATGTAATCCGTACCTTCCTTCAAATCCGAGAAAACGTAGGGCACGTTAGCTTGTCCTGTAAATTCAGCTGCAGTAACTTGCTTCTCTCCCGTCTGGTCATATGTCACAACAAACATCTTCTTCTGAAGCTTTGTTCCCCGTACCTTAACCGTAATCTCCTTTGTGCCAAAATACCCTTCCTTATTACCGGACTTTGCTTTCAAAACAAGCGTTTTGGTTCCTGACGTTTGCAATACGTTCTGAAGAACATCTTTACTGATATATCCGAAACCGGAATCTATGACTCTGAATTCAAAACAGGAAAGGAATTCATCCGTATCGCCATTCGCAAATGCATACTTATCTTTTCCGATTACAATCTCTTTGAAAAGAATCCGTAAGGCTTCTTCCTCACTTCTCACATCCTGCACGCTTAATCCGGAATTCAGTTTGACCTTAGCAAACCACAATACGTTGATTTCTTATCTGCGATTTCATTCTTCTTCCGGCCATCCGAAATATTCTTTATGCAATACCTTCCATTTACGCTTTATGATACAGTTCCCTCTTCTATCGGAAGAAATTGTAATGCCTTCTTTGTCGATAGGGATATCTTTTACCTCAATTACTTTCGCTCCCACAAAAAATCTAATATCCAGTATAGAAGGCTCTTCTGAATACAAAATCGCCTTATTTGAATCAAATTTTACGGAAATTCCGGTATTTTTCAAAGATACTTTTATCGCATCCCACAGATTATTCTCCATACTGACATACATAAAATATTTCGTTGGTTCAATATATTTCAACTCAATTTCTTTTCTCTTTGATATAGAAATAGTTCCCGCTCCAAGAGAGTCAAGACCAACAAAAAAACCGGGTTTAGTCTCATCCGGATAGTAACTAAAAGTCAGGTCATAAGACCTATCTTTCAGAAAACTAATTGTATATTCCTGTTCTTCACTTTCAAAATCAGGTATTTTATAACTAAAACCGGCAAAAGACATATCCAAATCACCTTCAATATAAGGATAATACGGTTTAATATCTTCTTCCCCTTTATATGCTGTCTCTTTCCCGTTGGTAATCTCGAAATCCCCACCATTTACTTCAATATAAAAATATTTCTGTTCGCCATCCGTCACCTGTTCTGACACATTGTTCTTACTATGTTTTATTACAAAAAAGATTCCCACAGACGCCAGTAGCAAAAACAAGCTAATACTTGTGAAAAAAATTATCTTTCTCTTCATATTCATATCCTTTCGCTAATAACAAACCACAGTTACATTTCCGCAAAAAAACCTTACCTCAGAGAATGTTTCTGCAAGAAACATTCTCTGGCAGGCAACGTTCTAAAACATCCACTTCATCCATTTCGGCAATATTACAAAGTTCACCACACGCGCTCCGCAATATCCTTCCTGTAAATCTCCGGTTATAATAACCTTTCCTTTACCAACAGAAAGATTATTTTCATAGGCGATTGTTACCTTATCCGTAATGTCTTCCCCCATCTTTGTTGTAATCGTTATTTCAGGACAAATCTCTTCTCCCGTATAATAATATACTTTTTCATCTAGAATTACCGAAATGGATTTATCCTTAACCGATTGCTGGTTTGCAGGTAAGCAAATAACCTTTTCGCCATAGTAATTCTTATTTGTTGCTGTAAATGCAATCAATACGGTTTTTTCATCCCTCTGCATTACCGAAACCTTATATTCTTTCGGAGAAATCTTTATTCCTTCATCATAAAGGTTCACCTTTGCCCCTGTTATTTTATCATTCTTATAAATATATTTGTCAAGATTGCATGTGATTTTGGAATCACTTATTATGCCTTGTGTAACATGATAGTTTAATTCATTCACTACACCTGCTTTGTTCGAAATTACAGAAGCATCACTTTTACCATCTCCACGTAATGTACCGGTAAAGTTTCCTTTCCCCTTAATCTGAAGATAGGCTCTTCTCTCATCCGTCGTGACAGATTTGTTATTCATATATTTGATCTCATAATCTTCTCCTTCTTTCAAGACCACTTTGTTATTCTGGTCTCCGTCTGCATCAAACATAAGGCTCTCTACAGCTTTAGCACCGGAGGGTAAGTACCTTGTAGAGTCTTCCACTCCTATCGAAAGTAACCCGTTCTGATATGCGGTTACAAGATTACATTTATTAATCTTAAAGGAATATTTGATACTTCCTTCATAATTGTTAATACCGGAAATCACAACAGAATAACTGCCTGCATCAACAATCTCATTTGCTTCCATCTGTTGCTTACCCTTAACATATGTTACGATGTAATCCGTACCTTCCTTCAAATCCGAGAAAACGTAGGGCACGTTAGCTTGTCCGGTAAATTCAGCTGCAGTAACTTTCTTCTCTCCCGTCTGGTCATATGTCACGGTAAACATCTTCTTCTGAAGCTTTGTTCCCCGTACCTTAACCGTAATCTCCTTTGTGCCAAAATACCCTTTCTCATTACCGGATTTCGCTTTCAAAAGAAGCGTTTTCGTACCTGACGTTTGCAATACGTTCTGAAGAACATCTTTACTGATATATCCGAAACCGGAGTCCATTCCTCTGAACTCAAAAAGTGAAAGGAATTCATCCGTATCACCATTTGAAAATGCATACTTATCTTTTCCGATTACAATCTCTTTGAAAAGAATCTGTAAGGCTTCTTCCTCACTTCTCACATCCTGCACGCTTAAGCCGGAATTCAGTTTAACCTTAGCCTTACCGACAAGCTTATCGGCCCCAATAACATTTACTGAAACCGGCTCTGTCCTTCCGCAAAGATTTCCCGTATACTTACCATCCTTATCTTTCACTGCTTCAAGTACAATATAATAAACACCTGCATTCGTAATGGATGCAACCGGCTTTTGACAATCCTTATCCGTATAGTATTGTACCGTATAGTTCTTTGCAGAAATCTTCTTTCCGCAAATTGAAACAACCGGTTTCACATTCTGCTTCTTATTACCGGATTTCACTGCAATCTCTTTCGGTATTTCAACATCTGCTTCATGAATCTCTGCAGGATATATTGAAAAATATTCCGTCAGCTTCTTCTTTATTTTGTACGCACCGATTCCCTGTACCTGTACATACGGTTTCTTTTTTACAGAAATCGAGGAATCCGTCGCATCACATACATTCACATTGTTTTTATACGTCACTTTATAATCCGTGCCTTCAACCAGCACCTTACCATTGTCACGTACGATTACCTTCGGTTTCACGGCCTGTCCTGTATAATGAATGCTTCCTGCATTCGGAATCTCTACGGAAATACCGGTGTCACTGTCTTGCTTATCGCGCTCATTCTCAATCCACTTTGCATACAAAACAGTATCTTTAACAATCTTATCCGTATCAAAATCCCAGTCATACAAACATGCTTCATCCGTACACCAGCCGCAAAGCGTATAGCCCTCTCTTACAGAAAGCACAGGTGCATCTATTTGGGTTCCTGCAAGGACTGTCATATCAGCTACCATGTCTTCCGAATTGGTCACAAATGAAACCTTACACTCTTTGCCCTTGGCGTAAAGTTTCGTACTGTATTCTATAACATCTTTCTCATAGTCCCAACGTCTTGTATATTTTCCGTCCCTGTACCAGATGATTTCTTCACTCTGATTAAATTTCGGACAATCTTCCGGTGTTAATTTAGACCCTTTCGCAAGAAGTATGCTTTGAGCCTCTTCTCCGGGATACTCAAATGTAACTTCACAGTAATATCCGTTATCAACAGACCACCCTGCATAAAGATATGTATCACTCGTTACCTTATCATTATCAAAATCCCAGAGTTCTGTACACGCTTCATCCTTAAACCAACCTTCAAAAATATATCCTGCCCGTTTGGAATCCTTAGGTTCCGGAATCAATGCGCCTTGCGGTATGTTTTTCATTGTTTCAGGTGTAGAGCCACCGTTTCCAAAGAAAAGCACGTAATTACCAAAACATTCGCTTCTGATAATTGTATCATTTTTCACAACATCAAAACTTTGACCATCCGAAGATGAAAGTTCAATACCCGATGCATCAACAGAAATATTCTCTACCAACAATTCATTTAAACGGTTTATTGCTAATAAATCTATCTCCTCTTGATTCTTCGTTGATATTTTCGTAGACAACTGATTTCGTTCTACTTTTATTCCATTAGCTCCTGAAATGGTCAATCCGGACCAGGGTGTGCCATTAACATGTTCTGTAATCAAAATCTCATTTTCTACTCTATTTGTAAAACTTGTTTCAACATTCTCAAACGCCTTATACCTAACAGTTCCCGTTCCTTCTGCTTCAATTGAAACAAAATCTCCATCTCCTGCCCTTTCAAATGAGATATCAAGAAAAAATGACTCATTATTCTCATTAATAAAACATATTTCCTGACTGGAGTCATAATTCAAAATAGTATATAAATACTCTTCCTCAAAGCCATATTCATTTTCAAGTCCGATATATTGCACCTTTAAATCTCCGGTAATATTATCTCCATTTACTTCCGATGTGTATATACCATTTGTAATTCTGAAATGATCCGTGTTACAGGAAAAAGACAACTGCTCATAATCTTTTTCAGAGCCATTTGCTTTAATAACCGGTTCGCATAAAAGCTCCTCACTTTTCAACTCCTCTAACGTCAGAACGACTCTAAATAATAAAGAAGTCTCTTCTTTTTCCCATTCAGGACAATCTTTCGTATAGATATCACCTTCTCTACAAATTTTGACCGGATACACTGTTTTATTCGAACTACTGCAATCATAAACATTAAATGAATATTCTTTATTGGGTTCCACTACTTTGAAATCATATGCAACAACAGCATGTCCACCCGATTTACCATTCTTCGTATTTTTTATTGTTATCTCTAAAACAACCGGATTAGGATTTATAATCATTTTTTCAATAATTGCTTTTAAATTAGCAGACTCATTCTCTAGTGAATATTCTCTTCTTATCTTTAAGATATCCCCTTTGAGTTGATTTAGATGACAATAGTTTATCATGCTTTCCAAATAGCTCACATCTTCATTTCCTGCTATATTTTGAGGTAAACCTTTCACTTCACCGGGTTCCGTCATCCCATTTCTCGTAAAGTACTCAAGCTGAATAGCTTCTGCAAAAACAAATATCGCAGAAGATGACATTCCAAAACACGAGCCACACCAAGCTGAATCCTTACAGTTTTTTATTATATTCGCTTCACTATTAGAAAGATCTCTTATTAACTTTTCAAAATCCTCATCCCTTATTTCATAGCTATATTGCCCAGTTATCGCATTTGTTTCTGAATCATAATCATCTCCACCGAAGTAAATCCCGCTATTAGTAAAGCCCCAACCATCATATTCACTAATAAAATTGGATGAAGTATCGCGAACTGACCCATACAATACCATGTCATTTTCTATATATTTTAAATTCAAAGTAACCTTATCTTCTTTAAACAAAGGAGCGCCTGTAAATGACATATTGGTGTACCAATTCGAAATTTCTTTCCCCACTCCCAAATCAATATCCGGAAACTTTATTTCATTAACAGTTTTTACTTCCTGTTCAGCAACTTTTTCATTCCTATTACCATTTTGAACAAGAAACTGCACTTTGAAAGATTCTTTGAAAAATAAGTCAAACGGAATCTCTTCTAATACCTTATAATCTTTATCATATAAAACCACTTTACATCGACCATTGGAATACAAGAAATATGTTTCCGGGCAAAAAGACATAAATTGACCATTTTGTTGTCTGACTTTTGCATCCCCTTTTTCAACCGAATAGTATGCTATATCTCCTTCGTTATATTTCAAACCGGGAATAATCCGAATTCCTATTTTTTCATTCGTTTCCTTAATGAAATATAAATCCATATTTTCCTTTAATTCAAACGTTCTTCCGTTTCTGGTAATATGAACAACCGTCTCTTCCCTCTGTGCAACTTTATTGGAAAGGTTATCAAAAACTGAAATCAATGAATTTATATTATTCGCGCTAAAGTATCTGCTCTCATCACCTGCTACCTGAATGAGTGCATCTTCGCTGATTCCATATGCTATTGAAGCAGATAACCCAACAGAGAATACGGTATAATTATTTCTAAAAGAATCATTACAATACGAAAGCGCATCGGAAAGATCGGACGGCTCCCCATCACTAAACATGATTATCGAACGATATTCTGCATTGCTGTCATAAAGAATATGATTTGCAGCTTCCAAAGGAGGACGATAATTTGTTCCACCTTCCGTATTCTGAAGACCCAAAAGGCGTTCAACAAAGAATGAATCATAATAATCCAATCCATAGGTCTCTATAACATCACCAGCGAATAGTACATACGACACTCTTGTATTATTTTCATACTTACATACATTTTCCGTAAATATCGATACAGCTTCCATCAGCCCATTTTTTTCTTCCAACATGCTGTTGGAAAAGTCCAAAAGCAACACAATATCGTGTGAGAAAGACTGTTCACACGCATTCCAATTACTCTCAGACGCTCTGTTCTTGACACGTTCATTCCATCCCGACGCATCCGCAGGGTAATTAATATTGACATTTTCATTATTCGGCAAAGCTCCTTTGGCAATGCCGGGAGCATCCCCTCGGAAGTTAATTTCCTTCAACGAATCACATCCTGAAAATGCATTGGCAGAAATTTCTTTTATATTTTTGTCAATATTCACTTTATACAAAGAATCACAGTTTTCAAAAGCAGATACACCGATACTTTGCACGGAATCATTCCACACAACAAATTTAAGTTCCGAAAAATTACTAAAAGCTCTGTCTCCTACCGAAGAAACTCCCTCCTCAAATTCAACCATCTCTATAACAGGATGCATCTTACTCCAGGGAATATCTTCTTGCTGCGTATAACTTGGCATCTCTCCATCTCCGGAAATAACAAGTTTCCTATTATCTACTTCTAAATCCCAATGAATATTTTCACTGTAATTACCGGAAATCTCCGTAGCGTAAAAAGCCCTTTTTTCGAAAACAATTCCCGCTCCAAATTCAACTTCTTCGATTTTTGAACAATTTGAAAAAGCAAATTCCTTAATCGTACAATGATTTCCTATCACCAGTTTATTTAATCCGGTACATTGGCTAAAACTGTTTTTACCAATAACTGTATTTTCCGGTATCGCTACTTCTCTTAAAGACGAACATAGACTAAAAGCTTCATACTTTATCTCCGTAACCGAATCCGGAATAATGACTTCTTCAAGAAGTCCTTTTCCCTGGCAAAATTCACTCAGAATTGTCGTAGTTCCATCTTCAAAAACAATTCTCTTTATTGATGAAGGTAATACCCCAATCCCTGCTGCAACAAGCGTTCTCGGTATCGTTATCTCTTCCAATGAATCACATTTTCCAAACGCAGAATTGCCAATTTTCTTAATCTGTAATCCAAGCAAATCTATTTTTAAACTTGCACAGCCAAAAAATGCGCTTGCGCCAATTTCTTCAACCGTACCGGGTATCTCTACCTCAGTAAGCTCCTTTGCCCCATAACAGGCATATTCCGGAATTACACTAAAACCTTCTTCAAAAATGACTTTCTTTGCACTCGTAAAAGCAAATCGACCAATCTCTTCTACAGTATTCGGAATCAAATATTCTTCTTTTGCCACACCGGCATATGCAAATGTTCCAATAACCTGAACCTTTTGCGGCAATTCAAATTCTTTCAGCAATTCTGCGTGATAGAAAGCATATTCGCCAACTTCTGTAATTGTTTCCGGCATAACTACTTCTGTTAAAAGATTTGCGCCATAACATACTTTGTCCGGAATTTTCACACAACCTTCTGCAAAAGTAATTTTTTCAACACTATTCTTAAAGCATTCTCTTCCAACCGAAACAACACTCTGGGGAATCACTATTTCTTTTAACAAAGTGCAACCACTAAATGCCTTCGCCCCTAATGTCGTTACGTTTTCATTCAGCTTATATTCTGACAACATTGAACAGTTATAAAACGCACTTTCACCAATCTCTACCACACCGTCAGCTTGAAAATTACTTAATTTTGTACAACCGCAAAAAGCCTCTTTACCAATCAAAGAGACTGTATCGGGTAATTTAACCGTATGTAATGCATTGTAATTTTTACAGAAGGATTTGGGAATACTTGTAATATTTCCTAATATCGTAAGACTCTGCATTGTCCCCGGTAAAGAAGAAGTTCCCAAAAGAAATGACCGACTCCGGCAGAGTCACTTCCGTAATTCGCTTGCAACCATAAAATGCATATTCCTCAATTGCTTGAAACTTATACTGTGTAAAATCAATTTCGAATACACTGCAATTATAAAATGCATATTTCCCAATCGTAACAACACTTTGAGGAATCACTACATCTGTTAATTTGCTTGCCCCATAGCACACATATGCAGGTATCGTGTCAATTCCATCCTCAAAGACAATCTGTTCAATCAAAGGAAAGACAGACCGACCAAATGTCTTTACCGTAGAAGGAATCGTTACGCTTTTTAGATTATTACATTTTCCAAATGCCGCATTCATTATTTCCAGTAATCCGTGATTAAACCCTACCTCTGTCAATGAAGAAGCACCATAAAATGCACTCTGTCCAACAATGGTAATATTTGCATGAAACTGAAATACGGTAATCGCATTGCAATATGCAAATGTATAATCTGCAATTTCTGTGATTCCTTCCGGCAAGGAATCAATCTGCAATTTAGCGCAGGAATAGAACGCATATTTTTTTAACGTTTCTAACTTTGAAGGCAATTGCACTGTTACAAGGGCAGAACATCCCTGAAAAGCTCTTTCTCCAATGCTTACAACAGTTTCAGGGATACTAACAGTCTGAATCGTCTTGTTATCTTTAAAACAGGAATCCCCAATCGCGGTAACATCGTAACCCTCAACCTGTGTCGGAATAACAACATCCGTTTCCGTACCTGTATACTTAGTAAGAGTAACCTGCTTCTCAGAAATAACATACTCATAATTCTCATATGTACCTTCTTGCATTTCTTCTGAAGAAGGTTCCTCCGTATCTTCGACAGAGCTTTCAGGTTCCGTGGTTTCTTCTGTAGCTTCCTCTGTTTTTTCCTCAGATACCTGCTGTTCCTCTGTTGTCTCTTCCGCACTTTCTGTCTCAGATTCTTCTTCGTCCGCTGCTACAGATGATTCCTCCTCAACAATTTCTGATTGGGAATTATCGAGAAGAATATTATCTGCATGTTCGGCTTGAACATCTTCAAGCCGAACATTCTCACGTAATCCCTCTGCGAAAATAACAGCACTGTTATTTCCAAGCAACAATACAAAAATTAAAACGTATACTACAAACTTCAAACCTTTTTTCATTAAGCTTTCCACCTCTCCATTTAACCTTTTTCTTTGACCCTAATTCTCATAACTAACTCAAAACATTCCCTCTCAACACTTCCACCAATTCCTCAAAATGCATGCCGTGAGACGCTTTCACCAACACCGCATCTCCCTTCTCAAGAAGTGCTTCGTGCTCCTCTAAGAATGCCGCTTTATCTTTAAAATGGAATACTTTCTGTCCGGTTCCTGCCGCTGCAACCGCGTCGTTTGCGCCCTGCGCGGTATTGCGGCTTAATTCGCCGATGCAGATGATGACATCGCACCCTTCTTTTACTGCAGCCGCGCCCACTTCCGCATGAAGTGCGGCTTCATTCTCACCCAACTCAAACATATCGCCAATGATTGCCACCTTACGCTCCGTCGCTGTTGCAAGCAACGCAAATGCCGCCTTCATGGAAACCGGGTTCGCGTTATAACAGTCATCAATAATCGTATAAGAATCCGTATGAATCAGGTTACTGCGACCGCTCACTGCCTGTACGGAGGCAATGCCTGCCGCAATCTCGTCATCCTTCATATCACAAAGCTTGGCAACTGCCGTTGCCGCCAATGCATTCGTCACCATATGACTGCCGGGAAGAGGAATCTTTGCATCAAACGCTCCGTCTTCCGTGCAAATCACACAGCTGCTGCCGTGTAATCCTTTGTTCACAATATCCTTCGCATATACCTGACAAGTCTCGCCATTCCCAAAGAAAACCGGAGCCTTTCCTTTCACATCAGAAATAGTGCAAAGTTTGTCATCCTCTCCGAAGAGACACGCTGTGCCTCCCTTTTTCAGGCCTTCAAAAATCTCTGTTTTGGCTCTTAAGACACCATCCCTGTCACCCAAATTCTCAAGGTGGCACTGGCCAATGTTGGTAATCACACAAATGTCCGGCTGTGCAATAGCTGTCAGTCTGCTCATCTCTCCGAAATCACTGATTCCCATCTCGATTACCGCAATTTCATGCTCCTCGCGTATTCGCAGAATAGTAAGAGGAAGGCCGACTTCGTTATTGAAATTTCCTTCTGTTTTCAGAACCTTATAACGCTTGCCAAGAACGGATGCAATGAATTCCTTCGTACTTGTTTTACCAACGCTTCCCGTCACACCAACCACCTTAATATCAAGCTGCTCACGATAAAAGCGTGCAATGTCTTTCAGTGCCGTAAAAGAATCCTTCACAAGCAAGAACAACCCTGCGACATCCGCAGGAACCTGCTCACAAACCGCAACAATTGCGCCGGATGCAAAAGCCTTCTCTATATAATCGTGTCCGTCCACCCGCTCACCTTTGGTTGCAAAGAAAAGATAACCTTCTTTTACAAGACGAGAGTCAATCACCGCACCGGCAATCTTTTTCTCAAGATCCTGCACTTGTGCTTCCATGCGGGTAATTTTACCATCTTCTGTTTTGCCTGTTTTAATCAATTCTGCCCCGCATGCTTTAGCGAGATTCGCGAGAGTCATGTTTTTCATCTTTTATTTCCCCTCATACTTTTTCATGGAAATCTCAATAATATGTTCACAAAGCGCCGGGTAATCCATGCCGACTGCTGCCGCTTCCTGCGGTAAAAGAGAGGTCGGTGTCATACCGGGCAACGTATTTGCTTCCAGGCAATATGCATTGCCGTTCTCATCTGCCATGAAGTCAATGCGCGCGTAGGTCTGCAAATGAAGTGCCGCAAAAGCCTTCTCCGTCATCTCCTGAATCTTTGCAGTCAGCTCTGCGGGAATATTGGCAGGGCAGGTCTCAACCGTGCTTCCTGCCTGATATTTGTTACGGTAATCATAAAAGCCGTCCACAGGCGCAATTTCCACAATCGGAAGGGCCTTGCCTTCGATTACGCCGCAGGTAAACTCGCGGCCTTTGATAAACTGTTCCAACAAAATTTTATCTTCATAGCGGAACGCATCCTTCAATGCGTCTTCTAACGCTTCCTTCGTCTCAACAATGTATACGCCGACACTGGAACCTCCCTTGGTTACTTTGGCTACCACCGGATAACCGATTCGCTCTGCCGCCTCCAATGCTTCCTTCTCTGCCGCCACGCTCTTATAAATCGTTACGGATGCAGGCGTCTGAATGCCGTTCATAAGGAAATATTCCTTCGTAATCGCTTTATCCATGCAGATGGCACTGCTCAAATAATCGGTGCCTGTATACTTAATTCCCATCAGATCAAAAGCCGCCTGAATTCTGCCGTCTTCACCGTTCGCACCATGCAACGCCATGAACACGATGTCGGACTTCTTGCAGATATCGCATACGTTCTTCCCAAAGAAGTCTTTCTCTCCCCCTTTTAACGCGCGGATTGCGTCCAAATCGGGATTGATTTCCTGCACTGCGGCAATTCCCTCTGCCCAGTCTCTCGGGTCGTCAAAAATCGCATCAAGGTCGTCATACTCCACGCCTAAATACACATCCAGAAGTACCACCTGATGCCCATTCTGTTTCAATGCGCGATACACGCCCGTTCCCGATACAAGGGATACGTCTCTTTCCGTACTGTTGCCACCGGCTAAAACTGTTATCTTCATATATTTGCTCCTAACTTATCTTTACTGATTTTACTATTTTATGTTCTTTGCATTATAAAAAGTATGGTGACAGAACATATCATTTTATTATACATTTTTATTGGATAAAATTCAATGTTGTGCAGGGCTTTTTCCTTTGCAAAAAGGCCGTTGTCACACATTGTAACAACAGCCTTTTTGCTTACGGTATCATTTGTACACTAATCCTTCATTCTCCAAGGAGTCTCATTCAAATCAACTATTTCTTTCAATCGTCTTCTTTCACGTTCGTTTTTGATCATTTTTTTTAAATTCATAAGAGGCGAGACCAATAAAGCAAATACACCCAGACCATAACAACACTGATAAAAAAAGATTAGTCTGCATGCAACTTGGCAAATAATGTCCGTTTTAATATTACTATCCTCCGGACTCAAAAAGCATCCAATAAGCAACAACAAAAAAAACATAAAACAACATTGCGCAATATGAGCAGCCAGATTAATCGACATGGCAAGCAATTGTACAATTGCGAATCCAAATATTCTCTCCGTTTTCTTTTGGGCAATCTTTCGTCCCAATGCAAAGAACAGAAACGCCAACAAACTGAATATCACCATGCATGCAATTGTCGGAAGACTATACACACCCATAGCGAACGCCATTGCACACAGCCCCTCTATTATTTCTTCTATCTTCTGTGGGATATCAAAAACACCTTGTATCTGTAAATATAAAAGTGCCATTGCAAACCCAACAACAACAGACAGAATGTTCAGCAGAATCGCAATTGCTGAATTAATTGTATTCTGCTTTCCGATTTTTATATATTTATCTATTTCCATACTTAATTCCTCTTCTTTATGAATCAACATTTCGCGTTTCATTGATTCGTTCTCACTTTCAATACAGCATAACGCTTGTCAACCAAAATGGCAAATCTTTACTCCTGCGGAATTCCAAATCTCGCCAAATGACCATTTTTGTAATTCACATCATCCGTAACGTCCTTGATGACCCAGTCCGGAGTCTCATACGCAAGTGCTTCATCCATATTTGCGAATTCGATTTCCATGTATGCAAGACCGCTCAAATCACCTTCAAATATGTCTATTGCAACAATCTCACCATCCGCCAAAAGTTGATAACGCGTTTTATAAATCGTGTTGCCTTCTTTTTTCTTTACCAACTCCAAATACTCTTCCCTTGTTACCTGCGTCTCCACCTCGTTACGCTGCACGCCGTCTTTCGTCAAACCGTACTTTAAGCAAAACACGTACTGCTCGCCCTCATTGATGTTTCTCACTCTGATTTCCGGTGAAAAATTAATATAGGTCTGCTCGATATGAAACACTTTCGCGCCGGACAAATCGTATGGAATCCGCTCCGGATCAATCAGCCACTTCTTCTCGATTTCCAGCTCATCCTCCGTCACTTCATCCAGTCTTTCATCATATTTAAATTCATCCGTATTCTGAATCAGAATGATTGCCGCCAGAACTAAAATAACCACGCCAAAAACAACAATCAGCGAAACAAAAAAAACTTTCTTGTCATAACTTTTTTGATTTAAATAATCCGTATTTTCCTGCATACTACAACACCTGAATCGTCTCAATTGAATTGTTTTTTCTTTTCAAACTTTCTGGCCTATCTCCAAAAAGCATTAACAAACATTTCAAAAACGTGATACTCACAAGTAAGTCCGCAATAGAATAACAACACCACCCGGGCAAATTGATTCCCGCAACGAAACATGCATAAGCCAATTCCACCAAAAGACCTTCTCCACCAAAGAGAAACTTACCCAGAAGAAACATCTCCGCAAAAACGAAAAAAATGAGCACACCGCATTGCACAATAAGGGAAATTTGATTCATTACCCAAAAGAACGATTGCGCAATCGCAAATCCGAATAGTTTCTCCGGTTTCTTTTTGGCAATCACACATCCTATTCCAAAAATCACAAACGCCAAGAAGCTACAAATCACCATACAGATACATATCTGAATAGCTATGTAACTATTAAATAGTAACAGTACTCCACCACCCCCTATTATTTCTTCTATCTTCTGCGGGATCTCATAAACATTTTCTATTTGACCAATTATCATTACAATTGCAAACGAAATCACAAAAGCAATTATATTCAGAAGAATAGCAATTCCCGAACCAATCGTATTCCACTTTCCGATTTTTTTATATTTATCTATTTCCATACTTATTTCCTCTTTTTTATGAATCAACATTTCACGTTTCATTGATTCGTTCTCACTTACAATACAGTATAACGCTTGTCAACCAAAATAGCAAGATTTCAAAAAAACTTCTGTTCTAACATACAAGTCAAAACAGAAGTTTATGATATCATATATTTTCCATCTCTAATCCAACACATCCATCGGATTCACAGGCACCTTATCCTTTTCCAATTTCATATAAAGATTTGCACCCTCTGCACTGTAATAAATGCTGGGGTTTCCAAGGGTTGCAAGCACGACGCCTTCCTCTACCGCATCTCCAACCTTAAAGTTCATTCCGTCAAGCTGGCCAAGGGTCAATTCATAGCCGCCACCCAAATTAAGGACCATATATTTACCGAGTTCAAGATTTGATGAAATCTCTTTTATAACACAATTTGCAGGAGCTTTCACCACGTCACCTGCAACACCGGAAATCATAACCGCAGGATTATAGCGATACTGACCGAGTGTCTCAAATAAAATGGTTTTATCCATACTGTAGTTCATCACGATATCGCCAACCATGGGCCAAACCATCTTCTGTTCCATCGGAAATACAAGATGACCTTCCGCAACACCGCCGGCTGCAGTCTCTGCTGTATTTTCCGTTGCCGCCTCTTCGCTTACCGCATCCTCTGAAGGTGCAAGCACAACTTCTTTTTTACTTTTATCCACATCTTCAAGAAGCGCCTCTACATTGTAAGTATCCACTTCCCATGTGTCCGGATCTGCATCCATATCCTGTGCATTACGATAGTCTTCATCATTATGCACAATTTCTTCCATTTTTTCAGAAATTTCTTCCGTGCCGATTTCTTTTACCTGCAAACGGTTCTCATCAGACACATTTCCTTTTTCGCGCATGTAAACACCGGTCATTGTAAGTGCTGTCAAAACAAATGCAGCCGCAGACAATAAAATCAGTTTCTCTTTACGTAACGATGTATTATTTTTTCTCATAATTCGCTCCATTTCCGCATACCAGACATGCTTTTTGATACAAATAGTCTTTCCCGGATTTGAGCAAATATTCATTTTTTAAGAAATTGTTTGTTTCGGATGATTGCTTTTATACGCAGATACAATCAAACGAATCTGCTGTACCAAGGGTATCACTGCCACAATCGTTGAAACCAGGAAAAGCAAGCCAAACACGCATATTATACCGGTTGTCCATATAAGATAAGGTATTATATTTGTTGTCAATGACAAAGCGAAGCAAAAAAGAATGAATACCCCCATCAAGCAAATAATACCATTCGCAAGGCATTGTAAAAGGTAAGTCATCAAACAAAAAAGCATGAATACCGCTTGCACAATTGAAAAAGCAAACAGAACTTTTTCATTCTTTTTCTTAATACACACGCAACCTGCAATAAAAAAAGCAAACGCGAGAAAACTATAAAAAAGCTTAAACAGAACAAATTGAAAAGATACAACACCTATCCCAATGAAAATACAACATGTAACAATCCCAATTAATATAATATTATCATTCATGTTCTTTGACACGAAATCTAACTCTTGAACACACACACATCCAACAAACAAAAGCCACGGCAAAATATCTGCAACAATAAAACCTATCGAAATAACTGTATTGGCAATTCCGTTTATACGATATCTATTCTCATTCATTCTCTGTATACCTCCAAAAACATATCGGATCTTAGTTATTATCATTATAATAATATATTACTTCTTTTTTGTCAATACAATTTTCACTTTTTATTTTTCTGTCAAAAAAATCGGAAAGTGAAAAAGGAAACGGCGTAAGCTATTAAGCTTCTCGCAGTTTCCTTTTCCAACTTTTTCTCACACGAAGTCGTTCTCCTCAACCGATGAACATCTGCACCTTCAGATTTCCTTCGTCCCTTTGTTCTCATCTTCCTCTTACGTTCCTGCTACAGATTTTCACAGAAATGTCACTTTCTTGTTTTTAGTTTACAGATTAAAAACAGAAACATAAAAAGTCGAATCAAACGCCGTTTCGTCGGAACCCTGTCAGCCAAATGACCATCCGAATCAAATCCACGACCATTTCATGACTTAATAATACCATAAATTTTCCATTTGAAAAGGGGTTTTGCACCAACGATAACCAGATTGTAACGAATAAAAAACAGACGAAATTATATGGTTTTTTTATCACAAATCAGACATCATCCCGGACAAATGTTAAAACGTGAAAAAGGAAACGGCGTAAACAATCCCCATGTTTCTCGCAGTTTCCTTTTCCAACTTTTTTTCTTGAACGCCCATACTTTGTATGACCGCGTGAAATGCGCCATTGAAGCAGTGAACAAAAAACAATGAAACATTTCATCCTTATCTCACAAAGTCGTCCTCTCCTCATCTGATGAGCATTTGCACATCAGAATTTCCGCAGTCCCTTTGTTCTCCTCTTCCTCTTACGTTCCTGCTACAGATTTTCACAGAAATGTCACTTTCTTGTTTTTTAGTTTACAGATAAAAAACAGAAACATAAAAAGTCGAATTGAACGCCGTTTCGTTGGAACTTCATCAGCCAAATGGCCATCCGAATCAAATCCACGACCAATTCATGAATTCATAATATCACAATTATTGCATTTGAAAAGGGGTTTTCACCAATAATTATTATATTGTAATGAACAAAAACACACGTTATTTCGACCTTTTTATCCATGACATTTCGTTATTGATTCATGCATTTATCACTCTACCGGACGCATCAAAAATGCCACCTCCGGAACAGAGGTGGCATTCTATAGAAAATATTAAATTCTATTGTAGTTAATCAAACAACCTTTTAAGATGATTTCACGTTCTTCATTGGTCAATTCACCCATGGTTACGTGGAACTCTTTCACACCGTCTGCTGTTACTGCGTATGCAACGATGTCATCTTTCTTCTCTTCAACCGCTTTGCGGATGCCGGGAAGGTAGATGTAATCAAGATTCTTGAAAGGAAGGTCGCCTTCTTTGATTAAGAGAGGAAGCATACCCCAGTTAATCAGGTTGGAGCGGTATCTCTTGGTTGCGTATTCGTTGGCAATGTTTGCCCAGCCGCCAAGTACCTTCTGACAGCTTGCAGCCTGCTCACGAGCAGAACCGTCACCCGGTTTTACTGCAAAAATTGTGCTGCCGTAGCCGATGTTCTCTTCCTTTAAATCTGCAAAGTTTGCTTCCAATGCAGCAAATACTTCTTTTAACTCAGGAAGTGCTTCTACAGGGCATTTGCCTGCTTCTTTCGCCTTCTGTGCAAGCTGTACTTCTTTCGCACGTCCTACATATGCAGGGTCTTTTCTGGAAAGTGCAAACTCTGCAAGTCCGAGCGGATTGGAACGGAAAGAAGATGTCTCTCCGGAAGGAATCAACTCATCAGTTGTTGTAACAGGGTCGTGGATTTCGGATACAACCTTTAACAACAAATCATCCGTAAGTGCTGACATTGCAGGCCAGTCCTTAATGTTCGGACCAAACTTGATTTCAACTTCAGGATTTGCAACACCCTTGGAATCGTATACACGGTTCTCATAGATGCTCTTATCGAAATAGTATTTGTATTTCTCAAGAGTTCCGTCAAATTCAGCTGCAGAGGTAAGGATACCTTTGTTAGCTGCGGTTGCTGCGATGGAACGGGCATCCATAAGCGCAACGGAAGAAATCTGGCCGTTCTGCAACTTGGAACCTTCACGGTTCGGGAAGTTACGTGTTGAGTGACGGATACTGAATGCATTGTTTGCAGGAGTATCTCCGGCACCAAAGCACGGTCCGCAGAATGCAGTCTTCATGATTGCACCTGTCTGCATGATGGTTGCAGCACAACCATTACGTACAAGTTCCATATAAACAGGCATGGAAGCAGGATATACGCTTAATGTAAATTCATCTGCACCGATGAATTTACCTTTTAAGATATCAGCTGCTGCACAGATATTTTCGAATCCGCCGCCTGCACAGCCTGCGATAATACCCTGATCTACATAGAGCTTACCGTCACGGATTTTATTCTTCAACGTATAATCAACAGCACCGTCAAGGCTTACAAGTGCACGCTTCTCTACTTCATTCAATACATCTTCCAGGTTCGCATTTACTTCATCAATAGTGTAAGTATTGCTCGGGTGGAACGGCATCGCAATCATAGGCTTGATTGCTGCAAGGTCAATGGTAATCACACCGTCGTAGTAAGCAACTTCGCCGGGGTTCAATTCCTTGTATTCTTCTTTACGTCCGTGAATTTCATAGAATTCTTCCACCTGTGCGTCTGTCTTCCAGATCGAGGAAAGACAGGTTGTCTCAGTTGTCATTACGTCGATACCGATACGGAAATCAGGGCTTAAGGATTCTACACCGGGGCCTACGAATTCCATTACTTTATTCTTAACATATCCGTTGCCGAACACTGCGCCGATGATTGCAAGCGCAACGTCCTGAGGACCCACACCGCGTCCGGGCGCGTTCTTTAAGTAAACGGCAACAACGCCGGGCATGTTAATGTCATAGGTCTGGTTCAAAAGCTGTTTCACAAGTTCGGGACCGCCTTCACCCATAGCCATGGTACCAAGTGCACCATAACGTGTATGGGAGTCAGAACCAAGAATCATCTTTCCGCCGCCTGCAAGCATTTCACGAGCAAACTGGTGAATAACTGCCTGATGAGGGGGTACATAAACGCCGCCGTATTTCTTAGCACAGGAAAGACCAAACATGTGGTCATCCTCGTTGATGGTACCACCTACTGCACAGAGAGAGTTGTGGCAGTTGGTAAGAACATAAGGCATCGGGAACTTCTCAAGTCCTGACGCACGTGCTGTCTGGATAATACCAACGAAAGTAATATCATGGGAAGTAAGCTTATCAAAACGGATTTTAAGCTTATCCATGGAATCAGAAGTGTTGTGACTCTCCAGAATTCCGTATGCAATCGTCTGTTTCTTCGCGTCTTCTTTGGTAATGCTTTTTCCTGTTTTGGCACTAATCTCCTCAAGGACACGGTCATGCTCTTCCACAAGCTCTGTACCGTTAATGAGGTAAGCGCCGCCTTTACTTAACTGAATCATAATTTTCCTCTTTCCTGTTTCTTTTATTTAGACAGGGGGCAGAACCCGCCCCCTTAATCGGATACTTCTACAGTTCTACTTTATCAAGCTTCCAGATTTCATCCACGTACTGCTGGATGGTTCTGTCAGATGTAAATTTACCGGAGCAGGCCACATTTAAGATTGCGCTCTCTGCCCAACGTTCTTCATCCATATATGCTTCTTCCACACGCTTGTGTGCTGCCGCATAAGCCTTGAAATCTTTTAATATGAAATAGGTATCTGCCTTGGATGAGCTGAGTGTATTCAGGAAGGAATTATACAGATGACGGAAACGTTCCGTATCATCGGGTGAATAGGTTCCGTTGATTAACTGCATCAATACCTTACGTACATCCGGATCATTATTGAATATCTCGTTCGGGTCATAACCGCCGTGATTCTCAAAATGAATAACCTCGTCAGAAGACAGACCGAAGATAAATGCATTCTCTGCGCCAACTTCTTCCACGATTTCCACGTTTGCACCATCCATGGTTCCGATGGTAAGCGCGCCGTTTAACATAAACTTCATGTTACCGGTACCGCTGGCTTCCTTACTTGCGGTTGAAATCTGTTCAGATACATCCGCTGCCGCAAAAATAAGTTCAGCATTGGATACACGATAGTTCTCAATGAATACAACTTTAATCTTATTATTGATGGACTTATCATTGTTTATCACATCCGCTACGGCATTAATCAACTTAATGGTAAGCTTTGCATTGCGGTATCCTGCTGCTGCTTTCGCACCGAAGATAAAAGTTCTCGGATAGAATTCCATCTCAGGATGTTCCTTGATTTCATTGTACAGATACATAACATGTAAAATGTTAAGAAGCTGTCTCTTGTACTCATGCAGTCTCTTCACCTGTACGTCAAAAATGGAACGGGGATCCACTTCAATGCCGTTGTGTTCACGAATATATTCTGCAAGACGAACCTTATTCTGATACTTGATGTTCATGAACTCAGCCTGTGCTTTTTTATCAGTTGCATATACTTTCAAGCCTGCAATCTTCGGTAAATCCGTAATCCAGTCCGGTCCGATATGTGCGGTTACCCAGTCTGCAAGCAAGGGATTACCGTGAAGAAGGAATCTTCTCTGTGTAATACCGTTTGTCTTATTGTTAAATTTCTCCGGCATCATCTCGTAGAAATCACGAAGTTCCTGATTCTTAAGTATTTCGGTATGCAGTCTTGCAACACCGTTTACGGAGTATCCTGCAACGATTGCAAGATGTGCCATCTTAACCTGGCCGTCATAAATCACTGCCATCTTACGAACCTTCTCCTGATTGCCGGGATATCTTGCTTCAATCTCACCGATGAAACGACGGTTAATCTCTTCAATAATCTGATATACTCTGGGTAAAAGGCGACTGAATAATTCAATCGGCCATTTCTCGAGTGCCTCTGCCATGATAGTGTGATTGGTATATGCGCAGGTCTTCGTTGTTACTTCCCATGCTTCATCCCATGTCAGATAGTAATCATCCAAAAGGATTCTCATCAACTCGGCAATCGCCACGGTCGGATGGGTATCGTTTAACTGGAAGGTTACCTTCTCGTGAAGCTTACGCACATCAGAATGCGTTCTCATATATTTATCCACTGCTTCCTGCACGGATGCGGAAACAAAGAAATACTGCTGTTTCAAGCGAAGCTCTTTACCTGCATTGTGATTGTCGTTCGGATAGAGAACTTCTACGATGTTTCTTGCAAGGTTCTCCTGCTCAACAGCCTTCTGGTAATCACCTTTATCAAAAGAATCAAGGCGGAAGCAGTCTACAGGTTGTGCATCCCAGATACGAAGTGTATTTACAATTCCGTTACCGTAACCGATAATCGGCAAATCATAAGGAACCGCTTTTACGACCTGGTAGCCTTCCTGATAGTAGTGATTTCTTCCGAATTCGTCAGTTCTTACACTCACATATCCGCCGAAACGAACTTCTTTGGTATATTCGGGACGTCTTAATTCAAACGGGTTACCGTCTGCAAGCCAATTATCGGGAACCTCTACCTGATAACCATCGCGGATTTCCTGCTTAAACATTCCGTAACGGTAACGGATACCGCAACCGTATGCCGAGTAACCAAGTGTTGCAAGAGAGTCAAGGAAGCATGCTGCAAGACGGCCCAAACCACCGTTTCCGAGGGCTGCATCCGGCTCCTGGTCTTCAATCATGTTAATGTCTACTCCAAGCTCCTCCAAAGCTTCTTTCGCTTCTTTGTAAGCCATTAAGTTAATCATATTATTTCCGAGGGCACGACCCATCAAAAACTCCATGGAAAGATAGTACACAGTCTTGGGTTCTTTCTCCTCATAAGCTTCCTGTGTCTTCATCCATGTATCAACAATCTGATCCTTGATTGCATAAGAAACCGCCTGAAAAATCTGCTGCGGTGTTGCTTCCTCCATGTTCTGACGATACAATGTTTTTACATTGTACAAAACACTTCTTTTAAAAAGCTCTTTATCAAACTTCACTTTCGGCTGGAAGGACGGCGCGGGTACTTTCTTCTTTGCCGTGGTTGTCTTTGTCGTTGCTTTAGCAGTTGTTGCTTTCTTCGTCGCCGTAGTCTTTGTTGTTGTCTTCTTTGTTGCAGCAGCTTTCTTTGTTGTCGTTGCCTTGGTTGCCGTAGTCTTCTTTGCTGCGGTTGATTTTGTTTCTTTCTTTGCTGCCATATTCTTTCCTCCGTTATGGATTGATATTACAATAAAGTCCTGCAAAGCATCCAATGTTTACAGGAATACTTTACTGTACATTTTGGGGTGCCGTACGCATCATTCCGACCTTGTCTCTTTATGCCGGGAAAGATTCTTTTCCAAGCAGAGACATAGATAGAATGACTGAACAGCACCCCCATAATTATACCCTAGATTCTGCAGACGCCGATAGTTACGTCTTCTCCGTTTACGCCCCAACTCTTAGATGTCTCACATGTTGCCCCATAGCAGATTTCGTCTGCCAACACTTTTTCTGAGATTGCTGCCTCATTTGCTTTCATGATGTTTGCAACCTTCTCATTGCCATCCACATAAACCTTAATGTGATCCGTTACTTCGAAATCACAGTCCTTACGCATTGTCTGCACTTTGCTGATTACTTCGTATACGAAACCTTCTTCCAAAAGCTCCGGTGTAAGGTTTGTATCAAGAATTACGGTTACAACCGCATCTGCTTCCGTTACATAACCTTCCTTCTGCTTCATTTCGATTAACAAATCTTCTTCTGCAAGAGATATTTCCGTACCATCCGCATCAAAGACAAGTGCACCGTTTGCTTTTAACTTATCCATTGCATCGTTGCCGTCAACTGCCGCAAGATACTTCTGAATTGCGCCAAGCTGTTTGCCGTACTTCGGACCAACGGTACGAAGTTGCGGTTTAAACGTATATGTGGTAAACTCTCTTACTTCATCCGTAAATACAACACTCTTTACATTCAGCTCATCTTCGATGATTTCCTGATAAAACTTCTCTAATGTAAAAGGTGCTTTGACAAACATGGTTGCAATCGGCTGACGATTCTTAATGTTTGCCGTATTTCTGCAGGCACGACCAAGTACAACAGTCTTAAGCACTGCTTTCATATCCTCTTCGAGCTTTTTATCAATCATTGATTCATCTGCAACAGGGAAGTCACACAAATGTACACTTTCGGGTGCAGTACTGTCGATAGAACAAACAAGATTACGATAAATCTGCTCTGTCATGAAAGGAATCATGGGAGCAGCAATCTTTGCAAGGTTCACAAGAGCCGTATAAAGTGTCATGTAAGCATTAATCTTATCTTGCTCCATGCCCTTTGCCCAGAAACGTTCACGACCGCGGCGAACATACCAGTTACTCATCTCATCCGTGAAATCCTGTAATGCTCTTGCTGCTTCCGGAATACGATAGTTATTTAAATTATCATCCACTTCTTTGATAACGGTATTCATCTTGGATAATAACCACTTATCCATAACGGAAAGCTTATCATATTCCAATGTATATTTGGTTGCATCAAACTGATCAATATTTGCATAAAGTACAAAGAACGCATAAGTATTCCAAAGTGTTCCCATGAACTTACGCTGTCCTTCTCTTACCGCATTGCCGTGGAAACGGTTCGGTAACCAGGGAGCAGAGTTAATGTAGAAATACCAACGGATTGCATCTGCACCGTATTCTTCCAATGCATCAAACGGATCTACTGCATTTCCTTTAGACTTACTCATTTTCTGTCCGTTCTCATCCTGCACATGACCGAGTACGATAACATTCTCGTACGGAGCTTTATTAAAGAGCAGTGTTGATTCTGCCATGAGAGAGTAGAACCATCCTCTGGTCTGATCAACCGCTTCGGAAATAAACTGTGCGGGGAACTGTTTTTCGAAAAGTTCCTTATTCTCGAACGGATAATGGTGCTGAGCGAAAGGCATTGCTCCTGAATCAAACCAGCAGTCAATTACTTCCGGCACACGCTTCATGCTCTTACCGCATTTCGGGCAGTTGCAGATTACCTCATCGATATAAGGTCTGTGAAGTTCTACAGTCTTTGCACTCTCTTTACCGCTCATGCGTGCAAGCTCTTCTCTTGAACCGATTGCTTCCTGATGTCCGCAATCTTCACATTCCCAGATATTAAGCGGTGTTCCCCAGTATCGGTTACGGGAAATACCCCAATCCTGAATATTCTCAAGCCAGTTACCGAAACGTCCTTCACCGATGGATTCCGGAATCCAGTTAACTGTCTTATTATTTCTTACAAGGTCATCACGAACTGCAGTCATCTTAATAAACCATGATTCGCGCGCATAGTAAATAAGCGGAGTATCACATCTCCAGCAGAACGGATAATCATGTTCAAACTTAGGCGCATCAAACAATTTACCCTCTTTATCAAGATCAACAAGGATATCCTTGTCGGCATCTTTCACAAACTTACCGGCATACGGTGTATCTGCAGTCATTTCACCCTTACCGTCAACAAACTGTACAAACGGCAAATCATACTTACGTCCGACCTGCGCATCGTCTTCACCGAATGCAGGAGCAATATGAACGATACCGGTACCGTCTGTCATTGTTACATAAGAATCACAGGTTACAAAATGGCCTTTCTTATGCTGCTTCGCTGCCACTTCACCCGCACATGCAAAAAGCGGCTCATATTCTTTATATTCCAAATCCTTACCCTTGTAGGTTTCAAGGATTTCATATGCTTTCTCTCCCTCTTTGGCAAGAGAACCGAGCACCTTATCAAGAAGTGCCTGCGCCATATAATATACATTGCCGTCTGCTGCAGATACCTTACAATAAGTTTCTTCCGGATTCACGCAAAGAGCAACGTTTGAAGGAAGCGTCCAGGGTGTTGTTGTCCATGCAAGGAAAAATGCATCTTCACCGATTACTTTGAAGCGCACTACTGCCGAACGCTCTTTTACAGCCTTGTACCCTTGAGCAACCTCGTGAGAGGAAAGCGGAGTTCCGCAACGGGGGCAGTAAGGTACAATTTTAAAACCCTTATATAAAAGGCCCTTGTCCCAAATCTGCTTCAGCGCCCACCACTCAGACTCAATGAAATCATCATGATAGGTAACATAAGGGTCATCCATATCAGCCCAGAAACCAACGGTTCCCGAGAAATCTTCCCACATTCCCTTATATTTCCACACACTCTCTTTACATTTATCGATAAAAGGATCCAGACCATATTCTTCAATCTGTTCCTTCCCGTCAAGACCAAGAAGTTTCTCTACTTCAAGTTCAACCGGCAAACCATGGGTATCCCATCCGGCTTTACGAGGAACCATATATCCTTTCATCGTACGGTAACGGGGAATCATATCCTTAATAACACGCGTCAAAACATGACCGATATGCGGCTTTCCGTTTGCCGTCGGCGGTCCGTCATAGAATGTATAGGTTTCTCCTTCCTTACGGTTCTCCATACTTTTGCGAAAGATGTCATTCTCTTTCCAGAATGCTTCCACTTCTTTTTCGCGCTGTACAAAATTCAAATCCGTTGTAACTTTATTGTACATGATATGTACTCCTTTCCGTATCCTGCTTATCGCACATCTCATTTAGATTTTTAAGACATAGTTATAAATATTTTATCTGTCACGTTTCGTATTGTCAAGATAAAAACGAAACAGGTGCACCGCAATCACAAGTGCACCCTTTTACGTGATAAAAATCTCATTCATTTACACGATAAACATATATATTGTAATAACTTTCCTCTGTTGAAAAAGGTTCCTGCGCCTAAATTTCCGGTGCAAGAAAACCTTTTTTTCGCAAGGTTTCTTCTATTTCATCCAAAACCTCTGCCGATTCTGCACGCACCGTATGATAATGATAGCCGCCCGTGATATGCATAAGTTCTGTAGATTTACCGCTGCGAACTCCTTCCATGAACTGACGTACCTGCAATTCTGAAAAAATATTTAGCGGTGCTGTGATTTTACCATATACTTTATGCCAGACAAAAACATCCACAACCGTGCCGCCAAGTCTGACAATTGTATTCAATTCCTCTTCCGTGCCTTCTGTCGTATGCCACAATTTCAATACACGTTCTTTTAACGGTACCGACTGTATAACATAGCCGCTGTGCGTAGAAAGAATCTCATAGCCAAGACCTTTTAAAATCGCAATATCCTGCACAATAATCTGTCTGGAAACTTTGAACTTCTCAGACAGTGCCGTTCCGGAAACCGCGTTTTGCACAGTCAGAAGATGATTGACAATCGCTTTTCTCCTTTCGTCTGCTTTCATGAATCCTCCTTATACAGCATGCAGGTTTTTCAGTGACAAATCAAGAATCGGGGAAGAATGCGTAAGTGCTCCGCTTGAGATATAGTCTACACCGATATCCACAAGGCGCGCCACATTCTCACGGGTTACATTACCGCTGCACTCTGTCTCAGCTTTGCCTTTGGCAAGCTTGACTGCCTCTTTCATATCTTCCACGCTCATATTATCTAACATGATAATGTCTGCACCGGCTTCAAGTGCTTCTTTTAACATATCAAGATTCTCTACTTCAATTTCAATTTTGCGAACAAACGGAGCATACTCTTTTGCCATGCGGACAGCTTCTTTCACTCCGCCTGCAGCGCCGATGTGGTTATCTTTTAAAAGAATACCGTCGCTTAAGTTGTAGCGGTGATTGTAACCGCCGCCGACCTTCACCGCATACTTTTCAAAAATACGCATGTTAGGAGTTGTCTTTCTTGTATCAAGAAGCTTGGTATTGCTTCCTTCAAGAAGGTCTGCAATGTTACGTGTATAGCTTGCAATACCGCTCATTCTCTGTAAATAGTTTAAAGCAGTTCTTTCACCTGAAAGAAGCACACGGATATCACCGCGAATCAAACCGATTTTTTCACCGTTTTTCACTTTATCCCCGTCTTTACAGGTAAAAGTCACTTCTGTTTTCTCATCTAAAAGTTCAAACACGCGCTTAAACACATCAAGACCTGCAATTACACCGTCCTGCTTACAAATTAACTCTACCTCTCCGAGGCAGTATTCACGCATTACGGAATTCGTTGTGATATCTTCACTTGTAATATCCTCTTGCAATGCACTTAAAATCAAATGGTCCATATTCATTCTCATTGTTATCTCATTCATGACTGTTTTTCTCCTTTTCGATGGCCGCAAGCACGGCTTTTTTATTCTCTTCTGCTATCGTTTCGTATTGTGTTACGTCTAGCTCTCCCGTTATGAACTCCTTGGCTGTACTGTAATGTTCTGACATATCCTGTGCGGCACGTCCTGCAAAAACAAGACTTTCAAGCAAGGAATTACTAGCCAGACGGTTTTTACCGTGTACGCCGTTGCAAGCGGTTTCGCCGACTGCATATAAACGGTTCATGGAGGTCGCACTATTGGAATCCACATCAATTCCACCCATGAAATAATGCTGGGCAGGAACGATGGGAATCGGCTCTTTCGTCACATCGTAGCCTTTCTCAAGGCAGTGTTTGCAGATGTTCGGGAAATGCGACTTAATCTCATCTATGGGAATCGGTGCCATTGAAAGCCACATATGCGGTTTTCCTTCCTTTTCCATCTCAGCAAAAATAGCATTCGCCACAATATCTCTTGCCAGAAGTTCATTGACAAAGCGCTCACCCTTCCAATTTAAAAGAATGGCACCTTCACCTCTTACCGACTCTGAAATCAAAAATTTCCTTCCGTCTTCTTCACTATATAATGTGGTCGGATGAATCTGGATATAATCGATATTTTTCAACCGGATATCATAGCGCAGCGCCAACGCCAACGCATCACCGGTCAGATGGCGGTAGTTTGTCGAATGTTCATAAAGACCGCCGATACCGCCGGTTGCAAGCACCGTATAATCTGCAAGGGCCGTAACATAATTGCCGTCCGCATCCTTTCCCACAATTCCGAAGCATTCGTTATCCCTGCATAAAAGGTCTACCATGGTAAAATGCTCCACCAGCGTAATGTTTGATCTTTTTTGCGCTTCCGCCAAAAGCTTTGACGTAATCTCTTTTCCGGTTTCGTCCTCGTGGAACAGAATTCTCGGTCTGGAATGTGCTCCCTCTTTGGTATAAGCGAAGGCCTCTCCGTCTTTCTCAAACTCGACGCCATATGCCACAAGTTCCCGGATAACATCACGTGAAGAGCGTATCATGATATCAACAGATTCCGGCTTATTCTCATAGTGTCCCGCACGCATGGTATCTTCATAGAAGGAAACATAATCTTCATCATTGCGTTGCACACAGATTCCTCCCTGCGCAAGAAATGAATCACTGGCATCAGCCGCGTCTTTCGTAATTATGATAATCTTTTTCTCCGGCGGAAGCTGCAGGGCACAATAAAGACCTGCAACACCACATCCTACAATTAACACATCTGTTTTGATTTCATTCATCATTTCGTATACTCCAACATTCTGTCCAAAGGAAGCAACGCCTCCGGTCTTACTTCTTCGGGAATATGCACTTCATTTTCTTCTGTTTCAAGCACATGAAGAATTTTCTCAAGTGTATTTAATTTCATATCGCGACAACGGGGACGTGTCTTCGGGAAATAAAACTGCTTGTCAGGAT
Organism: Lachnospiraceae bacterium; assembly: GCA_015056945.1. Taxonomy (GTDB): domain Bacteria; phylum Bacillota; class Clostridia; order Lachnospirales; family Lachnospiraceae; genus UBA3766. Next base: position 69,592 of record SVFH01000008.1, on the reverse strand, counting down.
TGTCCTGCATAAGTCTGTGCAAAACGCCGTCCTCCGTACCGATGATAAATTCCTTTGCTTCACTTTTACCTGCAAAATCAATAATCCCTGCCGTACTTCCGATGTAATCAGACAACGCAAGCACATCATCACCGCATTCGGGGTGTGACAACACAAGTGCTTCGGGATGCAACGCCTTCGCTTCCTTCAACTCCTCCGCAGAAAGATCATTGTGAATCGGACAACAGCCGTCATTTAATATGATATTTTTTTCCGGAACCTGCTCAGCCACATATCTTCCAAGGTTACGATCCGGAATAAAGAAAATATTCTTATTCGGAAGTGCACGCACAATCTGCACGGCATTCGAAGAGGTAACACAGACGTCACTCTGACACTTTAATTCTGCCGTAGAGTTAATGTAGCAAACCACAGCCAAGTCTTCATAACGCGCGCGCATCTCAGCGATTTTTCCCTCTTTCACCATGTGGGCCATCGGGCAATCCGCTTCTAAATCAGGCATCAGAACCTTCTTGTCCGGGCAGAGAATCTTAGCACTCTCACCCATGAAGCCGACACCGCAGAATATGATAACATCCGCATCACTTGCTTTCGCAGCCTTCGCAAGATAAAAGGAATCTCCTGTCGCATCCGCAATCTTTTGCACCTCTTCGGGCGCATAGTAATGTGCCATAATGACCGCATTCTTCTCTTTTTTCAATTCCATAATTTTGTTTATTTGTTCATTTGTCATACGAATTATTTCCTCATCGAAATATATTTTTTGATTCTTCGATGCAATCGTATCTCAAAAACTTATCATCTGTCAAGTTATCTGTAAAGTTTTGAGTGTAGAAAAAAAAGCTTATTTTTATCGGGAATTGTATAATTTGACCAATTCCCCATGAAGAACGCCGAAAAACAATTGCTTTTTCATGCCGGTAAGAGTATAGTTACATCATAAAAAAGGCTCTTGAAACAGATGCGTTACCACATGATTTTCGCTGTTTCTTGCCGCTTACGGAGGTAAAAAGATGGACAGACAGAATCTGACCCTTTTAACTGATTTATATGAACTTACCATGATGCAGGGATATTTCAAAAGTCAGAACAACCAAACCGTTGTTTTTGATTTGTTTTACAGAAGAAATCCGAGTAACGGCGGATATGCCATTGCTGCAGGATTGGAACAGGCCATTGCCTATATTAAAGAACTGCGTTTTGAAGAAGAAGACATTGCTTATCTTGCCGGTCTTCATATTTTTGACAAAGATTTCCTTGATTATCTGAGCACATTCCGTTTCACGGGCGATATTTATGCGATTCCGGAAGGAACGGTTGTATTTCCCATGGAACCGCTGGTCAAAGTTATTGCGCCTATTATGGAAGCACAGCTTGTGGAAACTGCACTTCTTAATATCATCAACCACCAGAGTCTGATTGCCACTAAGGCATCCCGTGTTGTGTATGCTGCACAGGGTGATGGCGTTATGGAATTCGGACTTCGCCGTGCACAGGGCCCCGATGCCGGTACCTACGGTGCGCGCGCTGCCATGATTGGTGGTTGCATCGGTACATCGAACGTTCTTTGCGGACAGCTTTTTGACGTTCCGGTAAAAGGCACACATGCTCACAGCTGGATTATGAGTTTCCCTGATGAATATACCGCTTTTAAAACCTATGCGGATATGTACCCGCAGGCATGTATCCTGCTGGTTGATACCTATGATACGTTAAAATCCGGTATTCCGAATGCCATCCGTGTATTTACGGAAATGCGTGAAGCCGGCATTCCGCTTTCTTTCTACGGAATCCGTCTTGACAGCGGTGACCTTGCTTACATGTCCAAAAAGGCTCGTAAAATGTTAGATGAAGCCGGTTTCCCTGATGCAGTCATTTCCGCATCCAGTGACTTGGATGAATATCTGATCGAAAGTTTGAAATTGCAGGGTGCTGCCATTACTTCATGGGGTGTTGGTACCAACCTGATTACCTCTGCAGACAATCCTGCATTCGGTGGTGTCTATAAGCTTGCCGCCATCAAAGGGGCTGACGGCAAATTCATCCCCAAGATTAAGCTGTCAGAAAACTCTATTAAAATAACCAACCCCGGAAATAAAAAGATTTATCGTATCTACGAAAAAGAAACCGGAAAACTCAAGGCAGATCTCATTTGCCTGGCGGACGAAACCTTTACAGAGAATGATTTCATCCTTCTCTTTGATCCGAACGAGCCTTGGAAAAAAACACGCTTGAAACCCGGCACTTTTACCATACGCGAACTGATGGTTCCTGTATTCCTTGCCGGTGAATGCGTATACGACTCACCGAAGGTTATGGAAATCCGTGAATACTGTCTCAAAGAACAAAATACACTTTGGGACGAAATCAGACGTTTCGCAAATCCGCATAAAGTTTACGTGGATTTATCAAGCCGCCTCTACGATATCAAGATTGCATTGCTGGATGAGCATGGGGATATGTAAATTTGCAATGAACGTAATTTCAGTTATATACGAGTCAAGCATAAATAAAAAAAGAATGTGCCACGCACATTCTTTTTTTATTCATCCATATACGTAATAAAACAATTACCATTTTCTTCAAAATAGTTTCGGGTATCATTCATTCCTACTTTATACACCTTGCCATTTTCCGGATTCATCCAAACCGTATTCTGCTCATTAAAACCTATGATTAATACTGCACTCTGATCCTCTGAAACCGCAAGTACCGGAATATCCTGATTCACGTAATAAAGAATAGAATCCAAGCTGCATCCCGTTAAATCAAGCACTCTTTTATCCTGTAAATTCTCCTCCAGAATCTGTTTGGCATTTTTACCCAAATCAAGCTGTGCCTGTGCATCAAGCGAATATCCCTCATAGCGAAGAATCGTTTCCAGACAGACTGCCATACTGCCCTTCGTCTCCTCCTCTTTCACACCGGTAATTTTCATTATCTGATTCTTCGTTGCAATATTTCCGCGAATCCAGACATAATCACCGGAATCGCTGATTACCGAACCGGCAAGTTCGTATGCCTGCCGTACAGCCTGCGCAGGCTTTGTATACACCCCTGCAATTTGTCCTTTGTGATAAACGAAATAACGGTCATTACGTTTCGGACAATCTATCGAAATCGTTCTGTTTCCCTCATAGCGGATTTCCTTGGGCACCATGTATTTGATGCCTTTTTCCGGTAATTCCCCTTTCAGGACAATCTGCACAATTTTTTTCAGATGTTCCGTTGCAACCACTTCGATTACATTTTTACCGACAGGCTGCTCCTGATTATTCATAATCGTATCCGGTGATGCATCTTCAAAGCTGCCGTCTCCATTCTTTTGCATGCGTTCAAGCGTAATCATATTATCATTAAGTGTATGACCGGTAATATATAAGCCTTCCTGTTCATAACTTTTAAGCAAAGTACCGAATTTGTTGCAAATCTGAAGTACATACATCGGGAATGTCACTTCGCCGGAAGAATCCGTCATAACATCCTCACTGCGGGCAATTCCGTATAAAAGATCTTCACCCATGAACCCAAGTGATTTCACATACTCGCCCGGTCCGGCTTTGATAACTGATTTGGATCCTGAACCCAAATCAAACAGAACCATTTCTTTGGCATCATAAGGGGTTTCCCCTTCCATCCATACAACCATGGTATGATCCTCAGACACATGGAAAGTCTGGTCAGTTATATTGTTCACTACAACCTCGTATTCGCACGTGTTAGTATTTACCTTAATAATCATACCTTCCAGATAAAGGAATAGTTCCCCGTCCTTATTCATGTAAGAAAGCTTTTCTACATTGACGCGTAACATTTCATATGACTTTGCGTACGGCAAAAATACAGATTCTTCCAGCGTATTGGTTACTCCGTCATACGTATAAACCAATATGCCGCTCTCGCCCTCATGCAAGCCTCTGTTGATGTAGCCAAAAACACAAAAAGCAATATCTCCGTTCTCACTGACATTCAAAATTCGAATACCATGATTGTTATTCCTTGTCCGCCAGTCCCAGTTCTCCTCATCATAAAAAGAAAACACGCGTGCACAGCTGTCACTAACATTATTGCAGGCAAACAAAGCACCGGATTTCACGAAAGCAACCTGATTACCGTCTTCACTCTCTGTTAACGACAAATCACTGTCGGAAATGCCGACCATAATTTTATCTCCGAAGAACACATTCTGCTGTTCAAAAAAGTAACGATCCATCGTCCGTTCGTAATCAAGAAGGTATATACGCTCTGTTCCTTTTCTCATACGATAATATTCTTCCACCTGATAATAATCCTTTATTCGACCGTTCGGAAGACTTACCACATAAGACAGAGAAACCGTAGCAGTCGTAGGTGCCAGTTCCTGCAGAGTCACCACTACTTCACTTTCTCTTTGCACATCCAAATCTTCCCATGTTACCATTTCAAAGGAACTGTGGATATTCACATATGCGAAATTGGTATTATCACCGGATGCATCACTCTCAAGATACATCGCAATGTCATCATTAAGAGGCGCTTCATCAAACGTTTTCTCAGAAAACTGTCTTGCAAAAGTAATTTTTGATGCTGCGTCATACTCATAGGCCTTGATAATTCTCGTATAATAGAAGAGTTCCTCGCCAGATTCAAGCGTAAGTATCGTAATAAAAGTATATTCCGTATTATCTTCCAAAAGGTCTTTCAGGGTAATGGTAGTTGTAATATTGTCATGCTTTTCCACAAAATGGGCAACTTCTGAATCTTCCACCAGACGTTCCCCATCCACGCTTCGTACTTCATAAGCGATTTTTTCTACATCTGTATCAAACGTATCTATCGATAAAGTCAGCATACGTCCGTCCGAAAGCGGTGTAATGGATTCTCTCATATAAGACAGTTCTCTGCGTGTCTTATGACCTTCCATTCTGTTTAAAATAACATCCGCATACTGAACAGACACCACCGGAATAGTCGCCTGACTCATCTCTGAAGTCATCTCAACCGTTCTTCTGTTCAACACAATATCAAACAGCCCCAGTGCCGCAATAAAAGTTAATATGCAAACCAGTATTTTAATGGCTACCTTCACGTAAGGCTACTCCTTTCCATGTTCTAAAAGTGTCTGCAATGTCGTATGTATTCCCAAAAAACGACTGAATTCTTCTTCCTGTGCCTGCAGTTTTTCCTGTTTTCCTGCCGACACAAGCCCTTGTTTTTTTACCGCCCTGATTAACAGATTCTTCGGTGTATGCGTCATATCTATAAACTCAAGAAGCTGTGTTTCATAACCGTATTTTTTGAGAATCATGCAACGCAGTGAATCTGTTGCAAGCGCCGCAAAACGGTCTTTGACAATACCATATTCCAGCATCGGTGCAAGTTCTGTCGCCTTCACCTGCCTGTTTACCTCATGATGGCAACACGGTACGGAAAGAATCGCCTTGGCATTCCAGCAAAGCGCTTTGTAGAGCGCATAATCCGTTGCCGTATCGCAGGCATGAAGGGTTACAACCAGGTCAACATCCTGATATGCCTCATAATCCTTGATATCGCCTACTTCAAATTTCAAATTCCCATACCCGTATTTTATCGCAAGTTTATTACAGTTTGCAATTACATCTGCCTTTAAGTCAAGACCTGTAATCTCCACGTCCTTCCCGCAAATTTCATGCAGATAATGATAGATGGCAAAAGTCAGATACGATTTACCGCAACCAAAATCAAGGATCCTGATTCTTTCTTCTCCTTCCAGTGCAGGTAAAATATCCTCAATAAATTCCAGAAAACGATTGATTTGCTTGAACTTATCATACGCGGAATTGATGATTCTGCCTTCTTTGGTCTGCACTCCCAAATCTACAAGAAATGGAATCGCCACCGTATCCGGCAAAAGGTATTTCTTTCTTCTATTATGTGCAAATTTATCCTCGTCTATACGTTGTGATGTCTCTGCACTTTTCTTCACCTTCATGGTAAGCGTACCCTTCTTATTCGTCAGGCAAATAAGTGTGGAATCCTCGTTATGAATCTCCAACTGTTTAAATTCTTCCTGCATCCAGATAAGCGCCTTCTTTGTCGCTTCGTCTGCATTCAGATTCTCATGCTTTACCTGTTTCCCTTCATAAGAGCTTACCTGAAAACAGAGCTCCCCCTTCAGAAGCACCGGTCTGACTTTCCTTTTGCTGACCGTCTGTGTCTTACTCCGAGGATTACTAAAAATCGCTTCTTTCAAGGAAGCATTTAAGCGACTATTCACTTTATCACTGAAATCCTGCCACTGCTGTTCCATTCTTCATTCTCCGTAAAAAACAATAAATAGGGTATGCTCTTTCACATATACCCTATTTATTAGAATAAACTGATTATGTAAAAAAATCAACTTTTATGATGAATACAGCGCTGAATATAGAATGCATAACCAAATCCGATAATCACATAAATGGCCGTCACCAGATAAATTGACCAGTCATTTGCTCCACCTACAATCGAAGATGCATTGAATACACCATGCATGATGATGCAAGGAACGAGTGACTTGGTTTTACAAAAAATGATAACCAGCAAATAGCCGATTGCTGTCGCATAAAGCACCTGCATCAAAGTTGGAATCAAATCTTCCCCATTCAGAAGATTCACGATGTGTCCCATGCCGAACGTCAAAGCACTGACGATGATTGCACTTTTTACGTTTGTCTTTTCCATCATTCTAAATAAAAATCCACGAAAAATCATTTCTTCCAGGAATCCGACATTCAGCATGACAATCACATGGCATATTATTTCAGCCGGCGTATTCTCTATAGTGATTCCCCCTCTGAACTGCAATGCAATAAACAATGCAAGCGGAATGAAATACAGGCATTTCCCTGCGTGTTCCGGCTTTCTTAATCCGTAAAAAGATACTCTTTTCAGGCCAATCACGAAAGCCAATACCAGGACAGAAAAAATAGTATTGACGATTGCCAATCTGTAATCTGTCGTTCCCCATAAATTCAAACCTACAGAACTCACTGCCACATAAATAATAATCAACCCGATACAGGCGATTGTTTCATGTTTCTCAAATAACTTCTTCATCCGTTTCTCCTTTCACTGCGCCGATTGCACCATAGAATGTTTTCGCCAAACCATCCTTAATCTTATCCTCATCGTAGCACATACTGTTATTAGCAAAGAGACTGGCATAACCATGCACATAGATAAACAATATTGCAAAGACTTCCTTGGCTTCTTCCTTTGACAAATCAGCTTCTTCCTGCAAGCCCGCATAAAAAGGCTCCAGACCTTCGCTTTCCAGTAAATCAAGGATTCCTGCTCCCGAAAAGACATCGGACTGGAACAATAATTTAAACAAATTTCTCTCCTCCATGGCAAACCTGATATATTTCAATCCAAATTCCATAAAAGGATCTTCGCAGGCAGGGTTCTCCTGCATGATATATTCTGTATGAAACTCATCTGTCTTCTCATAAACAGCCTTCTTTATTCCATCAATGCTTGCAAAATAATACAACACCGGTTGCGTGGAGCAATTCAATCGTTCTGCAATACTTCTGACAGTAATCTTGTCCGCTCCTTCTTCTCTTGCTATCTGAAAAGCGGTCTCTACAATCATCTCTTTGGTTATTTTGGCTTTCGGCGGCATTTGGATTCTCCTTTACATATCTTATGTTATATAACATATATTATATATCATTCCTTGTCAAGCATAATTTCCATAAATTGTGTAACCTTCTAACGCTTATTTCCTTGCGCCGGTACTTAATGAGCAGATATGCAAATTTAGTACCGTTACGTATTCAACGAGCGAAAGCGTGTTCCAAAGGAATCCGAAGAAAGCGGCGGCGAGCAGAAAGGGGGGGGATGCAAGACAAAAACCCCGGGGCTGTGGAAACAGCCCCGGGGTTAGGATATGTCTTATTTGAGTGTATTAATTCGACAAATTGCTTTCTTCAAAGCCACATGCGCTCTGTCCATATCTGTCTTATCTTCTTTCTGCGAAATACGTTCCTCAGCTCGTTCCTTGGCGCGTTCCGCACGTTCTAAATCAATTTCTGAAGGCCATTCCACAATTTCAGCAAGAATCACAACGGAATCCGGCAGGATTTCTGCAAAACCCGCATGCAACGCTGCATTCTTCGGCCCTTCTTCTTCGGTGATGGTTAAGATACCCGGTTCGACAATCACAGTCGTAGGAATATGGTTTTTGTAAATACCGATTTCTCCTTCTGTGGTATTGAATTCTACCATGGAAACCTCACCATCATAAAATACACGCTCAGGTGTAATTACTTTTAACAAAAAACGATTATTGTCACTCATGATAGCCACCGTTCCTAGTTCTTAGCCTTTGCTCTGGCAACAACATCATCAATTCCGCCGGCATTTAAGAAATAACCTTCCGGAATGTCATCATGTTTACCATCCAAAATTTCCTTGAAACCACGGATAGTTTCGGAAATAGGCACATACTTACCTTCCAGACCGGTAAACTGTCCTGCAACGAAGAAAGGCTGTGAAAGAAATCTCTGAACCTTTCTTGCACGGCTTACAAGAAGCTTATCTTCTTCGGACAATTCATCCATACCGAGAATTGCAATGATGTCCTGTAACTCTTTATATCTCTGCAGAATTTCCTGAACTCCACGCGCTACGTTATAGTGCTCCTGACCGAGAATTCTCGGGTCAAGAATACGTGAGGTAGACTCCAACGGATCTACTGCAGGGTAGATACCGAGCTCAACGATTGCACGGGATAAAACGGTCGTTGCATCCAAGTGCGCGAATGTTGTTGCGGGAGCCGGGTCAGTCAAGTCATCCGCAGGCACGTAAACAGCCTGAACGGATGTAATGGAACCATTCTTTGTAGATGTAATACGTTCCTGAAGCGCACCCATTTCTGTCTGTAATGTAGGCTGATAACCTACGGCAGAAGGCATACGTCCAAGCAACGCGGACACTTCGGAACCGGCCTGGGTAAAACGGAAAATGTTGTCAATGAAGAGCAACACGTCCTTACCACCCTTATCACGGAAATACTCAGCCATTGTAAGACCTGTAAGACCAACTCTCATACGTGCTCCGGGCGGCTCATTCATCTGACCGAATACCATGGTGGTTTTATCAATAACACCTGACTCCTGCATTTCATGATAAAGGTCATTACCCTCTCTTGTACGCTCACCTACACCGGTGAATACGGAATATCCGCCGTGCTCTGTAGCGATGTTACGAATCAACTCCTGAATCAATACGGTTTTACCTACACCGGCACCACCGAATAACCCGATTTTACCACCCTTCTGATAAGGGCAAAGCAAGTCAACGACTTTAATACCGGTTTCCAAAAGTTCTGTCTCTGTAGACTGTTCTGCAAACTCCGGAGCTGCTCTGTGAATCGGTTCGTAGGAAACCTCCACGGGCGCCGGCTTATTATCAATGGGGTCACCAAGTACGTTAAAAATACGTCCCAGTGTATTCTCACCAACAGGTACGGAAATCGGAGCTTGGGTTGCAGTTGCATCCATACCGCGTACAAGACCGTCTGTGGGACCCATCGCAATACATCTTACAGTGTCATCACCAAGATGCTGCGCAACCTCCACAACAAGTACACCGCCATCCTGCTTATCAATCTTAATCGCTTCATTGATATCAGGAAGGTTATTCTCTGCAAACTTAATATCCAGAACCGCACCGATAATCTGTGTGATCTTTCCTATATTTGCCATTTTTAATCCTCCATATGTGGCTTTTTTGCCACAATTCGCTTATCAGTATTACGAAATTGCTTCCGCACCTGCAATAATTTCTGTCAGTTCCTGGGTAATGCTTCCCTGTCGCGCTCTGTTGTACATAAGCGTTAATCCGGAAATCATCTCTTCAGCATTATTGGTTGCATTATCCATCGCCTGCATTCTCGCGCCGTTTTCACTGGCATGCGCTTCAATCATAGCACCATGAATCAGGCTTGTCATATATTTGGGAATAATCATCTTCAAAGCTTCTTCATCTCCCGGCTCAAAATTCATAAGGAGATTATCCTCTGCCATACCCTCTTCCGGAACAAAATCTTCCGGTAAAATAGGTAAAAGTTTCATCAGCGTCGGGATATGCGTTACCGTATTCTTATAATCGGTATATGCAAGATAAATCTCTCCGATTTCACCATTCTCATATGATTTCACCAACTGATTGCTGATTTTGATTGCATCTGCGTATTCAAATCCATCGGCAAGCTCGGAATAATCGGCTTTGATTGTATAGCCGCGACGTTCCAATGCTTCCCGTCCTTTTTTTCCAACTGCATAGATATCAAGATCTTCCTTGGCAAAGTCTCCCTGCGTAATCAATTTCACCATATTGGAATTATATCCGCCGGCAAGACCTCTGTTTGAAGTCAGTAAAATAACTGCCTTTCTGGTCGATTCCTGTTTCTGTGTATACGGTTGATCCAAATTCTTCGCTTTGGCTAAAAGACTTGTCACAGTATAATACATGCAATTGAAATATGTTTTCGCCTGAAGAGCTCTTGTCTTTGCACGCTGCAGTTTAACGGTAGAAACAAGCTTCATTGCCTTCGTAATCTGCTGTGTACTGCTGACACTCTCCCTACGCCTTTTGATATCTCTCATTGAGGCCATATCAACTATCCTCCAATTTTCATGCAGGTATCGCAACAGATGCCGCATGTGCACCTGCCGCACGCACTACCTTATGCAAAATCTTTTTTGAATTCTTCGATTGCCGCAATCAGCTGCGCCTCAAGTTCATCGGAAATCACCTGGTCCTTACGGATTGTTTCAGGGATTTCAGGATGTTTGGTATCCAAAAATTCAAAGAACTCTGTTTCAAATCTTGTAATCTCGCTTACAGGCACATCAAGGAGATATTTCTTCGTGGCAACAAAGATAATAATAACCTGATATTCAACACCCATAGGCTTATACTGAGGCTGTTTCAGCACTTCTTTGATACGTTCACCCTGTGCAAGTTTTTCTTTGGTATCCTCATCAAGTTCGGAACCAAACTGTGCAAAAGCTGCAAGTTCACGATACTGTGCAAGTTCCACACGAATCGGAGCAGCAATCTTCTTCATTGCCTTAATCTGAGCCGCACCACCTACTCGGGATACGGAAAGACCTGCGTTAACTGCAGGACGGAAACCTGCATTAAACATTTCAGTTTCAAGGTAAATCTGACCGTCCGTAATAGAAATTACGTTAGTCGGGATATATGCAGAAACGTCACCTGCCTGTGTTTCGATAATCGGCAATGCAGTTAAAGAACCACCGCCGTATTCTTCACTCATACGCGCTGCACGCTCAAGAAGTCTGGAGTGTAAGTAGAATACGTCACCGGGATAAGCCTCACGGCCGGGCGGTCTTCTAAGAAGCAGGGACAATGTACGGTAAGCAGTTGCATGCTTACTCAAGTCATCGTAAACAACAAGTACGTCTTCTCCGTTTTCCATCCATTCTTCGCCGATAGCACAACCTGCATACGGTGCAATATACTGCAACGGTGCAAGCTCACTCGCGGTTGAAGCAACAATGGTTGTATAATCCATTGCGCCGTATTCTTCAAGTGTCTTTACGATTGTAGCAACCGTGGATGCCTTCTGGCCGATTGCAACATAAATACACTTAACGCCTTTACCCTTCTGATTAATGATGGTATCGATTGCAATTGCAGTCTTACCGGTCTGTCTGTCACCGATAATCAACTCACGCTGTCCGCGTCCGATGGGCACCATGGAGTCAATCGCTTTAATACCTGTCTGTAACGGTGTATCTACTGATTTACGTGTGATAACACCGGATGCTACTCTTTCTATCTGACGATACTTGGTTGTCGCAATAGGTCCTTTGCCGTCAATCGGCTGTCCGAGTGCATTTACTACACGGCCCATCATTGCATCACCTACCGGTACCTCTACAACGCGGCCCGTGGTTTTTACCATATCGCCTTCGCTGATACTTCTCTGATTACCAAGAAGTACCGCGCCAACATTATCTTCCTCAAGATTCATTACCATGCCGTATACTTCACCGGGGAATTCAAGCAACTCACCCTGCATAGCCTTCTCAAGACCATGTACACGTGCAATACCGTCTGCAACCTGAATAACGGTTCCGACATCGGAAACTTCCAGACGATCTGCGTATCTCTTGATTTGATCCTTAATAACTGAACTTATTTCTTCCGGTCTTAAATTCATGGATCCTGTCGCACCTTTCTTTTATTTTTTTATACAAGCTGAACCTCAGATAACATACGCTGCATCTTTTCCAGCTTTGTCCTGACACTGCTGTCAACAACACGGTCTCTGATGCGTATCACCATACCTCCGATCAGACTTTCATCAACAGTGTACTCAATTTCAATTTTACGGTAAGAAGTTGTTTCCAAAAGCTTCGCTTCAATTGCACCCTTTTGCTTTTCATCTAAGGCAACCGCAGTCGTAACATACGCCGTACCAATCTTCTCAGCTTCTTTTACCCTGTCGATAAAATAGTCAAGAATCGGCATCAGTTCATTGTAACGGCCTTTCTGCAAAAGCAATTCCAGAAATCCCATCAGCTCTTTGCTGATTTTTCCTTCGAATACATTACGTACAATCGCAATACATTCTTCTTTGGAAACCTTGGGATTCGCCAGTAAAATTCCGAATTCTGTATTTTCTGTCAGAATTGTGCGCAAAGCGGTAACTTCTTCCAGTAACGCGAGCACCTTGTTCTCTTCTTTCGCAAGTTCAAACAACGCCTCGCCATATGTTGCGGATACTAGCTTAGCCATGTGCTCTCACCCATTTCCTTCAATGTGTCATTTAAGAGACGTTCCTGAGTCGCATCATCCATATTTGCAGAAACAATTTTTCCTGCCATGGCAGCCGCAACGTTAATCACTTCCTGCTTCACTTCATCAGCAACTTTCTGCTTTTCAAGCTCAGCTTCGTGATTTGCGCGTTCTACAATACGGCCTGCTTCCTCACGTGCCTCACCAATAATTCTGTTTTCATTCGCAAGCGCTTTCTGACGGGCATCAGCGAGAATCTCCTGTACCTGTGCATCCACACCGCTTAATTTAGCTTCATATTCTTCTTTCAAACGGGCAGCTTCTTCTTTATCCTCTTTTGCTGCTAAAATGTCGTTTGCGATTCCTTCTTTTCTCTTCTCCAGAAACTTACGTGCCGGATTAAAGAAGAAAAACGAACCTGCCAGAAACAACACAAACACAGCAATCAGTGTAAGCACGGAATCATGCAATAACTGAAAATCCAAATCAAACAATCTGGATATATCGTTGCCCGACAACATGAAGTTCATATTCTCTATTGTGTTCAAAATGTTGCCTCCCTCTGTTCAATTCGCTTACCTTTCCAAATACTGCATCCATCATACGGCGCAGTCCGGTCAAAGCTTACGGTAATAACGGCTTTACGAATAATAAGAGGAATGCGATAAGCAAACCATACAAACCTGTTGTTTCAGCAACCGCCTGTCCAAGAAGCATGGTTGTCATGATAGCACCTCTTGCGCCGGGATTTCTACCTACTGCAGATGCACCGTAACCTGCTGCGATACCCTGACCTACACCGGGTCCGATACCTGCGATAACTGCAAGTCCTGCACCAATTGCTGAACATCCTAAAATAAAATTCTCGTTAAAATCCATTTTTTTATCCTCCTAAAAAATTGTTTTCTTTTACAATAAAATTCATTTCTTTTACTCTTCGTCGCCGATTGAATTCGAGATATACGTTACCGTCAACATACAGAATACGTATGTCTGGATTGCCCCCGAAAACAGGTCGAAATAAACATGCAATGCTGCCGGCCATGCAAGTGCAAACCACTGAAGCAGACCATACACCAGTGCCATCATTACGGTTCCTGACAACACGTTCGCAAACAAACGCAGTGAAAGTGAAATCGGCACCGCGATATCACTGATTACGTTAATCGGAAGCCAAAGCGGCAACCAAGGTGGCAATGGCGAACACATATCTTTCCAAATAGACGGTATGGAATTGAATCGGAATTTGTTAATATGAATCAGTGTAAACGTAATGATACCAAGCGGCAACGTCACACCGTAATCAGCTGTGGGCGGTCTTAATCCGAGCAATCCAGAAATATTGGAAAACAGGATAAAGATAAAAAGCACACCGACGTAATTCCGAAATCCTTTTCCGCGCTTGCCAAGAGCATCCATTGAGATGTTATCCAGAAATTCAACCGCCATCTCCAGCGCGCACTGGAGCGGTCCCGGAATTTCCTTGGCACGGCGAAACACCATTCCTCCGGCTATGAAAAAGAGAATAAGTGCGCATACCACAATCAGCAGACAAATATGCGAGGTTGTTATCCACACTTCCTGTCCAAAAATCTTGTACGAGAAGACTCCGTGTATCATGAAATCGATATTAGAATCAGTGGACAACAGGATTCCCTGTCCCATAGTTTTACCTCCTTATTTATTTTTAAACTTCTTCCTCTTTCTTTCGGAAGGAAGAAATAATTTTATGCGTAAACGGCTGCAAATAAGCCGCTACCTTCAAACCCATCAATCCGATAAAAGTTGCAATCGGATTCGTGTACGGCACATAAAAGGATACGATCAATACAAGAATCACCAATCCGTAACGAAGCAGCGCAGAGATTCTCATAATACGTTCCGCACCGGCTTCCAAATCCAGCGCTTTCTCAATATTTCGTGCCATATGATATGCCAGGTAACAGGACATCAGACAGCCCAGTCCGAGTCCCAGTGCAAAAGCTATTCTGTCGTTCACAAACCAGATTGACGCAAGAATTACCACAAAGGCAAATGCTACGCTTCCAATCCAAAGCTCAACCAGCGTTTCATTCGGTTTCGTCATACAATATTCTCCCCGTCATCTTTCAGGTATTTCTTGAAGAAACGGTATACATTTCTTGCGCCTGCTGCCGCTCCTATGAAAAAGAGAATCACAGCAAGAAAAGAGGTTCCAAGCTGTTTATCCAGCCACAACCCCAAGAGGAAGCAGAGAACCATAGGAACAAGCATGTTGATTCCAAATTGTGTAACGCATGTCAGCAATTTAAAAATATCTTTCATGCCTTTAGGATTACCATTTTGCAAAGAAGCCATTCCGCACTCTCCTTCCGTTAAAGATTATACTCATTTTTCCCAATAATGTCTAGTCAAAAAGCACTCCCTTCATTGACTTTTTTATCTAAAATGTGTACTATTTTATCAACAATGGTTCATCTGCAAGGAGGACATTTATGAAAGAACTCGCAATCTATCGCAAACGACTGATTCCAAATGAATGTATATTGCTGAAAGATGATGTGATTCTGCATCAAAGTGAAGATAAGATTGTGACTTCCTGGCAGACACTGCACCCGCGTAAAGACTTTGATCACGGGTATTCACTCTACCTTCCGCACGAAGGTTTAAAAATCAGCAAATTTTACCGGGCGGACAATTCCCTGCTCTACTGGTATTGTGACATTGCAGACTATGTTTATGATGAAGCAAATGCCACACTGACCACCGTTGATCTTTTGGCAGATGTTATTATCATGCCGGATGGTTTCGTGAAAGTCCTTGATTTGGACGAGCTTGCGGATGCGCTTTCTGTCGGATTGATTGATACAGAAACCATGCAAAGGGCACTCACACGTTTGAATGCACTGTTAAACTGTGTTTACCGCGATGAATTCGTCGTATACAAAAAGATGATTGAAGCATATGAGTAAAACCCATCGGCAGGATCTCTTCTTACCGATGGGTTCTATTTTTCTCTATATTTTATCTTTTACGCGTTAGAAATCGCCCCAGTCATTCTCATCCAGATATTCAAACATATCATAATCAAATTCATAGCCTGCGTCTTCAAAAATTTCTTCCATGGTATCTTCGTAATCATCCATGTAGTCAAGTACATCCAACAGAGGCATTCCGATTGCAAGTCCGAATACAGAAACCATAAATATCCAGACCACAATAACGAAAAGACTGATAAAAAGTCCTACCCCCGTACATACCAGACCGGAAACTGCCATTCCCTTGCCGCGATTCTTCGCTACCGCAATGATACCCATAACAATACTGATTAAACCAAGAATCGCTGCCGGAATCAGTAACAGAGCAAAGCAAAAAGACAGTAACGTCAGCACCAATGCCACAATACCGCATACCATGGATGCAATTCCAAATCCTTTCCCTTTCGGAGGCTGAGGTTGCGGTTGCGGATAACCCTGCCCCTGCGCCGGCATACCGGCTTGTGTTCTGTTGTATCTGTTTGGATCGTAATACTTATTATTTCCTTCCATTTGTTTCCCCCCTTAATAAAATATATGATTTCCGATAATGATTCCCTCAATGCCCGGAATAACAGTTCGGAAAAATACACAATCACCTACGTTTGAGTATCCTGCCATTGCTTCGTCTGCTGCGCGATAACAGGATTCCGTTGCACGGTTCTGTGCAAGCGCAAGTGCCAAATGACCGTCTGCCACGGGAGCGAACTGCTTCTTCTGATAGATTACCGAATATACGGTATCAGGAAACACGGATGAACGTACGCGGTTGATTACTACCGCTCCTACAGCAACCTGGCCTTCATAAGGCTCGCCGCCGGCCTCACAATAAATCAGATTGGCAAGAAGATATCTGTCATTCTCATCATATACGATTTCGGAAACATCACGCTTCTTGGAATTTCTGGAACGCTTCGAAAGTTCAATTTCCCGCTTAATCTGTTCGATATCAGCCTGATTATCTTTGGCTTCTTTCTCAATATCTGCCAACTCTTTCTTGGCATCACTCACCTGATTGGAATAATATTCCAGCTTCTGTGCCGTCTCTTCAATCAGTCCGTCTATTCTGGTCTTCTCATTCACGGTTTCCTGCTTCAAGACCTCAAGTTCGGTTTTCTCAGCTTCAAGCGCAAGCTCCGCCTCTTCCGTTGCCTTACGGGATGCCTGATATTCATCCAGCATTCGGTTATCGTACTTTGCAAGCATATTCATATATTCTGTCAGATTTAAAAACTCACCGAAGTTATTCACCTCAAGAAGCATGTCCAGATAGGAATTTCCTTCGTTTTCATACAGATATTGCATACGCTCCTTCATTTGCGCATACTGGGCATCTTCTTTCTGTCTGGCCAGTTCAAGTTCCTGTCCGGTCTCTACCAGTTCTTCTTCCTTTGCCATGATTGCTTTTTCAAGCTTATCAAGTTCTGCCGCTGCACATTCCAACGCAAGCGTAAGCTCGTCCAGCTGTTCTTTTACAGAAGTCTTCTGATAATTCAGATCCGCCAGTTCATTCTTGGCATTCTTTTTTTGCTCTTCGATTTTTTTCTTTTCTTCTTCCAGTTCTTTTAACTTCTTCTGCGCTTCTTCCAAACGCTCTTCTTCCGTTTGTGCCCATACTCTGGTAGAGGGCATGAAAGTAAAACACAATAAAATTGCAAGAAAAAGCGTAAGAACCCGGAGTCCTCTTTTTTTCACAATTTTCTCCTCTTTAGAACCGTCCTAAACCTCTATCTTAATCACACGTCCGGTTCTCTTATACTGATAATATTTCACACCTGCAGCGTCAAACATACGCTTTGACGCAATAACCGACGGTGTCTTATCGTATTTATTACAATCATAAACCACTTCTTTGATTCCGGCCTGAATAATTGCTTTCGCACACTCATTGCAGGGAAAAAGTGTCACATAAAGCTTTGCGCCTTCCAGATTACCGCCACGGTAATTCAGAATCGCATTCAACTCACTGTGTGCCACAAACGGATACTTTGTCTCCAATTCCACTCCATCTCTCGACCACGGGAATTCATCATCGGAGCAACCATTTGGAAGTCCGTTATATCCCACTGATAATATCCTGTTATTTGCATCAACGATGCAGGCACCTACCTGTGTGCTTGGATCTTTGGAACGCATACCGGAAAGCATGGCAATCCCCGTAAAATACTCATCCCATGAAATGTAATCTTCTCTCTTCATCCTTGGCCCCCTTATTACGCTTCTTATCCTTCAATCATATTTACACGGCGAACATGCTTCTCTTCGCCGGGAAATTCTGTTTTCATAAAAGTATCAACAATGCCAAGTGCAAGATTTTCTCCTACAATTCCGGCACCAAGTACAAGCATATTTGCATTGTTGTGCTCTCTTGTAAGCCCTGCGGAAACCGTATCGGAACAAAGTGCCGCACGAACACCTTTCACCTTATTTGCCACCATGGACATTCCGATACCGGTTGTACATACTAAAATACCCTTCTCGCATTCACCGTTTCCGACTGCTTCTGATGCCGGTCTTCCGAATACGGGATAATCACAGGATTTCTTCTCATAGCAACCGAAATCCTTCACTTCATATCCGGCTGCCTCTAAGTGTTTCTTAATTGTCTCCTTTAAATCATAACCGCCGTGGTCACTTGCTAATGCTATCATCTTAAGCATCCTCCTCTAAAATCAATATTTCGTGTCCTGCCGCCTTCAAAAGACGGTTCATAATCGCCTGCCCGATTCCGTTCGTAGAAAAGCTTTCGGAATAAATCCGCTCCACATTTTCATCATCCATCTCCCGCAGGCATCTGTAAAGAGAAGTGGCAATTTCTTCCTCTTTCTCTCTGCTTCCCATACATTTTACCACATCTGCCCCAAAAGCGTCTACATTTTCTCTTGTTGCCAGTACGCCGGTACGCAATCCGGCTTCCTTATCAGCCGCAAGACGTCGATTGATTTCGGAAATCACAGCCTTAGACGCTCCCTCCACAATCAGCATGCTGCCTTTGGGCGCGTAATGTCTGTAACGCATTCCCGGCGCTTTTGGACGCTCTTTGCATGTTCCGTCCAAAATAGTCGGATCCGTATCAACTTTGCCAAGAACCTCTTCCAGCATTGCTGCTGTAATATAGCCCGGTCTTAATATCATCGGTTCTTCCTGCGTTAAATCCACTATGGTTGATTCCAGACCAATCGGAATATCTCCCCCGTCAATAATCATCTCTATTCTTCCGTCCATATCCTCAAGCACGTAACGAGCCTGCGTAGGGCTCGGACGTCCGGAAAGATTGGCACTTGGTGCCGCAACATAGCCTCCCGCTTCCCTGATAAAAGCTTTCGCCACTTCATGAGAAGGCATTCTTACTGCAACAGTATCAAGTCCGCCCGTTGTCTCCTTCGGAACCAATTGGGACTTCGGCAAAACCATCGTTAACGGTCCCGGCCAAAACGCTTCTGCCAGTTTCACGGCTGCTTCCGGAATTTCTGAAACCAGAGGCTCTAAATCCTCCATACAACAGATATGTACAATCAGCGGATTATCCGACGGTCTGCCTTTGGCTGCATATATCTTCTTTGAAGATTCCGGATTTAACGCATCTCCTCCCAAACCATATACCGTTTCAGTCGGAAATGCCACCAGTCCGCCGTTTCGGATGACAGCTCCCGCACGTTTCAATTCTTCTTCGTTCATACAGGAACATTCCTGCTTTATCACCTCGGTTCGCATTTCAAACCTCCCGTGCTTTTGTATTTCGCACAAAGTATAACACAAATCAGCGAAGATATGCAAGAATCCCCTCTTTCAGGGCTTCGGCAACACGCATAAGATATTCCGTATCCCGAAGCAGCGCTTCCTCCTTGGGATTACTTAGAAACGCACACTCCGCGATTACAAGGACACCGCTTGTTTTCTTCAGCAGATAATAACTGTCATTAGCCTTCACAACCCGCGGCTTCGCAATTTGAAGTTCTGAATTCAATGCTTCCTGCAGGCACACTGCCGCGCGCTCTCCCTCTTCACTTCCGGTGTAATAGAATACCTGCGGACCGCTTACCGACGGATCTCCAAAACTATTCTGATGAATACTGACTGCAAGGTCTGCCTCTGCCTCCTCCAATAGTCTCACCCTGGTATTCAAATCCTCCATCTTTTGATTCCCTGCGTTCTGATCTCCAAGAGACATATCCGTAGTACGGGTCATTACCACTTCAATCCCTTCTGCTTCAAGCTGTTCCTGCAAAAGAAGTGCAATCGTAAGATTCACTTCCTTCTCTGTCAGACCGCCGGTCCCCACCTTCCCGGGATCTGCTCCTCCGTGTCCGGCATCCAGGACAATTACTTTTCCCACATATTCATTTTCCGCATGTATACTTTCCGCTTCCATCCGTTCTCTGACCACAGGCGAATCTGTACACCCGCATAGTAAAACAATCACTAATAAAAGAAAAAGCCCTCCTGTCAGTGTTTTCATACAATGTTTCATCGTTTCACTCTCTGTCTGCATTGTTTTCCCTACACTATATGGGGGCTTTATCTCTTTTATTCTCTTTCGTTTATTTCGTTATAATAAATTATGAATTCTGATATGCAGAAATAATCTCCCAAATCTCTGCCTGTTCGAAACCAAGTTTCCACTCCGCAACACCGGCAACGCCGTTGGTCTTCATCACATTTAACTTCGTCTGGATAGATTCTTCTTCCTCAAGCCAGATTTGATATAAAACTCCATCCGCCTGCATCTCTGCATAATACTGGCAGGTCATATTATCCCAGATCAGTTCAACACCATTCTCTTCAGCCCATTTCTTGGCTGCCGACATACCTTTGACTTCACTGCTTACCTGACCGTTCTCTGTTTTCCAAAGTCTTGTATAGAAAGGAATCGCATTGATAATTCTGTTTGCGGCAACACCCGATTCAATGGTACGCAAAATACCGCCTTCCACGAAATCAATGGAAGCAACACTTCCTGCAACATCTGATGTTGCCCAGTGCTCATCATATCCCATAACAACAACATAATCTGCCACAATTCCCTGCTCTGCGCGGTTGTAATGCTCCGTAGAAGCCGTCGGCGCATAGTTACAAACCGAAAGCACGAGGTTATTGGCATGTGTCTGAATTGACAGCTCACGCAAAAACTGTGCAAAATCAGCACCCGTTTCAGGTTTCACGGTCTCAAAGTCAATATTGATACCATCGATTCCGTATTCCAGGGCATACGCCACCATACGGTCAATCAATGCACGTCTCTTCGCAGTTACACCGAGAATCCCTTCCAGATTCACGGAATAATCAACATCCGTATAAACTGCCCATACCTGCATTCCTTTCTCATGCGCTTTCTGCACATACTCTTTATTGGCGATGGCTTCAAGTGTACCCTCATCATCCTGCACACGAAACCATGTCGGTGCAATGACATTCATACCGACAGCATCCTTCACGGAGCTTTCAAAGGTTTCATTGGCTTTCTGGGAAAACACCTGATGGAATCCCATATTGATGACTCCTTCCATAAGTATCGGTGTATATCCGTCCGCCACCTGCTCGGGTACCGGTGTCTTTGCCACATCTCCGTCTTTCTCAAAACGCTTATTCTCAATATAACCCATATAACCGTCCGTTGACACAACCTTCGACCACTTTTCCATCTCCTCAAGGATGAATACACGGTCCTCCGCCGCCAAATCCGCAACAATTTCGGACTTCACTCCGCCAAGCACACGAATCTTTGTTTCTTTCGTAATCACCGCAGCGGGATATGTGACAGACTGTGTATAAAGAAGCAGACGGTTCGGTGTCGGATAAAATTCATAGGCAAAGCTTTCAAACATCTTCAAAAATTCAACTGAAATCAACACCTCTTCCTTATAAAGAACTGCCGGTGCAGTTTCCAGTGTCTTCACTTCACCATTCACCGAATAGGACTTATTCTCCTCACCGATTCCCGCTTCGTAAATATCTGTCTGCGTTGTATACATCACAACTGCCTCTTCGCTATTCACATAAAAGCGGTTCCCGAAATATGTCCCAATCATGTCCAAATCAAAATAACATGCCCCGTTTATATATTTCGCCTTCTCCGGAACATATGAATTCTGTATAAAAACAGCAACATCATTGGCATCAAACAGTTCGTAATATTCATTCAAATCCTTGCGTTCCGAACTGTAATACACGTTCTCAATCAATGTCCGCCCGTAATAAATTCCACCTATTGCTATAATAAGCACAACCGCCACCAAAACCGGTATCAGTTTGGCAATCGCTGCTTTCATTTTTTTCACTCGTTTTTTCTTTCTTTTTCTGCTTTGTTCCTCTCGCGTAGGTCCCATTGCTTTTCCTCCGTTTCTGGTAGACAATCGGTCTTATTATAGCAGATAATTTCCGTATCGTCATCTATATTTTGTACAACTGCCTTTTCTGATTTATTTCATCAGGATAATCGGTTCAAGGGCTGTTCGAATAGTATTCCGACAAAATAGGATTTTATGACATTTGTTTCCTGCAGTTTAGTACACTTCAAAATATTTTCCAAAAGGACACGTGATGCAATTATCTTTTTCTTCCTTCTCTCATAAAATATTCTGAAAATGCCGATACTTATTATATAACAGATGATGAAAATACCCACGAATGAACGTACCTTACGTCGATTAAAAATTGAATTATTACGTAAACATTATGATTTATAATAGTAATCTGGGGGAAAACTAAAAATCTGTGATTATTACGATATGCACTTACCTATAAGACATCCCGCCACGCGGGAAAAAGATGTAAAAATACATTAAGAACTATTTCATTAGATCATAGATAAAGTACAGACGGTGCAAAGCCTCCTCTCCGGCACACAACTTTCACCGCAAGTATCTCATAAGCAGAATTATACGCATACTAAAAATAAAATGCAATACTCCAAAGCATACCAATTCTGTTACCAAAAATGTCATTTTTCGCATCAGTAATCCAATTTTGTCGGATTTGTGACTTTTCCTTGTCAACACTTGACGAAAAGTATGGAAAAGTTTAATATATCTAAAAGCAGAAAAAGAATTTAATTCGTGTGGAAAGAGGTGATATTTCATGAAGATAGAAAAAGTTAATGATCACCAGATTCGTTGTACCCTTACAAAGAAGGAACTCGAAAAAAGAGATTTGAAATTAAGCGAAATTGCATATGGAAACGAAAAGGTTAAAGAACTGTTTCGTGATATGATGCGAATGGCCGCTCACCAGTACGGCTTCGAAGCAGAAGACATCCCGTTAATGATTGAAGTCATTCCGTTTGCGGAATGTGCAGTTATTGTTGTCACCAAAGTAGAAGACCCTGATGAACTTGATACACGGTTTTCCAAATTTGCACCTTCCATTCTGAAAGACAACAATGCAACTTTATCGTCTGCACTGGAAGAAGTTTTCGGTTCTTTCAATAAATCCGATAACATTCTTGATGTTATCCGCAAAATGCATGACGAAGCGTCTTCCGCTTCTGATTATGAAGAGGATACGGATTACGAAGAAGAGGAAGAAACCTCTTTATCAGCTCGGGATATCAAATCGGTGCATACCAATAGCAAAGCACTGTCCGGCAAAGAATTCTTTTACTCCTTTGCCACTCTGAATGAAGTATTACAGGTTGCACATGTTATTGCACCGCATTACAAGAGCGAATCCGCCTTATACAAAGACGAGCGTAACGGGAAATATCTTTTATACCTTAATCAGGGTGAACATTCCGATACACAGTTTCAGAGTTTTTGCCATCTGATTGAAGAGTATGCAACACGTACGCCGGGAAATGATTTCCTGAAATATTTCGTTGAAGAACACTGTACACCAATGCTTCAGAGCGAAGCAATCGCGCAACTTGCAGCTTTATAGTACAATGAATTTTAATATCAAAACAGCCCTGACGATTCTCACATAATCGTCAGGGCTGTTTTATTTAGGGATTCCACTCCCTTTCTTCAACGCGATTATAATTGATTCAATGCCTCGAGCAGCTCGTCAACATTCATTCCATGGACCATAGCTGCCTCCTCTAAAGTTTCTCCCTGTGCGGAAGGGCATCCTACGCAATGCATTCCTGCACTCATCAATACGGGTGCCACTTCGGGATTCTTTCTAAGCATTTCCCCAATTGTCATGTCCTTCGTAAATTCAGCCATTCTCATTTCCATCCTTTCGCTTTTTGTATATAATATATCTCTTTTTTCCCCTTTTTACAAGCTAAATCGTTATTTACTAGTTTTTGGAAATGATTCTGCCGTTACGGTTGATAACAACATCAAAAATAACCGCTATCAAAAGAACGCCGCCCTTAACTACCTTCTGCCAGTTCTGATCAACACCCATCAGAGACATACCAAGATTGATGATACCCATCAGGACAGCACCGATAATAACTCCCGGAACCGTACCGATACCACCGTATGCAGACGCACCACCAATGAAGCAGGCACCGATTGCATCCATCTCATAGCTCTGTCCGTATGTCGGCTGTGCAGATGTCATACGTGCAATGGTTACCATACCGGCTAACGCAGCAAGGAATCCCATATTCGCATATGCGAAGAAATAAACCTTGTTTGTGTTGATACCGGAGAGTTTGGTTGCTTTCTCATTACCGCCGACTGCATAAAAATGACGGCCGAGTGTTGTATTGGATGTAAGGTATGCATAAACAACTATAACAAGTAAAACCCAGATCAGTACGGTAGGTATACCTTTGTGTAATGCGAGTACAACCGTGAAACCGATTATAACCAAAGAGATCAGTGTCATTTTTGCGATATCTATCACAACTTCGCTTTTCTTATGTTCTTTTTTCAGTTTCTTCAGCAAATTCACAATCTGCATAAACAGATAGACAATTAAGGACACCCCGCCCACAACAAGACAAGTTACGTTAATGGGTGCATTTGCAATAATATCCGGGATGTAGCAGTCCGCACCGCCACCAAAAAGGTTTACAAAAGTTGTACAGTCTTTGATGGAAACGGTCATACCGTCCAGCACAATGTTACTCAACCCTCGGAAAGCCAGCATTCCGGCGAGCGTTACAATGAACGGCGGAATACGTACATATGCAATCCAAAAACCCTGAAAGGCACCAATCAGCGTACCCACCACAAACATTGCAAGAATCGCCACAATAAAGTTCACCTTGCAGTTCACCATGAGAACCGCACCGATTGCACCAACGAAACAGACAACCGAACCGACGGACAAATCGATGTTACCACCGGTCAGAATACATAACAACATACCTGTTGCAAGAATAAACACGTATGCATTCTGCGATATCAAACTACTGATGTTCATCGGCATCAGAATCGATCCGTTGGTTCCGATTCCGAAGAAAATAATCAGCAGAATCAACACGATAATCATGGTATATTTTTTGATAAAATCTATTACTTTATTTGTTTCCATAACTATTCTCCTTTATTTCCGGTTTGCAAAATGTATGACATGATGCTCTCCTGCGTTGCCTGCGCAGCATCCATCTCTCCCACGATTTTGCCTTCGTTCATGACATAAATCCGGTCGCACATTCCGAGAATTTCCGGAAGTTCGGAAGAAATCATGATAACGGATTTCCCTTCTGCAACCAACTGATTAATAATGCAGTATATCTCATATTTCGCACCGACATCAATGCCTCGTGTCGGTTCATCAAGAATCAGTACTTCGGGATCTGCAAACATCCACTTGGCAAGTAACACTTTCTGCTGATTACCACCGCTTAAGTTGCCGACATTCTGTTCCACGCTCGGACATTTGGTTTTAAGCTTCTCTCTATAATCCGACGCAACCTCATACTCTTTTACTTTGTTAATCACACCGTTTTTGCTGACTGCCGAAAGGTTTGCCAGTGTGGTGTTTACCCTGATGGGATTACTCAGAATCAGGCCGTTTCCTTTACGGTCTTCTGTTACATATGCCAGCTTATTCTCAATCGCCTGTTGTACGTTCCTCAGAAGAACCGGCTTCCCGTCCATAATAACCTGACCCGATATCTTCTCACCGTAGCTTCTGCCGAACACGCTCATCGCAAGCTCCGTTCGCCCCGCCCCCATCAGGCCGGAAATACCAAGCACTTCACCCTTCTTAACATGGATATTGACATTGTCTACAACTTTACGCTCCATGTATACGGGATGGTATACGTTCCAATTCTTTACTTCAAGTTTGATTTCATCCGAAACACATTTTTCTCTCTTCGGGAAACGGTCGGAGAGTTCACGCCCTACCATTCCTTTGATAATTCTGCTCTCTGAAATATCATCCTTCTTTTTATCCAGTGTTTCGATGGTTGTACCGTCACGCAGGACGGTAATTTTATCTGCAACATAAGATATTTCATTCAGCTTATGTGAGATGATAACGGAAGTCAGACCCTTCTCTTTCAATTTCAGCAGCAACTCCAGCAACGCCTTCGAATCATCTTCATTCAAAGATGCCGTGGGTTCATCAAGAATCAGGAGCTTTGCATTTTTGGCAAGAGCCTTTGCAATTTCCACCAACTGCTGTTTACCGACACCTATATCTTTAATCAAGACCCGGGGATTCTCCTTCAGACCTACCGTCTTCAGAAGCTCAGCCGCACGGTCATTGGTTTCATTCCAGTTAATTTTGAATTTTTTTCCTCTTTCATTACCCAGAAACATATTCTCGGCAATTGTCATATACGGAACCAATGCAAGTTCCTGATGTATGATAACGATGCCCTTTGCCTCGCTGTCCTTAATCTTATTAAACTTGCACACTTCACCATCATATACTATTTCACCTTCGTAACTCCCAAACGGATAAATACCGCTCAGAACATTCATTAATGTGGATTTACCCGCACCGTTCTCGCCTACCAGAGCGTGAATCTCGCCTTCTTCCACCTGAAAATTAACATTATCGAGTGCTTTTACGCCGGGGAATGTTTTGGTTATTTTTTTCATTTCAAGTAATATTTTCGCCAATTTAGTCCCTCCCATGCCTGCTCCGGCCTGCTGTCAAACCGGAATTTTATATCGGGAATCCCTGATACACTTCTTCCCAAAAAAAACATTCTGTCATGAAAATCCATGTCGGAATATAGCAGGCGGGTTTTGCCCCGCCTGCATCATCTCTTATATTCGCTTATTATTGTAACTGATCTTCTGTGTAGTATCCGGAATCAATCAATAATTCCTTATAATTGTTGATGTCTGCGAATACCGGCTCGCAAAGGAATGAGGGAATAACGCCGGTTCCGTTGTCGTATGTCTCTGTATCATTTACGGGAGCTTCTTTACCCTTCATGATAGCATCAACCATTTCAACAACCTTAGCAGCAAGTGTACGTGTATCTTTGAAGATAGACATTGACTGCTTTCCTGCAATCATGTTCTTTACGCTTGCGATGTCACAGTCCTGACCTGTGATAACAGGCCATTCACCTGTGTAGTTAGCTTCAAGAGAGTTAGCTACACCAAGTGCTGTAGAGTCATTAGAGCAAAGAACTGCATCAAGATTTGTGCCGTCTGCATAATTTGCTGCGATGATAGCATCCATTCTTGACTGTGCAGCGTCGGTTGCCCAGTTAGCAGTTGCAACAGTTTCGAAATCAGTCTGGCCTGATTTCACAACCAATTTACCGGAATCGATGTACGGCTGTAAAACATCCATCGCACCGCCGAAGAAGTATCTTGCATTGTTATCGCCGGGGTCACCGGTTACAAGCTCGATATTGAAAGGTCCTGCAGCATTTTCGAGATCCAAAGCGTCACGGATGTATTCACCCTGCTTTGTACCAACCATATAGTTGTCAAATGTTGCATAGTAGCTGACAGCATCAGAATTCATGATCAAACGGTCATAAGCGATAACCGGAATATTCTTTTCTTTTGCCTGCTCTAAAACAGTTCCTAAGGAATCACCATCGATAGAAGCGATAACCACAACCTTGCAGCCGGAGTTAATCATGTTTTCAATCTGAGATACCTGAGTTGCAATATCATTAGAAGCATACTGTAAATCTACTGTATATCCTGCAGCTTCTAATTTTTCCTTCATATTGGCGCCATCCTGGTTCCATCTCTGAAGGTCTTTTGTAGGCATTGCCACACCTACTTTGTTAGCTGAGCCGGCACCGCCGCCGCAACCAACGAGTAATGATGCAACCATAAATGTTGCAAGAACCATACTGAGTATTCTTTTTCTCATTGTTTTACCTCCCTGAATACTAATTGTTTTTTGTTCACATCCGTATCATATCACAATAAAAATAGGAATATTTTATAACATTCTTCAAATTTTTGACAAATAAAACACAAAAAAGAAACCACACTAGCACATTTTTGCTCTGCAGTATGGTTTCTTTTGCAAAATTTTCCTATTTTTTACGGCATTTGTTCCGGAACATTCAAATAAACATCTTCCTTCAGATGAAATCCGCTGTTAATAATCACTTCATTGATATTCTCTTTGGTTACGCTGACCGGTTCGAGGGCAACATAGGGTATCTCATAACGACCGTTCTCGATGATGATTGCTTCTTCCAAAGGAATTTCTTCTCCCTTTGCCATCATAACCGCATATTCCGCAGCACGCCTTGCGAGCTTATCCACCGGCTTATACACGGTCATAATCTGTGTCCCCTCGACAATCCGCTGGCAGGCCTCCAAATCAGCATCCTGACCAACAACAGCTTTATTCCCGGCAAGTCTGTTCTCCGCAAGCGCATGCACAACCTGACTTGCAAGATTATCATTTCCGCACATAATTGCATCGGCACTCTCTATTAACCGGGGATTATTATACACATATTCTGCTGCCACTTCGGCACGCCATCCTTCCGCATGAACCGTATCCAGAATTCTGATATTGTTTTTTTCCATCACTTCAATAAATGCCGCCTCGAGCACCTCTACATTATTATCAGAAAGAGGACCTCCAAGCATCAGTACTTTCCCTCCTGCCAGATTCTCATTCACAAATGCCTCTCCCATCATGGTACCAACCATTGCATTATCGAAAGAAATATACAAATCAACGGGAGAATCCTTAATCAAACGGTCATAGGCAATAACGCGAATTCCCGCATCTTTTGCTTTCTCCACAGAATCTTTGAGTTCCTCCGAATCTGCACAGATAATGACAATTACATCCATTTCTTTTGCAATTAAATACTCTATCTGTTTCTTTTGTTCTTCCACGTCACCACTTGCATTCTGTACATTCACTTCTGCACCGTACTCTTTTGCTGTCGATACAAACACATCACGGTCACGCTGCCAGCGTTCAATAATAAAAGAGTCAAAACTCATTCCTATTCTTATTTTATCCTCGTTTTTTCCCTGGGTCTGTCCGCCTTGCTTCGCAGGTGTACAGGATGTCATCACAATCATACAGCAAATAATAAGCGCTATACTTCTCACTATATTTTTCATACCGGTTCCTCCCTACCCGGGATTTTCCCTTCTTTAAATTCTGTCGGCGTAACACCTACATTTTTCTTGAAAGATCTGCTGAAATAATTCGGATCGGCATAGCCTACCATAGTTCCGATTTCCTTCATCGGACATTCTGAATTTATCAACAGCTCTTTTGCTTTTTCCATTCGGATTCCTGTTACGTAATCGATAAAATTCACGCCGGTATCCTCTTTAAATATTTTACTGAAATAATAAGGACTGATATTGACCACGCGCGAAACATCATCAAGCGAAATATCTTTATTGAAATTCTTATGAATATATTCCTTTGCCTGTTCAATAATATGATTTGATTTCTCTGCACGCTTACCGGAAACATTGCGACAGGCTTCTGTAATCTTGTTCACAAACCAGTTTCTGATTTCTTCCGGATGCATAAATCCCATCAGGGAAGGAAGATAATCCTGTCTGGAGCCGAACTGATATGTCATACCACCTTTCAAATACGCCGTGCGTTCTGCAAACAATGTAAATTCCAGTACCTTCGTGCGAATTTCCATCATGCTGTCCGGATTATTCTTTGTCATCCAGTCAAAATATGCCGTCGCTGCAAGTGCGGCATCGTTCACTGCCCCTTTTTCCACTGCATCAAAAATAGCGCTCTCCATATGAACCGGATAGTCTTTCTCGTACGCACATCCAATCGGCAAATCATCCGAATGTGCAACACTGCCGGTAGTCATCGAAAGTGCACCGATTGCGGCATTATATGAGTCGGATACACGGTGCAATTCTCTCACACCGCCGATACCTGCCCTGAAAATAATGTCGGTTTTCTGTTGTAAAAGTCTTATCATTGCCCGCGCATTATCAATCAGCTCAATTCTTTCTGCATAAGAAATATTCTCTTCCGTTACCGGTACCAGGACCGGGATCTTATTTCCGATTACCGTTCCTACAATACAGGGAAATCTGTCTTTTAACACTTCACGTACTTCTTTATAGTATTTCTGCATTTTAACACTGCTTCCCACCGCATTTGTCATGTGGTTGCCTTCTTTGGCATCTCCGTAAATCAGCGCAATCATGTATGCATACTTTGTTTCAATACCGAGCATGGTTTTATAATTATCGATATCCTCTGTCCATGTATCCTGTAAAAGAAGATTATATATCAATCCGCTTTCAATAATCGGAACAACCGTTTCGAGCTTTTCTTTTACCAGCAAATCATTGCTTCTGCGCCTGCGTTCCTTATCTACAAGCTCCATGGCATTACGCAGAACCGATACCAGCTTCGTCCTCTCAAGCGGCTTGGTGATATACTCCAAAACGCCGAGGCGTATCGCCTGAGCGGCATAATCGAATTTGTCATACGCAGAGCTGACAATAAAAATCACATTATTGTTCGTCTGACGGATTTCTTTCATTGCCTCAATACCATTGATTCCCGGCATTTGGATATCCATAATGGCTATATCCGGTCTGAATTGCTCTGCCAGTTCGATGACACTTCTTCCGGTCTTTGCAAAGGCGATTTCACATTCATCCCCAAATTCTTTTTCGATTATGAATTTCATGGCATCGATAACAATTCCCTCGTCATCGGCAAGCATGATTTTATACATATGGTTCCTCCTGCTCCTCATACGGAAGATAAATAATAATCTCCGTTCCTTTATTCTCCCCTTCGCTGCTAATGGATATCACTGTATCGCTTCCCGTAAAAAGTTTCAAGCGCGCTATTACATTGTCCATTCCGACTCCGTTTGAGGATTTTTTACCGTCTGCGCGATAAGTTCCGTCCAAAACGCTGTCAATACAGGAAGAAGTCATTCCTTTTCCGTTATCTTTCACACTGATGCATACTTCTTCATTCTTTTTGTACACATGTACTTTGATTTTTCCTTCTCCTGCCATTTCACGGATACCGTGATTCACGGCATTTTCCACTAAAGGCTGTAGAATCATAGAAGGCATCTTAATATCCAAAAGGTCTTCCTGCACTTCTTTCTCATAGTGGATTTCACCGGAAAACCGGACATTCAATATATAGATATAGTTATCAATCAGTTCCATTTCTTCACGTATGGTAACCGTGTCCTCACCTTTTTTAACGTTATACCGGAAAAATTCCGCCATATTCTGCACATACTGATACGTACGCTCTGCATCCTCCATCATTGCCAGCTGTGCCCCTGCATTCAGTGTATTAAAAAGGAAATGAGGATTTATTTGTGCCTGCAGATATTTCAGCTGCGCATCTTTTAGGTGCGTTTCCATCAACAGCTCTTTTTCTTTTAGCTTACGTTCCACTTCCATACTTTCGCGGACCTGTTCAATATAATTACGGATACTTACTACCATCTGGTTAAAAGCACCTGTTACAACGCCGATTTCATCGGAAGAATCCGCTTCACTTAACGGTACGTCAAAATTACCTTTGGCAACTTCATCCGCCTGGCGCGCAAGTTTTTTCAAGGGGCTGACAATCGTTCCCGCCAACCGCACAATCACAAACATGCTGCAAAGCATGACAACAACGATGATAATCAAACTGATGGTTTCAAATAGCCGGAACGCCTCCGACAATTCCTTATAGTGCGATGAGTTATGCATAAATTGCTCATTGTTAAGGCTTGCAATATAAGTTCTGATGTACTCATACATCGTTGTTGCATTCTCATATCTCACACGGTATTTTTCAACATTACGACCACGTTTGGCTTCGACTGTCTGCGCAACCATATTCAGATAGTTTTCGGACATGGTTTTGATATTTCGCTCCATTCTGGCGAAATTCAAATCCGTAACCTCTTCATTAAGCACCTCTATCTTTTCACGATAAATCTGCTCATTGCGGTAATACGCTTCCAGAGAATCACTTGTTTTAGCATTCAGATAATCCGTCATACTGCTTTGTACATCATCAAGCGCCACCACAAGCTCGTTCAGCTGAAGGTTATCCCTGTAAACAAGATCCAGTTCTCCGGACATGCTGTTAATACCCGCAAGCAACATGATATTACTGATTAGAACCAGCACATTCGCAATGATATAAATCAGGCTGATTTTCCCTTGCAGGGAAAGATTCCGAAAATGTTTCATTCTACTCACCGCCTTTCCGGTAAGCAGCAACATTCTTTTTATCAATCAGAGTGATATCTGCCGTAAAATACTGGCTGGTATAACCGAATTCATTATATTCGCGTAATGCATCTATACAATAGCTTCCCATCTGTTTCGCATCGATGGCAATTGTTGCCCTGATTACACCTCTTTCAATCCCTTTGATAATTGTATCCGAATCATAATAGCCAAGGATAGCCACATCGCCTACTTTATTGTAATCTACCACCGCCTGATATACACAGGTTGTATGTAATTCATTCAGACAGATAATTGCATCCGGAATCTCTTCTTTCATAAGGATATCACGAATGGCTTCCTCTGCCGAAAAAGGATTGGTTGCATCCACCGAAACCAGTGTCATTTCAATTTTTTTACCGATGCGCTCCGTTTTATCAAAAGTTTCCTGAATACCGGAGCAAATGATATTCTGCGCTGAATCAAGCGCATTTGCATTCACAAGCACCGCTACCTTCACAGTTGTTAAGTCAGGATGTTCGCGTACAAGGGAAAGAACCTGCTCTCCGTATTCTTTTCCTATATTATAACCACCCACACCAACGAAACTGCAACGTCTGCTCTGTGTATTGTCTCCGTAAAGCGTTACCACGGGAATTCCGGAATCTGCCGCCTCATTAATCAGTTCAGACAGAACAGGACTTTCATCTGCTGTGACAATAATGCCGTCCACATCGGAAGCAATTGCGATTCTCATCAAATCTTCCCTTGCGTAATCACTGGAAAAATGTTCGCCGAGCATATCAATATATATATTATGTTCCTGTCCGGCTTCCATAACCCCCTCATAGACAGCAGAAGAAAAAGCAGAATTTTCATCTCCCGTAATCATGACGTAATACTGATCATATTTTGTGCCGGCGTGTTCCTGCGTAAAACGTTTCAAGTACAGTCTGAATACCGTAACACCACAGATAACCGTAAGAACCGTCATCACGATTATTATAATAAGAAGCGTTCTTCCGCCGCTTTTCTTCGTCAATTTTTCCTGCATGTCTTTCCCTTCTTTCTCTATTATTCACTATACTTTTTTCCGTACTTTTTTTCAAGATACGAAGACCCAAAATACGTTTCTGTTCTCTTTCTTTTATTCTTTTATGAAAAAGGGAGAATTAAGGCATCTTTTTTTCTTTTTTGCTAGGCATTCTGTATCTTGACGAAAAATATTCCCTTTTTTATAATGAATACATATATATCAATTGTGATATGTTTCAATGTTGAGTTTGCACATATCAAAGTCTATGCGAATGTAATTTGCCAAAACAGGACATACTCAATGAAAAGACATTTTCAAATGTCCACAAAGAAACAAGGAGAAAGAAAATGAGAGCGGAATGGGAAAATTTCAAAGGAAAAAAATGGCAGACGGAGATTAACGTCCGTGACTTTATTTTAGAGAATTATACACCGTATGACGGAGACGAAGAATTTCTGGAAGGCCCTACACAGAACACACTTGATTTATGGGATGAGGTACTCCATTTATCCAAAATGGAATTAGACGAAGGCGGTGTTCTTGCAATGGATACCCGCGTAGTTTCCACAATTACTTCACATGGGCCGGGATATATCGATAAAGATAAGGAGACCATCTATGGTTTTCAGACTGATTTGCCCTTCAAGCGCCCTCTTCATCCGTTCGGCGGAATCCGTATGGCAGAGAAAGCATGCCTCGATCACGGATATAAAATCAACCCTGAAGTAAAGGATTTCTTTACTTATTATCGTAAAACACACAACGCAGGTTGTTTCGATGCTTATTCCACCGAAATGCGTGCCTGCCGTTCCAGTCATATTATCACCGGTCTTCCCGACGCGTACGGACGCGGACGTATCATCGGTGACTATCGTCGAATTGCCTTATACGGAATCGACAGATTAATCGAAGATAAAAACAAGCAAAAGTTTTCCTGCGGACACGTTATGACAGACGATGTCATTCGTCTGCGCGAAGAGCTTACCAACCAGATTCACTCCCTTGAGGCCATGAAAGAACTTGCTGCCTCTTACGGATGCGATATTTCAACCCCTGCAAATAATGTCAAAGAAGCGATTCAGGCAGTTTACTTTGGTTACCTTGCAGCAATCAAGGAGCAAAACGGCGCTGCCATGAGTGTCGGACGTACCACAACTTTCCTTGATATTTACGCACAAAGAGACCTTGAGCGCGGTACTTTTACCGAGAAAGAAATACAGGAATTTGTTGATCACTTTATTATGAAATTACGTCTGGTGAAATTTGCACGTACACCGCAGTACAATGAGTTATTCTCCGGTGACCCGGTTTGGGCTACGGAATCCATCGGCGGTGTCGGCATTGACGGACGTCATATGGTAACAAAGATGGCATTCCGCTATCTGCACACATTAGAGAATCTTGGACCTGCACCCGAACCCAA
Organism: Lachnospiraceae bacterium; assembly: GCA_015056945.1. Taxonomy (GTDB): domain Bacteria; phylum Bacillota; class Clostridia; order Lachnospirales; family Lachnospiraceae; genus UBA3766. The sequence goes on along the minus strand of SVFH01000008.1, from coordinate 34,846 downwards.
CTTAACCATTCTCTGGTCCAGACGCCTTCCCCTTGGATTTAAGAAATACTGTGCAAAGCTTTCAATACAGACTTCTGCTATCCAGTATGAGAATGATGATTTGATGCGTGTAAATCGTGGTGACGACTATGCCATTGCTTGTTGCGTATCCTCCATGAGAGTCGGTAAAGAAATGCAGTTCTTCGGTGCCAGAGCAAACCTTGCGAAATGTTTGCTTTACTCCTTAAACGGTGGTGTGGACGAAATCACGCGCAAGCAGGTCGGACCTTCCGCATGCAGACGCTATCAGGGGGATGTGCTTGATTATAATACCGTAATGGACAGTTTCTTATTCATGATGGAATGGCTCGCAGGTGTTTATGTCAATACGCTTAACATCATTCACTATATGCATGATAAGTATAACTACGAAAGTGCTCAGATGGCACTTCATGACAGAGATGTAACCAGATTTTTTGCAACCGGTATTGCAGGCCTTTCAGTTGTTGCGGATTCCCTTTCTGCAATCAAGTATGCCAAGGTTGAGCCAATCCGCGATGAAGAAAATATCATTGTAGACTTTAAGATTACCGGCGATTTCCCGAAATACGGAAACGATGATGACAGAGTAGACGATATCGCGAAAGAAATCGTTACTACTTTCATGAATATGATCAGAAGACACCACACGTATCGTTCCAGTATTCCTACTACATCCGTTCTTACCATTACTTCAAATGTTGTATATGGTAAAAACACCGGTGCAACTCCGGACGGACGTAAAGCAGGTGTTCCTTTTGCGCCCGGTGCAAATCCCATGCACGGCCGCGATACTTCCGGTGCAGTTTCCTCATTGGCTTCTGTATCCAAGTTACCTTACAAAGATGCGCAGGACGGTATTTCCAATACCTTCAGCATCCTTCCTTCCGCACTTGGTAAAAGCGATGAAATCTTTGCAGAAAGCATCAGCAAGGATTCCGTAGCGAAAAATCAGGATACGGTTTATGTTCCAGGTACTCCGAGCAAATTCCAGGTGGATAACCTTGTAGCTCTCCTTGACGGCTATGTAACCAAGGGCGGACATCACCTGAATGTTAACGTATTAAACCGCGAAACACTTCTTGATGCCATGGAGCATCCTGAAAACTATCCTCAGCTTACCATTCGTGTATCCGGTTATGCGGTTAATTTTATCAAATTAAGCAAAGAACAGCAGATGGACGTTATTTCTCGTACGTTCCATGAGTCATTATAATGAAGGGCCGTATTTACTCCATTGAGAGTTTCGGCGCTGTAGACGGACCGGGCATTCGCCTGGTCGTCTTCTTTCACGGATGTCCCATGCGTTGCGCATATTGTCACAATCCTGACACATGGGCCACAGATCAGTTTACCGAAATGACAGTGGAAGAAATCAAAGAAAAATTTGACAGAAACCAATGCTTTTATGAATCCGGAGGAATTACTGCCACAGGCGGCGAACCTCTCTTACAACTTGATTTCCTGATATCTCTTTTTGAAACCTTTCAAAAAGCCGGAATACACACTTGTCTCGACACATCAGGCATTTGTTTTGACCCGGATAAATCAGATATATCCAAATATCAAAAACTTGCTCAGGTAACGGATTTATGCATGTTGGACATTAAGGAAATTGACCCTGTTAAACACAAGAAACTAACCGGACAAGATAACAGAAACATTCTGCAGTTCGCACGTTTCATGGACGAACAAGGTGTTAAGCTCTGGGTACGCCACGTCCTTGTCCCCGGTATTACCGATGATGATAATGATTTATTTGAACTCGGCAAATTCCTTTCCACACTCAAGAATCTTGAAACACTGGATGTTTTACCCTATCACACCATGGGGGTTCCGAAATACGAAAGACTCGGCATTTCATATCCGTTAAAAGACATTCCTGCCGCTGACAAGGAATTGGTTCTTGTCAAAAAAAAGCAAATCATGAAAGGATTTTCCTGCCAATCGTAAGTTTTTACTTGCTTATCCACGAAATTTGTTATAGAATAAGTATGAACTTAATAAAGTTTGTATTTCTATGATTATCAAGGAGGGAACTATAATGGCATACGTAATTGGTGATTCTTGTGTACAGTGTGGCGCATGCGCAGCTCAGTGTCCTGCAGAAGCTATCTCTGAAGGTGCAGATAAGTACGAAATCAATGCTGATGTTTGTGTTGACTGCGGAAGTTGTGCAGATGTTTGCCCTGCAGAAGCTATTTCTGAAGCATAATAATTTCATTTATATGAGTAAAGAGTAAAGAGTCCATGAGCGGGCTCTTTATTTTTTTGATTCAAATGTCCCAAGGTCATAAAACTATATGTGCTTGCACATAGACTGTTTTGTGACTTTGGAACATACTAAAAAATTCGCATAAAAACGGAACGACAGTTCCGTGATATGCGAATTTTGTGTAGGATTGCGAGAGTGCATTGCGCGAAGCAATCCCGGAAAATTTGAGATATCCTTCTTATTTTGCAAGGTTTTTAAACTGGGTGTAGTCAGGAAGCCATGCCAGTTCAACGGTTCCAATCGGGCCGTTTCTTTGCTTTGCGATGATGATTTCGGCAACACCTTTCTTATCTGTATCTTTATTATAATAATCGTCTCGGTAAATAAACATAACCACGTCGGCATCCTGCTCAATCGCACCGGATTCACGTAAGTCAGAAAGCATCGGTCTGTGGTCATTTCGCTCTTCTACCTTTCGGCTCAACTGCGAAAGCGCAACAACCGGCACATTTAACTCCCTTGCCAATGATTTCAGCGAACGTGAAATATCAGAAATTTCCTGCTGTCTGGAATCTGTCTTACCGTTACCTGTCATCAACTGCAGGTAGTCAATCATAATCATATCCAGACCATGTTCCAGCTTAAACTTACGACACTTCGAACGCAATTCCGAAATACTGATACTACCGGTATCATCAATAATGATTCTGGAATTACCAACTGCAGTTGCACCTTCAATCAGTTTCTCCCATTCTTTGTCACTCAAATTACCGGTTCTGATATTCTGCGAACTAACCATAGACTCCATGGCAAACAAACGGTTAACCAACTGTTCCTTTGACATTTCCAGACTAAAAAGAGCTACACATTTGCCACTTTTTAATGCAGAATTCAAAGCAATATTCAAAGCAAATGCTGTTTTACCCATAGACGGACGCGCCGCAATCAGAATCAAATCAGACGGCTGAAAACCTGCCGTGGAATAATCCAAATCAGCAAATCCGGTCGGGATACCCGTAATGGAACCTGACGTTTTGGCTGCTGCTTCAATCATATCAAGCGCGTTCATAACAACTCTTTTAATCGGGACAAAGTCAGAACTGTCGCGGCGCTGTACAACCTCAAAAACCTTCTTTTCGGTCATATCAAGGATGTCTTCCACTTCTTCTTTTCCCGCATAGCAGGTATCCGTTATCTCCTCGGTTGTTCGGATTAATTTACGAAGTACTGCCTTCTCATGCACAATTTGCGCATAGTGCTTTACATTTGCAGAGGTCGGTACCGCAGTAATAAAATCACGGACATATTCCAGGCTGCTCACCTCCGCGGGTACATCTTTTTCTTTCAGCTTATCCTGAAGTGTCACCAAATCTACGGAACGTGCGGAATTATTCAATTCTACAATGGCATTAAAAATGACACCATATTGTTTATTATAAAACTCATCCCCCGTAATAATCTCCGAAGCTGTCACAATCGCCTGCTGATCCATAATCATGGACCCGAGTACGGATTGCTCCGCTGCAGTAGAATGCGGAAGAATGCGTTTGATTATTGCTTCATCCATAGTTTCAATCTACTTTCTTTGCAGTTTCTGTGTCTGATTAATTCTCCGGTTCTACACAAACCTTCAACTGACCGGTTACCTTCGGATGTAATTTGATTGCCACATCAAAGGCTCCTACACTTTTGATAGAATCATTCAACTGAATTTTTTTCTTGTCAATTTTTGTTTTATACTGGTCTTCCAATGCTTTGGAAATTTCTTTGCCGGTAATCGCGCCAAATGTTCTTCCGCCTTCACCGGTTTTAATACGAAGCACAACCTTCATTTCATCTAACTTCTTTGCCATTTCCTGTGCGGCTTCCAGCTGTTCTTTGGCCACTTTTTCTTCATTGGCTTTCTGAAGCTTTAAATCATTTAAATTTGCACCGTTTGCTTCTATTCCTACCTTCTTTGGTAAAATAAAGTTTCTTGCGTATCCGTCACTTACTTCTACCATTTCACCTTTTTTCCCAAGTGCTTTCACATCCTGTAATAAAATAACTTTCATTTCAATTCTCCTTCAACTCCGGCACTAAATATCGCCGTTCTCTATCATTTCATCAATCGCATCCTGTAACAATTTCACTGCTGCTTCCACAGTGATATTTTCAAATTGTGCACCGGCAACGTTCATATGGCCGCCACCGCCTAATTTCTCTGCTACAACCTGTACATTCAATTCATCAATGGAACGCGCACTCAAATGTACTTTATTCTGATATTCGGTAAAGACAAAGCTTGCCTTTACACCCTTAATATTAAGCAACTCATTTGCTGCCTGTGCCGCAACAATCGTAGGGCTCTGACAATCCGTCGCGTCACAAATGGAAATCGCATAATCATTACGATAAATCATGGAATCACGAATGGTTTTGGCTTTCGCCATGTATTCGGAAGCGTCTTCGCGGAACAGCTTACGCACACGTGTCACATCCGCACCGCTACGTCTAAGATATGCTGCCGCCTCAAAAGTACGCACACCTGTCTTTGTCATGAAATTATTCGTATCTACCACAATACCGGAATACATGCAATCCGCTTCAACGCCGCGTAACTTCGCACCGGTATCCACATACTGCAAAATTTCCGCTACCATTTCACATGCAGATGATGCATACGGCTCTACATAGGAAAGGGTTGCATTCTCAATCGCTTCACTACCCTGACGATGATGGTCAAGCACAACAATTGCCTTACAGCACTTCAATAAATCCGGACACTCTGTAATGGAAGGTCTGTTAATATCCACGACAACAAGAACCGCGTTATTTCCAACAATTTCAAGTGCTCTCGTACTTGATACAATACTGTCCTCTTCGAAATCCTGTGATTTTTTGTACAAATCCACAATAGGCTTCAACGATGATGTCACCGTATCCATAACAATATGCGCTTTACGCTGCATGGACTTGGCAATCACACCGATACCAACCGCTGCGCCAAAGCTGTCAACGTCAGAAATGCGATGTCCCATAACAAAAACCTGATCTTTGGTCGAAAGGATTTCCTGCAACGCCTGTGCTTTCACACGTGCCTTCACCCTTGTACTCTTCTCTAACTGCTGGCTCTTACCACCATAATACTGGATGCTTCCCGGCATTTTAACTACTGCCTGGTCACCGCCACGGCCGAGCGCAAGGTCCAAAGATGCTCTTGCAAATTCAGAGTTCTGACTGTATGTCAAACCACCGAGACCGATACCGATACTTAACGTTACCGCAATTTCGTTTCCGATATTAACAGTCTTAACATCTTCCAGAATTTCAAACTTATTCTCGCGCAACTGGGTTACAGCTTTCTTTCGAAGAATCACCATATACTTATCTTTCTCCAGCTTACGCACAATACCGTCAACAGAAGCAATGTATTTGTTAATTTTACGGTCAATCAATGCAAGTAAAAGAGAACGACGCACATCCTCAACCGCCTCAAGTGCTTCTTCATAATTATCAAGATAAATCAATCCTACCGCAAGACTTTGGTCATCGTTCTCACGCAACGCAATTTTCAGAGCTGTTTCATCAAACAGATAGAGTCCGATTAAGCAATTCTGTTCTGCTTCCACATTCACAAGATCACTGTTTTGTAACATTCCGCTTAAGTTGATGCGCTTCATCTTTGCTTTGAATTCGCACTCACCGTAAACGATATCTACTTGATTCTCCTGTTCCTCACGCGGATATTTGTCCTGCGTCAGTTCCTTGAAAATATTTCCAATCACCTTATGTTTCGGGTTCTTATCCTGAAGCAGGCGTTCAAATTCAGAATTGAACCAGATAACTCTGCCGTTCTGGTCAAGCAGTGCATGCGGCAATTCCAAATCCCGTAAAAGACGGCTTTGCACCTGACCATACTCCGTTGCAAAACTTACAAGTTCTTCTACAAGATACTGTTTGCTGTATATCCACAGTAAAATAATACCGACAAAATAAATCAGCAAAAATACCGAAATAATGATACCTGCACGATAATCATAAAAATATATCCAGGCATCCAAAATACCAAGCAATGCCCCGAACATCAAAAGCAGATGTAAAAGTTGTCTGAACTTTCCTTTCACTTTAACCTTCTTTGCCATACCATCCCTCTTATTTACCGCCTTGCGACGTATTACTTAAAATCACACAAAAAAAGTTCACCGATTTGATTATATCATCTTTGTCCGTGAAGTGCTATAGCTTTTTTATCGCATCTTACGCTAATGTATAGAGGAAATTACACACTGCGTTTTACCAACGGACCCTGTTCCCGACTCCTTCATGGAATGAAATGCATCATTCTCATACTGTCCGTAGCCCGGCCGAACCGTATCGATTACTCGTCTTTCTTCTTCATCATCAAACTGCATATCATCCTTTGAAACAAAACGGAAGTAAATTCCATAACGCTCTTTATGCTGTGAAAAATGCGGCACAAATTGCAAGCCGGCATCTGTTTTTCTCAAAAGGAACGCATCCTTGCTTCTTACCAGGTTACTTGAAATATCATCAATAAAAGACTGCACATCGCCTTCTTTGATTGTAATCCGGTCTGTTCCGGAAGGCAGAAAATCCGTTTCAATAAGACGGTTCTGTGATACCGTAACATCAACGCCTGTTACACCTTCCTGCAAATCCGCAGTTCCCAGTAACGCGCTTAGCACAAATGGTCCGTAGGTAAAAGCATACGTATTGCCTCCATCCGGCAAAGCATGCGCCTGCACCGTCATGGGGAGGTGCAGATGCAACTCACTTCCTGCGGCAAAAGGACCTTTGACAAGCATATAGCCGCCTTCTATACAAATCTCTGCATCCTCTTCCAAATATGCTTCTTTTGCAAGCCAAACAGGAAGTCTGAAACATATATCACCTTCAAAACCATCACCAATCTTCATTGTTACCGTTTCGCCCTGCAGCAAATCAGCTTCCAGTTCAAAATTTGCTTTTGCGAATCGGACAGCAGACGAAAAATACTGATTCACAATCAGGCAATTTCCCTTCCGGAAAAAGAAGCTTTCCTGCAACTTCGTAAAATTCTCCATACCGGTTCCGGTGCAACACCAGAACTTCGTAAAAGGCTCACCGTAAACCTTATGATATCCGCTCGCCATTGGCTGAAAATACGTCGTCATTCCGGTCTTCGGGTTCTGGGAAGAAAGAACAGAGTTAATCAACGTTTTCTCATACCAGTCCGCAAATCTGACATCTCCGGATATTTCAAAGAATAATTTCGTCATTTTTAACATATTATATGAATTACAGGTCTCACAGTTGCAATTGGTGCGTTCGCCATCCAGCACATCATCCTCGCCGAAATGCTCCCATTCACTGTTGCCACCCGTCACATACGTATGATGTCCCGTCACAAGTTCCCAGAACTTCAATGCATATTGGTAATAGATTTCTTCTCCCGTTACCACATATCTTTTTAACGCACCCATGAATTTCGGAATCGTTGTATTGGCATGATGATTGTTTAAGACATTCTCGCCTGCTTTCGCGCGACAGACTTTCTCAAACAATTCCACCTCATCAAAAGCCTCTGCTGCCGCCAGATGTTTCGCATCTTTGGTCAGCAGATACACATCATACATACAGTCATTCATACCGCCGTATTCAATACCAAGCACAATGCGGTGTGTCTCTTCACTCCAGGATGCACATCTTTCATATACCCAGTCTCCGAGACGCTGTAAAACCTTTAGCGCCGTTTGGCGAATCACAAAAACCGAATCCCCGACATCCTCCATGCGACATACAGACACCAATCCCTCTATCGTTTTATGCATCGTGTACCAGGGAACCCATGCCTGAGTTATAATGTTCGTCTGATTCCGTTCTACCATGTCAAACTGTTGCTCCGGATTGTTGGGATCCAAAATCAGTGCTCCGAATAAAAAGCCGTTTCCGCCGGCCTCCTGACATTCCGCCAGCCCGTCCGTCAATCTTTGTAAAATCGCTGTAAGCGTCTGTCTGTCTTCTTCTATGCAGTTCGCAGATTCTGCTGCTTTTACACATGCTGTCATAAAATGTCCCAGCGTATGCCCTCCAATCAGCATACTCTCCCAGCCCGGATAACGGAGTGCACCACGCATGGAAATTCCAGCCGTTTCACGGAATCCCGCAAGTAAACGGTCCGTGTCAAAAGAACACAGATACTGCACCTCTTTTTGGAATGCATTCACCATATACGCATCTCTTAATTCAACCATCTTCAACGAAAATCCCTGATTTTTCTTTAAATCCATAACGCACCTCCATTGTCCTATTTTTTATTGTAGTATATAATCTGATTATAATCAAACAGAAAGGCGGACTTTTCATGGACAACCAGATCAAACTTTTTTGCGATATGATACAAACACACAACCGCATTGTTTTCTTCGGCGGCGCAGGAGTATCGACAGAATCGGGAATTCCGGATTTCCGCAGCGTGGACGGCCTCTATCATCAGGAATATGACTATCCGCCTGAGACCATCTTAAGTCACAGCTTTTATATACGTCACACTGCTGAATTCTATCGTTTCTATCACAATAAAATGATTTATGCGGATGCAGCACCGAACACAACGCATCTTGCACTCGCCAAGCTTGAAAAAGATGGGAAATTGAGTGCCGTCATTACACAAAATATCGATGGTCTCCATCAGGCCGCCGGTAGCCAAAATGTCTTCGAACTGCACGGCAGTGTCCATCGTAATTTCTGTGAAAAGTGCCATGCCTTCTATGATCTTTCTTATATCCGCAATGCGCAGGGCGTTCCTTTGTGCAATAAATGCGGCGGCACCATCAAGCCGGATGTTGTCCTCTATGAAGAAGGACTTGATGATACCGTTGTCGAGGGAGCCATCTCTCATATCCGAAACGCAGACTGCCTTATCATCGGAGGTACTTCACTTGCCGTTTATCCCGCTGCCGGCTTAATAGATTATTTCCGCGGCGACAAACTGATTGTCATCAACAAAACCCCGTCCCCGCGTGATTCCAGGGCCGATTTGGTGATTCATGCTTCACTCGGTGAGGTATTCGGAGCGTTATAAATAAAGAATGTGCATAGCACATTCTCCGCGCGTGAGCGATGTTGCTCGGCAACAAAATTCCTTGCCGCGAACTGCGCATCCTTAGCGGAGCTTTTTATTGCATAGGAATTTCCTATGCAAATATAAAAAAACCAATGGCTCAATGAACCATTGGTTTTGTTAAACTATTCGAATTAGTCCTGTACGTAAGGCATCAATGCTACGTGACGAGCTCTCTTAACAGCAACTGTCAACGCTCTCTGATGTTTAGCACAGTTTCCTGTGATTCTTCTGGGAAGAATCTTACCTCTTTCAGATACGTATCTCTTTAACTTAGCTGTATCCTTGTAATCGATTACGTTATCTTTACCACAGAATACGCAAACTTTCTTTCTTCTGCGAATTCCGCCTTTTCTCTTCATCGGAGAATCGGATTTATCTGCTTTCACAAATGCCATAATTATTGCCTCCTATCTTAATCACTCTAGGTGAACGGCAATTCCTCAACAATTCCTTCCGGAATACTCATAAAATCGCCATCCGCAGCTACAGGAGCTTCTCTACGGGTAAAACCGCCGTTATCTCCACCTGCATAGTTTCCATCGCCTGAGCTGTTCTTGCTCTCTGCGAATTCCTGGTCCTCTGCCACAACATCTGTTGTGTATACCTTCTGACCATCTTTGTTAGTGTAACTTCCGGTCTGGATACGACCGGTAACCAATACTTTGGTTCCCTTACGGAAATACTTCTCAGCAAATTCTCCCGCTTTACCGAATGCCACAATATTGATAAAATCAGTATTATTCTCTTCATTTCTGGAAAATCTTCTGTCTACAGCAAGTGAATATCTTGCAATTGCAGTAGCATTATCACCCTGAGAATATCTCACATCGGGATCTCTCGTCAAACGACCCATAAGAATTACTTTGTTCATATTATTCCTACTTTCTATTCTTCGTCCTGTCTAACGCATAAGTATCTGAGAACATTGTCCATAATACGCATACGGCTTTCGATTTCTGCCGGTGCGCTGCTCTCAGCATCGAACTGGATGAAATAGTAGAAACCTTCACGCATCTTCTGGATTTCATAAGCAAGTCTCTTCTTACCCTGTTCATCCACATTCGTGATTGTTCCACCGAATCTTTCGATGAGTGCTTTGCATTTGTCTACAACAGCAGCTCTTTCTTCATCTTCGATCTTAGCATTGACAACAACAGCTAATTCATACTTGTTCATGCTTGTTACCTCCTTTTGGTCTCTGGCCCTCTCCTTATAGAAAGAGCAAGGAATTAAATTACATCACGGAATATTATGTTAGCACACTTTTTCAAGTATTGCAAGCACTTTTTATAACCCAAATAAATCCTTTAGCAAATCTTTTAGGGACTTAATATTTTGGGCAACAATCTTAAACTTCACCGCCTTAGAACCGGCATAAGACTCTCCCTGCGCAGTCACTGTCACTGTTGCAGTTCCCTTGTTAATATTGTTTGTGTAATACACCCTGTACTGCTCCGCAGGAACCTCTTCCCAGACCTTTCCGTTCTTCACTTCTACTTTTACGGTGGGTTCAATTGCCAGACCGGTGTATTCGGCCTTGGTAATCTTTTTATCATTCTGCCAAAGTGTCACACGCGCCTTCGCCAAATCGTAAGCAGGCTTTTGGCAGACACGATATTCTGCTTTCGCATATTTATCTTCGGAGGTTGCATAATTTCCTTTTCCGACAATCTTCATATATACGGTCACATATTCCGTCCCGTCTTCTAATGAAAGTTTATTTTTAGATGTAATCTGCTCCGTCAATTTGGCATCTTTATAATAAGTAACTTTATATTCGGATGCCTTCAGCTGCACACCCTGAACCGTTACAATCGGTTTGGATACATAGGTTCCCGGTTTCCCCGTATAGATCTTATCACCTACTACTATCTCAAGCCCTTTCAAGGTATTCGTAAGCGCAAGCGCCTTCACCATAAAAGTCCCCTTAAGCGGTGTACTACCCTTATAATTACCCATAAAAGAAACCGTATATTTGGCCGGATTCTTCGCCGTACTAAGCTTCTTATTATTGCTGTAGGTAATTTTATAATCCGTTCCGTATACAAGCTTCGCACCATTGTAGGTTATCTTCAAATCTTTTTCTACGGTGGCACCTTTTGGTGTGTAATCATATCCCTTTTCATTTATTCCCGAAACAACCATGCCCATGCTGGTGTCTTTGACCGCAAGCGGCTTAATCTGATATGTTTTATTCACCGCGCCGCTATAGGCTCCGAGTCCAACGACAGTAAATTTAACGGTTCCTGCATTTACGGTATTCCCGGCATAGACAACAGAATAGTCTTTCTTTTCCTTCAACACTTCGTTCGTTGTTTTATCGTTTACCGTTATAAGCGGTTTCTGCGATTTACCGTTATATACCATCACTTCCTTTTGGACGATAACACTGAATTTTTTCGCAGCTTTTTTCTCAGTAACCTTCACGGCGATTTCGCGCGTACCGGTGAAATTACCCTTTCCCGTCACCATAACAGTGCCGTCTTCCGTGTATTTTTTATTCGGCTCCGCAATGGTATAATCCGCCGTGCCAAGTGTTCTATTATTATAAGTTAATACAGGCTTTGCCTTACTTGCTTTCACAACTACCACGCTGCCGGCAACCACATCGGAGTCATTTATATCCTTCGGCAAAATTTGGAAAGTGGCAGAGTTGCTTCCTGTCAGATTACCTTTCCCGGTTACAATGATTTTGGCCGGTTTTTTCTCCGTCGACGCCTTCACGTTATTAACGTATTTAACGGTATAGTCAACACCTTTTACCAGGCGTTCCTTATTGTTGAAAACAACAATGTCCGGTTCGATGGCACTGCCCGTATAGACATACGATGCATCACGCTCTGCAAGACGGACGCGAAGTCCCACTCTTGCCACTTCAAGTTTATCAAGCCAGTTATCGTTTCCGCTTCCGACTTCTACCCAGTCCCAATCCTCATCGTAACCGTCATACGTCACCCGGCTCAATACGGTACCTGACAGAATATTTGCGCCGATTGTTTGAATGTTCTTAGGGAACGCGAACTCTTCCAATCCGACGCAACCGGCAAATGCATAGCCACCGATTGATAAAAGGCTCTCAGGAAGAGAAATTTTCTCAACCGACATACAGTCCCTGAAAATCATATTGCCCAGTCCCGTAACGCCCTCTTCTACAATAATTTCCTTTATTAAACCTTTATTGGCAACCCATTCGGGAAACTTCTGAGAATGAAAGTTATCGCTCGCTCCTGTTCCTGACAAAGTCAGCACACCATCATAAGTGAGTGTAAAAGATATATCCTTTCCACACATGCCGGACTGAAGAATATCACTTCCTCTCTTTCCTTCCACGCGTTCTTTCATTTCCGGCGAGAGTACAACCTGTTTACCGCTCTCATTTACGAAACGAATCTGCTTGCCGAAACCTTCCGTTGTATTATCATAACAAACCGCATATGTGCAGTCTGTCGGAATCACGATATCCAAATCAAACGGAAACTCTTCATATAACATAGTGTTGGTAAACTGCCCGGCTGTATAGCATGCCGGAATTGTATACTCATAAATGCCTTTATCGGTCTGCACTACCAGTTTTCTTTCTTCTTTGGTATCATTTGTCACGCTTAAGTGCATTCCCTTCTCATCTTTCCAAACGGAACCGATGTAAAGGCTGTCCGTTCGTCCTATATCCCTAAACTCAATATTTTCATTGATCTTCGGATAAAAAATTCCGAATTTATTCGCATCGCCAAAGGTAAGGCCGTCAAATTTCACATTCTCAAACGTCAGATTTTCAAATTTAGATTCCGCATAAACCGTGTAGCCTCCGCCGTTGACACGACAGTCATTAAACTGAATGTTATTTCCGCTGCTGTATTCTAACTGCAACATAATACAGGCATTCACATACGCACTCGTTCCCTCTAAAGCCAATGCCGGCATTTCAAAGCGGCAGTTATTGAAATATACGTGACTTACGTCAATCCCTTCAATCCCATACAACTGCGTTCCGTCAATATGCGCTCCGCTGTCCGTAACCATACTTGTAAAATCAGTAAAAAAACAGTCATTTACCTCAACATCCACAAAAGGAACGATTCCGTCTTTGTATGTATGCCCAAACTGACACCGGTTAAAAACCGCGTTACTCCCGCTAAAAGAATCAAAAGAGCAATTATTATATTCATAGGAAATATTACATTCCGCACGACCGGTCAATACGTTGGTAAACTTACAATTGTTAAATACCACTTTAATCTCGCGATCACACAAATCTTCATGATAAGAACGGAATATTGCATCAGTAAAATCATAGTTCTCAATATAAACCGTACCTGTAATCTCTTTATTCCGGTATCCGAAATCAAGGACGAAGGTGCTGCCACCCCCACTTGGAATAATCAGTACATCACCAATCATCATCGGATTCTCCGTATCCATGGGAAAATACACCAATTCATCATTACATCCCGTATTATACTTATCCGGAATAACGCGGATATCAGCATCGGTTTCGCTTACGATACCTGTTACTCCTGTATCTTCCACGGCAATCATCTCTTCCGATACTTCTTCACTGCCGGTTTCTTCGCTTACGCTTTCTTCGGAGTCTTCACTTGCATTTTCCTCTGTTGCCTCTTCAGAGTCTTCACTTGCATTTTCCTCTGACGCCTCTTCGGAGTCTTCACTTGCATTTTCTTCTGACGCCTCTTCGGAATCCTCGCTTGCGTTTTCCTCTGACGCCTCTTCAGAGTTTTCACTTGCATTTTCCTCTGTTGCTTCTTCGGAATCCTCGCTCAGTTCTTCCTGAGAATCCTCCTCTGACGCAGGATATTCAGAAACTTCTCCCGCTTCTGCCGCACTCACAACCGGTACGCCCACGCCACCTGCCAACATGGCTCCAATCAAAGTAAACACAATAAAATATGAAATCAGCTTTCTTCTGTATCTTTTTCCGAACATCTCAAGTCTCCGCCTTTTTAGAATTTTTCTGTCATTTATTACATTCTATCGATACAAACGAATGTTGTCAAATAAAGAATCTGCTACGCACATTCTCCATAGCGAGCAGTGTCACGAAACAACAATATTCATTGCCGTAAGTTTGCATCCTTGCGGAGCTTTTTTTACACCATAGAAAATTCCTATGACGAAAAAAAGCGAAGTCCTAAGACTTCGCTTTCTAAAAGCATTCGTTTAATTATTTGATAATTCTCCAAGAACCGATTAAAGGAAGTTCTGTATCATCATCCTGACATGCTTTGATAATTCCCCAAACTGCAAAAATTAAAGATGCAATCTGTGTAATACCAATGGGAATAAAAGCAAGGATTAAACAGATGAGTCCCTGGTTAAGGTGCTGCTTAACACCTTCATCGTTCTGCCATGCATCTTTACCTGCAAAGAAAACGATTAACCAACCGATCCATGTGATGTAATTAACAATTTTCGCTGTCTTTCCTTCCATTTTGAAATACTCCTCTCTACATTGTTTTTAATAAATTTCTTTATGTAAGACACATAATACACGTTCATTATACAAATCTGTCCTTTTTCTGTCAAGTGTTTTCGCCGTTTTCCGAACAAATTCGAGCAAAAAATTTTATTTTTTTTTAATATTTTCATTCCGGCTTCAATGTCAAAAGGTCGTGAAACCATTTGTGCTTGCACATAAATGGTTTCATGACTTTTTGACACGCCACAATATGAGCATAAAAGCGAAGCGAAAGCTTCGCGATATGCGAATGTTGTGGTAGGATTGTGAGAGTGCGCAGCACGAAACAATCCGTTTGAAGCCAGTGGCTTGCAAACCTGCCGGTTATTTTACGCTGATTTCTTTTACACTCTTCTCCAAAACGCGCCTTGCCATCATCACCTGATGCGCACATCCGCAACACTCCAGTCGAAAGTCTGCGCCTTCGCGTAGAACGCGCCACTCATAGGAACCGCAAGGATGTTGTTTCTTAAGCTTCACAATATTTCCAATATGAATCTCCATTCCGCCAAACTCCTTTTATATCGTATACCCAACGTTCATCTTCCTACATCTGCTTGCGCACAACACGGTATTCATCTCCGTTCTGGTAATAAGGACACGCAAATCTCGAATCACTCATCAGACGCCCGTAATCATCTTCATCCATATTCACCATGCAGACATATTCTTCGTAATCTTCATCATAATAAAAATTTGCACATTCGTTACAATCTGTCGTTGTCATTCTACAATCCTCTTTTTTCCTTCCGGCGCTTCTTTCACGCCATTCTTTTATCAGCATATCCCGAAATACCGCAAAAAGCAAGTTTCTACATCACCTGAAACCAAACCGTCATAAAAGCAGTCAGAAGAATCAGCAGTACCACATTCACCAAAGTAAATACCAGCATATATTTGCCAATCCGGCAACCCTCACGTGCCGCATAGAATTTATAGGAAATCAGACTTGCCATGGATGCAATCAGTGTACCCAGACCGCCGATGTTTACACCCCAGAGTAATGCCGCCACATCATCGGAAAAAGCAGATAAAAGCATCGCAGCCGGTACATTACTAAACACCTGTGAAGCAAGAATACCGACATACCCTTCTCTGCCTGCAATCAAAGCACGTAACGCATTGCGAACAGCTTCCATCTCACCAAGATTTCCGATGAAGATGAAAAAAGCAACAAAAGTAAACAACAAAATATAGTCAACGCGCAAAAGAATTTTGCGGTCTGCTATCAGGAGTGTCGCAAGTACAATAAGCAATACAATCCAGTGCGAAAGCACATGAAATACGGCCAGAAGACACACGAGAAAAAGAACCGGATACACAAACAGCTTCCACTTAGGACACTTTTCCGGAGCATTCTTTTCTTCTTTTGCTGTCTCAATACTTTTCTTCAAAACAGTCAGTTCACGCTTCGGCAGACACAACGCAATTGCACAGATCAGAACAAGCGAAACCGCTGTAACCGGAAGCATAATGCCGATAAATTCACCCACGCCGTATCCCGCATAAGAGAACAGATATAAATTCTGAGGATTTCCAATCGGTGTCAGCATACTACCGAGATTCGCCGCAATGGTTTCTAATACCACCACCCATATTTTATCCGTCTCCTGCTGACCTTCCAGCATCAGAAGACTTAACGGAACAAACGTAATCAATGCCACATCATTGGTAATCAGCATCGCCATAAAAAAATTCACAAGACTCAAAAGAAGCGCAAGACTCCGCAGACTTTTGCATCGTTTCATGACGGCATTTGAAATCACGGTAAAAATCCCCTGTTCGCGCATGCCGGCAACAACGGCCATCAAAGCAAACAAAAGAATCAATACGTTAATATCAATATATTCAAGATATTTCTCGCTGATGCCCATCATGCACATGGAAATCAATGCCAAAATCATTGCCACGCAGAACACGGGCTCTTTTTTAATAAATGTCAAACTCTTTTTCACAACTTCATCCTCATTCACAAAACTGATTAAAATCCGGAATAAAACTTTCTTTTGCCGTTTCTCCCTCCTGGAAAAATACATGTTCCATTCCTTTTTCCAATATATAAGAAAGCACTTTTTCATATTCGCGCTTTGTGACTTTGCGGTTCAGATGCGGATATGCATCTATCTTTCGGACCGGTGTGAACTGATTCATGATACTGATATAAATATTCTCACCGTACGTTTCACGTAATTCATCCAAAACCGCTTTGGCATTTCTGACACCAAGCGGCAGAAGGAGATGCCGTACTACAACACCGCTTTGCAGCATACCATCCGCCCCGTGCACAAATGCGCCTCTCTGACGGTACATTTCCGCAATGGCTTTTCGCGCCACTTCGGGATAATCCGGTGCATGCGAATACTTCGCGGCAAGCTCAGAATCCATATATTTGAAATCCGGAAGATATATATCCACCAATCCTTCCAGCAAACGGAGTGTTTCCGCATTTTCGTATGCGGACGTATTATAGACAACCGGAAGTGAAAGTCCGGACGCACGCGCAAGCTGTAATGCCTCGCGAATCTGCAACACCACATGGCTCGGCGTGACAAGATTGATATTATGCGCCCCCTGCGCCTGTAAATCCAGCATAATTTCCGCAAGTTCACGCGCCGACACCACTTTTCCCTGTGAAGAAAGCGCAATCTGCGCATTCTGGCAATAAATACATTTCAAATTACACCCGGTAAAAAAAATAGCTCCGGAACCTTTTTCTCCACTAATAAAGGGCTCTTCCCAGAAATGAAGAGCCGCTCTAGCAATCCTTATTTGATTTGTTTCACCACAAAAGCCGGTTTCGCCCTGACAACGGTTTCGCGCGCAGTCCCTTGGACAAATCCTGCATTCACTCATGCGTTCCATTCTACATCTCCCGCGCAACAACGGAGTAAATTCCGCGCCGCCAATTCAGATGCCTACTCTTCCAAATATGCAAGCATTGCAGTTCTTGCACGATTGGAAAGCTCAGCAGTATTAGAATTCATTACCTCTTCTTTGGTAATTACATCCACAATTTTTGCATAAACATGGGTGCTTTTCCAAGGGAAATTCTTCTTAACCATTCCCATGTTTTTCATTGCTACAACAACAATAGGCACCTGCGCCTTGGTTGCGATTTTGAACGCACCGTTTTTAAACTCGAGCAACGTTTCCTCTGTACGATTTCTTGTTCCTTCCGGGAAAATACCTACAGAAGCTTCCTGATTCTTTAAGTATTCCGCTGCCTTGTTAATTGTAACAAGCGCATTTTTCGGATTGTCCCTATCAATAGGAATAAAACCTGCCCTGTGCATAAAAGCACCCGCAATCGGAATATTAAAATTCTCCGGTTTGGAGACAAAAATCATATCATTTTTGGCAAATTTCACAACGCTGGTGATCGGGTCATAATTAGAACGATGGTTCGCCACCAAAAGGAACTTCGAATCCTTCGGAAGCTTTTCTTTTCCTTCAATATGCACATGCGCTCTGGAGAAAAACAATAACATTGTCATCGTTTCACGCACAATCATTCCGTAAAATTTACTGGTCTTTTTCACTTCTTTCTTCTTATCAATGGTTAACGACCAAAGGAATAGAAAAAGCGCATATAAAAACACCCAAATCACAACAGATACCACGCACACACCAAGGAAAATAAGAATGTGATACCATGCCGTAACCATATTGGTCAAAAACATGAATGCAACCGCAGATAAAATAGCAAGTACTAATACAATATTTAAAAACATAACGTTCCCCTCTTCTTTAGATATTCAAACCGGTTGCCTCATCCGCATCAAGTAAAATATTCATACACTGAATGGCTGCGCCCGAAGCGCCTTTGCCAAGGTTATCAAATTGAGAAGAAATCACAAATCTTTCATCATTACCCGTTACATAAATACGAAGTCCGTCCCATCCTGAACATTCATTGCCCGGAAGCATGTTTGCAGTTTCCTCCTCTGCTCCAAGCGGCATTACACGGATAAACTTCTCGTCCTTGTAATACTCCGTAAAATACGCATGCAACGTCTCCAAATCCATTTTCTTTGTAAAATAATCCGCATACAAAGGAACGGAAACGACCATACCGCTGTAATAGTCAGCAATAATCGGGGAAAATAACGGTTCTCTGTCTAAGCCCGCAATCTTCTTCATTTCTTTTAAATGCTTATGATTCTGTGACAAAGCATATTCGCGGGGTGCGTCATACATCTTCTCACGATTCTCGTCCTCATAAACGGCAATCACCTTTTTACCGGCTCCGCTGTAACCTGAAATGCCGAAAGAAGAAACCGGCGCAGAAGAAGGAAGAAGCCCTCCCTTTGTCAACGGGTATACAAGAGAGATAAATCCGGTCGCATAACAACCGGGAACCGCGATACGTTTCGAATTCTTAATCTTTGCTCTATGCTCTTTGGAAAGCTCGGGAAAACCGTATGCCCATCCTTCGTTGGTACGATGTGCGGTCGATGCATCAATAATGGTTACATTTTCGTTTTCAACAAGACCGACAGACTCAATGGATGCTGCATCCGGAAGGCATAAAAACGTAATGTCCGACATATTAATCATTTTTTTACGTTCTGCAGGATCCTTACGCAACTCAGGATCAATCTTTAACAATTCAATGTCATCGCGTCCCTGAAAACGCTCAAAAATACGTAAACCTGTTGTTCCTTCGCTTCCTTCAATATAAATCTTCTTTTTCATATGTATTCCTCTTTATATTTCTTTTATAGACATACTACAACAACATATTAGTGCTTTTTTCTTATTTACGCAAGCCTTTTGGATAATGATTTTTAACAATACCGTTACTGCGCTTGCCAAAGCCAACCGGACAACCCGCATGTGTTACCAGCGTCCACCCTTTCGGCCCGTCTGCCGTCAACGTTTCCCCTCTCTGGTATTTCTCCACTTCCTCAAGTCCCGCCTCTGTCACATTCAAAACCTCTTCAGGGCGGAGTGCAAGTGCCAGGGAATGTGACGGTTCAAAGCGGTTTTTCTCAAACGTACCCAAATGTAATCCCGCACGCACAACCTTACAGCCTTCCAATGCAACCGGCGTCGGTAAAAGATAAATATTCTCACCGAATAAGACCATTCTCGCTTTCAGTGCTTTGGACGCAAACCATTCGGGAGCCTTTTCTTTATCCAAAAACTCTTTGGCAAAGGCATCCCACAATGCCAGGCGGGCTGCATCAGGATAATTTTTCTTACCGATTCTTCCGTACTTTTTG
The DNA here is from genome assembly GCA_015056945.1 of Lachnospiraceae bacterium. GTDB lineage: Bacteria > Bacillota > Clostridia > Lachnospirales > Lachnospiraceae > UBA3766. Next base: position 14,807 of record SVFH01000008.1, on the reverse strand, counting down.
CCAAATAATGCAAGCTTCTCTGCGGAAGTTTCACCGGCCTCCTCTTCGGAACTTTTTCTATTTAAAAGTGCAACAAAATGTCCTTCGCCCTGTAACAAATGCGGCCACAAACGCAGTGTCCCCGGTACATTACCTAACACAATTGAGTCGTGCGCGCAAACCTTTCCCGGCTCAAACTCAGGATATTCAGCCAAAAGCCATGTAATCATTTCTTCATTTTCAGCCGGCTCGAAAGTACAGGTAGAGTAAATCAGTCTTCCGCCGGGGCGCACCATTTTAACCGCTTCCGCCAGGATTTCTTTCTGACGCTCAGCACACATGGTTACATTTTCTTCACTCCACTGACGGATTGCCTCCTCATCTTTGCGAAACATTCCTTCCCCGGAACACGGCGCATCCACCACAACGCAGTCAAACGCCTGAAAATAAAGTTTCGCGAGTGCCTGCGGCGTTTCGTTTGTCACAATGGCATTTCGCACACCCATGCGTTCCATATTCTGTGATAAAATTTTACTTCTTGCAGGATGAATCTCATTTGAAACAAGAAGTCCTTTTCCGTTAAGCGCTGCAGCAAGCTGAGTACTTTTTCCGCCCGGCGCCGCGCATAAGTCAAGCACGATTTCGCCCGGTTTCACTGCCGCAAGCTCCGCCACAGACATCGCCGAAGGCTCCTGCATATAATAAAGTCCCATCTCATGAAAGGCATGCTTGCCGGGTCGGTCCTTCCCATCATAATAAAAGCCGTTTGCCGCCCACGGAATCGGAGACAAGGAAAAAGAAGAGCATGATAAAAACTCTTCTTTTGACATTTTTAACGTATTCACACGCAAGCCGCCACGCACAGGAACCTCATATGTTGCAACAAAAGCATCATACGCATCCTTTAGAAGCGGTTTCATGCGTTCCTTAAATTTCTCGGGTATCAACATTTCACTTCCTCCATGTGAAACAACATCCTTAGTCCATTACGCTCTTGATTCCGATAATGTTATCATAACCGACATCGTATATGACAACCCCTTTTCTGGAGTTTGCAGAATGGATAATTTTACCATTACCCATGTAAAGAGCCACGTGTGTTACGGATGATTTACCATAGCAGACAATATCTCCGGGACGCGCTTCTTCAAGAGATATGCTGCGCCCTGCGTTTTGGTACTGCGCCGCAGGTGTTCTGTCGATGCTGTAACCAAAATCCCGATAAATGAAACAGGTGAATCCGGAACAGTCCGTTCCGTCAACAAGACTTTGTCCGCCGTTAATATAGCGGTTACCAAGGAACTGCATTGCGTAATCAATCATCTGTGAACGCAAAAGTGAGGTATCTCCGTTTCTTGCAGCCTCTTTGGCTTCTTCCGTCGCCACGTTTGATTTATCGACTGCTTTTTTGCGGTTTTTCTCAATTGTTTCACGGTCCTGCTGCTGTTGCTTACGCAGCTTTTCCAGCTCCTCTTTGCGGAGTCTTTCTTCTTCCTCTAAGGTAATCGCAAGCTTCCAGTCTTCTTTGTTGGTCAGATATTCTTCATTGAAATATTCTTCTTCATCGGACAACTCTTCCACGAGAGATTCCCCCGTCAGAAAATATGCCGCTGATGCATAGCCTTCCACATCACCGGATGAAATCTGATACCATACGGCACCTTCGTCATCCGTCACTTCACCGACAACGCTTACTACCGCGCCGGTATATGCCTTACCGATTAATTCTGCGCCGGCCTCGGCATCTTCACGTATATTCACATAATTACCGGCTGTTGTAACCGCAACATTTCCCACTTCATCTTTGACTTCGCGCCACTTACGCTGATTTGCAGAAAGAACTTCTATGTTTGCCCCGTAAAGCTTCTCTGCCTCCGTCACTTCCACTTTTCGCTGACGATACAAAACGCCTTCTCCGTCAAAATATGTAGCAGCACCAACCTGTGTTTCAAAAGCAACTTCCGTCGCTTCCTCCACAGTGGTTTCTTCCGCCAAAGGTATCTCCGATTTCAACGCATCCGAATACGATTCACTGTTCGTTTCATTATTAACAACCGCTCCACCTTTTAAAGCAGTAGAAATAACCACGCCGAAAAAGAGGGCAAAGCCCCCCATAACCAAACCGGCTTTCAGCACTATTGCTTTGTTTCTTTTCATCCAATCAAACTTCATATAATACTCCGTTTGTCTACTTCACAAGCTTAAATCCGTTTATTGCCACTTTCACAAGCATATTTCCCGATTCATCCGTAATATCAATCTCGTAAAAACAGGTTGTCCGTCCATCCTTTATACAATGTGCCGTCGCAATCAGTTCTTCCCCTTTGGCAGGTGACAAAAACGTAATATTGGCATTCAGGGAAACCGTCTGCTCCGTACGGTTTGTTGCAACCGCAAATGCGAAATCAGCGAGAGTAAAATAGACGCCACCCATTACACCTCCGACTGCATTTCTATGCATATCTGTCAGTTTCATTCTGCAACGGGCCGTTTTTTCTCCTACTTCTTCAATGTAGGCGCCGCTCTCAGTCGCATAACGATCTTTGGCAAAAAAAGCGCGAACCTGTTCAATCGTATCTAACTGTTCCATGCTTTCACCATTCCTTTCATTTATCTGAAACTATTTTTTCCCTGAAAGTCTTTTCTATTCATACTACGGGCTATATTTTACTCTGTTTTTCCGTTTTCGTCAAACTTAGAACGCATTAAAGATGCCCTGCTGACCGCATCCGAACCGAATTTGGCTCTTATTTCATCCAATGCTTTATCGAGCTTTTCCTTCTTTTCATAATCTGTCCTGTCAAATAAAGTCAGCTGTCTTGCCACCTCTCCTTTGCCGATTTTACCGGTACGTACGCCAAGCAGGCGAATCGGTGTTGAGCGGTCCCAAAGCTCATCAAAAAGCTTACACGCAGCCCGGTGCAGGGTGTCATTTCCGTTTGCCGGCGTCTCTAACATCAGCTGATGGGATGTATTGATCAAATCATAGTAGCGGATGGTCACCGCAACCACCTGCGCATGCACTTCATCCGCCCGAAGGCGTGCGCCGACACGCTCGCACAGCCGCAGAAGAATTTGCTTTGCTTCTTTTTCATCTTTTATATCCACCGGCAGGGTAATAGAATGTCCATACCCCTTATTATCCGCAGGATGGGAACGTAAGAATGCACTGTCCACACCGTTTGCATACTGCGAAAACATCAGACCCTGCTTCTTGAAATGTGCCTGCAACATAGCTACATCCGCATGTGCAAGTTCTCCGATTGTCCGGATTCCGAGACTTCGCAGACGGGCTGCCGATGCCTTTCCCACAAATAAAAGGTCTTCCACCGGAAGCGGCCACATTTTACGACTGATTTCTTCCGGAAAAAGCGTATGTACACGGTCCGGTTTCTGAAAATCACTCGCCATTTTGGCCAAAAGCTTATTGGTGGAAACACCGATATTCACCGTAAAACCTAACGTCTCATATACTTCTTTGCGGATCTCTTCAGCTTTGGTGACTGCCCTTCTCCGTCTTGCTTCTTTCAGGTCTGCCTCCTCCGGTGCAAATGTTCCCAAATGCTCCGTGATATCCACAAAGGCCTCATCAATGCTAAACTTCTCTACCAGTCCGGAATGGCGTCGCAAAATCGAAATAAACGCATCCGAATATCTCTCATATACTTCGAAATCAGACGGAACTACCACAAGATTCGGACAAAGACGCCTTGCCTCTGCCAACGGCTGCGCCGTCTTAATTCCATACTTCTTTGCCGGCGTAGACTTAGCAAGTACAATGCCGTGTCTGGTGGACGCATCACCGCCTACCGCAGACGGAATCTCCCTAAGGTCCGTGGTTTCCCCGTGTTCCAAGCGCCAAACGGCGCTCCACGACAAAAAGGCACTATTCACATCAATATGAAAAATAAGGGATTCCTGCTCCATCGTTCCTTTCGCTCCCGCTTACATCTCTTTTACTGGCGTTCAAAATAATCTTTGTCTGCCAGGTAGTAAGTTCTTAAATATCCATCCGTAGATACAACCGCAAACTCTCCCGTAGCCTCTAAGAAATATACATCATCGTTGTCTTCTTTTTCTTTCTTTGTCAACACATCGGGATGCGCAATCATGGCATTTGCCGCTTCTAAGTATTCCTGTGCGGAAGCAAATCCCATCTCAATTCCGTGCTTCTCATAATGCTGGTCTAAGTACGCTTTCTTTCGGAATTTATATCTGATTTCAACCGGCTTTGCTTCACTTGCCTCTTGGGCTTCACTTACTTCCTCCGTCGCTGCCGTTTCTTCCGAAACAGTTTCTTCGTTCGTTACAGCAGGCTCTTCTTCGTAAGCTTCCTCTGTCACGTCTGCCTCGAAACCGTCTTCTGTTTCCCCTGTCTGTGCATCATCATAATCAGGCCGTACAACGTCATCTTCCTGCCATGCCATGTCCTGCGTCACTTCATAATTTGCGTCCTCCATACCGAAGAAATCAAATACGGATGCCGCCGTAATACTGCCGCCGCTTAACACCACCAGAACAAGGGCGATAATACCGATTATAAGATACTGCTTACTATTCTTGTTATTTTTATTTGTATTTGCCATTTTTTCTCTCCTGTAAATATTTCTCTGTTCATGATAAAACAAGTTTTTGTCAGATTCTTGCCTCACTCGTTTGTATTTTGGCAACCTATCTTATAGCAGACTCACTACCACTTTACCGGTGCAATATCACGCAACGCATGAATCTCTTCCTCATAAATCAGTCTGTACGCAGCCTCCCTCTCATCGTCGAGCTTGAAGGTTTTCCCTTCTCCGGCGCTCTCAAATGTAACTCTTAAATTTGAAGTTGTCCATGTAGCAGTTTTACCGAAGCTTCCCTCATCCGTTATTTCAGCCTCTCCGTAGCGTTCAGTCAATTTCTGTAAAATAGAATCAAAATCGGCCGTATCACTCTCTTCCATGGATACCACAATCTTTTCCAATCCGTATACCTCATTGAACCCGTACCAAATACGCACGCACTCCAAGTCTTCCCAAAAGAGCCCCCGGGCATCATTTCCGGAAGTCAATACAAGGGTATCCGCCGTTTGGGCAATCAGGGCGTCCGGATACTTTTCTTTTACATTCGCCTCTGCTTCGGCAATCGATATATTCCACTTAATATCACCTGTCTTTTTTTTACTTATCGTAAAAACAACAAAAGGTATCGATACAAGAATTACAAGTAGCACAATAAGAACCGGCAAAATCCATTTCATTTTTTTACTGTTATTCGCATTCATCCTATACATCCCTCTCCTTATATTTTTTTACTTTCCTCCAACGCCACATTAAACTCTGCCCCCAAAAGTAAAATATTTGCCGACAGATACAGCCAGATTAAAAGAATCATCACTGCTCCCATTGCACCGTAAATGATGGAGTAATTTGCAAAATTTTCCACATATACGGAAAAACCAATGCTTAATACCATCCATGAAACCATGGAAAGAAAGATGCCGGGGAGTACTTTTCGCACAGGTCTTTTACCATCAATCGCAAGGAAATACAAAGTTGCAATGGCGACAAACATCAGTATTCCCATCGGCAAAAAGCGCAGATACTGCCATGCCCGCAAAAGATACTCGGAAATGTCCAAAATCTCCTTCGGAAAAAATCCGCATACAAACGTGATTACGTTTTCTCCCATCATAGAAAGCACAAGTGTTATGGAAATAACCGCCACAAACACCACCGTGTATAACAACTGTATCACCGTATGAACCACCGGATAATGCGGCCGGCCAAGCCCGTAAATTCTTCGCACATCCGTCATCAGGCCGCGCACCGCACGCATCGGAAACCATACAGAAAAGACAAACGCAAACCACATCAGGGTATGGCTTGAATTCTGCGCAGTATAATCGAGATAGTTCTCTATAATATCCACAATTTCTCTTGGCAGGAACTCTGTCAACGTTGCCGTAATAGAATAAATGTCCAGCTCCAGAAGACCTAAAAAGTTCGATAAAAAGATTAAAAGCGGAAACAAAGCAAAAAGCAAATAGTACGCAAGCGCAGCCGCATTCTTACCTCCGCTATGATACGAGAAATTCACAAAAGTCAAACGTATTGTCCGAAATGCTTTTTTTACTTTTTCTTTCATCACAGCTTCCACCTCCCGTTTCAGAAAATGCGGTGATAAAGTCATCCTTACCACCGCATCTTTCATCTTTCTTCTGTTATCCTGACGGCTTTATATCGTATTGATTAACGGATGCCGTATTTTTCAATAATATAATCCATATCCTTGTCACCGCGACCGGAAAGGTTGATTAAGACAGAACCTTTGCCCATCTTCTTTGCAAGTTTGATACCGTATGCAACCGCATGTGCACTTTCGATTGCAGGAATGATACCTTCCATACGGGAAAGTTCGTAGAATGCATCTACTGTTTCCTCATCATCCACTACATCGTATTTTACTCTTCCCGTATCCATTAAGAACGCATGCTCCGGACCGCTTGAAGGATAATCAAGACCGCTTGCTACAGAGTAAACAGGAGCCGGTTCACCGTTCTCATCTTTTAACATAATGCTGTTAAAACCGTGCATAATGCCTTCGGTACCATACTTCAAGCTTGCCGCATGGTCACCAAGCTTCGGTCCGCGACCGAGAGGCTCCACACCGTAAAGTTCAACGGGGTCATTTAAGAATCCTGCAAACATACCTGCCGCATTGGAACCGCCACCCACGCATGCTACGACTGCATCAGGGAGTTCTCCTGTCATTTCAAGGAACTGAGCGCGTGCTTCGATGCCGACTACGCTCTGGAAATCACGTACCATCATCGGGAACGGATGAGGTCCCAAAACAGAACCGATACAGTAAATTGCATCTTTATATTCTTTGCAGTATGCCGCAAAAGCCGCATCCACTGCTTCTTTTAACGTCTGAAGACCTTCTGTTACTTCCACTACGTTTGCACCGAGAATCTTCATTCTTGCCACGTTGGGAGCCTGCTTCTTGATATCAACCGCACCCATGTAGATATCACATTCCAAGCCAAAATATGCTGCTGCCGTAGCAAGTGCAACACCGTGCTGTCCCGCACCGGTCTCAGCGATTACCTTTTTCTTGCCCATATATTTCGCAAGAAGAGCCTCGCCCATACAGTGATTTAACTTGTGTGCACCGGAGTGATTCAAGTCTTCACGCTTTACGTAAAGCTGTACATCACCATACTTCTGAGAAAGTCTTTCCAGGTAAGAAACCGGTGTCGGACGTCCCTGGAATTCTTTACGGATTCTGCGAAGCTCACTGATGAACTTGCTGGACTTTGCAATCGTAAAATATGCCTGCGTAATATCCTGCATTGCCACCTGTAATTCAGGGGAAACATAGGAACCGCCGTACTTACCGAAATAACCGTTTTCATCCGGATAATGTTTAAAATAAGTTTCAAAATCTACATTGTTTAAAATCATTACTCAATCCTCCATACATATATCTTTATTCCACGCAGCCACTGCTGCCGTTCACTCACTTCTTCATTACTATAATCTTCTCTCCCCAAGCGGGGCCATCGTTTGGTCATCAACATAAATAACCCTCCTTACCATGATAAACCTCAAAACGAAATACGTCAAATGGATTTGTGGTTTTCTGATTCCACGGATTGCTTCGCGCTTCGCGCTCTCGCAATCCTACATGGATTCCCTTCTTTTTAATGATTCCACGGATTGCTTCGTTTTTCGCTCTCTCGCAATCCTACATGGATTCCCTTCTTTTTAATGATTCCACGGATTGCTTCGCGCTTCGCTCTCTCGCAATCCTACACAACATTCGCATATCGCGGCGCTATCGCACCGCTTTTATGCTCATATTGTGGCGTGTCCCAAGGTCATGAAACCACTTATGTGCAAGCACATGTGGTTTATGACTTTTGGACACTGGAGTCCAAAAATGGAATGTGCTTCGCACATTCCTGCGCGCGAGCGGTGTTGCATTGCAACTAATTTCCTTGCCGCGAGCTGCGCATCCTTAGCGGAGCGTTTTTTCGTGCATAGGATTTTCCTATGCACGAAAAAACGCCCTCGACAGAAACTTACTTTCTGCCAAGGACGAATATAACAACTTATCCGCGGTGCCACCTTGCATTCATGGGCCAACCATGCTCTTATCAGGATACCAACATATCCACGGCAACTCACGTATGCCCTCACGTTGCAGAATACTCTGTGATTCCTCACATTTGACTGCACCCTCAGCGGTCCATTTGACAACTTGTTTCTTACCTGATTCTCAGCACCACAGGTTCTCTGTATAGGCATGATTGCCGTTATCTCCGCGTCAACGGTTTATCAATATTTATTTACTATTTTGTTATACCACCGGGACTTACCTATTGTCAATAAAAAAACTCTTTAAATATGGCACAATAAATTTTTTTATTTGTAAATCTGTTTTAAATTCTTTAACTTATTAATCACCTTCGTATCTTTTGCTTCTATGGACATAATATTTAAACATTCCAGGTTTTTGAAATTCTTTAAAACACTGATATCTTTGTTCGGATTACAATCCACTCTCGCTCCATGCAACAAACTCCGGACTCGGCGCAGCCACCTGCGCAACCTCTTCTTCCTTTTGGCATCCCGCAATCATTAACATCATTGTAAGAACTGCCGCAAATACTAAACTTACTCTCTTTTTCATTTTTTCCTCCTAAAATAAGCTTCTGAATTTTCAGCATTTCCCTCTCTTACTGCAAAATCATCCTATCACACCTTTTATTAATCCTGTAAAAAAAGTGATATACGGTATCTATTTGGTGACAAACGTAAAAGAGCATGGCATTTTTACCACGCTCTTTTTATCTGCTTACCTATTTCACTGTAATTGTAACAACTCCCTTTTTCTTACTTCCGTCTGCGGCGGTTGCTATTACTTTGATTGCCTTTTTCTTTGGTGCATTTGCTGCAATTGTGACAACACCGTCCTTGGTTACACTTGCGTACTTCTTATCGCTTACCGTCCAGGTTACGCCCTGATAGATCGGGGAATCTTCTTTTTTGCCGGTTACGTTTGCTTTGAATGCAATACTTTCACCGGGTGCTGCTGTTACCTTGGAAACGGCCTCTCCGGCTGTGTTCTGAATACTTACCTTGGTAACAGGTGCTTTAATCTGCACCTCACAGGTTCTCCATTCACTAGGCTCTATGTTCGACGGTTTCGTATATCCGACCTTCACAAGTACTTTGCCGCTGTAGGTACTGTTGGCTGCCACTTTCAGGACTCCGTTTTTGAAGGTGACACCAAGTTTCTTCATTTCGTCTGCATTGATGATTGTTCCGTCTTCCGCATATCCTGCATATTCATAAGTCAGACGATTCTTACTGTATCCTATGTAATTGCAATGAACATCAAACTTCATGGATTTGCCGTGAATCAGCAATGGTTTTCTCGTCTCTTCCATATACCTTGCGGTATTCTGCGGATAAACTGCAAAAACACTGTTGCTCATCATAACCTTAAACCAGTCATCTACCTTAATCTTAACGGTTACCTTTTTGTTGCTGCCATCCAGTGTTGTTCCCTTCAGGGTTACATTCCTTAATGTCGCATTGTTACCCATGATTGGAACTGTTCCGGATGCCTGATTGGTAATCATCTCCTTTACATTTGGCCCTTCCGTAAGGAAGAAGACCTTATTGCGGTCGGAAATTTCCCATTTGATTCTGCAGTCCGTCGGAACCTCTCCCTCTTTGGTAAGAAGCTTATATTGAATATATTCAGGTTGTTTGCCCGATAAAGAAATGGTTCCTTTCGGTACAATAAACTGTGCCACTGCTTCTTCCGGTTTCACTACTTTGATGGTGAAATCCTTCTTAAAGTTACTGCCATCCATTGCCTTCACGGTTACTTTGGCGGTTCCGACGCCATCTGTATAAAGCATGTATCCGTTTACGGATTCTTCAATGCGAAGTACGCCTTTCTTTCCGCCGCTTAACTGATAGAGAAACGCCGGATTTTGTGATATGGCTGCACGAACACCTTTCCCTTTAGCTGCATACACAGGTGTCGTCTCTGACGGGAATTCCTCATCAATTCCGGAAAGCATCAGTTTTACATTCTCCTTATCCGGTTTCGCTGTAACCCAAATACCCTGCGTTACACTTGAAACCTCTTCTCCTGCCTTACTGATTGACAGGTTCAAAGAATATCCGTCCCCGGCCTTTGCTTTCGTTAAATCAAGAACTCCTTTGGATGAAATCAGGGCCGCTCCCTCATTTGCCTCATCTCCTTCCAGACTCCATGTATACTGATACGATGCATTCTTAACTTTTCCGTTTACACTTGCCGATAAACTAAGCTTACTGCCCTCTGCAAGCATCTGTGTCTGACCTGTAGGTGTTACATTGGAAGGCCATATAATCTTGGCATCAGAAACCGAATCCGAAATACGGATAATGACACTGTCTGTTACATTGCGGGTATCATCAAGGGACTTAAAAGTCACTTCATAATCTCCCGGCGTTGCCCCTTTGGCAATAACAATACCTGTCCCTTTCTTATTCACCTGCATCACTTCTTTGGCTTCATCTGATAAAATAATTTCATATTTCTTCCATTTTGCATCAGGTGCAGCTCCACCGACATTATACTTCATGACCGGTGTAAGAGTTGTATCTTTGGAAGGAATTCCCATCTGCCAATATGTTTCCTCTGCATTTGTAAATGCATATACATTCTTAGGTGCTTTTGCTTCTAACTGATAAACATGCTGTTCCACCTTAACCTTCATGGACGCTTTCTTCCTGCTTCCATCAAGCGCGGTTGCCGTCACGGTAATAGTTCCCGGATTTGTATAATAAACAGTATTACTAAATACGCAAGCATTCTTTGCACCATTGCCGGAAATCTTCCACTCCAAACCACCGTAAACATGATTACTGTCACTGTATCCATCCTTATCAAATACAACACTTTGCACCGTGAAAGAGGAATGCCACTCCGGTCCATACAGTGCAACCACGTTGTCCGTACACTCCTGATTATTTTGCATTGCTTTCAAAGAAATTTTTCGAACAGGGTTTCGCACATAAATCGAACAATATCCGTATACTCCACTTCCGTCCGTGGCATATGCATATATTGTTGCACTTCCTAATGCATGTGCCTTTATCTTTCCTTTTGCATCGACACTTACTACAGAAGGATTTGTACTTTCCCAACGTACGTTCTTCATATTTGCGTTTGCAGGTGTCACCACTGCCTTTAACTGTGCCGTTTTGCCGGGTAAAAGAATATAGGAAACCGGATTCATCATCGGAAGAGTACTCTCAACTGAAATTGCATTTGTTTTAATTGTTGCTTTCACACTACACTTTGTGCTCTTCTTACTTCCGTCCACGGAAGTTACCGTAACGACAGCTTCAGCCGGATAATAACCAAGAAACTGAATGGTTGCCGTATTATCACCATTGTCTGTCATCTTAAAGTCATCACTTCCGGAAATACTGAAGGTTACATTGCCATGCGTCGCATCACGGTTAATAACATCTGCCTGTAACAGAAATTCCTTATCTTCTGCATCGGTACTATGCATGTCAAACACTACCTGTTCTGTATTCAGTATCGGCTTTCCCGCTTCTTCATAAACACAATATTCAATCGACGTTTCCGGTCCTATAGCCTCGCCGCATTTAGCGTAAACATCCAGATAACCCGCTCCCGTTTTCTTTGCTGTCAACTTACCGTTCTTCACTTCTACCACATCATCTGAAGTTTCATAAATCACCTCTTCCCACGGATCTCCGTTATCCCATTGCAAATCCAATTCATAGGAATCTCCCACAAACATAACATACTCCCAAGTCTGCTCGTCCAAGGGACAATCAATGGATACTTCTAAGTCAGAAGCCTTGCCGTTTACAATAATCTTACACGTTGCATAAACCTCCGGATTGGAAAGTGCTCTTACGGTAATGACCGTTTCACCAACAAGATTATTTATATAAACCATCCCACTCGCAGATACAGATGCGACAGCCGGATTGGATGATGTCCATACAAGCCTTTGATCATTCGCATTCTCCGGTTCTTTTTTTAAACTCGGGTAAAAAGAATTATTCCGGCATATTTCAATCTGTTCCTGCTCGAAATAAAGCCCTGTAAGACCAATAATGTCATCACGAAGACTGCGCACCAATGTAATACTCTGTGTCAAATTTTTAGGCAGAGCAGTATAAGTGGTCGCTTCGTCTTTCTTATGCCATTGATTCCATTCAGAGGCATTCGGTAATGATATCGATACCTGTAACTTCAACGGAACTTCTATTTCTTCCAGACTGACACATCCGTAAAAATAAGACGATGCATCAGTTACTTTACTGCAATCAAAGTTAGAAAGGTTTAGTTTTTTCAAAAGCGAACAATCGGAAAACATAGAGGACATACTTGTTACTTTTCCCGTATCAAAGCCGCTTACATCAAGACTTGTAAGACTACTGCAGCCATTAAACATAGAGTACATACTTGTTACGTTTGCAGTATTAAAGCCACTTACATCAAGACTTGTTAAACTACTGCAATTGTAAAACATAGAGGACATACTTGTTACAGTGCTTGTATCAAAGCCACTTACATCAAGGCTTGTAAGACTACTGCAACCGGAAAACATAGAGGACATACTTGTTACAGTGCTTGTATCAAAGCCACTTACATCAAGACTTGTAAAACCACTGCACCACCGAAACATAGAGGACATACTTGTTACTTTTCCCGTTTCAAAGCCGCTTACATCAAGACTCGTCAGACTTCTGCAAGTATTGAACATAGAGGACATACTTGTTACTTTTCCCGTTTCAAAGCCGCTTACATCAAGGCTTGTAAGACTACTGCAACCGGAAAACATAGAGGACATACTTGTTACAGTGCTTGTATCAAAGCCACTTACATCAAGACTTGTAAAACCACTGCACCTCTGAAACATAGAGGACATACTTGTTACGTTTCCCGTTTCAAAACCGCTTACATCAAGACTCGTAAGACCACTGCAACCGGAAAACATAGAGGACATACTTGTTACGTTTCCCGTTTCAAAACCGCTTACATCAAGACTCGTAAGACTTCTGCAATCATAAAACATAGAGAACATATATGTTACTTTTCCCGTCTCAAAGCCACTTACATCAAGACTTGTTAAACTACTGCAATTGTAAAACATATCGGACATATTTGTTACATTGCTTGTATCAAAGCCGCTTACATCAAGACTTGTAAGACCACTGCAACCGGAAAACATAGAGGACATACCTGTTACATTGCTTGTATCAAAGCCACTTACATCAAGACTTGTAAAACCACTGCACCTCCGAAACATAGAGGACATACTTGTTACTTTTCCCGTATCAAAGCCGCTTACATCAAGACTTGTAAGTCCACTGCAATCATCAAACATAAAAGACATACCTGTTACAGTGCTTGTATCAAAGCCACTTACATCAAGGCTTGTAAGACTACTGCAACCGGAAAACATATCGGACATATTTGTTACATTGCTTGTATCAAAGCCGCTTACATCAAGACTTGTAAGTCCACTGCAATCATCAAACATATAGGACATACTTGTTACGTTTGCAGTATTAAAGCCGCTTACATCAAGACTCGTCAGACTTCTGCAATCAGCAAACATAAAGGACATACCTGTTACGTTTCCCGTATCAAAGCCGCTTACATCAAGACTTGATAAACTACTGCAACCCTCAAACATAGAGGACATATCCGTTATGTATTCCATGGATACCTTCTCAGTAAATTCTATTGCTTCCATGTTTGGATAATCATTTTCATACCTCTGTGCGGAAGAATTCCATTTTGAATCACCAAAAGAAATCGCACTTAAAACCACATTACCATACTTTTTCAGACAGTTTGCTCCCCATACAAGCTTCTTTACATCCCCTGCATATTCGCTCCAAGGTGCGGTATCCGTAAAATATTCATATGCTACCGTTTCATCCTGTGTAACGGTTAATACCCCCTCTTCATCAAGCGTCCATGTGACGGAATCTCCCCAGGTACCGCTATGCACTATGGCAGCACCTTGTGCGTCAACCGGAATCTCCTCATCCTCCACAACCATATCCTCTGTGGAAGACTCCTCTTCTTCTGCTGCACTTTCCTCTGCTGAAGACTCCTCTTCTTCTGCTGCACTTTCCTCTGCTGAAGACTCCTCTTCTTCTGATGCACTTTCTTCTGCTGAAGACTCCTCTGCTTCTTCTGATACACTTTCTTCTGCAGACGATTCCTCCTCCGTTTCTTCTGATACACTTTCATCTTCAGAAACCGCTTCCCCGGTTGTCTCCTCTGTTGTGCTTTCTTCCGATTCGGATGTTTCATCATCTGCAGACTCCTCCGAATTATAAGCATCCCGTACTTCTTCTGCCCCTCCCTCTGCAAGCACTGTAATACCGTTTGTACTTGCCAGAAGCACAACCAAAAGAAACGCTGCCAGGACTTTCATTAACATTTTTTTCATCGTTCTTTCTCCCTCACACAAATTGCTTATTATGTAATAATACAACATTTATACTATCAGATATCTTTTTCAAAACAAGCAATTGCTCCTCTTTGAAATTTTTACAGACTTAAATTTTATATTTTTCACTACATTCTATCATTCCTATTTATTTGCCGGAAAAATTTAGTGAGACAAAATCTTCCCTCTGCAATAAAAAATAGGCTTCGCCTATTCAACTCCCCTGCCCCTCATTCATGAGGGGTAGGGCTTTTCTTTTGTCTCTTTTTCCCTCATAATAGTCTTATGAATATACTACAAAATATCTTTACCGACTATT
>SVFH01000031.1 GCA_015056945.1 Lachnospiraceae bacterium | reverse complement strand
TCCTAATCATTACTACGACTTTCAGACCAGCACTGGTGTGGTGGTCTTATTTTGATACCTAATTTTCAACCTGTATAAAATTTTCAAAGTTCTTTCAATTTAGCCTTGACTTTTTATTTGCAGGCTATTTATTCCATTCCGGTATAACACCAAGTTCTTCTTCTCTGTTTCGTATTTTTTGGATATTCGTTTGCTCTGTTTCAGATAGCATGCTTTCATCAAAGTCTTCACTGTCAATAAACGGAACATACCAATCAAACGAAATAAAATAATCATATAGTTCTTCATTATGGAATATCAGACCATGTCGTGCATAGATTTCATTCCTTGCTATTTTCAGCTCCTCCAAAGTAAGTTTTTCTATACTTTCGTCCGAAATAACTTGCTTAGAGCTCATCGGGAAAATGAAGTCCTCATCCTGCGTCTGCACTTTCGAATCATCACCCTCGATCACAGCAGAGTTTCCGATTTGCCATGCCAATTCTCCCATATCAAGATATTCTAAATACAATTCTGACTCACCGGGCGGCGGATAATCTTCCTTGGCAAAAAATGAATAAACGTACTCGTCTGTTTCGCCTATTTTTGTCCCCCAAAAAATTTCGTCCTCACTTTCAGACCGTTCAAAACCACATAACACATAACACCAACCACATTCCGGCTCCCAGGAATCTATCAAATAAAACCAGAGGCTATCCTGAAAAACAAATGATGTGTATCTGCCTTTCCATTCCTTGGGAATCTGAAATGTAACATCACCAAAACGCCCCTCTGCGCTACCATCCGGATTCTCATTGATATAACATCTCACTACACCAAATCCGCCTCCGTCCCGCAAAATATCATCCGCAGTAGGATCAACATACTCAAAAGGTTTCTTTTCGCTTTTTTCTTCTACTTCTTCCGACAGATTTTCCGAAGCGATTTCCGACGTCGGTTCTGATTCTGTTTTGACATTCTTGCTCATCAAAGCACATCCGGAAGCAATCAGCAAAAGAAACACAACAACAAACATAACCCCTATCTTATGTTGTTGGCGCATCGCGATATTCTCAATTCTTGCACGAATCAACCGCTTCTCAGATTTCATATTGGTAGAAAGCAATACTCTCTCACTTACTTTTTTACTTTTCTTAATGACATCGAGCAAACAGCTTCCATAGTTTCTGTAATCTTTGGTATCAATGTTCCTCATTACAAATTCATCGCAGGCCAATTCGCAATCATATCCCGAGTACAAATGCGCCAGCCAGATAATCGGATTGAAAAAGAAGAAAGCAAAGATAAGATATCTTATCATCACCCAAAAACCGTCTCCATGTCTGAAATGTCCTTCTTCATGAATCATTGCATAACGAAGTTCTTCCTCTGTCATGCCAGGCGGGACATATATGGTTGCCCAGAGAAGAAACGGTGTTGCAATTCCATCCATTTCATAGACCGGCAACTTAAAGTTCTTGGTTGCGCACAAATAAACTCTGCTGTGCCTGCATCGATGTTCGAATCTTACATTGGTAGAAACGATATATGCTACGATCAGGACAACACAAAGAGCGTAACCGGCAACCCCTATCACTTTCACAACGCTCCAAATACGAATGGCATTCCCCTTTCCCTCTTCCGATTTCTCCAAGACTTCCTCCTGCCGGTTTTCCTCGCCGGATTGAGGTGCAGACTGCAATTCATCCTTACCGAAATCGTCTTTCTCAAGCTCGGTTTCATTTCCCTCGGCCAAAGCATGGATTTCTACCACCCTGTCTTCTATTTCGGCTCCAAACCTCGCAATC
The DNA here is from genome assembly GCA_015056945.1 of Lachnospiraceae bacterium. Lineage (GTDB taxonomy): Bacteria > Bacillota > Clostridia > Lachnospirales > Lachnospiraceae > UBA3766. The sequence goes on along the minus strand of SVFH01000031.1, from coordinate 27,891 downwards.
TGTTCCGGAATCGGAATTTTCACAAAAGCAACCAAAACCATAAAGATCGGTATTACAATCCAGCTTCCATACACAAAGCGTTTTGACAACTTTTTCATTCCTGTTTTTCTGATTAACAGAATCAATATTGTCAAAATGCTGACTCCAAACAAACATTTCAAAAAGTATGCTAACATGCTTCTTTTCCCTTTCGTCAATATAGTTGCTTGTCGTATACGCGCTTATACATTCTTAACATTTCCATCCTAAAAATATCATATCGGTTGATAATTGTCAACCTCTTGTTTTGAAAAAGAACGATATGCCTCGCTTTCGGCACTTTCTTGAATCAAAAAACCCCTGTCACCGTTTCTAATACACAGCAACAAGGGCTTCACACTTTATTTATTGTTTGATTCTTTCCAACAACATCTTTGCGCTTTCAAACGGCGTATCCGTAAAAACAGCCGAACCGGCAACAATTACGTTAGCCCCTGCATTCAAGGGCTTATGGATGGTCTCCATGGATATACCGCCATCCACTTCAATATCAACTTCCAGATTACGGCTCTGAATCTCTGCAAACAATGCTGCTACTTTATCCGTACAATCATCGATGTATTTTTGTCCGCCGAATCCCGGATGAACAGTCATTACAAGAACCATGTCCACATACTCCAGATAAGGATAAACCGTTTCAATCGGCGTTTCGGGGTTCAGGGAAAGTCCTACCTTTACCCCCAGGGACTTAATCTTTTTTAGAATTTCCTGATTTTCAATGGTCTCAACATGCACCGTTATAATGTCTGCACCATATTTTGCAAAAATATCAATATAGCGTTCCGGCTTTTCAATCATAAGATGTACATCATATACCATATCAGACACCTTACGGATTGATTGCAGCACAGGCATACCGAATGATATGGAGGGAACAAACATCCCATCCATAACATCAAAATGTAAATATTTGGCTCCCGCTTCCTCTACTTCTTTTATCTGTTCTCCCAGCTTTGTAAAGTCCGCTGCCAGTATAGACGGTGCCAGTATTCTTTCTCTCATATGCATTCCTGTCCTTATTTAGTATTTTTTTCTCGATTTGTGTTCTTCATATAATTGCACATAATTTCGATAGCGCAATTCGCTTATTTTCCCTTCACCCAATGCATTTTTTACCCCGCAATCCGGCTCACTGATATGGGCACATCCCTGAAAACGGCACTGCGATTCATACTTCTCAAATTCAGGATAAAACCATCCTATATCATCTTCTTCCGACAAAATATCCAGCGAACTAAATCCCGGTGTATCCATCAGATAGGCCGGTTCAGACTCTCCTTCTAAAACAAATAACTCCGAATGCCTTGTCGTATGTTTTCCTCTTTCTATTTTGGAACTAATTTCTCCTGTTTCCATTTTAGTCACACCAAACAATGCATTCATCAAAGAGGATTTCCCCACACCGCTCGGACCGGCAATTGCTGTTGTTTTGCCGGCAATGCGCTCTTTCAGTTCTTTCGGCATCATACCTTCCTTCACACTGGTAAAAAACACATCACAACCACAATCACAATACGCCTTCTGAATTTCGGCCACTTCATCCTCTGTCGTTAAATCCGTTTTATTAAAACAAATCAGACATTTTAACCCCTGACTTCTCATCATAATCAGAAATCGATCTAAAAGATTATAATTTGGCTGCGGTTTTGTCACCGCAAATACAATCAAAGCCTGATCAATGTTTGCCACTGCAGGTCTGATTAATTCACTTTTACGCGGCAAAAGTGCCGTAATGTTTCCGAGTTTCCTCTCAGCATCCAGACACTTTAATTCCACCTCATCACCCACCAGAGGCTTCTTGCCATCTTTACGGAAAATGCCTTTTGCTTTACATTCATAAATCCCTTCTCCCGGAACATGAACATAATAAAAACCGGCAATTCCCTTCATCATTTTTCCTTTGCGTACACCATTCTCTGCATTTGTATCAGACATTATTCAAACGTCACCTCATATGAATGATAATTCTGCGCAGGTACCATTTCCGTAATCGGATTTCCTGCCGCATCTACAGTATCCTGCTCCACATATATTGTAAATGTAATAGTTACCACTCCTGTTGAAACACCATAAATCTGTGTCAATTTAATCGGTACCGGGAACGAAGAAGTTGTTGTGTTAAACAATTCTGCCCCGTCAGGAGTTTTCAATACAACGTTCGCAACTCCGCCCTCATACTCCGGCGGTGCATCCACCTTCAAATCGCAGGAATAATATCTTGGTTCAGGTCCCATACTTAACTTTATTTCTACCTTGGTTCCCTTTTCAATCGTAGCACCAACGGTGTAGCTTTGATAACAAACACGACCTTTTTCAACATTATCATCGTACGTCTCACTGACAGATTCGCAAACCAGCCCAAGTTCTTCAAGCTTAGCTTTCGCCTCTTCTTCTGTCATATTCGTTAAATCCGGCATCGAAATATCCGAATTTACACGACCGAGACTGATTACAATCACAACCTCACTACCCCGCGCCACAAGTGTACCACCTGCCGGTTCCTGTGAAATGACATTTCCACGGATAATCTCATTACTCTGTTCTTCCAATTTAACAACCTTGAATCCTTCTCGCTCCAATGCTGCCGTCGCTTCTGCTTCCGAATACAATACTACATTCGGCAACTCAACACCACCATTATTAGACACAACCAACTTCACGCTGGTTCCCTGTGCAACTTTCTCATTCGCTTCCGGATCCGTACTCAAAATACTGTTATGCGTTTCTGTCACGGATGTCTGGTATTCAATTTCATATTTCAAACCAAGTTCATCCAGCGCTTTTTTCGCATCTTCCAAGTCATTTCCCACTATATTCGGAACATGTACCTGTTCCTGTCCGACAGTGCCGGGGTCTTGAGAAGCTTTTCCTCCCCATACACCGATAACCGCACCGATAAAATAGATAAACAGGCACCCGATAATTACAGCCAGAACAATAATAATAATCGTCTTAATCTTTTCTGCCGGAGTATCTTCCTCATCATCGTCAAACACTTCTGCCTTTGAACGTGTCTGCGGTTTCGCCTGCACCTTTTTCACAGGTTGTGAAGGGCGCGGTTTCCTGACTTTTTCCGGTTCGGGGCGCTTAATCATGCTTTCCTTCTCATCCCCTGTTCTGACTCTTCTTACAGGCGAAGCACTTTCATCAACCACTTTACGTTTCGGCTGTTGTACAGGTGGCGGTGTCTGCAGCGCAATGCCGTTTGACGCCGCTGCCGAAATAGGCCCTGTCTGACGCACTTCCTGTTTGATTTGTGCACGCTCCGTCTCCGAAACAGCCCGGGTTACCGCACCCTGCTCTCCGTTATCAATGCGTACAAAATCTTCGTTCGGACTAATCAATGATTTCTTTAAATCTTCAATCAACTCCGGCATTTTTTGATATCTTCTGTCCGGACTCTTCTGTGTACATTTCAATACAATCTGCTCTACGCTGATAGGTATCTCCGGTACATAATTTCGCGGTGAAGGCATCTCTTCCTGAATATGTTTAATGGCAATTGCGACTGTCGTCTCGCCATTAAAAGGAACTCTTCCCGTCAACATTTCAAACATTGTAATACCCATGGAATAGATATCACTCTTTTCATCACTGAAACCGCCTCGTGCCTGTTCCGGAGAAGTATAATGTACACTTCCCATCACATTTGAGGTAATAGTATTGCTTGTTGCCGCTTTCGCAATACCAAAATCGGTAACTTTCACTTTACCTTCCTTGCTGATAATAATATTCTGCGGCTTAATATCTCTATGGATAATTCCGTTGTTATGCGCTGCTTCAATACCCATAGAAATCTGGATTGCAATACTGACAGCTTCTTTCACGGAAAGTCTTGCCTTCTTCTCAATGTAGCGCTTCAGGGTAATCCCCTCAACAAGCTCCATAACAATATAATAAATGCCACCCTCTTCTCCAACATCATAGACATTAACAATATTAGGGTGCATCAAGCCTGCTGCCGCTTGTGCTTCCGTTCTGAATTTAGATACAAACTCAGTATTTTCACTAAATTCCTGCTTCAGCACTTTTACCGCAACAAAACGATTCAGCTTATGACATTTTGCTTTATATACATCCGACATACCGCCGTTTCCGATAGGTTCAAGTATTTCGTATCTGTCTCCTATCATCATACCCATTTTAATCATATCTTACCTCACACTTACTCCACTAACTCTATCAACACTACAGCAATATTATCACTGCCGCCATTATCATTTGCTCCATCTACCAATTCCTTCGCTTTTTGTTCCAACGAAGTCTTCTTAAGAAGAATCTCATGAATTGCATTGTCTTCCATCATATTGGTAAGTCCGTCTGTACACATTAATACAATATCCCCGGGCTTCAAACCAACTTCAAAAAAATCAACATTAATATATTCGGTTGCGCCTACAGCCCTTGTAATAATATTTTTATCAGGATGGTTACGCGCCGCCTCACGGTCAAGCGTTCCCATGCGCACCATTTCTTCCACAAGGGAATGATCTCTTGTAATCTGAGATATTTTATCATTTACAACATACAGTCTGCTGTCGCCGACATTTGCAACATACAATATATCTTCTTTATACGTCGCCGCAACAACCGTCGTTCCCATGCCGACCATGTTAGCATCATCATGTGCTTTCCGCCTCACGAACTCATTCGCAGACCTGATTGCATTCCGAAGTATTTCTACCGGCCGGTCATCTTTGGAACGCACCACCTCTTCTATCATTGTTTTGACAGTGTATTTTGATGCGAAATCGCCCGCCTTATGACCTCCCATTCCGTCAGCCACCACAAACATATTCGGCAAACTTCCCAACGGTAGTTCGGAAGTAAAGACAAAATCCTGATTCAATTGTCGCTTTTTCCCTATATCGGTTATGGAAAATGCTTTAATCACCTTTGTATCCTCCGCACCGGCATTTATTCACCGCTTTGTACTTTTCTTCTAAGCTGGCCGCATGCGCCGTCTATATCCCGGCCCATTTCCCTTCTTATAGTAACATTTATTCCGCTATTTTCAAGCAGTTTTTTAAATCGCTGCACTTGTTCGTGCTGCGTCGAAACATAATCTCTTTCTTTAATCGGATTTACCGGAATCAGATTTACATGACAATTCATGCCCCGGATTAGTCCAATAAGCTGCTTTGCTTCCTCATCATTATCGTTCACGCCACTCACAAGCGCATATTCAAAGCTAATCCTGCGCCCCGTCTGTTCAAAATAATAACGGCAAGCTTCCATTACCTCTTGCAAAGAATATTTTTTTGCAATCGGCATCAATTCGCGACGCTTTTCATCCGTAGGCGCGTGTAAAGACAACGCAAGCGTTATCTGAAGTTTCTCATCAGCCAGCTTTTTTATCATCGGCACAAGTCCGCATGTAGAAACAGTAATATTTCTCTGACTGATATGCAAACCGTTCTCATCCGTTAACAGTTTAATGAATCGTAAAAGATTCTCATAATTATCTAAGGGCTCACCGGTCCCCATTACTACAACGTTTGAAACACGTTCTCCTGTTTCTCTTGAAATGGCATAAATCTGCTCAAGCATCTCGGAGGGTGTAAGATTTCTTTCCCATCCGTCTAAAGTAGATGCACAAAACCGACATCCCATTTTACACCCAACCTGTGACGAAATGCAAACAGAATTTCCATGGTGATATTTCATCCAGACACTTTCCACATAATTTCCGTCATAAAGACGAAACAAATATTTCTTTGTCCCGTCAATGGCTGATTCCTGTACTGTCACCGGTTCCAATCCCATGAAATGAAACGTTTCTTCACACTGCTTTCTTAACGCAAGGGGCAGATTCGTCATCTCATCAAAACCGGGCACCAGCTTTACATGAAGCCATTCGTACATCTGCTTTGCACGAAAAGCAGGTAACTGCATGCTTTTTAACTCATCTTTCAATTCGTCCAATGTATATGACTTGATATCTTTTTTTTCATTCAATACATACAATGACGTTTCACTCATTTCTTCTTTCAATCCTTTATCATTACTGCTATGAAAAATCCGTCGCAAGGCAGCTTACCTCTGTATAACTGAAGCGTTCCGTCATCATTCAGATACGGATGGAATTCCTGAGGAATTTTTTCTTTCAAAGACACTCTGTGAAATCCCAGTTCTTCTGTAATCCATGCAACATTCTCATCATTTTCCTTTTTATTTAATGTGCAGGTACTGTAAACAAGGGTTCCTCCCTTTTTAACGTATCTGCTTACATTCGCGACAATCTCCCTTTGCAAAGAAACCAGACTTTCCAGTTTCTCTTCCGAAAGATTGTGCGAAATATCCTGCTTTCTGGCAATTACACCCATTCCGGAGCAAGGTACATCTGCTAAAAGAACATCTGCCGTTTCTTTGTATGCTTCTTCATACTTTGTAGCATCCAAAACCTTTGCCGTAATTGTATCATACCCAAGTCGCTCTGCATTTTCTATAATCCAGTCCACTTTCTTTGGTGTTAAGTCGAAAGAATATATTTGACCGGTACCTTGCAATTTATCTGCCGCATGAAGCGTTTTTCCTCCGGGCGAAGCACATACATCAAACACGACATCTCCCGCTTTCATTCCGGCGCATTCACAGACAAGCATGGAACTGATATCCTGAACAACAAATTCTCCGGTTTCAAAGCCTTCCATATTACTGATTCTGTCTGTCGCGCGCACACTGCAAGCATATGGCAAAAGTGTTTGGCGCGTCACCTCTATTCCCGCTTGTTCCCATGCATCCATCAGCGCATCACGGCGTTTTTTAGGAACAGACTCCGGAAAACGTATTGAAGTTTCCGGTTCACAGCCAAAACCTTTCAGCATCTCTTCTGCCGTTTCTTCGCCGTATTGTTCTGTCAAAAGAGAAATCAACCACTTGGGTTGCGAGTAGAACACATGCAAATACTCCATTTTTTCTTTCTGATAATCCGGCCAGGGAATCTGCTCCTTTTCCCTGCAGATTGTCCGAAGAATTCCGTTTACAAAACCTGATAAAGACGAAAATCCTTTCTTCTGCGCAAGACTTACACATAGATTACATGCTGTGGAATCATATACCTGATCCATAAAAAGAATCTGATAAGCACCCATTTCAAGAAGAATTCTAATAACCGGCTTCATCTTTGCCGTTTTCGTTTTGGCATAAAGATTAATCACATAATCTAACTGAATCCTACGCTCTAAACATCCCATTGCAAGCTTTTTAACAAATGCTTTCTTTTTACCGTCCAGATAATCATATTTATCAAGAACACTTTTTAGAATTGTATTTCCAAACTCTTTTTCCTTATCCGCTTCCAACAGAATCTCCATCGCAAGACGTCTTAAAAGGAGCTCATCATTTTCTGCAGCCACCTGTTTTCCTCCACATCATCCGGACGCACTTTCTCTCCGGCCCTTTACTAAATATCATTCTGCACAAAAACACATTCCCGGTGTTATTTTATATCCTAATAAAAAGTCTTTCACCGGCATACGCTTTTTCCCTTCCAGCTGTAATTCCGTAATGATAAGCGCACCGTTACCGGTTGCAACCATAATAGAATCCTTTTCAACACACACAACCTCACCCGGATTTGCCTCTTGCTCCAGTTCCACCGGAATTGCAGAAAAGAGCTTTACTTTTTTACCATCCAGGAACGTATAGGTCCCCGGCCACGGATAAAGACCGCGAATATAATGATCTATCGTATCTGCATCTTTTGTCCAGTCAATACAACCGATTGATTTGGTGAGCATAGGTGCATAACAGGTGTTTTCTTCCGTCTGAGCCACCGGAGTTAATGCGCCTTCTTCCAACGCACGCAAAGCTTCAACAATCAACTCTGCGCCAAGCGCACTCAGCTTATCATGTACGGTCTCTCCCGTATCCTTTCCTGTTAACGCAAATCCTTTTTGCAACAGCATGTCTCCCGTATCAATTCCGGCATCCATCTGCATAATGGTTACGCCTGTTTCTTTTTCTTTATTCAGAATAACCCATTGAATCGGTGCGGAACCTCTGTATTTTGGTAAAAGAGAGGCATGTATATTGATGCATCCGTATTTGGGCATATCCAAGATTTCCTGGGAAAGAATCTGTCCAAACGCAGCAACCACAAACACATCTGCTTCAAACTGTTTTAAATACGCTACCGAATCCGGCGTTTTGATTTTAACCGGTTGAAATACCGGAATATCATGCTTTAGTGCACACTCTTTGACCGGTGTGCATTTCTCTGCTTTCCCTCGCCCCTGTGGTTTATCCGGCTGTGTCACAACCAAAACCACCTCATGGCCTGCTGCCAAAAGGCTTTCCAGCGCACCTACGGCAAAATCGGGGGTTCCCATATAAACAATTTTCATATTAGTCCTCCTCATCCTCCATGACATCATTGTACATAAGTTCACCTTCTACAAGATCCACATACAATTTCCCATCCAGATGATCAAGCTCATGACAGATTGCACGCGCAAGAAGTTCCGTACCTTCTATTTCATACGGTTCAAGATTTTCATCATAAGCAATTGCCTTCACATAATTGGGTCTTGTCACCTGTCCGTTTCTTCCGGGAACGGATAAACATCCTTCAGAACCGGTCTGCTCTCCCGATGTTTCAATAATTTTGGGATTAATCATTAAAATCGGTCCATCACCGACATCTATGACAACAATTCTTTTTAATACACCAACCTGAGGCGCTGCAAGTCCTACTCCACATGCTTCATACATCGTATCAAGCATATCATCAATCAAATCCATGGTTCTCGGTGTAATTGCTTTTACCTCCTTACAAGGCTGATTTAAAATCTGATCTCCGATTTCCCTGATTTTTCTTAATGCCATTTCTTTGCTTCCTTTCTGTGTGTTTTCTGTCAATATTATTAAAAGTTATGTACAGGATTATAATCAAACTGAACTGTCTCTTTTTTTAATTCCAGAGAAGCAAGATAATCTTCCGCACATTCTCTTGCCTGTTTTAATACCTTTTCATCACGATGCTTTAAATAAATCACATATCTGTATCTGTCATTTTTTTTACCAAGAACCGCCTTTGCAGGACCGATAATCCGGACTCCGCTTTCTTTCGCCAAAAGCTTTATCTGCGCACAAACAAGTCTCGCAAGCTTAGCTACACGCGCTTCCTCTGTCCCGGCAAACTGAATTGCCAGAAGAATTTCTACCGGTGGATAAGACATCAAATCCCTGTACGCAATTTCTTCTTCATAAAAGTCTTCATATGCCTGTGCAGCAGCATGTCTGATTGCATAGTGGTCCGGCTGATAAGTCTGAATCACAACTTCTCCCTGTATTTCACCGCGCCCCGCACGACCAGCCGCCTGTACAAGCAGTTGGAAGGTTCTCTCACTCGCACGGTAGTCATTTCCTGCCAGAGACAGATCCGCAGCTAAAATCCCCATAAGGGTTACCCCCGGGAAATCATGCCCCTTCACAATCATCTGTGTTCCTAACAGAATATCTGCCTCTCTGTTTGAGAATCGTGAAAGAATGGTGTCATAATCATCCTTATTCTTAGTCGTATCTGCATCCATACGCAGAACGGTTGCAACCGGAAACTGCTTATGAATCAACTCTTCAATCTGCTGTGTCCCCGCTTTAAATCCCGCAATATACGGCGAGGTGCAAGAAGGACACTTCTCCACCATCTTTGTACTGTATCCGCAATAATGACAATACAGTTTCCCGTCTTTGTGCTGCGCTAACGACACATCGCAATGCGGACATTTCACTGCCTCCCCGCAAGTACGGCAAGAAACAAAAGCAGAATATCCTCTTCTGTTTAAAAACAACATAATCTGCTCTCCGCGCTCAAGACGGTCTTCGATTTTTTCCTGTAACAATTTGCTGAAAATACTTTTATTTCCGTTTGCAAACTCTTCTCGCAAATCAACCGTCTCTACCTTAGGAAGTGTCTGTGCAACGGCTCTCTTTTCAAGTTTATGCAACACATATTCGCCGTTTAGTGCCTTATAATATGATTCCAATGAAGGCGTTGCCGACCCCAAAATAACCGGCGCAACATTTTTCTTCCCAAGATAAACCGCCACATCTCTGGCATGGTACTTCGGCATGCTTTCACTTTTATATGTTGATTCATGCTCTTCATCTATAATAATCAGTCCCAAATGTTCGAAAGGAGTAAACAATGCAGAACGAGGACCTATCATAATTGATATTTCTCCCTTTCTGGCTCTTTCAAACTGGTCATAACGTTCTCCGTCAGATAATTTTGAATGCATCACAGAAACGTGTTCTCCGAATCTATGATAAAAACGTTTCATTGTCTGATATGTCAGTGAAATTTCCGGAATCAGCATAATCGCCTGTTTCTTCTGCGCAATACATGCTGCGATTACTTCCATATACACTTCCGTTTTACCGCTTCCTGTCACACCATGTATCAAATGAACACCGGCATTTTGGGTTGTAAAATCTTCACAAATCCGTTCTGCAATCGCCTGTTGCTTCTCATTTAATTTACAAGGCATTTGCTCCGACGGTTGAATCTTCATCGGATTTCTGTATACTCTTGTTTTTTCAATGTGAATATATCCCTTTTCCGCAAGGGTTTCAATTGTCTTTGCAGTTACATTCAGTTTAGATACCACTAAACGATAATCAATTTCCGGCGTTTCCTGTAAAGCCCTCAATAATCTGGCCTGTGCATTTCTCTTTTTTGAGGCCGCCTGAAAAGCCGCCAGTTTTAACTCCTGCTCAGAAACAATCGCCTGTATGCTCTTTTGCTCTACTTCCTTTGTAACCCTTTTTACCGGCAAAACTGTTTTCAAAGCGTCTATCATTGTAGAACCATAGGTATTTTTGATAAAAACCGCCAAATCAATACTTGCATCCCACACACTGACGCTGTCAGTACAGATATCCGTAAGTGCTTTGATTTTTTCCGGTGCTATCTCAGGCTTTGTGCTCAATGAAATAACATATCCTCCCCGCGTTGTATTTCCGCGTCCGAAAGGAATAAGCACTTTACATCCAACATATATTTTATCAACAAGGGCTTCAGGAATCAAATACTGAAATGTACGATCTACTTTTTCATGTGAAATATCGATAATAACATTTGCATACATCCTTTTGCCCTCCTGTTTTTATGATTTTGAGGATGTTGCGTTCTCCTTAAGAATCTCCGCAATCAGTACTCGCTCATCCATCGGGTATTTTACCCCCTTGATTTCCTGATAATCCTCATGACCTTTGCCGGCAAGCACAATGATATCGCCTTCCTGCCCATTATGAATCGCATATGCAATTGCTTCTTTACGATTTGCAATTTCAACATATGCACCACCTGTCTCTTCTACCGCACTTCGGATATCAGCAATAATATCCATAGGTTCTTCATACCTTGGATTATCAGAAGTAATAATCGTCAAATCCGCAAGCGTACCGCTTACCTTCCCCATTTCAAAACGACGGGCGCGGGAACGGTTTCCGCCGCAGCCAAACAGACAAATCAGGCGATTCGGCTGATATTCCTTCAAAGTGGTAAGAAGACTCTCAAGAGACATTGCATTATGCGCATAATCAATCATAAGTGAGAATTTATCCGAAACCTTTACCATCTCTATTCGACCTTTTACGTGTGCATTTCGCAACGCTTCCTGTATTCTTTTAACAGGAACCGCAAAGTGTCTGCATACAGCAACCGCAGTCAGTGCATTATATACACTGAATCTTCCCGGTGTGGGAAGTTTTACTTCAAACTCTGCTTCTCCCGTCACGGTAAAACGCACACCAAGTTCTCCGTTTTCACGATACAGGGAAACATCCGTTGCACTTACCTCTAAACCGGGCTTGAAGCCGAACAATTCAACCTCACAGGTATGTTCTTTCAATATATCCTGTACATGACTGTCATCACCATTTAATATTCCAAGCTTGCACTGTTTAAATAACATTGCCTTGCAATTCAAATAATCATCAAAATCCTTATGTTCTGTAGGACCGATATGATCCGGCTCCAAATTTGTGAAAATGCCGATATCAAACACAAAGCCCTGTGTACGATGCATCATCAGTCCCTGGGATGAAACCTCCATTACCACCGTATCACATCTCGCATCAGCCATTTTAGCAAAATACGACTGCAGCAAATACGATTCCGGTGTTGTATTATTGGCTGCAATATGTTCTTCTCCAATCACAATTTCAATGGTTCCGATCAGACCAACCTTTCTTCCGGCCTGTTCCAATATGGACTTGACAAGATAGGTTGTTGTTGTTTTTCCTTTGGTCCCCGTAATACCGATAACTGTAAGTTTATCAGCCGGATTTCCAAACCAAGCTGCAGAAATGAAAGCCATCGCATAACGGGTATCTTCAACCTGAATTACCGTTACATCTGCAGTCTCCGGAAGTTTTATCTCTTTCGAAACAACCAGAACAGAAGCCCCTTTGGCAATCACCTCATCAACAACACTGTGACCATCAAAATTATTTCCCACAATGCAAATAAAAAGGCAGTCTTTTTCAACACGACGTGAATCATAGCAAACTGCACTCACCTCTCGATTTAAAGTTCCGTGCGTGCATGTAAATGTCAGGTTTTTTAACAAATCATCCAATTGCATCATTTCCGCTGCCTCCTTATTCTTGTTTCAAATAAACCAATCATATAATCATATCATATTTTAAGTTTTTTTTCCAGTTTTAGTGCCTGTTTATTTCACTGTTTTATCATTTATATTGCACCAGTCTGAACTGGATGGATGACACCCCGCGAAATACGTTTATTTCAGGTTGATAAATAACGGAAAGAGAAAATGGTTTTCCCTCATAAAATTCTTTCATTACAGCAGAACCATACTTTTCATTTATATAATCATGAAAAGCTTCCGTATCTCCGAAAAACTTCATTTCAACATTTGTTCCATTCTTATCCATGACACGATAAGAAGCATATTTACCTTCCGGTCCGAAGCGCCGTTCCGACAAAAACAAAACTTCCCGTTGTGCAAAAACCGGCTTGGCATTCCCGTTTCCGTACGGTTCCAAATATTCTAAATCAGAAAGCAATTTTTCTGTCACATACCCAAACGGCATATCTGCATCAATACTGATGACCTGTTCAAAAGAAAGTGCCTTTACTTTTTCATTCAGACGATTTCGAAGCAATTCCAGATTTTCTTTCGGCATGGAAATTCCTGCAGCCATTTTATGACCTCCGAATTTGGTGAACAGTTCTTTTTCCGTCCAAAGGTTCTCATACATATTATATTCTGAAACAGAGCGACCCGATCCCTTTATCCCTTCCTTTGCCGGGGTAAAAACAATCGACGGCTTATAAAAGCGCTCTTTTAATCGTCCTGCAATAATCCCTGCAACACTCTCATGTGTATCCGGCAGATATACCACAAGGATATTATCCTCCTCAGACTGCCGCTCCTTAATCATACGTATTGCTGTTTCTTCACCCTGCATCGTAAGTTCTTTCCGAACCTCATTCATTCTTTTTAAGGAAACCGCAATTTCTCTTGCTTCTTCAGCATCCTCTGTCAAAAGCAAGGCAAGTGCACGTTCAGCCGTATCAAGCCGCCCGGTTGCATTCAGGCACGGACCAAGTACAAAACCGACATGATATGCTTTTATCTCTTTTCCAAGCAATCCGCATGCTTCCATCAGGCTTTGCAGCCCGCAGGGAGGATTTTGCGTCAACAAATGCAAACCTTTTCTTACCAGAGTTCTATTCTCCTTTTGCAAAGGCATAATGTCCCCCACCGTTGCGAAAGCAGCCAGAATAAGCAATTCATTATGCAACGGATGTGTTGTATTCTCTGCAAAATGCAAAAGCCTACTAATCACCTTATAGGCCACCATTGCACCGCATAACTCTTTAAACGGCAACTGATTCGCTTCTCTTTTAGGATTCACAATGGCATCTGCGGCCGGAAGATATTCTTTCGTTTCATCATCTTCTGCCGTCATGATTTCATGATGGTCCGTCACCAAAACATCCATTCCGTATTCTTTTGCCAGCGCGATGGCATCATGTGCCGCAATTCCGTTATCGCAAGTGATAACAGCATCAATACCATCTTCCCTGGCACGTTCGATCAGAGAATTACTTAAACCATAGCCGTCTTCTATTCTGTGCGGAATCGCATAATCCGCCTGTAATCCAAACGCCAGAAGCCCTTTTACAAGAATTGCGGTCGCACAGATTCCGTCAATATCATAATCTCCGATTACACGTATTTTCTTTCCCGACGCTTTCATTTCAGATATAAGCCTTATCATATTCTCCATATCTGCAAATCCGTCTGTTAAATCAAAGGCTTTCTCATCGCCTTCCAAAAAAGCTTTTATTTCTTCTTCATTTGCATAACCCCGATTCCTGATAATACGCATTACCAACGGATCTAACCCAAATTTACGGGAAAGCGCTTCATAATCTGCGCCGATTCGCAATAGTCTCCATTCAGCCATTTGCCCCTCCGACTAATATAAAAACATTTTCCAATAGTGCAAAAAAGCCCTTACGGACTTTTTTGCTTACAATTAGGAATTCATTCAATTTTATTCTTCATCCTCTTCATTCGTTACCGGAAATTTGTTACGAAGGAAATACCAAAGTGCTCCTGCAAGGCATACCGATGAATATGCACCGCAAAGAATACCAACCATCAAAGGAAGAGCAAATTCCTTAATAGACGTAACACCTAATATATATAGGCAGGCAACCATAAAGAATGTTGTTGCGGATGTAAATAAACTTCTTGAAAGTGTAGATGAAATACTGCTGTTTACCACATCTTTCAAATCAACCTCAACCGGTCCGGCATTTTTCTGGCGCTTCTTTAAGCGGTTTTCTTTCGCTTCCGCATTACGCTCACGATATACCTCACGGACACGGTCAAAAATAACAATGGTAGCGTTAATGGAATAACCTACAATGGTGAGCATACACGCAATAAAAGTTGATCCCACACTGACACGTGCAATCGCATAGAAAGTTAATACAATCAAAACGTCATGCGCAAGAGCTGCAACAGATGAAAGACCGAATCTGAAATCACTGAATCTGAGCCATATATATATCAACATGCACACAACTGCAATACTTACTGCAATAATAGAAGACTTCTTCATTTCATTGGAAATGGTGGCTCCGATACTTTCTGTCTGAAGTGTTCCTTCTTCCACACCATGTTCGAGTACAAGGTATTGCTTTAACTCTTCTCTTTCACTCTCTTCAAGATTACGCGTCTTTACGACGATCTCCGTTGTTCCTTCCACCTTCTGAACCTGAACATTACCATCGCCCGTAATCTTTTCAATGCCCGGCACAATCTGAGCATCAATTTCCTCAATAGTCATATCTGTCGGAAGTTCCAGACTGGTAGTCGTACCGCCCTTAAATTCAAGACTATAATTTAATATATCACCGGTAGAAACTTTATTGGTAATCAAAAATACAACACCAACAAGAATAACCAGACCTGATGCAGCCCAAAACCAAACACCCTTTCCAAGAAAATCGATTGGTTTCTTCTGCTTTGCCACGCCGAAAAGTTTTTCATTCTTAAAGCCCATTGCAATGAAGCCGTTTAAAATAACTCTGGTAACGAAAAGTGCAGTAAACATGGAAAGAATAATACCGATTGCAAGCGTCCATGCAAAGCCTTTTACCGTTCCGCTTCCTGCCAAAATAAGAATTGCAGCCGCAATAAGGGTTGTTATATTTCCATCAAGAATAGCAGACAATGCCTTCTTAAAACCAATATCTGTTGCACTTTGGATTGTTTTACCTGTTGCAAGTTCTTCCCTTATTCTTGCGAAAATAATTACATTCGCATCTACGGCCATACCAATGGAAAGAATAATACCTGCAATACCGGGCAAAGTAAGTGTAATATCAAAAATTGCAATTGTAATAACCACCATTGCAGTGTACATAATCAAAGCCAACACACTGGAAAATCCGGGAAGGCGATAAACAAGAACCATAAACACCGCAACAAGCGCAAAACCGATTAATGCTGCCTGAAGGCAGGTTTCAATTGCAGCAGATCCAAGCTGGGCACCGACAACCTGGGAACGAAGTTCCTGTAATTCAAGTTTCAGGGCACCATTACGAATATTGGATGCCAGTCTTTCACATTCTTCAAAGTTTGCCATACCGGAAACAACAGCCTTACCATCTGTAATAGCCTGATTTACGCGCGGCACACTGATAAATTTATCATCATAAAAGATTGCAATACTTTCACCACTTGTAACAGCCTTCCGGGTTGCCGCTGCAAACTTTTCCCGACCGGAAGAAGTAAATTCAAGAGAAACCACATCTTCTTTATTTCCCATCTGGTCCTGCTGTGTTTGCGCTTTGGCATTTGCCACTTCATTACCGGTCAGAACAACCGAACCGTCTGCCAGCAATTCTTCATAAGGTTTGGTCAACTGATACTGCGGTTCAATCTGTTTTGCCGCTTCCAAATCAAAAGAAATTGCCTTTCCGTTCTCATCATGTACGAGGTCCTGTGTTTCTGCGTCGTATAAAACAGCAATAGAATCCGTTACATAGACAAAATTAGTATTTTTCTCATCATGGTATACCTGTTTTCCATCCGGAGAAATCATCAATGTATAATTCTGATTTCCTGCACTGTCTGTCTGAGAAATAAAAGAAAGGCTACCCGGCTTACCGAGTTCTTCCAAAATCTCATTTGCGTTGGAAACACCGGGAATTTCAATATTAATTCTCTCATTTCCTTCCAAATATACCTGTGCTTCCGTACTGTATGTGTACACCTTCTGCTCAAGCTTAAACTTGGTATCATTCAAATCTTCCTGTGTAGGGGGTTCATCTCCCACTACTTCATAAGTAATACTGACACCGCCTGCCAAATCAAGGCCCTGTTTAATATCTGCTGCCGAACCGCTTTTGTTTTCTCCGATACCGCAAATCGCAATATAAACAAATGTAGCTGCCACTGCAAGCATTACAACTAAACTGACTATTCTTCCTGCTTTATTCATCCTTTTAACCTCACTCTTCTGATGCCTCTGCAACTTTCATCATAATAGCACATTCAATACGCTTCCGTTGTAATTCACATCCGATATCATATGCATCATGAATGGAACCATGGAAGTGATATGAATTTGCCGCGCAACCGCCGCTGCAATAAAACTTAGCAAAACACTTGCGGCATTTCTCTTTTGAATATACATTACAATCAGAAAACATCTTTCGGATATCTTCTCTTACAATTCCCTCGTCCACATTTCCCATTAAGAATTCTTCTTCACCGACAAACTGATGACAGGGATAAAAATCACCCCACGGCGTAACTGCCAGATATTCGCATCCCGAACCACATCCGGAAAGTCGTTTCGCTACGCAGGGACCACCGGATAAATCAATCATAAAATGGAAAAAGTTAAACGGTTTTCCCTCTTTCCTTCTTTTCAGCATTTCCACTGCAAGTCTGTCATAATTCTCACACAATACGGGAATATCTTCTTGCTTTAACGCATAACTCTCCGTTTCAGGTGCAACAACCGGTTCGACGGAAATCTGCTGAAAGCCTAAATCTGCAAGATGCAAAACATCTTCGCAAAAATCAGTATTATGATGCGTATAAGTTCCTCTCACATAATAATTCATCTGATTTCTGCTTTCTGCAGCTTTCACAAATTTCGGAACAATCTTATCATAAGAACCGCTTCCTCCACGGGTCGGTCTCATAAAATCATGAACTTCCTTTCTTCCGTCAATGCTCAAAACCAGATTGGCCATTTCTTTATTGGCAAATTCCAAAATCTCATCATTTAAAAGCATTCCGTTTGTTGTTAATGTAAAACGAAATTTTTTATCATGCGGTTCTTCCAAGCTACGTCCATATTCAACAAGCTGCTTTACTACCTCCCAGTTCATCAAGGGTTCACCGCCGAAGAAATCTACTTCCAGATTCTTACGGGAGCCGGATGCCTTTACAAGATAATCAAGTGCCTTCTTTCCGACTTCATAACTCATAATTGCCCGTCTTCCGTGGTATTCTCCTTCTTCTGCAAAACAATATTTGCATCCGAGGTTACAATCATGTGCTATATGAAGACACATTGCCTTCACAACCGGCTGACGGTCTTTAAACTGCTCAATAAATGGTTCATAAATGTCTTCGGTAAAAAGCATGTCCTGTGAAATAAGCTCTTGTATTTCAGCAATCGCCTCCGATATTTCATCTTTGGTTGCAGGACGCTTCACATTTCCATCCTGTGTTTCCAAAGGACATTCGGCCTTCTCAACAACAGAATACATATATGCCGTATCCATGCGTTTCTCTTTTTCTGCATCTTTAAAAAAAGGAAGCAGACTATATACAAGCAAATCAACCGCATGCACACTTCCGCTGTTTACATCCAACACAATATAATAACCATTGCTTTGGTACTGATGTATCACAATATCTATCCTCCACGTACAAAGAGCAGCGTTTCTACGCTGCCCTCACTTTTTAGTCTTATTTTACCTGTTCACAGCTCTGATTTCCTACAGTGCAGGAAGTCTTACAAGCTGACTGGCAAGAAGTCTGGCACTCACCACAGCCGCCTTTTTTTAAAGATTTCTTGTAATCTCTGGTATTTAATGTTTTAATGTGCTTCATATTGAAACCTCCTTGAGTAATCTCACTTGGTTGATAGTATAGCATACTTTCCCCAAATGTAAAACCCTTTTTTCAAAGTTTTTTCTTTTTTAGCCCGGCAATCATTCCACCAAGTGCTCCGCTTCCCACAAAAATTGCCAACGTTGTAAAAAAAACACCACCGAAATCACGAAGAGTATGATTTACCGCCAGCGAAAGAATCAGTAAAAGCATAAAATCCGCAAAACCCAAAATCATTCCTGCCAGATAATGTTTCCCGAGTACAGACATCCCTGCCAGAAAACCACCTGACACATTACCTGCAAAATAGATTACAAGAATTGCCACGGCAGCAATCCCTTCGGAAAGAGCTCCCCAATAAGCAATTGCAGACAGCAAAAGTAGCAATACTATCATAACACTCCAGGAAACAACCATTGCTCCCCCGAAACAAAACCATTCATTATTAAACATCCTCTTCATTTTTGTCTTCATAATTATGTAATTCCCACTGAAGGGATTCCTCCTTTTTTTCATGTTTTGCCTCTCTGATATATTTTATGAATTGGTTGCCTTTCTATGACAGTTTTCTCTCTGCTTAGGGCAAAACAAATAATTTATTGTCAAACTTTTATTCACATTTCATCACACTAAAATATATGTAAATTTAATGTGTTCACTCTTGACAGTACGATATTAATTTTGTATATTTTGAAATTAGAATATATATCTAACTATAATTTAAAAGTAAAGGAGAAATTATTTTGGACCCATCCAGTGTCATATTGACAACATCTTTTTCTATTCCGCCCGTTGTGTATGCGGAATTAATCATTTTAATCACTCTTGTAATTCTTTCTGCTTTTTTCTCATCTGCAGAAACTGCCTTTTCTACTTGTAACAGAATACGAATTCGCGGTCTTGCCGATGAAGGAAATAAGAACGCATCACGCGTACTTTCCATTCTTGATAATTACGGCAAATTGATTAGTACTATCCTGATTGGAAATAACATTGTAAACCTTTCCGCTTCTGCGTTGGCAACAACAATTGCAATCAGCTTAAGCACTCCCAGTACGCAAAGCCTGATGACAGGATTGGCAACAGGAATCCTTACCATTGTGGTATTGCTTGCAGGAGAAATTGTTCCAAAAACCTGGGCAAATCTGAAAGCAGACAAAATTGTTCTTTTATATGCTCCGATTATCCGGTTTTTAATGCTCATCCTGACGCCTGTAATTTTTATTATCAACATTCTTTCTAATACTATCATGCGTCTCTTCCGCATTGATCCCAATGCCAAGAACGCAACGATTACAGAAACCGAGCTGAAAACCTACGTAGACGCAAGCCATGAAGACGGTGTCATCGAAGAAGAAGAACGCGAAATGATCTACAACGTGTTTGACTTTGGTGATTCTCTTGCAAAAGATGTTATGATTCCCCGCATTGACATGGTTTCAGTCGAGGATACTGCTTCTTACGACGAAATCAAAGAGATATTCCGTGAGAATATGTACACAAGACTTCCGGTTTACCATGATTCCACCGATAACATAATCGGTATCATTAACATTAAAGATTTTCTTTTTGTTCCGAATCCGGAATCATTTAAAATATCCGACATTCTCCGTGAAGTATATTTCACCTACGAATACAAAAAAACTTCCGACTTAATGATGGAAATGCGTCAATCATCTTCCAATATGGCGATGGTATTAAACGAATACGGTTCCACAGAAGGTATGATTACCTTGGAAGATTTATTGGAAGAAATTGTCGGTGAAATCCGCGACGAATATGACGAGGATGAAGAGTCACTGATTCAGAAAGTTGATGATAACACTTATCTTGTTCCCGGCGGAATGAAACTGGACGATATTAACGATGCCCTGGATACCGAATTTTCCAGTGAAGATTATGATTCCATCGGCGGATTGATTATTGAAAAGCTTGATAAACTCCCCTCCGAGGGTGAATCCGTAACACTCGAGGACGGTACCGTTCTTACTGTCGAGCTCTTCAACCAAAACAGAATTGAACAGGTCCGATTAACTATCGCAGACAAAGAAAACAATTCCGAAGAAGAAAACACATCTGATAATTGATAACTACTAAAACCAGTAAATTCATATGACGCGAAAAAAGGAGCACTGTGCGCACACTCAGCGTACAGTACTCCTTTATTTATACCTGCTTATTCCAAAAGCAAAGATGACATCACTTTTTCCGGAGACGCTTCCACAACATAATCAGCATATTTGTCCGTATAGTGTGGTTTATTATTCACCAAAATCAGCTTTTTCCCCTTATAATGCCCTGTGCAATACTGAACCTTACTTCCGCTAAGGTTCATACCAAGCACCAATATCACATCCGCTTCCGAACAGGCTTTTGTCGCCATCGTCAGATAATCATTCCTTACCCGTTCTCCAAACAATCTGATACCCGGTCTGATTGCAGTTTTGCACGCATCGCAAAGCGGAACTTTGGCTTCAAAAAGAAATTCATGCGGATAACGTTTTTTACAAATAGGACAATACGCATTGTGCGCACTTCCCTGTAATTCTATGACATTTTCCAATCCGCCGAGTCTTTCCAACCCATACATATTCATACTGATTACTGCCTTTAGTTTTCCCAGATTCTGTAAATGTTTCAGCGCTTCAATCGTAATTCCGGGTTTCGGAAGATGCGCCAGAATCTCATTCCTGTAAAACGCATAAAACTCCTCGGTTCTTGAATAGAATACGCCGGCCGAAAGTAATTCTTCCGGACTCTCACCATACGCTTTCTCAATCCGGTATATTTCATCACGCTCCCAGATATCCATACCACCGGATTCCGTTACAATATCATGCCCGACAACACAAACAATTCGCTCAGCATCCATGAGCATATTCTTGACGTAGGTTAATACCACTTCGCTGTTTTTCATCATAAGCATACTCTCCTCTTGCGTTTTTTGCCTTTATTTATTCACCCTGACTGTCCGGCAATTGTTTCCAAAATTCCGTCTGCAATTGCCCCGGCTGTTTCATAGAATTTACGGTCCAGCAATTCATTATCTGTCTCCGTATTAATAAAACCCACCTCAACCAAAACTGCAGGCATCTCAGTCCGGTTTAACACAATCAGATTCGGTCTTTCATTAATTCCGATATTATTCCATCCAATCCGTTCAAGCTGTGCATTAATATTCAATGCCAGCTGCGCCGCTTCCGAATATTGATTATATACCAGGCTCTCAACGCCGCTGTACTGATTCGGATATACGCTGGAATTACGATGGACGGAAATAAAATAATCGCCTCCTATGAGATTTGCCTCCGTTGCTTTCTCATACGGCGATTCGTATACATCCGTCACACGTGTATAATACACATCCACACCCGCTTCCTGTAATTGTTCTCCGATTTCCAAAACAAGTGACAGTGCATCATCTTTTTCACGCCTTGCGCCATAAACCGCCCCCGGATTCGCTCCGCCGTGTCCGGCATCCAAAATCACTTTTGTAGCCATAACATGAAACCCCTCTATGCATTCTCAATATAAAATATGCATGTCGAGGGGTTTTTGTTCGTTAATAAATATATTTTTTCTCGTAATCAGAAACAGGAATCGGACGATCATAAAGATATCCCTGCATGGAATCACAACCGAATTCATAAACAATACGTTCTTCTTCCTTCGTTTCTATTCCCTCGCACACAATATCCATATCAATTTCGTTCAAAATGGATATCAGGCCTTTAATAATATCTTTTCCCTTCTTATTCCCTAAACTGTTTTTAACAAAACGTTTATCAAGTTTAATAATATCAACCGGCAAAATACCAATCAGATTCAAAGAAGAATATCCGGCGCCAAAATCATCCACACTGACCTTAAAGCCATACTCCCTCAATCTTTCTATTTTGCTGATAATCAAGTCCGCTTCCTCAAAGAATACAGACTCCGTAATTTCAAACTCAACATATTCCGGCGAAATCTGATGTTTTTCAAATTCCCGAATAATATCATCTACAAGTGTATCATAATAAAAATGAATTTTACTTAAGTTAACCGATATTTTTTGCGGTTTTTTCCCTTCATCCAGCCAATCCCTTATTTTAGAGAAAACAAAACGCATAACATACCAGTCCAACTCTAAAATCTTACCACTACTCTCAAGCACAGGAATAAATACATCCGGCGGAATAATGGAACCATCCTCATTCTGCAAACGTGTCAAGGCTTCAGCGCCCACAACACAATGCTCGCTTACACTAACCTTCGGTTGAAAATATACCAGTATGGAACGTTCCTCAACCGCTTTCTCAAACAAGGGAATAATTTTTTCATCCCCTTCTCTTCTCTCCTGCATCTCTTTCGTATAAATTGCGCAAGGAACACTATAATTACCTTTCACACTTCTTCTTGCAATATTCGCTTTATCAAGTGCAGAAGAAATTTCTTCCTTTCTGTCAACGATTTCATAAATACCCGTATTTAAATGAATCGATGCCTTGGAATAATCTGCTTTATTTTCAGCAACAAAACTGTTCTGCAATAATCTGACACATTCGACACATTCCCGAACATCCTTATCTTTTAAGTTAAACAAGCCTACGATATGGTCCGAATACGGTCGACAGGCTGCCACACACTCTTCTCTGCCCATAAAGAGTTCGGCTAACTTTCTTATTAACTTATCACCCGATGTAAAACCATAAACACGATTAATATACTTAAACTTGCTAAGATCCGTAGATATAATCGCAATGTGATCATCTGTATTACTCTTTGCCAGATAGTCTTTGGCAAAATCTAAAAAACCATCAAAGAGCAATAAACCGGTCAACTTGTCCGTTTCCATCTTGTCCTCCAATCCAATGCACTTACAATTTCCCTAATATTAAGAATAACATAATTATACAAAAAATACCATTGTGCTTTTACCATAATGTTCCTTTCAGAATTTTGTGCACAATTCATATATTCCTCTTTGTTTTTCAGATTTTATATGTCACTTTTCATAATAATACTTATATTTTTAATATTTTTCGCTACAATAGCCGCACAATAATCATTGTTTTTCAAATCTATTTCCTGAAATTGCGCCAAAAAATTGTTATGCAAATCACGGATTTCGTTCTTCTCCCAAACAACCTGAAAGGATGCGAACGACTCTGAAAGACCATTTCCGGTATATTTGATATACGCTTCCTTCACTGACCAAAGGCGAAAGAAAAAACGTTCCCGCAAAGATTCCTCAAGACTAAAAAAAGTTTCCTTCTCCCTTTCATGAAATTTACTGATTAAGCGCTCCGCTTTACACGAACGAATCTGCTGCAAATCAAACCCTATGTTCTCGCTTGCGAACGCGCAGCCTATCAAAGTTCCGGAATGCGAAATATTAAAATACAGTTCCGGATATTCTTTTAAAAAAGGTTTTCCGTTCGGTAACATCCCCATTTCCAGACGTGGCCTTCCCGTCGAATCAACTTCAGCTTCCAGTCCCTTTTGCGCAAGCATTTCTCTCAAACCGCACTGTAACAACAGCCCCGCTTCCACACTTCGAATACAATCCTTTTTGTCTTTACAGGCAATCGCTTTTTCTAAGCGTTGCAAACATAATAAGGACATCCTGCTTTCCAGGATGTCCTCACTAATATTTTCATTCATTTCTGTCATATAAAGAAGCATAAACACCTCTCATGATTCACTGCATCTAAATGAATTATTCCTCTTCCTTTGCAGGAATGTTGATGCTGATACAAAGTTCTTCCAACTGCTTCGGATCTACCACATTGGGTGCTTCCGACATCAGACAGGAAGCATCTTTTACCTTCGGGAAGGCCATAACGTCACGAATTGATTCAGCTTTCACCATAAGCATAATCATTCTGTCAAGTCCGTATGCCAATCCTGCATGAGGCGGTACACCGTATTTAAATGCATCCAAAAGGAAACCAAACTGGCTCTGAGCCTGCTCCTGTGTAAATCCAAGCATCGTAAACATCTTTTCCTGAATATCACTCTGGTGGATACGCACACTACCACCGCCAAGCTCTGTTCCGTTTAATACAATATCGTAAGCCTTCGCTCTTACCTTGCCGGGGTCTGTTTCCAGTAAAGGTAAATCCTCATCCATCGGCATGGTGAACGGGTGATGAACTGCCACAAAACGTTTCTCTTCCTCATCCCATTCAAGAAGCGGGAACTCTGTCACCCAAAGGAAATTGAATTCATCTTCCGGAATGATATCCATCTGTTTCGCCAGTTCGAGACGAAGTGCTCCAAGCACATCCCAAACTACTTTATTGGAATCAGCTGCAAAGAAGAGTAAATCTCCTTTTTCACCATCCATTGCTGCTACAAGTGCTGCAAGTTCTTCCTCACTCATGAACTTGGAGAAAGATGATTTATAAGTGCCGTCTTCCTGTACGGAAAGATATGCAAGACCTTTGGCACCGTATCCTTTGGCGAATTCAACCAAAGCGTCAATTTTCTTTCTGGGCATCTGCGCCTGTCCCTTGGCATTCAGACCACGTACGGAACCACCGTTTGCAAGCGCACCTGTAAATACTCCGAATCCGCAATCTTTTACCAGTTCGGATACGTTAACAAGTTCCATGCCGAAACGCATATCCGGCTTATCGGAACCGAAACGATCCATTGCATCCTGCCATGTAATTCTGGGCAAGGGAAGTGCAACATCCACACCGATTGATTCCTTAAATACTTTCTGCAAAAGTCTCTCGTTTACATCAAGAACATCTTCTACATCCACAAATGATAATTCCATATCAATCTGGGTAAACTCAGGCTGTCTGTCCGCACGTAAATCTTCATCACGGAAACATTTAGCCACCTGATAATAACGGTCATAGCCGGAACACATCAGTAACTGCTTGAATAACTGCGGTGACTGAGGAAGTGCATAGAAATTACCGGGATGCACACGACTGGGAACCAGATAGTCTCTTGCTCCCTCCGGCGTTGACTTCATCAGAATCGGGGTTTCTATTTCGAGAAATCCTTCATCCGCAAGGAAGTTACGAATACCGTTTACTACCTTACTTCTCAGAATTAAGTTATTCTGGATATCCGGTCTTCTCAAATCAAGATATCTGTGTTTTAAACGTAATTCCTCTTTGGTTTTGGAATCTGCCTCAATCGGGAAGGGAGGTGTAGCCGCTTCCGAAAGAATTCGAAGGGAATTTGCACGGATTTCAATGGTACCCGTCTTCAAATTCTCGTTTGCCGCACCGCCTCTCTTTACCACCTTACCGACAACGGCAATGACAAATTCACTTCTTAATTTTTCTGCCTTTTCAAACTCCTGTGCGCCGATGAATTCATCGCCTTCACCCTGTTCAAAAATAATCTGAAGCAGACCGCTTCTGTCTCTTAAATCGGTAAAAAT
This sequence comes from Lachnospiraceae bacterium, assembly GCA_015056945.1. Lineage (GTDB taxonomy): Bacteria > Bacillota > Clostridia > Lachnospirales > Lachnospiraceae > UBA3766. The sequence goes on along the minus strand of SVFH01000031.1, from coordinate 1,833 downwards.
AATACCGCCTTTATTTCTGCTCTTCTGTACCCATCCCATTACGGTTACAAGCTGTCCTACGTTGGCCTCGCTCACTTCCGTACAACGATGTGTTCTTTTTAATCCCTGCATTGATTCTGCCATAATTCTATCCTCCGCGAAACCATTAATACTTAAGTGCTTCTTTATAAAAATCTTTGAATTCCGTATAGCCGTCGTTTGCCAACTGCTCCTTCTGGAATTTCTTATTCTTGTTCATTCTCGTAATCAGCACAATCTGTCCGTCTGCACGAAGCGCCTGTGCTTCTTTGATAATCTCTGCCATACGTTCCGGCGCCATTCCCTTCTCTACCAGGAACGCTGTCTTAGCAGTCTGTCCCGGTACACTGAAGCCTTTCTCGAGAAGGATGGTGATGATTCTCTCAAATCCGATGGAGAATCCGCATGCCGGTGTATCATTACCGGTAAAACGGCCAATCATCTTATCATATCTTCCGCCGCCTGCTACGCTGCAGTTTAATTCCTTCATCTCAATTTCAAAAATAGTACCGGTATAATAGCTCATACCACGCACCAGTGTGGGATCGAACATAATCTCACAGTCAGCGCAGACAGAGCCTTTTAACGCTGCAAAAATCTCTGCAAGATTCTCAGCCACGCCTTCTTCCAATGCTTCTCCAAGCTCCTCTTTTAAGAAAGCAATCTGATCCTGCGCGCCGGAGAGCTTCTCGAACAAAGTCATGTATTTCGCAACTGCCGTCGCATCGAATTCTGCCTTCAACAATTCTTCACGCACACCATCGATACCGATTTTGTCCATTTTATCCAGAATGATAAAAACGTTATCAAAAGAATCTTCTGCAAAACCGCTGTATGCCGCCATCGCCTTCAAGAGTCTTCTTTCGTTAATGTGTACTTTAAATCCTTTGAACCCTAATTTACCAAGCAATGTGGTTGTTGCAAGTACGAGTTCAATTTCCGCAAGATTGGAAGGCTCCCCGAGAATATCAATATCACACTGTACAAACTGACGGAAACGACCTTTCTGCGGTTTGTCCGCACGCCATACATTACCCATCTGTAATGCTTTAAACGGTTGCGGAAGTGCTGCCGCATTATTTGCATAGAAACGTGCAAGAGGCACCGTCAAATCATAACGAAGTGCACTGTCCACAAGGTCATTTTCTTCCTTCACATTATCAAGCTGTAATTTATCGCCTCTTTTTAGCACTTTAAAAATCAGCTTCTCATTCTCACCGCCCTGCTTACTGGACAAATTCTCAATGTGCTCTACGCAGGGAGTTTCAATATGAGAAAATCCGAATTTTCCATATGTACTTTTAATCTCGTCCATGACGTAATCTCGAAGCTGCATCTCCACCGGCAACATGTCCTTCATTCCGGTAACAGGTTTCTTAATTAAACTCATAATCCCTACCCAGCCAATAAGCTCTTGGCAATCCTTTCTTTGTAAAAATTTCAATTCGATAATCTGCAGGCAGAGTGTTAAGCCACCCTGCTCTCATAAATAACCTACGTTATGGTATTTTACACGTTTTTGGGCAAAATAACAACCCTTTTATTCAAGACGAAGTAATTCCTTGCGTCTTTCTATCATTTCATCAATCCGCTCCATATAAAGCAACAAATCCTTTATATTATCCGAACGCTCAATCCTTCCGTTTCCAAATACACGTTTTGTAATACTTCCGGCTCCAACGGCCGCAATTGTCTGCTTTTCTTCCAAACTCACACAGCGCTCACACTTTATCCCGTATTACTCTGTATTATTGAAGTTTTGACCTTTATCGTCCAAACTAAAACAGCGTATTATTGGGTATTATTCCTTTATGA
>SVFH01000007.1 GCA_015056945.1 Lachnospiraceae bacterium | reverse complement strand
GTAATCGCATATATAGAAGGTTGTGCAGAGGAAGAACTGGTAAAAGAAGTAGAACGGAAATTGCAATCCTTACAGGTGACAGGTCTGACTATGGGAATGAAAACCTTAGAAGAGTTGTTGGTGAAAAAAACATTCCTGCATCCGCTTCCGAGTGTTCATCTGACAGAGCGTCCGGACGTGGCATGTTCTTTTCTGGAAGAAGGGCACATTGTATTGATTGTGGATAATTCACCGACAGCAATGATTTTGCCGGTGTCTTTTTTTCAGTTTTCGCAGAGTCCGGAGGATTATTATAAAAGTCCTCTTGTCGGAAACTATATACGTTTGATTCGTTTTCTTTGCATTGCCGGAAGTCTTTTAATTCTGCCGTTACTTCTTTTATTCGGAATTCATATTCCGTTGCCGGAGGCTTTTTCGCCGCTTGTCACACCGGGGCAGGGGCCGGTAAAGCTTTTTGTATTGATTATTGTGATTGAAATTGCCTTAGATTTATTTCGCTATTCTGCGGCACATACATCAGACAGGTTTGCCGGAACGGTATCTATTGTCGGGGGCCTCATCATTGGTGAAATTGCAATCGGGCTTGAGTGGGCAAGTGAAGAAGCGCTTTTTTACGGCGCGGTAACAATGCTTCTATCGTTGGCAATTCCCAGTCTTGAGTTTGCGGAAGGTATTAGGATGTTCCGTCTGTTCCTCTCTTTTTTGACCGGATTCTTTGGGTTGCCGGGGTTTATTACAGGTGTGTTACTGATTGTAGTTTCTGTGGCGACAACACCTACGTTTCCGAAGACATCCTACCTATGGCCGTTGATTCCCTTGCGGATAAGCCTTTTATGGCCTTTGCTGTTTAGGAGGGCAACCTATCGGGCTCAGCCGATTCAAAAAATTCAAAAAAATAACAAATAGATTTGAAAAGTGTATAAAAGGAAAAAAAGAGGAAAGGCTATAAAAGAAATAAAAACAGGAGGAGTAATGAAATGAAAAGAAAAATTGTAATGAATTTTGCGGCAGTACTTTCCGCAGCAATGCTTTTAACAGGATGTTTCGGTACAAATGAAACACCTTCAGAATCAACGGTTCCGGAGTCTACTTCCGCGCCGGTGAATTCCGAAAGTTTTTCTTCCGAAGAGGATTCTGTATTCACAGAGGAAGAGAATGCTTATCAGGAATGGATGTCTTTGGAGGAGAAAGAACCTGCATTTGATCAAAACGGCGCAAGCGTAGATGCATCAGAACTTTTAAGACGTGCAGTCATGGTTGAGAACTTTTTACAGGATTATCCTGAAACCAAATATCGCGAGGACGCGGTAGAGTATTATAACCGTCTTGTGACTGCTGCCATTACCGGCGGATATGTGAGCGAAGAACAGTCTTCACATCTTTATCTGGACGAAGAAGGAAAGAAAATCAATAATGATATTGTAGATACCTACAATACTTTTCTTGAAGAAAATGCCGGAACAAAAACTGCAAATATTGTAGAAGAGTACGTAACTTTACTCGGCACAGAGGAAGGAAATTTTACGGATGCGGTGAAAGCCTTTTATGTGGACATTGTGGAACGTATGAAGAATATGTTTGACATGGGAATGGAAATGATTGAGCCTGATTCTTCTGCAACAACACCGGCTGAAAAGAAAAATAAGTGATAAAATTGTGATGTCGATTGACGTGATTACCAAAATAAAGTAGAATGAATTGTTGAATAATACTTTAAGGAGGTAATCACGTGCGTTCGATAAAAGCCGGGCCGATATGTATAGTATTAATCGTGTGCATACTTTGTGCCGGATTACATATTGATTTGAAACACTGGATTCAATATGATGAGAATTCATGTGGTGCATTGGGAGATGCATATATTACTTCTCCGGACGAATATTCTGAAGTAGAAATTGCGATTCGTCAATCAGAACAGCTCGAGTCTTCGGAAGTGTTTTTGAGGCTTGGAAGAATAACACGCAAATGTTTTTTTGCAGATTGGAATGTTCTTTTGCCTGAAAGGGCAAATATTAGAACCCAATTTACAGAAGTTGTTTCTGAATATGAGAGAGACGAAATTGAGATTATTAATCCTTGTTCTGTTATGGTGGATTATGTGCATCGGCAGGATGGGAGAAAAAGAATCTGACATCTTTTTAATACCTATGGAGACGTAGGTTTCTTTTTGCGTTATGAGATATATATTGAAGGAAAAAACATTGGACTTACGGTGCCAACTGGTTTTTCTTTACATATGGTACCGTAGCCCGATAGAAGGGTCAGGTAAAAAAGATGTTAGAGATGATTTTTGTTATTTTCATGTCTGCCGTTATGGTCGGCGTAAGCGTGTTCGGATGGTGGTATGAAAATTTCGGACCGGATAAAGAGGAGGAAAACAAGTGATTTTTTTGCAGATATTGTTATTGATTCTTGGATTTGTGATGCTGATTAAAGGAGCTGATTGGTTTGTGGATGGTTCCGCAGGTTTGGCACGTAAAATGGGTATTCCGCAGCTTGTAGTAGGTCTTACAATTGTTGCGATGGGAACAAGTGCACCGGAAGCTGCAGTTAGTATTTCAGCAGCGTTGAACGAGACTGCAGATATTGCGATTGGTAATGTTCTTGGTAGTAATATTTTAAATATTTTGATTATTTTAGGTGTAACAGCGTTAATTCGTTCTATCAAAATTCAGAAGTCTACATTGTGGATTGAGATTCCGTTTGTGGCAGCCATTTCTGCTGTTTTGATTTTACTCGGAAGAATTGGCGGAGTTGTTTCACTTGTTGACGGCATTATTATTCTTTTGCTCTTTGTAACATATTTGACGTATCTTTTTGTGCTTGCCAAGAAGGGTAAGGCAAAAGAAGAGGAGCCAGAAGAAGAGAATGTGAAGCCGATTAAGAAAAAAATATGGTTTCAGATTATTTTGATTATTGTCGGTGCAGTATTGATTGTATTCGGAAGTAGGGTTACTGTTAACGCCGCTACAGCAATTGCGGAGGCAATGCATATTAGTGAGCGCTTTATCGGTTTAACGGTTGTAGCACTCGGAACTTCTCTTCCTGAGCTTGTAACATCAGTCATTGCAGCACGTAAGGGCAATGCAGATATTGCAATCGGCAATATTGTAGGAAGTAACATTTTTAATATTTTATTTGTAATTGGTTTGTCGGCGGTTATTACACCGGTGCCGTATCCTGAAACATTTTTGGTAGATGGTATTGTATCTATTGCAGCAACGCTTCTTTTGTTTGTGTCTGTTTTAAAAGGACGCGAACTCAAAAGAGTATGGGGAATTGTATTCCTGATTGCCTATGCGGCATATTTTGTATACCTGTTGTTTTAGTAAGAGGAAAACATCTCCTGTTTCGGTTCGGACAGGAGATGTTTTTGATTTATTCGGATGAAGATGGTGAAAAAGATATGATAGTTTCTATTATAGCAGTTGGTGTTATTATTTTACTTTGTATTCTTGCCGAAAAGTTTTCTGATAAATTCGGTTTGCCTGCGTTGATTCTTTTTATGTTCATCGGTATGGTGTTTGGGTCGGACGGAATATTCGGCATTGCGTTTGATGATTTTTCAATGGCAGAGAACGTATGCTCCGTTGCACTTGTTTTTATTATGTTCTACTCGGGATTCAATACGAAATGGAGTGCGGCGAGAGCATATTCGGTGAAGGCAGTGTCACTTTCTACGTTAGGCGTTGTCATGACAGCACTGATTACGATGCTGTTATGTCATTTCCTGCTTCGCCTCTCGTGGCAGGAAAGTTTTCTGATTGGTGCAGTTCTTTCTTCTACGGATGCTGCGAGCGTGTTCTCTATTTTGCGTAAGAAACGTTTGAACTTAAAAGATGGTACGGCTTCTATCCTTGAAGTGGAAAGCGGTAGTAATGACCCGATGTCATTTATGCTTACAACGATTGCCATTGGCTTCTTTGGTGCGGAGAAATCAGGGTCTATTGTGTGGATGATTATATTACAGATGGCTGTCGGCATATTGGCAGGTATCCTGGCTGCATTTGTTACACTATGGGTTTCTAAAAGAACCAGATTGATTTCAGAAGGGCTTGATACTATTTTCCTGATTGCTATGGTATTGCTTTGCTATGGCATTTCCTCTGTGCTACAGGGCAATGCATATCTGAGTTTATACCTGTTCGGTATCATTATCGGTAACAGCCGGATTCGAAGCAAACAAACATTGATTCCATTTTTTGATGGAGTGACCTCTTTGGCTCAGATTCTGGTTTTTTTCATTATCGGTTTGCTAAGTTATCCGAGCCAGATGCCGGGTATCATGTTGATTGCATTGGCTGTAGCAATATTTTTGACTTTAATTGCAAGACCGATTTCGGTCCTTCTGTTACTTGTGATTCAGAAGTGTTCTTTTCGTCAGTGTGCGCTTATTTCATGGGCGGGTTTGCGTGGAGCTTCTTCGTGCGTGTTTGCCATTATGGCGGTGGCAACCGGGATTACCATGCATCAGGATTTGTTTCACATTGTGTTTATGACAACATTGATTTCTGTAGCAATACAGGGAGGAATGCTGCCTTTGGTAGCAAAGAAATTGCAGATGATTGATGATAATGCCGACGTAACCAAGACCTTCAACGATTACCAGGAGGAGACGGCTTTTCAGCTTATGCGTATGTATATTCCCGAGGATCATAACTGGATTCATAAAAAAATCAAAGATGTGTCCATGCCGCATGGTTCCCTTGCGATTATGCTCAAAAGAGGTGAAGAGAGTATTATTACGAAAGGCGATACGGAGATTTTGCCGCATGATACATTGATTTTAAGTGTACCGCCGTATGTACCGACGGAAGACGAGCAGCTTTTAGAACTTGTGATAGATAAGAAACATAAATGGTGTAATCAGGCAATCGGAAATCTGTCTTTGGCAGATGATGAATTGATTGCGTTGATTATTCGCGCGGGACAGACCATCATCCCTGACGGAAAAACAGTGATTCACGAAGGGGATACGGTGGTAGTGTACAGATAAATGGGAGAAGTGAAATGAAGAAGGAGAAAGGGAAGAACGCGAAGGTAATTCGAAATAATTTGTATGCCTGTCGTTTGTTATGGAAATTATGTCCGGGTTTGGTGATTCATCAGGCCCTGATTTGTATGTTCGGATATCTGGAATGGCTTTTTTACAGTGCTTTTTTTATGAGGTATGTCATCAATGCATTGGAAACACAACAGGCTTTTTCCAGAATTATGGTTTTTCTCGGAATTACAATTGCGGTGTTTGCATCACTTTCCTTTTACACGAATTATGTAGAGGGAAAAGTAAATCCGGTCAGCAAGGAAATTGTTTATAAAAAGCTTAATTTGTTATTGTACGAAAAGTCTTCCAATGTGGAACTTGCTTGTTTTGAAGACAATGAATTTTACGATCGTTATACTCTGGCGTTGGATAAAGCCACGGAAAATCTGATTGATACCGTCAAAAATATATGGGGTGTCGTTTTTGGTATTATTGCTTCCGTTGCTGCTTTTATTCTGATGTTTGAAGTGGACCAGTGGTCGGTTCTTTTTATTCTGTTTCCGATTCTCGGTAACTTTGTATTTAATCAGCAGGTTGCGAAGAATGAATTCAAACGAAACAAAGAAACAGCACCGTATAATCGTAAAATTGCTTATGTGAATCGTGTCATGTATTTATCTGATTATGCCAAGGAAATTCGCCTGACCAATGCATTTGCATTAATGAAACGCTACTATGCGGAAGCCATACGCGGAATTTGGAAGGTGACTGGAAAGTATACTGTTAAGTCAATGATTTTTCACTGGCTTTATGTAATGTTTACTTTTTCTTTTATCTTTGAAGGGCTCCTTATTTACGGTGCATATCGTACCATTGTCAATCATTCGATGAATCTTGCGCAGTTATCGGTTATCACAAGTATGATGGTTTCTACTACGTGGATTTTAATCGGCTTTACGGACAATCTAACCACGGCTTTTAAGAAGGGGCTGTTTGTGGATAACTTGCGTACTTTTATGGAGTATGAAGAAAAAATTCCTGAGAATTATGCCGGAGACGATCCGGGATGTGAAATCAGAGAGATTGAGTTTCGGAATGTCAGTTTTTCGTACAAGGATGAACAGGTGATTCATGATTTGTCGTTTCGGATTGAAGGCGGTAAAACATATGCGTTGGTTGGACATAACGGTGCGGGCAAATCTACGATTATCAAACTTCTTCTTCGCTTTTATGATCCGACAGAGGGTGTGATTCTTTTAAACGGTAAAGATATCAAAACTTATGAGTTGGCGAAATATCGTGCTCTTTTTGCGACGGCCTTTCAGGATTATCAGATCTTTTCCTTGTCAGTACTGGAGAATGTTTTGATGCATCCGGCGAAGGAAGGGGACGAAGCAGTTGCTGTGCAGGCGTTAAAGCTTGCGGGTGTTTATGATAAAATATGTTCACTTCCCAAAGGGATTCATACAATTCTGACGAAGGAATTTGCAGAAGAAGGAGCTGTGCTTTCCGGCGGCGAATATCAGAAGATTGTTGTGGCAAGAGCAATGGCGAATCCTTGTCCGGTCAAAATATACGATGAACCGTCAAGCGCGCTTGACCCGATTGCGGAATATGAATTATTCAAAAATATACTGAAGTCCGGAAAAAAGAATACTATGCTGTTTATTTCGCATCGTCTTTCTTCTGTGCAAAAGGCAGATTGTGTTTTTATGCTTGAAAATGGGACTGTGATTGAGTCGGGAACTCATGCACAACTTTTGAAGCAAAAGGGGTCCTATCAGCAAATGTATGAGAAACAGGCGATCAATTATCTTGCGGGAGCAAAGCATGAAGCCGGTATCTTTGCGATGGCAGAGGAGGTGGAAGCATGAAACAAGTTCTAAGTAATCATTTCTTCCTCTGGAAATTATGCTTTAAGAGAGCACCACTTTATATGCTCTACCATTTATATGACGGTTTTCGTTATCAGTTTATTATTTTTATTGAGCATGTGGTGGGGATTTATCTGGTGCTTTATTGTGCGGAACACGGAGAACCATTCTGGAAAGTATTTGTTTATATCGGAATCATTCTGTTGATTAATGCGATTCAGATTATCCCGGACGGATTGTTTATCTATACATGGTCGAACAGACAAAAACCAAGGCTTTATCAGGCTTTGAAATCGCAGATGTATGAGAAGGCGGCCGAGATGGATTTAGCCTGCTATGACAATCCGGAGTATTATAATGACTTTGTGCTTGCGGTAGCGGAAGCGGAAACTTCCATTGACAGATTTTTGACACTCTTAAATTCCATTGTGCAGGCCATTACGGTTGTTGTAACGACAGGCGTCTTCTATATCGTGACGGACTGGGTGGGAATTTTGTTCATTTTTGCTTCTTTTATCCTGAATTTCTTTATGGCAAAAGTGATTAATAAACTAAATTATAAAGTACGCCTTGCTATAAATCCGCTTGAGCGCCGCAGGAATTATACGGGAAGAATCTTTTATCTAAGGGATTATGCGAAGGAACTTAGACTGAATCCTGATGTGGCGCAGATGCTGAAAGAAGATTTCACCAAAACAGGAGATACAATTATTGAGGAACAGCGTAAGGTTTCGCCGAAACGCTTCCTGTTGATGTTTGGTCAGCGTTATCTTGCGGGAGATTTTGTACTGGATGGTCTCTACATTACCTATCTGATTTTTCAGGCGGCGGTGCTTCATACCATAGACTATAGTGCAGCTGTGATTCTGTTTAACAGAACAGGTAGTTTGCGTAATGCGATGAGGCGGTTTGCGGAAATTCCGGCGCAGGCGAATGAGAACAGCCTCTACATAGATAAAATACGTGCATTTCTTGCATATGAGCCGACGATTCATCGCGAGGATACAGATACGAACGCAATCCGGATTCCGGAAGGTGCCGGTGAATTGGTTCTCGACCACGTTTCCTTCCGATATACGCAGGATGCTCCTGAGATTCTGCATGATATCAGTCTGAAAGTGAAACAGGGAGAACGCATTGCGATAGTAGGATATAACGGAGCGGGAAAAACCACTCTGGTGAAGCTTCTGATGCGTTTGTATGACCCGACATCCGGAGAAATCCGTTATCATGATCACGTTATTTCAGAATATTCTCCGGAAGAATATCACAGACGAATCGGTGTTGTATTTCAGGATTTCAAAATGATTGGTGCATCTCTTATGGAGAATGTAATCATGGATGACATTACCCGGTATGAAACGACAACGAAGGATAATTTCATTGTGCTGGATGGTGTGGTTGTTGCACCAAAAGTAAAAGAATCACTGAAGCATAGCGGATTCGGGAAACGTCTGAGTGAGTTAGAGGACGGCTTGGATACGCCTATTACAACGGAATTTGACCCTAAGGGCGTGGATTTATCCGGTGGCGAGGCACAGAAGGTTGCGATTGCAAGGGCCTTTTACAAAGATGCGGATATCCTGATTATGGATGAGCCCTCCAGTGCACTTGACCCGATTGCGGAGTATCAGTTAAACAAGGCAATGCATGACGCGGCCGAAGGAAAGACAGTCTTTTACATTTCGCACAGGCTTTCTACCACGCGTGATGCAGACCGCATTCTTATGTTGGAACAGGGGCGCATCATTGAAAGCGGTACACATGATGAATTGTTGAAAGCAAACGGAAAATATGCGCAAATGTGGCATGCTCAGGCAGGAAAATATGCAGATGCCGAAATGGTATGATAAATTGCAAAAATTACCATGAAAAAATCAGAAAATTCAGACTATGCACTTTAATTTTTTGAAAAAAAGTGTTATAATATGGAAAATGTTTGCGGGCACGGTGTTGTTTTTGGGACAAACCGTGTCTGTGGCATTATGTAAGAGGAAGGATTTGAGGTGATTTCGTGGGCAGACTGATAGAAAGTGCAAATATGGAGCGATTTTTCACCATAATGCAGAAACCTGTTCATTCAGAAGATGAATTGATGACAAAATTGCGCGATGCTATCGCATGTGTTGAGGACGAATTGAATGTTGGAAGGGTTATGCTTCAACTTTCTGTAAAGCAATCAAAGTTACGTGCGCAGAGTGAGAATATGTCATGCACCTTATATCACAGACCGGGGATTTGTGGTTGTAAACCGGTAGGATTTAGTTTTCGTACCGGAGAAGGTGATATTATTAATATTACTTTTTATCCCAGAGGAGAAGTGGTTTGGGATGATGAAGAGAAACGTGATATTCATGTGATTGCATATCAGCTTTTTATTTCATTTCGGCTTGAAAGCGTACAGGATTTGTTGAAAACTGCAATTAAAACAGATTTGGCAGTTGGAATTCCGAATGTATCGGGATATATGGATTTTGTGATACGACTTTTTTCCAATAAGCGTCTGGAACACTATGTGGGCGTATATTTCAATATTCATAATTTCAAATATGTAAATAAAATTTTACCGTATGAGCATGCGGATGAAGTAATGAAAATATATGCAAACCGGTTATTACAAGAGCTGGAGCGTGATGAAATTGTTGCGCGTCTCGGTGGCGATAATTATGTTGCTTTGATTCGGGAAGAAAATGCAAATCGATTTTTCGAGATTATCAATGATATGGAAACTACATATCATTATGAGAATGAAATCAGAAAGTTCCATTTCAGTGCAACCATAGGGGCGGCCAAGCTCTTTGATGTCAAGGACGCAGGTGACGTTATGACACGAATCAGCATAGCATACCAGGTTGCAAGACAGTTAGAAAAGAATGAACCGGTATTTTTCAGCGAAGATTTCTACGCAGATATCATGCGTCAGAAAGAAATCATTGCCCGTTTTCAGCGTAGTCTGGAGATGCAGGAATTCGTGATTTATTATCAGCCTAAGGTTAATGCCGAAGATAAAAGTTTATGCGGCGCCGAAGCTTTGGTGCGTTGGAATACACAGGGAAGGATGCTTTTTCCCGGAGAGTTTATTCCTATTTTAGAAAAAGACGGCAGTATCTGCAGACTCGATTTCTATGTATTGGAAAGAACCTGTGAACTTTTACGCGAGTGTATGGCGACCGGACTGAAGATGCCTAGAATCTCTATTAATTTCTCCAGAAAGCACATAGGAAATCCTGATCTTGCGCGTGAAATCATTAGTATCATAGATAAACACAAAGTACCGCATCAGTTTATCGAAATCGAATTAACGGAGAGTGAAGACTTCAAAGATTATGTTGTTATGGCAGAGATGATTCGACAGCTGAAGGAACAAGGCATCAGTACTTCCATTGACGATTTCGGTACAGGTTATTCTTCCTTGAATATGTTGAAGATGACAACAATCGATTTGTTGAAAATTGACCGATCATTCATTCCGCGCGAGGAAGATTATCCGAACAAGAAGAAAGACTGTATTATGTTTGAAAATATAGCAAATCTTGCGAAGAGTCTTGGCTATAAAGTTGTTGTGGAAGGTGTTGAGACACAGAATCAATTTGACTACCTAAAAGCTGTTGGCTGTGACATCGTACAAGGCTACTTCTTTGATCAGCCTTTATCCGTAGATAAATTCTTAAAACGCGTTGCAATAGGTACATATCAATAACATTAAAAAAATACGGTGTAGCCTGAGTGGTTACACCGTATTTCAATATTATAAATAAATTATTTCGCCTGCTCAAGAGCAAGTGTAACAGTTGTAATGTCACAAACCTCTGTCGGTCCGTAGTACTGGATAGCACCGGGATATTTGAAGCAGGTTTCAAGAGCCCACTCTTCGCGGTGTGCTTCGAAGTACTTAAACGGTGCGCCATCAAGTTCTACGAGAGCTTTCTTGATAACCGGCTTATCTTCACCGTGTCTTCTTTCGATGTTCATCATCTTTGTGATAGGCATACCACCTGCAACCCATTCATTAGCAGGAGCAGAGAGGTTGGAAACTTTGGATAAGTATCCGTTGTAGCCGTACTGGATCAACATGAATGCGTTGTATCCGAGTGAGTAGCAGTAGTCTGAATCGAAGTTTGAAGGGAATGCACATCTTCCTTCGTATCCTAAGAAGTGATGAAGTGTGCTGAATTTGCCCTTGTATGTACCTGCAGCTTTTCTTGCAGCCAATTTGTCTGCTACAAGTGCTGAGAATAATTTCTCGGATTCGATTAAGGATACCTGAACGTTTCCGTGAGGATCTCTTTCTAAGAATAACTGCTGCTGGATAGCCTGAGGAAGAATTGCGAATACTTCCATGGATTCCTTTGTTAAGCCTTTTTCGATGAAAGCGTATTTAGCTTCCCATGTAGGAAGTGCGTTGAATTCATCAGCTTTGCTTCCTGCGAGTAATTCGTTGATTTCCTGAATCAATACAGAGAACTCAGGAACGAATTCTACAACACCTTCAGGAATAACTGCGATACCGAAGTTCATTCCCTTAGCAGCTCTTGCTTCTACAGAATCAGCAATGTAATCAGCGATTGCAGAAAGAGACATCTTCTTAGCAGCAACTTCTTCAGAGATAAGGCAGATGTTAGGCTGTGTCTCAAGTGCACACTCTAATGCTACGTGAGAAGCGCTACGGCCCATAACCTTGATGAAGTGCCAGTACTTCTTAGCAGAGTTACAGTCTCTTGCGATGTTACCGATAATTTCACTGTATGTCTTTGTAGCTGTATCAAAACCGAAAGAACATTCAATATCTTCGTTCTTTAAGTCACCGTCGATTGTCTTAGGGCATCCGATTACCTGTACGCCTGTGTTGTTTGCTGCAAAATATTCAGCAAGGATACCTGCGTTTGTATTAGAATCGTCACCACCGATGATAACGATAGCTGTGATGCCGTGTTTTTTACAAACTTCAGCTGCGATAGCAAACTGCTCGTTTGTTTCAAGTTTGGTTCTTCCTGAACCGATAATATCGAAACCGCCTGTGTTTCTGAACTGATCTACATATTCGTCAGTTAAAACGATGTAGTTGTCTTCAATTAAACCGCTCGGGCCACCCTTAAAACCATAAAGCTCGTTTTCTTTGTTGGTTGCCTTTAAAGCATCATATAAACCGCAAACAACGTTGTGACCGCCGGGAGCCTGTCCACCGGAAAGAATAACACCAACAATCTGCTTCTTAGCTTCAGATGTATTCTGTCCCTTCTGGAAAGTGATTTCCTTCTTGCCGTAGGTGTTCGGGAATAACGCTTTAATCTTTTCCTGATCTGCTACACTCTGAGTTTCCGCACCTTCCTTAACGCAGATGTCTGCGATGCCGTTTCTAAGCATTCCGGGAAGCTTCGGTGTATACTCATATCTTGCTTTTTGTAATGGTGAAATATTCATAGCTATATCTCCTTTGTTATTTTATTCAGAACAATTTTAGTATATTTTCCCGACAAAGTAAAGTCAAGTCTATATTTCACCAAAAAAAGGGTTCCGCCGGCAAGTTTTCTTTGCTATAAAGTCTTTTTCCGAACGGAACCCCGGGCAATCGATTCAGGAGGGGAGATAATTCAGTCTCCTTTTACCATGTGACGGCTTTGCTGTCCGTACATCCGAGGCAGTCACAGTCTGATTCGGTTGTGCTGCAGATGCTTGCTGATTTCGGCGTCTGTGATGCGATGCGCGCCAGCGCCGTGTTATCCGAGCAACGCTCACGTAAGGACGGAAGCGGATTGGGAGCCACTTCGTAGCGGACGTCTTTGCGGAACGCTGAGATGGTGTCTTCGATTACCCTGTGGCTTGCAACACAGGATACATTGTTGTTTACTATGCTCTGATAATAGTAAAAGGGTGCATTGCTGTTTAATTCATACAACGGGACAATATCTTCGACGGACTGCGTGTTGCCGGTTGTGGTTGCAATAATGTTGCGGACGTATTCGATATTGGGACCTAAAATAAGAGGTTCGGGGAAATAACCGTCAGGAATTACCTGCTGCCAGTCTTTACCTTCGTATTTGCGTAACATATCTTTGGCTTTGTGCAAATGAGAAATTTCCTGAATAAGACATTCTTCCCAAATCTTTTTAATCTGCATATCACATTCGGAAATCATGCAGGAATAGTAGAGGTAGCATTCTGTATATTCATGCATCAGCCAGTCTTCTAAGAAGGTTGCAGTTGTATCTTTCAGGCTCTCATACTGTGTAACATGTTCTTCTTCGATCATGCCGATTTCCTGATACAGTCTTCGACCGAGATCTGACTTACAGTAAAAGGGTGCAATATTCATATAGTAGTTCATGGTCTGCTGTTCTGCAGCAGTGATGATACCGATATGAAGCTTTGTAAGTGTTTCATTGGTGCAGTTGTTGATATAAGGGAAAATAGAGTCGACAGGGTGACGATGTTCTGAAATAGTCGGTCTTGCAGGGGTAATTTCCGTATAGCCGCCCACATAGAGCTTCGGATCCAGGTCGTATTCGTAAGCCAAAAGGTTACTGTAGCGGTAGAGATGGTCAAAATCCTCTAACAGTGCGAAATTCAATGCGTTTTTCACAACACAGTTTTTTTCTTTTTTGGCCATAACCGCAGTTAAGTCAACGGCAAGCTGTTCGTAAGCAATTGTCGTTTCAAGAATGGTTTCGTCTCTGGGTTTCAGGCACGCAATCCGTTTCTGCTGTTGTTGCTCGATACGTCGCACAATTGCCAGCTCGCGTCGTAAATCATTATCAACGCATCTGCGGGAATAATTACGGCTGAACCATTGCGCCTCAAATTCCGTGCCGTTCATCAAAACGATACGGGTTTTGGTATAGGGATTTGTTTCTGATTTATGATAACTGCAGGGGTACATCATTTTCCAGTCCATAAATGTTTTCTCTATGGGAAGTGGTTTTTCTTCAAACGGGTTAAAAGATTTATAAGAATTCATGAGAATCTCCCGGGTGTTTTTAGTTTATTATATGAAGAAAAACGGGAGTGTGACACGGAACAAAAAGCTGAAATTCGCATCTTAGTATAAAAGAAAACGCTAAAAAGAACGATATAAATATAAAAAAGAAGGGATTATGTTTAGATGAATCCAAAGGTTGTATTGGCTAAAATGACACGTGAGGAAAAAGTGAGTCTGGTACAGGGGGCTTCCTTTTTCGGCACGCAGGAAATAAAGAGATTGCAAATTCCTGCAATCCGGTTTCTTGATGGTGGAACCGGTATTAATTTTGAGCAGTTATTTGGTGATTTTTGTGCATTGCCGGAATTGCAGGTGATTCGTGCTGATTTAAAGGAATCCATGGCTCTTGCAAATGTGGCAGAGCATTTTTATGAGAAAGACTATGCTTTTACAGAAGAGGAATTACAGATAAAAGAAGCAATTGAGAAATTACTTTTTGAAAGGACCAAAGCAGAGTATGCGCCGGCATGTTTTCCGACGGGGATGCTTTTAGGGGCAACATTTGACCCGGCACTTGTTTATGAAACCGGCATTGCATTGGGAGAAGAAGCAAGATTTTTCGGCATTGATGTATTGCTCGGGACACCGAATATAAATATTCACAGAGACCCGCTAAACGGCCGTTTGTTTGAAAGCTTTTCCGAAGATCCCTGTGTGATAAAAACGCTGGCACCGATGATGGTAAAAGGGGTGCAAAAGAAAGGTGTGCTTGCTAATGTAAAGCATTTTGCGGCCAATAACCAGGAAACGAATCGGTTGGGAATCAATGAAATCATTTCAGAACGGGCATTAGAGGAAATTTATTTACCGGGTTTTCAAGCTTGCGTAAAAGAAGGAAATGTGAAAACCCTGATGAGTGCGTATAATGCAATCAACGGAGTTGCATGTACGGAGAACAAGGAACTTTTAATTGATAAATTACGTGACGAATGGGGATTTGAAGGCTGTGTCATCAGTGACTGGGGTGCGGTATATCATCCCGTTCGTGCTTTGCAGGGAGGAACAAACCTGGCCATGCCGGGACCGATGGATGCGACGCCGATTCATAACGCATTGCAGACGGGAGAACTGAAAGAGGATGAGCTTGACAGGAATGTGCTTGCAATCCTTGGCATGGTTAAAGAAGTTTTGGAAGGTAGGAAAGAGAGTGCAACGGATGCAGAAAGTCTGTATAAACTGACAGAAAGATGTGCGTATGAAACTGCTTTGGGTGGATGCGTATTGTTAAAAAACAAAGACTTTCCGCTGACAAAAGAAAACACTTCCAAATTATATCTGACCGGAAGCGCAAGCGAAAAATTACTTGACTGCGGAAGAGGAAGTGCCGGAATTACGACGAGCAGAACCACTTCTTTGAAAGAAACATTGCATGTAAATATTCCGGGACTTTTGACGGAAACGATATCGTCTGTGTCAAAGGAATTTGTCCCTGAAGATAATTCTCATATCATTGTGGTAGCAGCTGTCAATGGTATGGAGGGAAATGACAGAAAGAATCTTTATCTTGGCGAAACAGACAGGGAACTTTTGGAGTGGCTGGTTGCATATAAGAAGGAGATTTCTTTTTCGCTGACGCTTGTATTAAACGTATGCGGACCTGTGGACTTACGTGCATATGAAAAGGCGATTGATAATTTATGGCTGTGCTTTTTGCCGGGCATGCAGGGGGCGAGGGCACTCGGAGATTTGATGTGTGCAAAGGCAAATCCGTCAGGGAAACTTCCGGTTACGTTTCCACGCAAGTACACCGATACACCGACCTGCATATCGTTCCCGGGAGACGGAACAGAAATCTGTTACGGGGAAGGTATTTTCGTGGGATACCGTTATTATGAAAAAAAGGAAATTGAGCCGGCATATCCGTTTGGATTCGGGCTTTCTTATACGACGTTTGCAATGTCTTTTGTCAAAACGGATGAGGAAAAAAATGCGGCGTATGTCCCGTACAATTACGGTAAAATTTCCGTACGGATTCAAAATACCGGTTCGTATGCCGGTGCTGAAGTGGTTCAGTTATACATTTCAGATCCGTTTGCAACACTTACCAAACCCGTGAAGGAATTGAAGAAATTTAAGAAGGTGTATCTCGAACCGGGAGAAGAGCAAATCATTGATTTCATTTTCTCGGAAGAGGATTTCGCTTCGTATGACCCGAATCTGCATGCCTTTACGGTGGAAGAAGGATTGTATGATCTTATCCTTGCACAATCGTCGAGGGATGTGGCGGATTCTTTGCGGATTTATCTGGATTGTCGTTCACCTTATTCTTACGGAGCAAATTCTTCCGTCAAGGAATTTTATGAAAATCCGGAGTTAAAAGAGCTTCTTCTTGATTTCCTTTCAGAGCATGCTGTGGACAGACAGCTTACGGACGGGTGTTATCAATATACCTCGCAAAAGAAGTTAAAAGAGGTCTTGACAAGTGATGTGATTCCAACGCGGGAAACCGAGATGTTTTATAAACGTATTGACGAAGTGATAAAAAAATGGTAACGTGCAACTTGAAATGTTTTCTAATGCATAATAAATAAGAAATAAGGGAAAAAAGGTATGAATATAAAAAAGGGAATTTGGTTGCTCCTTTGTATGCTTATTATCAGCATGTTTCCTTTTTCGGTGGGACTGGCTGCCCCACAGTCGGCTGAGGCGAAGCAGACTGCTTGGGATGGAGTAATAATTGAGACGGAGGGCTTTGACAGACCGGAAGCACTTTCGGATGCATCCAGGACAACCTATACGAAAGCAGAAGAGCAAAATCGTATTCTGATTTCGTCAGAGGAAGGTGTTTACGGAATTTATATTGAGTTTGACAGAATTTCGGAAGAATGGCAGTTGAATGATTGTGCCACAGGAGAACGCTTTTCCTGTGGCGAAAATGGATTTTTACATGCCTATACGGATGTGGTTTCACTTACAGGAGAACATCTGCAGGAGGCAGAGCTTGTTTTCGCACCGGGTACGGTTATTGCAGATATTTATGTAGTGCAGTCACCGGAAATCCCTTCTTTCGTGCAGAACTGGCAGGTACCGTATGAAGAAGCCGATTTGTTACTGGTTTCCTCCCATTCGGATGATGAACAGTTGTTTTTTGCCGGTTTGTTGCCGCTATACGCGGGAGAAAAGCAGTTGCGGGTTCAGGTAGCGTATGTGGTTCAGCATTTTGAAGCGCAAGGCGTACAGAACCATGTCAGAGGACACGAGCAGTTAGACGGTCTTTGGACGGTAGGGGTCAGGAATTATCCGTTTATTTCCGAATTCCCTGATTTGTATGCGGAGTCCAAAAACAGGGAGACGGCTTTTGCGCAGGCAGTTAAAGTGTTTGAAGATGCCGGGGTGACATATGAAGATTTTGTTGCATATTTAACGGAAGCTATCCGTAAATGCCGCCCTCAGGTTGTGGTTTCGCATGACTTTGACGGCGAATACGGACACGGAACGCATGTGGTATGTGCAAGTGCTTTGCAGGAAGCGATTGCGGCAGCAGAGGATGAGACATATCATAGTGAAAGTGCGAATGCATACGGAACGTGGTCTGTAAAAAAAGCATATTCGCATTTATATCCGGAGAATACAATAAGGATGGATTATGATACACCGCTTGCATTCTGGAACGGAAAGACTGCTTTTGAAGTGACCCAGGAGGGATTTGCCTGTCATAAGAGCCAGCATTGGACCTGGTTTTATGCATGGATTTACGGCAAGGACGGGGCACCTGTTACCAAGGCGTCGCAAATTAACAGATATTCGCCGTGTGACTATGGTCTTTACCATACGCTTGTAGGGAATGATGTAATTGGCGGTGACTTCATGGAAAATATTGTTTCGTATGAAGAACAGTATCGGATTGCGGCAGAGGAAGCGCTTCGATTGCAGGAAGAAGAGCGGCTGAAACAGGAAGCGATACGGTTGCAGGAAGAAGCCGAAAAAAAGGCAGAAGAGATTGCAGGCGAACTTGCAGAACTGCAACAGAACATGCAAACGGTTTCAGCAAATCTAAGACAGGAAAATCAAAAAAGAAAATTGCTGCTTGCGGGCGGAATCGGTTTGACGATTATTGTGTCTGCTGCGGTTTTAATTTATATGAGTAAAAGGAAATTTATTAATTTCAGGGGAGCGAAATGAAAAAGAAAATAACTGTGGTTGTACCGGCATATAAGCCGGATAAAAAATTACTTGCGATGCTTGCGGATTTGGTGCAGGACGGATTTGATGATATTATTGTTGTAAATGACGGAAGCGGAGCGGAATTTGAATCTGTCTTTGAGGAAGTGAAAAAAATACCGGAATGTACACTTTTGATACATGAGGTAAATAAAGGAAAAGGTGCGGCTATGAAGACTGCCTTTGCGTGGTTTTTGGAAAACAGACCGGAGCATGAATGTGTGATAACTGCGGATGCTGACGGACAGCATCTGTCGAAAGATATAGCCGCTGTATCGGAAACAGCAGTCACTACCGAAAAAGTTGTATTTGGTGTACGAGATTTTTCTCATCCGAGTGTTTTGCCGCGCAGCAGGTTTGGAAACCGTGCGACCTGTTTGGTGTTCCGCCTTTTCTTTGGCATGAAACTGAAAGATACGCAGACCGGTCTGCGCGCATTTCCAAAGAAATATCTGGCGGATATGATGCTTGCTAAAGGGGACAGATACGAGTATGAAACGAATGTGATTTTTATGATGAACAAAAAGAACATTCCGCTTGAACAGGTTCCGATTGAAACTGTTTATATTGATGACAATAAATCATCTCATTTCAGACCGATTGTAGATAGTATCAAAATTTACGGATTGATTTTAAAGTATCTGTTGAGTTCGGTTGCATCAGCGTTGATTGATGAGGGAGCATTTTTCCTCTTTAAGAATTTTGCATTTCTTGCGGTGATTCCGTTGCCCCTTACGTTTACGGCAGCAATTCTTGCAAGAGTAATTTCTTCACTGGTTAATTTTGCAATCAATGCCAAAGTGGTATTTGGAGAAAAGGCATCGCTTTCGGCAATGGTGAAATATTATATACTGGCGGTTGCCCAGATTTCAGTTTCGGCAGCCTGCGTATTCGGATTGGAGAAACTGCTTCATGTGGAAGCACCGATTCTTTCTACCCTGATTAAAACCGTGGTAGATGTGATACTGTTTTTCTTCAGTTTCCGTATTCAGCATAAGTGGGTATATAATGAAAAGGGGAAAAAAGAAAAATGAAACGAAAACTAAACTTCAGGGCATACTTTTTGATGTATGTCGTGTTGCTGGTGATTGCATCAGCAGCCGTACTGATTTACATACATACCTTGTTGCAGAGATATGAAGATTACAGACCTGCACATTATGTGATGCAGGTACAGCAAGAACTTAAGACACAGGCAGAAGCCCATACAATTGCATCATCTTACGGTCTTTCTGTTCCTTCGGTTTCCGTGTGGGAAGAGACGGATGATTTCTTTGCTTCATACGAAGCTTTGTTTGCGGAAGAACTGGAAATCCGTCAGATGAAGATGACGGAGGAAGAGTCTGTATACCGGATTTTGAATGGAGAATTTCCTTTGGCAGAGGTAACGTTGCGTACCAAAGGCGAGGCATATTCAAGACTGATTATTTTGCACTTTCAGGAGTGGGAAGTGGCTTCGGTAGAATTGCTTTTAGCACCGCACACATATGAAATTCTGTTGCCTTCTGATTACAGAATTACATTGAACGGTAAGGATGGAATCGCAGAGGAAGTGCAGGAAGAAGGACTGGTAAAATACAGCTTTGAAAATCTTTATTTGAAGCCGGACGTAACAATTGCAAACGGCAAGGGAGAGGCGATAGAAACGCTTGTAACAGAAGATGCAATCAAAGCAACCTTTTACGAATATCGTCTTCTTTTGCCGGAACAGATTAAAGTTTGTTGCAATGAAGAAATACTTTCGGGGGAACGTGTGGAGAACGGAATGTGTACCTACCGCATCAGTGAACGGACCAAACCTGAAGTGACACTTGAGGATTTGTACGGAAATGTTGTTTCTTATGATGGGAAAAGTGAATTGCCGCTGACGCATTTTCAGGTTCATGGAGATGTGTCTTACGAAGTGAGCGTAGAAGGGAAAAACGTCCCCGATGAAGTGATAACACTTACGAAGAATCCGGAATACTCATTTTTAGAAGCGTATGTTGAAGGTTTGAAAGAACGCAGTGTTTGGGATATCGCTGTTTTGAAAAATGACCCGGAATGGACCATCACGGATGCATCCGGTGCAGAGGTAAAACCTGTTTCTGATGAAACGGGAAGTGTTTATTCTGTAGAAACAAAGACACAGGAAGGGGTACCGGAAGAGATTGCCAAAGAAGTAGATGTACTTGGAAATGCCAAAAAATGGAGTCTTTTCATGTCGCGTGATATGGAGTTTTCGACAATGTCACCCATGCTGTTAAAAGATTCCTACCAATATGAGGTGGCACGGAAATATGCGACGGGGGTTGATATTACTTTTACCAGTCCGCATACATTGAAAAATCCGCCTTTTACGGATGAAAAGGTAACGAATTTTGTACAGATTACACCGGAATGTTTTTCGGTGGATATAAGCTTTGTGAAGCATATGTCTGTTGGACTTGGAAAAGCAGTGGATGATGCCATGAATGACAGATTCTTTTATGTTAAAGTGAAAGAGGGCGAGGAAGCCGGATGGAAACTCGCGGGGATGAAGGAGATTGTAGAACATGAATAAATCAGTGAAACAGAAATCTGGAGCCCCGAATCATAAAATCGTCCTGCTTCGTGTGCTTCTGGTTCTTTCCGTGACGGTTGTGATGCTTTGCCTTACGGTATTTCTTTCGTTGAAGGCGCTTTGCTCCGACCGTTACCCCAATGTGCAGTCAACCTTTGTTACCACGATTCTTGAAACCGGACAGATGAAATCGCTGGTGTCGATATTTATGAAGTCGGAGAAGATTCAGGAGATTGTGGATGCCAATTCCATGAAGGCACTTGATTCGGATGTGGACGAGGGATTAATCAGTCTTGCAGGCGTTGGTGAGAGCAGTAAAGAAGACATGGCAGAACCGGGGGAGGATATTGAAATTTTTGAGGTTGCCGGAGCAACCTATACCGGAACCATGATGATTGTAAAAGATCCGTCCAGAGTAAGCCTGGCAACTATTTATCCCTGGCGTGAGATGGGGGTGACACTGGATGAGCTGGTGACACAAAACGATGCAGTTGCAGGGATTAACGGTGGGCTCTATAAATCCGATAACAATTCAGGCGGAAGACCGCTTGGGGTTATTGTTTCGAACGGTGAAATTCAGTACAATCGTCCCAATGATTGTCGCGGACTTGTGCTGGTTGGTTTTACAACAGAGAATATACTCCAGATTATAGATATAAACGGAATGTCGGAAGCGCAGGTGACGGAATTGGTTGAAACACGTCATATTCGCGATGCCGTAACATTTCAGGAAGAAGCCAGTGATGCCAATAATCATTTTGTGCAGCTGATTATTAATAATGAGGCGCGGCAGATGAATGGTGCCGGAAGCGGATTGAATCCGCGTACGGCGATTGGTCAGAGAGCAGACGGCGCGGTGCTTATGTTCGTTACGGACGGAAGAGGGAAGTCAGGACATTTAGGCGCTTCAAGTGGTGATTTGATTGCAGTGATGCAGGAATACGGAGCCGTGAATGCTGCAAATCTGGATGGAGGAAGTTCCTCCTGTATGTATTATGACGGAGAATATTTGATGGAGAGTGTAACATTTTATTATGCGAATTCTTCATGGAGGTTACCTGCTGGTTTTATTGTTCGTTAAAGGGAAAGAGTATGAGTAAAGAACGTGAAAGTGCAAAGAGTATTAAACTTGGCGCACGATTCTGGGGATTGTTGACATTTTTATTTTTGGTATTCGGCTTTTTGTGTTTCGTCCTTTTTTCGCAGGCGTCGAAAAAATACGATGAAAGAGAAGCCTATATCAATGATTTGCAAAAGGAGATTGAACAATCCAACATCAAACATGCCAAGGCATTGGCCGGTGCGTCAGAAGAACTTTATCGTCAGGGCAAGAGAAATGATGCAATTTATGTATTAAAAGATGTCATGGAAAAGGGAGAAGATGTGCCGCAGGTGCGTTATGCACTGACGCAGGCGCTGGGAGTTTATGCGTCAGATATTTCGTATGTTCCGATTAAAAATTTAAGGCTGGAACAGGAAGCGGTTTCTTTATCGTTATCAGAAAACCGGACCAGAATGATATTGAAAGATGCTATCGGAAATTGTCTGTTTATGGATACGCAGACAATGGATGTCATTACCGTTGTAGATGATTTGCTACAGGGCGAGGAATCCTTCTGGATTGGCGAAAGATGGTTTTATATTGATGTAGATAAGGATATTGCCGTTTGTATGGAAGACGGAAGCAAACTCCTTGTGGAAGAAGGAGATTTTGCATACCTTGGCTATCCGGTGGATCGTAATCTGTATGCATATGCGCATCGAGAGGTTGTTGTAATCAATCCTGAAAACGGTAAAGTTTTGAAACGTTTTGTCACACCGCAGTTAAATAAACTGATGGAAGTGGAGGATATTTTTCTGACAACAGAAAGTATTTTCATCCTGACACGTACGGCAGCAGATTTACAGCTTTCGGAATATACGCCGGAAGGGGAATTTATAAGACGCCATGATCTGGAAGATTTTTCAATCGGAAATCATGCGGTGTCAGGCACGTTCTTTTATTATAAAACAACATCACCGGAGTTTGGCGATCAGCTTGTCTGTTATGATTTGCAGGAACGCGAAATTATTTGGAGAAGTGCATGCTCTTTGTCTGAAGTCCGTGAGCTTACCGCGCACCCGGATGGAAACGGAAAGGGCATCTGGATTACCGACAGGAATACGGTTATGGCGTATGATGCGTCCGGCAGTTGTGTTTTTGAAGAGCATTTTGAATGTGAAGTGCTTTCACTGGAAACAAGAGCGCGTAAAGATTATGTGCGCATTTTACTGGGCGATAATACCTATCGCATTGTTTCTACCGAATATTGGGATTGCACGGAGCACAGCTTTTACGATAAAAAACCCGGAAATGATGCAACAATTATGGCAGCAAGTGCAGAGTCTGTATTTGTGTTCTTTGCAGATAAAAAGGAATTATGCGGGTACGGTGTATCCAAAAATCTTCAGCAAAGTTATGTAGAAGATGTGGACACAGGTGTTGTAAATAAAAGAGGAACATTGCAAATGGTTTGCAATGATACCGAGAAAAAGCGTGAATACATTCTGTATGATTTCGCGACCGGCGAGGAGCGGGTAAGAATGGAAAATGAGTATCGTTCGTTTGCATTTGTGGAGGACGGCTCGAAGTATTTCATTCTATACGGTTCTACGCTGGATGTCTGTTCCGTAAAAGACGGCTCTGTTGTATATTCGTTTGAATACGCTTCGCAGCCGTTGTTCTCGGCGGATTTTGATGCGGTGTATCTTCCTAAAAATGAAAACGGTATTTATGACTTAACAACCGGCGAGAAGGTAGGCACCATGATGAATAAGGCTGATGCCAAAAGTTTAAACCTCGTGTTAGGAAACCGGGGTGATACGTACGCATTGATTTCGGAGAATATGAAGGAGGTTTTTATATATAAAACCCGCAGACAGGAATTATTGGCGCAGGGAGAAATGGACCTGCGTTATGCTAAAGAAATCTTCTTTAGTACAGACGGAAAACTATTATGTGTGTTAAATGCATCCGATGCATTGGAGCTTTATGATGCTGAAACATTGGAGAAACGCACAACCATTATCGGATTGGATAAGCCGGGCACAAATTTGTGTTTATGGTATGAAACGGCAATTTACTCGTATGTGCTTGATACCGCCAATCGCGATTATATTTTGGATTCATCTCTTGGGGTGATTGCTGACATGAAAGGAATCACCGGATTTGACCGAGAACAACACGCATTTCTGCTTGAAGAAATGGGATATCGATATGTACCTTACTTATCGTATGAAATGCTTATGGAAATGGGACAGCATCTTATGATTGATTATGAACCTTCAGAAGAACTGCTCTTAAAATATCCGTTATAAAAAGCCGCAAACGGCTTCATCCGGATTGCTTCGTGCTTTCGCACTTTAGCAAACGGCTTCATCCGGATTGCTTCGTGCTTTCGCACTTTAGCAAACGGCTTCATCCGGATTGTTTCGTGCTTTCGCACTTTAGCAAACGGCTTCATCCGGATTGCTTTGTGCTTTCGCACTCTCGCAATCCTCCCAATATTCGCATATCGCGAAGCTTACGCTTCGCTTTTATGCTCATATTGGAGCATGTCAAAAATTTAAGCCCCTATTTATGCAAGCATAATAGGGGCTTAAACTTTTGACATTTGAAGCCTATAAGTTGAAATATCTGTCGAATTCTGCAGGATGAGGAATTTTGGACAATTCGCTGCATTCCTTGCGTTTCAACTTAATAAAGTTGTTGATTAAGTGTTCAGGGAATACTCCGCCTGCAGTTAAGTAGTCATGGTCTGCTTCCAACGCATCCAAAGCATCCTCGAGTCTTGTGGGAAGGGAAGATAATTTCGCCTTTTCCTCATCAGAGAGAGAGTAGAGGTTCATGTCATAAGGTCCCCAACCGTTTGCATGAGGATCAATCTTGTTCTTGATGCCGTCAAGACCAGCCATAAGGATTGCTGCATAGCAAAGATACGGGTTACAGGTTGCGTCCGGATTGCGCAATTCAAAACGTCTTAATTCAGGTGTTTTGGCATATGCGGGAATTCGGATAACCGCACTGCGGTTTGAGGTTGCATAACCAACTGTAACGGGTGCTTCAAATCCGGGAACCAGACGCTTGAAGGAGTTGGTGCTCGGATTGGTAATTGCACAAAGAGATGCAATATGCTTGAGCAAACCACCCATGAAATAATGTGCTTCCTGACTTAAGTGTGAATATCCGTTATCATCTGAGAAAACAGGTTTGCCGTCTTTTAAAAGAAGCATATGAACGTGCATGCCGTTTCCGGCTTCGTTGTAAACGGGCTTGGGCATGAAGGTTGCAACTTTGCCGTATTTCAATGCCGTATTATGAATGATGTATTTAATCATCATGGTGTTATCTGCCATCTTAGACATTTGACCAAGCATGGGTTCAATCTCAAACTGTCCTGCTGCACCAACTTCGGGATGGTGATATTTGATAGGGATACCGGCTTTCTGCATTTCCAGACACATTTCGGAACGGCATTCGTAAGAGGTATCCAAAGGCTTTGCAATATGGTATGCTTTCTGATGGGGCACAACTCGTCCGAGACCTTCGCAATCGCTGTTCCAGTAAGCCTGGGAAGCATCCAGTGAAAGGGAAATTTGTGCCGGGTCAACAGACCAGTCTACATTGTCAAATAAATGGAATTCAAATTCCGGAAGAATCAGCATGGTATCCGCAATACCGGAATCCTGCATATATTGTTCTGCGGCAAGTACGATATTTCTCGGATACTGGTCAAGCGGACGATTGTTCGGATAATCGATAATCATCGCGTTACCGGTAATGGATAATGTGGGAATGCTGCAAAACGGGTCAACAATTGCTGTATCAAGATCCGGAATGAATACCATATCACTCTTTTCAACGACTGCATATCCGTAATTGGATGCGTCAAAACCGATTCCGTCGCGAATGGTTTCTTCTGAAAACTGTTCCGCGGGAATGGTCACGTGACGGTACTGTCCGTTGATATCCACGATTTTAAAATCAATCATCTGAATATCATTATCCTGAATCATCTGAATCAAATCTGCTACGCTTCTACTCATTGTAAGTAATCCTCCCTGTTCATTTTGCGTATTTTTGTGTTCCTGATACGCACATTTGCTATAGAAATAGAATAAAAAAAAACAGGACAAAATGCAAGAAAATAGTTGCAATTAAATAAAAAAACAAGCAAACAAAATTAAGCTAAAAAAATTTAGAAAAAAATATTGACAACAAAGGTTGTATAAAGTAAAATTACCTTCGAAATATTTACTTAAAAAATTTTATAAGAAACAAAAAGGAGAGTAAAAAATGACATTTGATAAGGTAAAAGAAATTATTATGGAAACATTACACACAAGCCAGGATAAGATTACGCTTGAAGCTACAATTATGGATGATCTCGGCGCAGATTCTTTAGATGCCATGGAATTAAGCATGGCACTTGAAGATGCATTTGAGATTAAGATTGAAGAAGATGCTATCAGTAACTTTAAGACGGTTAAGGATGTTGTTGATTACATCGATGCAAACAAATAAGGAAAGGCAGAAAGAACGTTATGCAAATGAAAGATGTATACGACCTTCTGGCACGTTTTGAACAGAGTAACTTAAGTGAACTCAGTGTGAAGATGGAGGGCGTATCCTTCCATGGAAAAAAGGGATACGTTCAGGAACCTGCAACAGCACAGGCATATGTGCAGACAGGAAACAGTAATGTGGTTCTGCAGAATAGTGCAGAAGTAACAGTAAAAGCAAACGAAGAAGAAAAGAGTACGGTGAAAAATGAAAATAATATTGCCGTAACTGCGCAGATTGCAGGTACATTTTACCGTGCTTCATCACCGGATGCAGATCCTTTTGTGAAAGTCGGACAGACTGTGAAAAAGGGAGATACGTTAGGATTACTTGAAGCGATGAAAATGATGAGTAATGTTGTATCACCGGCAGATGGTATTGTAAAGGAGAGCCCCGTCGATAATGCGACGTTGGTATCTTACGGTGCCCCCTTATTTTACATAAGCGAATAGCATCGTATATTCAGCAGATTATGTGGCGACCGCTCCCCCAACCTTGGTCGCCCGCTGCTGGCTCATAAGTCGAAAGTAAGAGAGGAAAACACACATGTTTCAAAGAGTGTTGGTCGCAAACCGAGGCGAAATCGCGCTTAGAATTATTCGTTGTCTTCGCGAAATGGAAATCGAGAGTGTACTGATTTATTCCGAAGCGGATAAAGAATCCCTTCCGGTAAAAATTGCTACAATTCCGGTATGTATCGGTCCTGCGAATGCGAAAGAAAGCTATTTGAATCAGGATTTGATTCTTGATATAGCGTTAAAGACCGGTTGTGAAGCAATTCATCCGGGATATGGATTCCTTTCGGAAAATGCCGAATTTGCGGCAAAATGCGAAGAAAAAGGGATTTCTTTTATCGGTCCTTGCGCGGAGATTATCCGTCGTATGGGAGATAAAATGGAAGCCAGAAAACTGATGATGGAACATAATGTTCCTGTTGTACCCGGCTCCAAAGAGGTTTGCGAAAGCCTTGCGGGTGCAAAGGAACTTGCAGATAAAATAGGATATCCCGTTCTCTTAAAGGCTGTTGCGGGCGGAGGCGGAAGAGGAATGAGACGCGTATATGCTCCCGAGGAATTTGAGCAGGCGTACCAAAGTGCATCGATGGAGGCAAAAGCCGCGTTCGGAAATGGTGATATGTATCTCGAGAAGCTGATTCTGAACCCGCATCATATTGAGTTTCAGATTCTTGCAGATAAAAGCGGCAATACAATTTATCTCGGGGAACGTGACTGCTCCATTCAGAGAAGAAATCAAAAAATGATTGAGGAGTCGCCTTCAAAGATTTTGGATAAACAAATGCGTGCCAAGATGGGAGAGGTTGCGGTTCGCGCAGCCAAGGCAGCAGGATATTACAGTGCGGGCACCATTGAATTTGTTGTGGATGAAGAAGGTAATTATTATTTTATAGAAATGAATACAAGAATTCAGGTAGAACATCCCGTTACGGAAATGGTAACCGGAATTGACCTGGTAAGAGAGCAGATTAAAATTGCGGCAGGAATGGATTTGTCCGTAAAGCAGGAAGATATCGTTATGAATGGTCACGCCATTGAATGCAGAATCAATGCAGAAAATCCCAAGATGAATTTCATGCCGTCACCCGGCAAAATTGATTTTCTTCATTTTCCGGGCGGAAAAGGTGTCCGTGTGGAAAGTGCGATTTATGACGGTTACGAGGTCAGTCCTTTTTACGATTCCATGATTGCCAAGATAATCGTACATGCGGATAACAGACTTGAGGCAATCCGTAAGATGCGTTGTGCACTTGAAGAGATGATAGTCGGAGGAATTGAGACGAATGATAAATTCCAGTATCTCATTTTATTTCATCCGGAATTTATCAGGGGCAGATATGATACCGGTTTCATAGAGAGGAATCTCGAAGAACTGTTAGAGTGGGGAAAAGATTATGAGTAAGCTTTTTGACGACAGAAGAAAAGAGATGTTTCGACTGAAGGAACTGCGCCGTCGGAAAGGCGTAGCGGCTTTAGAGGAAACAACGTTTACCTGTCCCGTTTGTAATAAAGAACATGAGAAGAGTGCATTGGCAAAACATTATTTTGTTTGTGATGCCTGCGAATACCATTTTCCGATTTCGGCAAGACGCAGGGTGAAACAGCTGATAGACAGCAAAACCTTCCGAGAACATACAGGGAATTTGGTGAGCAGCGATCCGATTGCTTTTCCGGGATATGAAGAGAAGCTGGAAGCAAACCGGAAAAAAACAGGAAACAGTGATGCGATTATCACAGGTGTCGGGAATATTGACGGAAATAAAACCGTGTTGATTGTTTTGGATTCTACTTTTATGATGGGCAGCATGGGTTGTGTGGTAGGAGAAGAATTTACACGTGCGGTGGAATATGCAATGAAGCAGAGTCTGCCGATTGTCTGTGTGTCTGCAAGCGGCGGTGCACGTATGCAGGAAGGAATGTTTTCGCTGATGCAGATGGCGAAAACTTCGGCAGCAATTGAGAAGTTTTCGGCAATGGGAGGATTCTATCTTTCGGTATTGACGCATCCGACGATGGGGGGTGTCAGCGCAAGCTTTGCAATGCTTGGTGATGTGATTCTTGCAGAGCCCGGTGCTTTGATTGGTTTTGCCGGACCGCGTGTAATAGAGCAGACTATTCATGAGAAATTACCGGGAGGATTCCAGCGTTCGGAATTTCAGGTGGAACATGGTTTTGTAGACAGCATCGTGACCCGTAAGAATTTGAAAAAAACAATCGGTATGTTACTTTTGATGCATACACGTACAAAGAGGTAATCCAAATGGGTAAAAAAATAGCGGCGTATGATAAAGTCAAGCTGGCGAGAGACACGGCAAGACCAAAAACAGAAGATTTTATCAAAGCGCTTTTTGATGATTTTATAGAACTTCGCGGAGACCGTCTCGGCAAAGAAGACAGCGGAATTATTGGCGGAATTGCATGGTTTCACGGTCAGTGCGTGACAGTAATCGGTCACAGAAAAGGTCGTTCCATGGAAGAAAATGTGAAATATAATTTCGGAATGCCTGAACCGGAAGGTTACAGAAAAGCATTGCGTCTGATGAAGCAGGCTGAGAAGTTTGGAAGACCGGTAATCACTTTCATTGATACCCCGGGGGCCTATCCGGGAATGGAAGCGGAAGAACACGGACAGAGTATTGCTATTGCAGAGGCCATTGCGGGAATGAGTTCTCTTCAGGTACCGGTGATTGCCGTGATTACAGGGGAAGGAAATTCCGGTGGAGCACTTGCCATTGCGGTGGCAAACAGTGTTTTGATGTTTGAGCATGCAGTATATTCAATTCTATCACCGGAAGGATTTGCATCAATTCTTTATAAAGATGCATCGCAGAGTGAGAATGCCTGTGAAGCAATGAAAATGACGGCGGCTGATTTATATGAATTCGGGATGATTGATAAAATTATCCGTGAACCGGCGGATGGTATGCAGTCCGACTGGACGGCAGCATTTAAGGAAACCGATAAGGTGCTGCGCAAGGAACTTGCTAAATATGAAGGCTTAACGCCGTTGGCGGTTGCCAAGCACAGATATCACAAGTTCCGCCGCATGGATGAGAAAAAAATCATTTCCCGCGATATGTAAGAAGTGTGAATGAAAATACGTAATGTTATGGATAGGAGATAAGAAATGAAAGGGATACAAATCGTTGCCACGGGAAGTGCTGTTCCAAAGAAGGTTATGACAAATGATGATTGGGCAAAGCTAGTGGAGACCAATGATGAGTGGATTCGCACCCGTACGGGTATCAGAGAACGTCATATGTGTGAGAACGAGCGCAATATCGATCTTGGATTACAGGCGGCACGTCAGGCACTGGAACGTTCCGGAATAGATAAAAACGAACTTGCAATGGTTATCGTTGCAACATTTTCGCCGGATTATGCAACTCCTTCGCAGGCTTGTATGATTCACGAAGCATTAGAACTTTCTGCATCGGTTGCAGCATTTGATATGAATGCTGCATGCTCCGGATTTTTGTTTGCATTAAAGAGTGCAGCAGCGTTGTTGGAGCAGGAGGATAAAAAATATGCTTTGATCGTAGGAAGCGAAAAGATTTCATCGAAACTGGATTTTACGGACAGAAGCACTTGCGTCCTTTTTGGAGACGGAGCCGGAGCAGCAGTCGTTACAACCGATGAGAATGCGGTTTTTGCAGCTGACTGGGGCAGCCTTGGAAATAAAGAAGGATTGTACTGTTCCTATGACAAAGAGGATGCGTATGTACATATGGACGGACAGAGTGTTTTCAAAAGTGCAGTGCGTACCATGAGCGAATGTGCGGAACATGTACTTGCACAGGCGGAGATTTCGCTTGAAGAAATTCCTTATGTGGTATGTCATCAGGCAAATGAAAGAATTATTAAGAGTGTGATGAAACAGCTTGGCGGTTCTGAAGAGCAGTTTTTTGTGAATATCGGAAAATACGGAAATACTTCTGCGGCAAGTATTCCCATTGCATTAAATGAGTTAAAGGAAAGCGGTGCCGTGAAAGCGGGTGACAGAGTACTTTGTGTTGCTTTTGGTGCAGGCTTTACACATTGTGGATTGTTGGTAACCTTTTAAGGAAAAGAGGAGAGAAAAAAGAATGAATAAAGAAATGAGACTTGATAAAAGACTTGGAATAAAATATCCGATCATTCAGGGTGGTATGGCAAATATTGCAGACGGCGCATTTGCGGCAGCAGTTTCAAACGCAGGCGGCCTTGGATTAATTGCGACCGGCGGTCTTTCCGTAGAACGCTTGGAAGAAGAGATTGATA
Source organism: Lachnospiraceae bacterium (assembly GCA_015056945.1). Taxonomy (GTDB): domain Bacteria; phylum Bacillota; class Clostridia; order Lachnospirales; family Lachnospiraceae; genus UBA3766. The sequence continues at coordinate 96,297 of SVFH01000007.1, read as the reverse complement.
AATGCAGAAGTCTTACAAAGAATCCGTTTGGCGTAAACCTGATGCTGATGCATCCTCAGGCTTCTGAAATTGCGGATTTGCTTGCTGCAAAGAAGGTAGAGGTTATTACGACCGGTGCAGGAAACCCCTCCAGATTTATGGATATGTGGAAAGAAGCAGGAAGTCTTGTGATGCCGGTAGTACCGAGTGCATCTATTGCCAAACGTCTTGCTGACAGAGGTGCTGATTACATTATTGCAGAAGGAACCGAGAGTGGCGGACATGTCGGAGAGATGACGACAATGGCATTGATTCCTCAGGTTGTGGATGCGGTAGATATTCCTGTAATTGCTGCAGGCGGTATTGCAGACGTAAGACAGCTTTTGGCGGCTTTTTGTCTTGGCGCCGCAGGTGTTCAGGTGGGAACCTGCCTTCTGGCAAGTAAGGAATGTCCGATTCATGATAATTACAAGCAGGCGGTATTGGATGCAAGGGATAATGATACGATTGTAACCGGACGTATTGCAGGTACACCGGTCAGAATTTTGAAGAATACCATGGCACGCGAATACGTGAAGAAAGAACGTGAAGGTGCAGATAAAATGGAACTTGAGCAGTATACACTCGGCTCGCTGCGCAAGGCAGTATTCGACGGAGATACGGAAAACGGCTCTCTGATGGCGGGGCAGGTTTCCGGTCAGATTCGTGAGATTAAGACAATTGCTGAAATACTTGCTGATTTATACGAGGAGCGTTTTGGCATATTAGAGCAGATGAAAAGTTTTCTTGATGCATAGTAAATTCCTATAGCAGGAAAGAGGAGGAAGAGATGAAAACAGCATTTCTGTTTGCAGGTCAGGGAAGCCAGTGTCAGGGGATGGGGAAAGACTTTTATGAGAACTATCCTTCCTTTGCCAAGGTGATTGATGAGGCAGAACTTGGATTTGATTTGAAGAGAATGATGTTCGAGGCGCAGATGGAAGAATTGTCCCGTACATCAAATACGCAGCCTTGTATGGCGGCTTTTGCGGCAGGTGTTCTTGCAGTGTTATCCGAAAAGGGGATCAAACCGGATTATGTTGCAGGCTTAAGTCTGGGGGAATATTCCGCATTGTATTGCGCGGGTGTTTTTGACACAGATACACTTTTGAAACTTGTTGAATTCCGCGGCAAGGTTATGGAAGCGGCAGCAGAGGGCATTGAATGTAAAATGAGTGCCGTGATGGGAATGGATAAAGAAACACTTTCAGGACTTTGTGAGAAGGTAAGAGAAGGCGGTGAAGAGGATTACGTTACCGTTTCGAACTATAACTGCACAGGTCAGTATGTGATTTGCGGAAGACTTTCCGGTGTTTGCAAAGTGGAAGGGTTGTGCAAAGAGCAGGGCGTGAAAAGAATCATTCCGTTGAAAGTTAGCGGACCGTTTCATACGAAATATATGGCACCTGCAGCGAAAGAACTGGAAGAATATTTTGCATCCTTGGAGTTTGGTGCAATGCAGTATCCGGTTATTTTTAACACGACTGCAAAGCCGCTTGCAAAAAATGAAACCATTAAAAATCAGCTTGTGAAACAGGTACAAAGCAGTATTTACATGGAGGATACCATTCAGTATCTCGAGGCAGAGGGTGTGGAGCGCATCATCGAAATCGGACCGGGTAAAGCTTTAAGCGGATTTGTGAAAAGAACTGCGCCCGGAATTACATGCTACTCTATTTCAGATGTGGCAGGACTTGAAGAAGTTATGAAGTTGTATGAAGCATAAAAGAGTCGCCGGTTTGCGACGGAACGGAGAAAAAGAATGAAAAAATTTGAGGGAAAAACAGTCCTTGTGACAGGAGCCGGACGAGGAATCGGAAGGGCGGTTGCGGTAGCGTTTGCCAGAGAAGGTGCAAATGTTGTTATCAATTTCGCAGGCAGAGAGGAATCTGCAAAGGAAACGGTTGCATTGTGTGAAGCAGAAGGGGCAAAAGCAATTTGCGTGAAAGCTGATGTATCGAAAGAAGAAGATTGCAAAAAGCTTTTGGAAGAAACACATGCAGCATTTGGAGAAGTGTCTGTTCTTGTAAATAATGCAGGCATTACACGCGATAAATTACTAATCGGTTTGACGGAAGAAGACTTCATGTCCGTACTTGAGGTGAACCTGAAGGGAACATACCTTTGTACCAAGCTTGCAGTGAAGGATATGATGAAGAAACGAAGCGGCAGAATCATTAACTTAAGCAGTGTCGTAGGTGTACACGGAAATGCCGGCCAGTCAAATTATGCAGCAAGTAAAGCAGGGGTAATCGGTTTTACCAAATCTGTTGCCAAGGAATTTGCTTCCCGAGGAATCACCGTGAATGCGGTTGCACCGGGAATGATTGAAACGGATATGACAGACGCGATTCCGGAAGCAATGCACGAAGCAATGTTGAATCAGATTCCGCTTAAGAGAATCGGCACACCGGAGGATATTGCAAATGGAGTTCTGTTTCTGGCATCCGATGAAGCATCCTATATCACCGGTCAGGTGATTACCATTGACGGCGGATTAATGGGTTAATTAGTAAACGAGGAAGATGAAAATTTAGGTTTGAAGCAATAGAAAGGATAATGAAAGCATGGAAGGGAAAAGAAGAGTTGTCGTTACCGGTATGGGTGCAGTAACACCGATTGGTAATAACGTTGCAGAAACATGGCAAGGGATCCGCGAAGGTAAATGCGGTATTGATTTTATTACCAAATACGATACTTCTACACGCAAAGTAAAAGTGGCAGGTGAAGTCAAGGACTTAAACTTGGAAGATTTCATTGATAAAAGAGAATTACGTAAAATGGACCGTTTCGTTGCGCTTGCACAGATTGCCGCTAATGAAGCGATAAAAGATGCAGGCATTTCATTCGAAGGTGAGGAAGATGATTTCGGCGTTATCGTTTCTTCCGGTATCGGAGGACTTACGACAATCGAAGAGGAATATCGTAAGGGAATGGAAAAAGGATTTGACAGAGTTTCCCCATATTTCATTCCTTCCATTATTTCCAATATCGCACCCGGAAGAATTGCGATTGAACACGGCTTAAAAAACATGTGTAACAGTGTTGTGACGGCATGCGCCGGAGGAAGCAATGCAATTGGAGATGCTTTCCGTCATATTCGGGACGGATATGCAACCGGTATGGTTTGCGGCGGTACCGAAAGCAGTGTAACAGAATTTGCAATCGGTGGTTTTACTTCCCTTATGGCTCTTTCACAGTCAACAGATCCGAACCGTGCGTCCATTCCGTTTGATAAGGAACGTAATGGTTTCGTTATGGGCGAAGGAGCAGGTATTTTATTACTGGAAGAATTAGAGCATGCCAAAGCACGTGGCGCAAAGATTTATGCAGAGATTGTAGGATATGGCGCAAACTGTGATGCATATCATATTACAGCGCCTTCAGCAGACGGTTCCGGTGCTGCGAAGTGTATGATGCAGGCAATGAAGGACGGCGGAGTAAATCCGGAAGATATTCTTTATATCAATGCACACGGTACTTCGACTCCGATGAACGATAAGTGTGAAACACTCGCTGTAAAGGCGGCGTTTGGAGAACATGCAAACAAGCTCTACATGTCATCCACCAAAGGCAATACAGGTCATCTCCTTGGGGCAGCCGGTGCAATTGAAGGTATTTTTACGGTTAAAGCAATTCAAGAAGGTTTTGTACCTCCGACCATTCATCATGAAGTTGCAGACGAAAACTGTGATTTGAACATTGTAGCGAATAAAGGAATTGAAACCGAAATACGATATGCCATGTCTAATTCATTAGGTTTTGGCGGACATAATGCAAGCTTGATTTTTAAGAGATACGAAGCATAGAGACGGTTGTTTGGAGGAGAAGAGAAATGGAATTAAATATTAATGAAATTATGAAGATTATTCCGCATCGTTACCCGTTTCTTCTGGTAGATAAAATAACTGATTATGAGCCGGGCGTATGGGCAAAAGGAATCAAATGTGTGTCTGCGAACGAGATGCAGTTTATGGGACATTTTCCGGAGTATCCCGTTATGCCGGGAGTGTTGATGATTGAGGCTATGGCGCAGACCGGTGCTGTGGCAATCCTTTCCATGGAAGAGAACAAAGGTAAGCTTGCTTTTTTTGGCGGAATTAAGAATGCAAGGTTTCGCAGTCAGGTCTTTCCGGGGGATGTAATGAAAATGGAAGTTAAAATTATCAAACAAAAAGGTCCAATTGGAATCGGTGAAGGAACAGTAACTGTAAATGGTAAGGTTGCAGTGAATGCGGAATTGACATTTGCGGTACAATAAAGGTATAATAAAAACATAAGAAAAAGCTTACAATAAGATGAAGAGAAGGTGATTTTATGTTGAATGTAGCTTTTATGAAGGTTTACACGAAATTCAAACTTTATTTTTATAAATCATTGTTTGAAAAGATCAAAAATCGTGAAACTTCATTAACAACAGTTGAAACATATTGTATTGAGATTATCTATGCAATGGGGCGTCCTACGGTAAGTGAATTTGCTTCTTTTATTCAGATTTCATCGCCGAATGCGGCATATAAGATTAATTCACTCGTGAAAAAAGGGTATTTGAACAAAGTGCAGTCTCAGGAAGATAAGAGAGAGTATTTCCTTGAAGTGACTGAGAAGTATTTGAAATACCATCACATCACAACCAATTATGTTGATGTCGTAACAGAGAGAATGAAAGAGCGCTTTACGGAAGAAGAACTGAAGGTGCTTGAAAAATTGCTCGTGATTGTCCATGACGAGTTAACACCTGAAGTTGATAATAACTTTACTAAAATTAAATAGCACTATAAAACGCTTCCCGGTCGGGAAGCGTTTTTTAAGATCATAGGAAATTTCCATGATGCAAATATCAGTCTTCTCTTTTGGTACCCCAGAAAAACAGAGCCACTGTACCGGGACCTGTATGGGAACCGATTACGGTACCGATGGAAGAAATCTGGACTTTGCCGTCAAGGTTCGGGAAGTTTTCTTCAATCAGGCTCGCAAGCTGGCAGGCTTCTTCATAACAATCAGCAGTTGAGATGAAACATTTTCCGTTATAGTTCTTGCCGTCACGCGCTAAGGCTTCCATTGTTTTATAGGAGTGCTGTAAAACTTTCTTCTTTCCGCGGATTTTTTCCCTTACAACCAAAGAACCGATGTTGCTTACATTCATAAACGGACAGAGATTCAAAATGTTACCGATGGTAGCGGCAGCACCGGAAATACGTCCGCCTCTTTTGAAATGTGTAAGGTCTGTGGAGTAGAACCAGTGATGGAGATTTAATTTGTTCTCTTCTGCAAACTGATATGCCTCTTCAAAGGATGCACCGTTATCACGTAAAGAAACAAGCGCATCTACAAGTAAACCATAGCCTGCGGAAGCCGCGAGGCTGTCAATTACTTTGATTTTGCGATCCGGATATTTTTCCTGAAGCTCGTTTGCGGCATTGAACGCAGAATTACAGGTTCCTGATATTCCGGAAGACATGGATACGTGTAAAACATCGTTTCCTTCCTTCAAGAAGGGTTCAAAGAAAGCGGCAAATTCGCTGGCATTAATCTGAGATGTGGTCGGCATTGCGCCGCCGCGGATACGATTGTAGAATTCATCAAAAGCAATGGTTTGTCCGCAATCATCCGGATACTCATTTCCGTCAAGTATGAAATGATAGGAAATGTAGGGAAGATTGTGTTCTGCAAAATATTCCTTGGGCAAGTCCACGGTAGAACAACAGGTTAAAATAAAAGATTGCATGATAACCTCCATCTGTATTAAAATATATATTGTTACAATAATCGTCTAAATTTTACACGTAGTATTGAAAACTACATTCATTATATCAAGATATGGAAATCTGTCAATAGATTTTCGTATTCTTACGCTGGAAATTGACCGATTTCATAAGGATAGGAGGAAAGAAAAAAGGATGCAGTTTGGTACGTTTGAAAAGCTGACTGACCGTGAGGATGAAATTTTAAATCGTTTATCTATTCTGCGTCGCAGAATAGAGGTATTTGAACTGGAATTTGAGGAGATTCAGCAGGATATTCAGATGTGGAAAAATATACGGATAGATAAGAAGGATAAATTAAAAATCTGGATAGTGTTTCTGGGTATATTGATTGCATTTTGTGTTCTGGTATTTTTGTGTCAGGTTTTAGTCGGGGATATGTCAACGGTTATCATGATGTATATAGTCGGAGTGGTAAACCGGTTTCTTATTTTAGTCAGAAATTTTGTTATCATTCCGCTGCTTGTAATTACTGTTTTGATTTTTCTGATTCTTTCTCTGCGGTATTACGTATGCTATACAGGGGATGATTTGGCAATTTCGATTGCGAAAAGCTTCAATATTAAAAATACGTCGCTTCTTATTGCTGATGCACGCCCGAAGGCAGCTTCTCTCTATAAAGAAATAGAGGAAATGAAGGAAGAAAAAGCGACTTTGGAGGCAGAACTTGAGGAAATCAGAAAAAAAGTTGCAGAAAATTAAAAATAATGCTTGCAAAGTGAATCAAAATCGTGTATATTAATCAAGTGCGATAAACAAGCGCACTTGAATATAGGGCTATCGCCAAACGGTAAGGCAACGGACTCTGACTCCGTCATCTCAAGGTTCGAATCCTTGTAGCCCTGCTAAAAAGAAACCTCTGAAGGAAACTTCAGAGGTTTCTTGATTTCATGGGAAATTCCTGTAAAATCCAAATGACTCCGTGAAGATGCGCTGCTCGCGGCATGGAATATTGTTGCAAAGTATCTATACAGAATTAATTTGCTTTCTGGTCCACTTTTTTCATGAAAAAAGTATCTGGAGAAACATTTTTTCTGCATAGATACTTTTATTTGGTTTTTAGGGGTTCGTTCGGCACCAAATGTGGACCTTGACAGATATTTTTTTCTATAGATACTATACGAGAGGGGAAATGACCTCGAACAATTACAATAATCTTGAATTAGAGTTCGGAGGAAGTTACACATGAAGAAACGAAAGGCTGTTGCGGTATTTATAGCTGTATTTGTTGTTTTGTCTGTTAACTTGTCGATTGCGTTTTCGTGGTTATGAAAGATGTGGGGCAAGATGCGCATGTGTGTTGCAAAACAGTACAACTAAAAATGCTGTCTGAAACATTGACTGTATTTAAAAGAATATGATACAATGAGTTTTGGTTTTATAAGGGGGAGAAAGAACCGAATAACAAGCTTTTAGCATGTGATCGGAAGGAGAAATAACAAATGTATAACTGGGATGCCAGAATCAGATACAGTGAATTGGATTCTAATGCTGTGTTGTCGATGGGGGCGCTTGTTAATATTTTTCAGGATTGTGCGAATTTCGATTCGGAGGATCATGGAGTTGGTCTGTCTTTTTTGATGGAACATAAAATGGCATGGATTTTGCTTGGCTGGGAATTTGATATCAGAAGAATGCCAACCATGGGCGAGGAAGTAGTGGTTTCTACTTTGCCGTATGATTTCAAGGGCTCTTTCGGGTATCGAAATTTTGTTTTATCTACCTCAAAAGGTGAGTTGCTTGCGCGGGCAGACAGCATGTGGATGTTTGCCAACTGGGAAACTTTAAGACCGTTAAGAATTCCGGAAGAGATTTACGGAAGATATGAATTGGAAGAAGCTGTGTATCGCGCAGATTTGCGTTCCAAGCCGGCAATGGAAGATTTGAAAGATGTGGATACGTTCTGTATCATGAAGCAGCATCTGGATACAAACCATCATGTGAATAATGCACAGTACGTAGATTTTGCGGCGCAGTATTTGCCGAAAAACCGTACCGTTAAGAATATGAAAGTGCAATATCGTAAGCAGGCGTTTCTTGGCGATGAAGTACATGCCTATGTCGGTGAAGACGAACAGATTTTTAAGGTGATGCTTGGTACGAAAGAGAAAGAAGTGTATTCTACGTTTGTGTTCGAGTTAGAATAGAGTAAGAGGTTGTTATGTTAGAATTAGGAAAAAGACAGAATCTGAAAGCGGTGAAAAAGGTTGATTTCGGAATGTACCTTGCAAGTCCGGATGATGCCAAAGGTGAGGAACGGGTGCTTTTACCTGCCAAGCAGGTTCCGGCCGCACTGGCAATCGGAGATGAAATCGATGTTTTTTTGTATAAAGATTCTTCCGACCGTCTGATTGCAACGGTCAGAGAAACTTTGATTTCGCTTGGAGAAGTGGCAAGACTCCGTGTCTCCGGCGTCACAAAGATTGGTGCGTTCCTTGACTGGGGACTGGAAAAAGAGCTTTTGCTTCCGTTTCGCGAACAGACATATCGCGTAAGGGAAGAGGAAGAAGTTCTGGTCGCACTTTATGTTGATAAAACAGGGCGTTTATGTGCGACAATGAAACTTTACCCTTATCTTACTACGACGAAGGCTTATGTCAAAGATGATAAGGTGGATGGTACACTTTATGAAATCAGTGAAAACTTCGGTGCTTTTGTAGCGATTGATGATAAATATCAGGGGTTAATTCCGGCAAAGGAATTTACCAAAAATGTTCCTGTCGGAAGCCGGATTACGGCGCGCGTAACAAGTGTGCATGAAGACGGCAAAATCAATTTGAGCATCCGCGAGAAGGCATATCTTCAGATTGAAACGGATGCCAAGGAAGTGCTTCGTGTAATTGAAAGTTTTGACGGAGTACTCCCTTTTACCGATAAGGCTTCACCGGAGGTAATCCGCCGGGAAATGGGAATGAGCAAAAATGAATTCAAGCGTGCGGTTGGAAACCTGTTAAAGAACGGAATGATTGAAATTACCGAACGCGCAATCCGATTGAAATAGTGAGGTGTTGGGATTGAAGGAAGTAACAGACTGGGGATTAAAGGTTGATACTTCGCCTGCAAAAGAAATCACGAAAGAAGCTTTGCGATTTATTGACAACGGAGCAATGGATATTATCTTGTATTTGACGGTTCCGATGCTGGCGGAAGCCAAGGAGAACATGGAAACCAGAGAATGTCTTATGTCTATGGATATGTTGCTTTGCGCAGAACCGGAGCTTCTTACCAAACTTGATCCGGAGGCTGAGGAGTGGGTAAGTGAAATTGAAGAAGATGCGTTTTTTCACGAAATGATCAAGCGAATCGCACGAGCCAGACAGAATGTTTATCTTGTTGCAGATACCGAGGAAACGCTGAATGCTTATGAAGAATATATGCAGGGAATCCACGAAAATACGGTTCTCTCCGGAACCTATTTGTGGAATGATGATACCGGCTCGCCGGAAGACCTGATTAATGAAATCAACGATAGTTCTCCGAATATCGTGATTTCGGCATTATCCTTTGAACGCTTCAAACAACTTGTGTCTGCAAACCGCCTGAATTTGAATGCAGATCTTTGGATTGCAAGACCTGACGGAGGACCCGGATATGATGCGCCGAAAGGGCTGGCATGGCTTGCGCAGAAGCTGATTTACAAAAAAATACTGAATAACGATTAATCAAAAGCCGTTTCCGGATTTTTCGGGAACGGCTTTTTGTATAATATAGCAAAAAGAAAAACCACTCTCTGAACAAAATGCTCATATAACCATCATGGAATTAGATAAAAATTATCAAAAAAGGGTGGATTTTTTTGTGAAAATGTATTAAAATGTTGTCGGAGGATATGTTGCCATTAAAAATGGGCATTGGCATTAGGAGGTTACACATATGATATCGAATCAAATTTTACAAAATGCAATTGATGGAATGAAGGGAATTACAAGGGTTGATTTAACCGTTGCGGATGTAGACGGTAAAGTGGTTGCAACGACTTTGCTTGGTCAGCAGAGTTATATGGCTGCGGTTTTGGAGTTTGTGAAATCTGCAGCAGATTCACAGGAGATTCAGAACAGTCAGTTTTTTAAGATTTATGACGAACAGCAGTTGGAATATGTTCTTGTTTCGGCAGGTGCAGGTGAGAATGCGTATACTGCAGGTAAAATGGCTGCTTTCCAGATTCAGACCCTTCTTGTTGCATACAAAGAGCGTTTTGACAAAGATAACTTTGTGAAGAACCTTTTATTGGATAACCTTCTTTTGGTTGATATTTACGGACGCGCGAAACGTCTCCATATCCAGACAGATGCAAAGCGTGTTGTTATGATTGTTGAGTCCGATAACGGAAGAGATAACAATGCACTGGAACTGGTGAAAAGTGTACTCGGCAATGACAAGAGAGAGTTTGTTACTGCCGTGGATGAAAACAATGTGGTTGTGGTGAAGGATTTAACAGAAGACCAGACAAACAAAGATATTGATAAAACTGCGCAGAGCATTGTTTCCTATCTGCAGAAGGAAGGAATCAAGGATGTACATATTGCATACGGTACCAGCGTAAATGAAATTAAGGATGTGAGCCGTTCTTATAAAGAGGCCAAAATGGCTTTGGATGTCGGTAAGATTTTCTTTAGTGAAAGAGATGTCATTGCGTACAGTGAACTTGGTATCGGACGTTTGATTTATCAGTTACCTATTCCTCTGTGTAAAATGTTTATCAAGGAAATTTTTGACGGAAAGAGCCCTGATGATTTTGATGAAGAAACGCTTACGACTATCAATAAATTCTTTGAGAACAGTTTAAATGTTTCCGAATCATCCAGACAGCTATTTATTCACAGAAATACACTCGTTTATCGTCTTGATAAGCTCCAGAAGAGCACAGGACTTGATTTGCGTGTTTTTGAAGATGCTATTACCTTTAAGATTGCATTGATGGTAGTTAAATATATGAAATATATGGAAAACTTTGAGTATTAATGAATAAAGTGTTTCCTGTTAGGAGGCTTTTAAATGGAAAAGACCAAAAAGAAATCGCAGGCGAAAGATAAGCCGGTGATTCTTCTGGAGCATGTGCATAAGTCTTATGAAGATGGTATGCCCGCTTTGGTAGATATAAATTTACGTATTAATCAGGGAGAGTTTGTTTTTATCGTGGGAGACAGCGGTTCCGGTAAGTCTACATTGATTAAACTTCTTCTGAAAGAGCATACGGCTTCATCGGGAACCGTGCGTGTAAGCGGTTATGACCTGATGAAAATTAAAAGAAAAGAAATTCCGTTTTTTCGCCGTAAGTTAGGTGTTGTGTTCCAGGATTTCCGTCTTTTAAAAGATCGCAATGTATATGAGAATGTTGCTTTTGCGCAGAGAATTATTCAGAAGTCTGAGCGTGATATCAGAAAGAATGTTCCGAGCATTCTTTCCGTGGTAGGTCTGGCAGGAAAGTATAAGGCTAATCCGAAGCAGCTTTCCGGCGGGGAGCAGCAACGTGTTGCACTTGCACGTGCACTTGTGAATAAGCCTGATGTATTGCTTGCGGACGAGCCGACAGGTAATCTTGATCCGAGAAATTCATATGAAATTATGAAACTTCTCGAAAAGATTAATGAGAACGGCACAACGGTTCTTGTGGTAACGCACAACCGTGAAATCGTAAATGAAATGCAGAAGAGAGTTATCACTTTGAAGGAAGGCGTTATTTTAAGCGACGAAGAAAGAGGCGGATATATCGATGAGAATTAGTACTTTTTTATATACATTGCGTCAGGGTATCGTCAGCATTTTTAAAAACAAGTGGTTTACCCTGGCATCTATTGCAACTATCAGTGCGTGCCTTTTTGTGTTCGGCATTTCCTATATCATGATTTTCAATGTGGCGCACCTTGTTCAAAAAGCAGAGCAGAGCGTTTCCATTACCGTATTTTTTGATGAAGGACTTCCTGAGGAAGAAATTGAAAAAATCGGTTTTCTGATTGAAGATATGAAAAATCGCGGAATTGTATCACACTACGACTATGTTTCGGCAGATGAAGCATGGGCGGAATTTTCCGAGAAATTGGGAGAGAATGCACAAGGATTTACAGAGAATCCTTTGAGTGATTCTGCGAATTATCAGATTTATTTGAATGATATCAATAAGCAGGCGGAAGTGGTTGACTATCTTGAAAACAGCGTAGAGGGAGTCCGGAAAGTAAATAAGTCGGAACTTACCGCAAGTACTTTCAGCGCTGCAAGCATGATTGTATCTTACGTATCAATCGGTATGATTGTCCTTTTGCTGGCAGTATCCATTTTCTTAATCAGCAATACCGTCACCATTGGTATCTCTGTAAGAAAGTCGGAAATCCAGGTGATGAAGTATATCGGTGCAACGGATTACTTTGTAAGAGCGCCTTTTGTTGTGGAAGGTATCGTGTTGGGCTTGATTGGATCCTGCATTCCTTTGGTTGCGGTATATTATATTTATATTATTGCAATTAAGTTTATTAATGAAAAAATGGCATTTTTAACTTCTATGTTTACGACAGTAGAGCCGTTGGATATTTTCATTTCATTAATCCCGATTTCTATTGCAATCGGTGTCGGAATTGGCTTCTTCGGCAGTTTCTTCACCGTTCGTAAGCATTTGCGTGTTTGATTAATGTTAAGGGGAAAATTTTATGAAATATAAGAGAAATACTTGGAGGCATTTGATAAAGGTTGTTTTGATTCTTCTTCTTTGTTTCAGTATGACCTCCTCGATACCGGGATATGCTTTGGCGGATAAGAAGTCTGATCTTGAAGAACAGATTCGTAAACAACAGCAGGAAATTGAAAAGGCAGAAAAAGAAAAGAAATCCTTAAAAGATGATTTGACTGATGTTGAAAAGGTGAAAAAAAGTCTTGTGAAGAGCAAAAACAGCCTTGCGGAGTATGTAAAAGAGTTAGATGAACAAGTAGCGGTGGTTCAAGGCAGAATTGATACTTTGACCGGTCAGATTACAGAGAAAGAAGCCCAGATTACAGAGACGAAAGCAGAACTTGAAGATGCGCAGGAGACGGCAGATACGCATTATGATGCCATGAAAGTCCGGATTCAGACTTTGTATGAGCAGGGAGAACTTTATTATGTGGAAGTGCTTGCGGCTTCAGGAAGTTTTGGCGATTTTTTAAATAAATTAGATTATATTAATCAACTTTCCGCGTATGATAATAATAAAATGAATGAGTACAAAGAGATTGTTCGTTATGTGACGGTCTGCAAAGAGAAATTAGAAGCGGAAGAAGAAGTTTTGGTGGCAACCAAGGAAGCGGCGCAGCAGGAAGAGGCCGCGCTTGAAGAGTTGATTGCTGAGAAAGAAAAAGAAATTACTGCGTACGAGAAGGATATAGCAAACAAAGAAAAGCTGATTCGTGAATACGAAGCGGAGATTGCCGAGCAGACAGCGATTATTGAAGAGCTTGAAAAGGCAGTGGAACAGGCAAAAAGAGATTTGCGCAACCAGCGAGTTTACGATGGAGGCAAGTTCTGCTGGCCGGCACCGGATTATACCCGTATTTCGGATAATTACGGATACAGAATACATCCGATTACAGGTAAGAAACAGTTTCATACCGGCGTGGATATGGCATCCCCCGGCGGCAGCCGTATTCTTGCAGCTTATGACGGAGATGTTATTCAGGCAGCATATAACGCAACTATGGGAAATTATATCATGATTGACCACGGAGACGGTATCTATACGATTTATATGCATGCGCAGAAACTGCTGGTGAAGCAGGGAGATGTGGTATCCCGCGGACAAAAGATTGCAACAGTCGGTTCGACGGGAAGAAGTACCGGAAATCATTTACATTTTAGCGTAAGAGTAAACGGAAGTTATGTATCCCCCTGGGATTATATCGTAGAACCGTAAAGATTGAATGAAACGGGGCGAAATTCGTAAATAACGGGTTTTGCCCTATAAATAATATGGAGCCCTTCAGGGCAGATTGGAAAGATTTATGAATTCTGGAAGTAACAAAAAATCGTTTTTTTTAGGAATGCTGGTTTCTTTTGTAATTAGTGCTTTTTTCGGACTTATTTTGGTTGCGATTGTACTGGTGGGGCTTTTGGCACAGAAAGAAAAAAACGGCGGTTATCTTTTTGCATCGAGTGATTCTTTTACACAGGAAGAGCTTGAAAAACTTTCACATTATAAACAGAAACTGAAAGAAAACTATTATGAAGATATAGATGATGAAACTATTCTGGATGGTATGCTTTCCGGAATGATGTTATCGGCAGGAGATCCTTACACCTGCTATTATTCCAAGGAAGAGATGGAAGAAATGGCGGAAAGTATGTCGGGAACCTTTCAGGGAATCGGCGCTTATCTGCAGGCAGATCAGGAAGCAGGATACGCAAGAATCAGTGGCGTGATGAAAGGAAGTCCGGCAAGCGAATCGGGACTTCAGGAAGATGATTATATCATTTTTGTTGACGATGAAGATATGTTCCAAAAGGACCTGAATTACATCGTTTCCAAAGTGCGCGGACCGGAAGGGACGAAGGTGAAACTTACCTTGAATCGCAAGGGCGAAAAGGTGGAAATTGAGGTGGAACGCCGTGAGATAGAGACGGAAAGCGTTACCTATGAACTTGTGGAAGGAAACATTGCTTATGTAAGAATTGCAGAGTTTACCGATGTAACATCAGAACAGTTTGCCAAGGCTTTGGAGCAGTTTGAGGCGGATGGTGCACAAGGTATGCTTGTGGATTTGCGCGGAAATCCGGGAGGAAATCTGACTGCGGTGGTGGAAGTGTGTGATCAGATTCTGCCGAGAGGTCTGATTGTATATACGGAAGATAAATACGGGGAGGGAAACCGTTATACGTCTTCAGGCGGAAACGAATTTACGAAACCGTTGGTTGTGCTGATTGACGGAGCTTCGGCCAGTGCATCCGAGATTATGGCAGGTGCCATTAAGGATTACGGAATCGGAGAACTTGTAGGTACCAATACATTCGGAAAAGGAATTGTACAGAATGTATTCCAGTATTCGGACGGTTCCGGAGGAAAGCTTACGGTGAGCCGCTATTTCACACCGAACGGTGTAAATATTCATAAGGTTGGTATTGCGCCGGATGTGGAAATTCCCTTTGACAGCGAAGCATATCTGAAAGATGAAACAGATAACCAGTATGACGAAGCAATTAAGATTTTACAAGAAAAAATGAAATAAAAAACGAACAAGTGTTTGCAAAGCATGTGCGGATGTGCTATAATGAAAAAAGTGTATCCGTGCATGCTTTTTTAGTGGAGGAGTCTATGAGAGGACAGCAGAACTTTAAACTTCATAGTGAATATCAGCCGACAGGAGATCAGCCACAGGCGATATCCGAGCTTGTGAAAGGATTTCAGAAAGGGAATCAGATTCAGACGCTTCTTGGTGTTACCGGCTCCGGTAAAACTTTTACCATGGCAAATGTTATACAAGCCATGAATCTTCCCACATTGATTATTGCGCACAATAAGACTCTTGCCGCGCAGCTTTACAGCGAATTTAAAGAATTTTTTCCGGAGAATGCGGTAGAATATTTTGTGTCCTACTATGAGACTGCTTCTTAACCAGTCCATCTGTTCCAAATCTGACGTCTTTTTCCGGCACTTTTGATACTAAAATCGGGAAAATGGACTAGATGGAAAGGGTATTACTGAGCAGAATTGTGAACGGGATTCGTCATGGGAGAAAAAACAAGAGAGCAACTATTGGAAATTTTGCTTGTTAGTAGTGAATAATAAAAGGGAATCTGCTATAATAAAAATAGTAGAATACTGATGGAGGTGTTTTTGAATGAAGAATGCAGAAGCATGGGATTATGCGATTGGTATGATTAAAGTAGATGGTCTTGAGCCTACAGAAGATTTTAAGAAATATATTGAAAAAGAAAAAAGTGGCGAAGCTACTATGGAAGATGTAAAAAGGTTTCTTGATAAAAAGTATAAAATGAAGGAGCCTGTCAATGCGTGATCCGTATTTGTATGAAAACAGTTATGTGCTAAAAAATAAGTTGGATATAAAGACGCAGGAAGAATTAGATGAGGCAGAAGCCGATTATGTAGTCTTTCGTTTAAAGGACTTAGCATTGAATCCAATGCTGGGGAAATATAATACAGAGCATCTTTTAAAAATGCACTATTATATATTTCAAGATTTATATGAATGGGCAGGCGAACCTCGTATTATATCTATTTACAAGGAAGAAGACGTATTGGGAGGAATGTCAGTAGAATATTCGGACCCATTTGATATTACCAATGATATTCATCATATTTTGTCTGATATGAGACAGAAAAAATGGAAAGAGATGGATAGGAAACAAGCAGCAGACGAATTTTGTGATTCTTTAGCAAAATTATGGAAAGTACATCCTTTCAGAGAAGGTAATACTCGTACAACTATTACATTCTGTTGTCAGTACGCAGATGAAATCGGATTGAAGATAAACAGGGAGTTGTTTGAAAAAAACAGCAGATATGTCAGAACAGCACTTGTTGCTTATAATGCCTATTTTTCTGATGGTAGTGATTTCTCTAAGAAAGAGTATTTAGAGAAAATTGTATATGATGCAATAGATATATAAATATAGTATGTGAAGCAGCTATGGGGCGACTCATAGCTGTATTTTTTTGACCTTTTTTGGAGGAAAGACAGGATGTGTCTAATCGATGGAGTAAACTATGAGACGATAGGAGGGATGAAATTTGAATGGTATAGGTTTTTCGATTTGTGTATCAGGATATGATTCTGCGAATATTCAAAAGGCATTAAGCAAATCTGAAAATGGTAAAACAGATTTGTGGAGTTTGATTTCAAGTATGTTTAAGGTAATACCTAAAGAGAGTTTTGAAAGCATATTGGTTTATGTTTTTCGGACAGGTTGGATGAAGGCTATTGTCCTGGCATATTTACAGAAGCGGTTAGTAAGTGCGGACTTTTGTATGCTACTAAAAAATATTATTGTGAAGTCGGTGCAAAGCCAGTTGGAAATTTACGTAGAGGTTAGCAATGTTACTTATGAGGATATTTATAAATTACTCTTCTCGTATGAGGGAGAGTGTGAAAATCCATATTTTCATTCGGTGATACGACCAGTCCTGCAAACGGTAGATAAAACCTTGCCTAATGATATGAAAATCTGTCTGCTAGTCAATATAGTGAATAATTGTAGGAACGGCTTATGCAGACTGCTGGAGGAAATGATAAAAACAGAATATGGTGTAGATTTGGTACTGGAGGAATTGTGTGCTGAGATTATTATTCAGTATAGAGAACAGCTATAGAGAATCCGTTAGGAAATTTATAGCTGTATTTTTTGACCTTTTTAAGAAGAGTGACAGAATGTGTCTATGTAGACGGATATAATCGAATTAAATAACAGATAGAGGAGGCGATTCTTATGATAGAAACAGCAAAGCTGATACCATCTAAAGATGTAAGAGAATATATGGAGAAGCAAGGACGGGTATTGTCCGATTTTGAAAAAGCTACACTTATCTACAACCATTCCGGGATGAGTCACGCTGAAATAAGAGAATGTCTGAAAGAGTTAATGGACATAACGCAGGATGCTGATTTGAAAGAAGAAATTCAGGACAGGCTTTCATTTGATGAACTTTGCCTTAGAAGATTTTATGAGAACAGTGCTGGTTATGTTTTTGAATTATATGTATATGATTCGGAGGAACGAAAAACTCGCGAATACGGATGTTATAAAACAGGGGAAGAAGCAGTTGAATGTGGTAAGAAGAGAAATGAAAATTTTACGATTTATAAGGTGCCTGACGGCAGTGGTGATGAAGAAGATGACTGCTATTTAGAGTGTAAAGCTACCGTGTGTTTCGATAAGCAGGGAGTCATACAAGGCTTTTATAGTAGGGAGGCGGAATGGACAGCGAAGAAGCCGGAAAACGATAGGGAGCGATTTGAAAACGCTTATGTGGAGATACCGCATCCGTTCAGTAATGGAGATTTTGTGAGAGCGAAGTACAATGACAGGTTGGGTGATGAAGTAGGAATTGTAGAGTGTAACAGGGAAGATGATATTACGGAACAGACACATACATATCGAGATTATTCGGATGATTCTTTAAGAGTAGCCTACGTTTATGCTTCTGCCAGATTTGGACATGAGCATGTAAGAATTGTAGATTTGGAATACGCTACACCGGATGAAGAGGACGAGAAAAAGGAAATATTATATTGTGCTCAGAATCTGATATTAGGGAAAGGCGGACTTAGTGATTTACAGTTTTTGTGTGATGAATACAGGGGCAAAAAGCAGGAGGCAAAACGTAAAGTGAAAAGTTTGCGAAAGATTAGGGCAATACTACTTGGCGTCTTTTATGGAAGCGTGTTTTTGATGCAGATGGTAGGATGGACCATTGTAAATCATATGGGTGATTTCGAGATACCTATATGGGGTGTCATCGCTACAGCAGCACTGATGACACTTTTGACATGTTCTGCGTATCTGTTGTTACGAGGATTGTATCAAAAGGTAAGAGGAATTGAAGAAACAACTTTCGAGGAGGATATGTATGAAATGTTTAGAACCAACGGATAAAAAGAAAGCATGTATTCATATTTTATTGGATGCTCAAATGGATGTACGTGGGTATCTTTCAAAACCATTTAAACAGGAGGAACTGTTAAAGGAAGTACTTTTCTGGTACAAAATTACAGAAAAACAGTTGTTTTCTTTTCGTTATGTAAAAGTAAAAAGAGTGTATATGTTTTTGTTATATGGAGCTTGTTTTATGGAATATGCAGAAATAGCGAAAAAAACAAAATGTCGAGATGAAGCAGAGACAATTCGGGAAATTGAAAAGGCAAAAGCGGCTATGAGAAAAGATAAGATGATGATGGCAAATGTAAGCGGAATAGTAGACAGAATGAAGGCTTTTGCTGAAATGTATCCCGAATAACTATTAACAGATGATAACAAAGAGAAAAGGAGAGAGCATTATGAAGATGAGAAAGAGTTTAATTTTAGCTATGGCAGTTTTGTTACTTACCGGATGTGGAGATAGCACATCGGCAGAAAAGGAAACAAATAATGAGGTCAATTCTACAGAAGTGAAAGAAGCAGTTGATAATGAAACTGTAGAAACAGACGAAGTACCAGAACAGGAACGCAAAGGATATATTGGTACATTTGGTGAAGATGTGTTTTTTACCGGTATAGATGATTATGTTGGTTGCGAGTTCGATATAACCATGATTTACGAAGCAAAGGATATGGAAGGTAAGTATGTTTTTAATGCTCTGGAAAAAACAGAAGAGGGTTCGATGATAGGACTTTTCAGAGTGGCAGACCAAACAGATGGAAAAGTTCTTGCTGATACTGCAAATTATAAGTCTCTTGATAATCTTGCAGTTGAGATGAGGGTTGTATTAGATCAGGTTGTAATTTATGAAACCGAAGGAAGCGACGAGATTTCTATAGAATATGAAGTGACGGCTAAGGAAGCTACATTCTTACCATTGGATTCCATCGAAGCAAAATTGGCACGAAGTGGTTATTTTACAGTAGGTAACACTATCAATTATAAAGATGGATTATCTATTAATATTGTAAGTGTCGGGTATGAAAATATTATAGGAATGGATTGTGTAACTATCGAAGTAGAAGCGATAAATACAGGAAGTGAAGATGTTTATTTGCCTAATCCGGATTTCTACGGTGACAATTATTTTATGGAACGGGCGTATAGGGGTGATAAAACAGATATTACAAATGGAATGTGTCTTGCTCCAGGGCGAAAAGTTCATGGATATTATTGCGCTCGATTAGGCGAGGAAGAGTATTCTGTAATAGAAGCGGAGTTATATGATGCAATTGTTATGGTGCAGTATACCAAGTCAGATATGGACGATTTATCTATTTACGGTGCTTATAGATATGATAATGGTGTAGATGCAGTCGTAGATGGAGATGTTGGTATCAGTGTTGATACGGAAGAAAATTATATTTATCTGGCAGTTCTTTATTATGGCAGTAATCATTATACTGTTGAGATATCAGGTACTTTGAAAGAAATTTCTGAAAATACATATTCTGTAAAAGATAAGATAACCGGAACAGTAGAGCTGGAAGTAATATTTGTGGATGGTGGTATGGATGTAAAAGTAATAGCTTCCGAAAGTGATGAGTACAAGGTTTTGGAAGGACATTATGATATGACATCACAGCTTGATTTCAGCGAAGTTGGCTAAAAGAAGAATGATGGTAAAAGCGTATAAAAGATAATAGGAGAATCATCAGGTAGAGCAATCTATCTGGTGATTTTCTGCGTTGTAAGGAAAGGACGTGATAGAATGATTAAGCTGGATAACGGGAAATATATTATTGGATTCGATAATGGATACCAGTTTGGAAAGACAGCCAATTTTATGTTTGATAATGGTGTTTTTCCATTAGGCAAGGTAGAACCATCTATCAAAGAGCATTCATTGAAATTTGAAAGAAAATTTTATAAAGTAGCGGAAGGCAGGGCTGCGATTACAGAGGATAAGGTATCTGATGAAAATGCGAGATTGTTGACTATGGTAGCAATCGCACAGGAACTTACAGCTATCGGTGTAACAAAGGCAGAAGTAATATTGGCTGTTGGACTTCCGTTTTCTGACTATGGTAGGGAGAAGAAAGGTCTGATACAATATTATGAACAGAAACCAGTTCTGAAATATGAATATGAGGGTATGAAATACGATATTACAATTAGCAAAGTATTTGTGTTCCCTCAGTGCTATTCTGCCATTGCTCAAAGGCTTAGCAACATGAAAAAGGACTATCTGGTAGTGGATATTGGAAGTAAGACGACGGATGTAATTTACATTCGTAATGGTCTTCCGGTAGAAAGCAAATCCATCACGATAGAGAGAGCTATGGTAAAATGGATACGTCAGATACAGGGAAGTTTGCAGATACAATACGGGAAAAATATTCCTGAAAACGAAATACTGAAAGTCATTCTAAAACAGGGTAGCAGTCTGCCAAAATCTTTTATCAATCATATTCGTGCCGGTATTGCAGAACAGATTGAAGCTTTGATATTGGAATTGGAGGAACGAGAATTTGACCTGACGTACACCAATGTTATCTATGTGGGTGGAGGTGCTGTTACTGTAAAGAATTTTACAGAAGCAAAAGAAAATATTGCTTATGACTGTGATATTCTTGCGAATGCGAAAGGCTACGAGTTTCTTGCAGAGCAGATGTTAAGAAAGCAGAGGGTTGCATAATGGCAGGTAAAAAAGTTATTAGTATTCGTTTCCATGCAGACAGCAGAGAGGATATGGAACTTTATGAACGATTGGAGCTGGAGGCTGGCTCGTCTGCCTCCTTAGCCTCCGTTGTAAAAGCAAGGGTAAAAGATTCCTATAATAGACAGGAACATACAGACCAAAGTAATGGGTTACAGGATAAAATTATAGCAGTTGTCAGGGAAGAAATGCAGGAGTCCGGTATGAAACTGGTGGGAGCAATTCTATCTGGAATAGCTGGTACAAGTGGAGGGATACCAATGATAGCGATTGGTGATGAGAGCAAATTGCCTGAAAAGAGTGAAGACCTGCCAAATGGGGCATTAGAATTTTTGGAATAAGTATTTAAGAGGTGCTACCAAAATGGTGCAGAGTGCTACACATTTGTAGCAAGAACTACCTGCATAAGTGATGTGTAAAAAATGTGTAGCAAATCTGTAGCACCGAGAAGCATTTTGCGACACAAGAAAAAAGAAGCCTACAGTCCATTCAAGTCTGCGGGCTTCTTAGAAATCACTATCCTTATCGTCCGTTTTTTCGAATAAGTCTCCAATAGGGACATTAAGCAGATCGGACAGTTTATTAAGTGTCTCAAAGTGGATGGAGTCGGTCTGATTTTCAATCATTTTTTTGAAACTGACATAATGCATATTCATTCTTTGGTTGAGCCAGTAACGAGTTTTTCCTTGTTCCTCTAGGATTTCAAGTATACGAAGTTTTACCATTTGCGATTCCTCCTGTCTGTAGTCTTGCAAGCCCATTATACGAGGTTTTTGTGTTTCAGATAACGTGTCGCAAACTAACGTAGTTATAGCAACGGGAAGTAAACCAATAATAAGAGATATGATTTTAAATTAGGAGGCAGAAAATGTTTAATATAAATAAATATGTGTATTCTTCGGAATGCTTGATGGAAACGGAAGAAAAAAATCTTACAGAAACGGAACAGACAATCATAATTGCTATGAGCAGTAAGTGCAGTTTGCAGGAGAAGATTCAGGACTTGCAGAAAATAGCAGCCAACTGTGATGATATGGATTTTGTAGTAAATATAAATAACCTAATCCGATTATGGAAGGTTATTCTAAATGACCGCTATAACAACACCGGAGTTGCATTTTTGGCAAAGCTACAGGAGAGAGATTCAAAAAATGACAGCCTATCAGCTTATAGGTTTTTTTCCTCGTATGACACAGCTTTGGGGTTCTTGCAGAAAGAAAAGTTATCTATAGCTGAGGTAGATGTTTATGGTGAAATATGGAGAATGGAGCTTGATACAGCTGACCCGGAATGTGATATATATTATTTTGATAATGATATGAGATTGACGAATATTGTCGGTTGTTCTAATAGAGAAGAACTGAAAGATATGAAACAGTTCCGATACATGCAGTATGAACCGGATGTAGATTTAGATTACAGCATAAAAGAAGAATTGAAAAAAATAGTATATAGATAGAAGCAGTAAAAATCCCAAGAGGTTCATATCGCCTCTTGGGATTTTTGAGCTGAATGGGTTTATTTTTTAATCATAAAGTTTTTTCTACTTTGCTGTATTACATATTCCTCAAGGTTATTTCTGGGAATTTTCCATATGCGACCGATACGAAATCCTTTTAGCACTCCCTCCTCCAACAATTCATAAGTACGGTTTTTGCCAATGTAGAGAGCTTCAGAAACATCATATACGCTCATAATCTCCGGATATTGCTCGAACATGCTTTTCTCCTCCTTCGTTTTTTATTATTTAATAGTTAATTTGCTGGTAACTAATAAGTAAAAAATTACGGAGAAAGCTTACTAAAGCTTACAGAAAAGAGGAAAGGCAAATGAAGGTTCAAGTAGGAATAGATAACTTATCATATAAATATAAGCCGGATGTAAAGGGTATGATTGCTTCAAAGAGAAGGGCAATTAGTAATTGGATGGAAGATGTAGATATAAAAGAACTGGCAGATTGTGTTGGAAATAAAGGACATGCATTTGTGCCGGCACATTTAGTTGGAGGTATGAAAGCTGAAAATTGTCTGGGGATGCAATTGTTTGGGTTGGATTTTGATGATGGAATAAGTTTTACTGAAATTCAAGAAAGATGTGAGCAGTTACAACTACCCATTTCATTTGCATATCATACATTTAGTTCCGGTCCAAAGTTAGAAAAATTCAGGGTTGTTTTTGCGTCAGAGGTTTTGATAGAAGACTTTTTTGTAATTAGGGTAATTATAAATATGCTGCATAAGATATTTCCGGAATGTGATCCGCTTTGTAAAAATTTGGATAGGATATTTATGGGTGGTAAGGATTTGATTTATTGCGATGAAAATGCGACTGTTGCTTTGGTGCAAATTCTCTATGCCTTTAATCGGGTCTTAGACAAAGACAGAAACTATGCAAGAGCTATAGAAAGATTTTGTAAAAGTAATAAGATTTTGATGATAAATACTAGAGCAGCAATGGGTGATGAGAATGTTTTATCTACGATTGATAAAACTGACGATTTTCTGGATTCTGCTATTATACATAAAATAGCTCAAACCACAAATACGTCCTTTTTTGTTATAGAGAGTAAAAGTATGCACCAACGTAACAGCCGCAAAGAAAAAACGAAACTCAAGCGGGTGGATATTGGAGAGGGAAGTGGATGTCAACTTTTGAATGATTTTCTTGCTGGAGAAGATTTGGGACACAATGAAAAATTTGCCATAGCAACAAATCTGATTCAGATTAACGGCGGAAGAAAAATATTCTTAGATACAATAGAAAAAACCTATGGTAGTGCGTCTAAGGAAAAATGGGAAAAAGATATTTTTTATATGTGCTGCTATCGTCCTATGCGTTGCTCTAACAGTTTTTGTCCTTATTATGATAATTGCAATCAGCTTGGGACAATCGTAGATACGTTAGCAGTTGACAGAAAGGTACATAGGGAAAAAGAACAGTATTATCCGATGGATGAAGTAGTGGAGTTATTAAGAGACAATTTAGAACAAGCATATAGATGTCAAGGACAAGGGGTGCATCTGATTAAGGCTCAAACAGCGATTGGTAAGACAACACAGTATATTGACTTGATTACGAGACATCCTGAAAGTAAATTTTTAATTGCCCTGCCGACCAATATTCTAAAGAAACAGGTAATGAATGATTTGATTCGATCCGGTATTGCAGAGGAAGATTTATATATGACTCCGAGCTTGTCAGACAGTATATATTTTAGAGAAGAAAATGAAATTGTTATGGATGCTCATCGTTCAGGTGTACATAACAAAAAGAAAAAGATTTTGAAAGAAACTTATGAAAAAATCAAAGATAATCCACAGAAGCAAGCTATGGCAGATGAATGTGAGGAGCTTATAAATGGAGTGGATGAAATCAGGGAACAGCGTGTTGTAGTCACTACACATGCTTTTTTTATGTGTATGAAAGCGGAACTTTTGAGTAGATATAGCATCATAATTGATGAGGATATTCTGCTGTTATATGCTTTTGCTCAAGTAAATACCATATCAGAAAGATGTTTACAGGAAGTGGTGGAGCAGGCTGTACCGGGATACTCACAGATAGCAAAGACCTTTTTAGCACAGCCTACAGATGCATATAAAAAAGTGAAAGCACGTTATAAGCTCTCACCTTTAAGCGAAGCAGAGCTGTCAGGATTGAATGTAGGTGCAGGAGATAATATTAACGATATGCAGTATGCAGAAGCTTTTGTTAAGGTGAAATCACAATACTCAGACGAACATTTAGTACACTATTATTGTCCACCGCAGTTTTCTGCACAGAAATATATTGTGTTATCTGCAACTTTAAATGAGACGATATACAGAGAGTTTTTTAAGGGGAAATTACCGGTGTATACCTACGAAAATAAAAAAGTTGCGTATACAGGCAAGGTGATACAGTATACACATCATTCTTTAGGGCGACGAGATCTTTCAGGAAAGATGGAAGTGTTTGAGTTCGCAAGAGAGATAGCGAATAATCCTGATTTGGAAATAATCACTTTTAAGGAAGGAATATCAATCAAAGGCGTAGCGAATATGAACACAAAGAATCTTCATTTCGGGAATACGATTGGTATGAATTGCTTGTCAGGTAGAAATATAGGTGTAGTGGGAACTCCGTATATGATTGAAAGTGCGTATAAGCTTATAGCCTGTTATCTAGGGGCAAATGTTAATGCGAAAGTAGATAAGAAGCCAAGACCACGTCGTGTTAATTATAAGAATGATAGTTTTATTATCACGACTTATGAGGAACCGTTATTGCAGGAGTTTCAGCTATATGCTCTGGAAAGTGAGTTGGAACAGTGTGTCGGACGGGCAAGATTGCTTCGTAACGAATGTACGGTATATGTATTTTCAGCGTTCCCCTGTGAACAGGCTGAAATTCGTATGGGTGATTATTTGATTGGGTAGTTTATTTTTTGTAAAAATATCAGGTTTATATGAGTGCATATGGGTGGTTAGCGGTCATGGTACCGCTAACTTTTCTTATTGTTTCGG
Organism: Lachnospiraceae bacterium; assembly: GCA_015056945.1. Classification (GTDB taxonomy): domain Bacteria; phylum Bacillota; class Clostridia; order Lachnospirales; family Lachnospiraceae; genus UBA3766. The sequence continues at coordinate 70,736 of SVFH01000007.1, read as the reverse complement.
TATTATTCCATAGATATATAAAAATGAACTGTCAGAGAAATTGTCTGAAAATAGTAGGAGCGACTCCTTGTAGGGGGTAGAAAAAAGAGGTATAATGAGAAAATAGGGTAGTTATACCCAAGTGAGCTGAAACAACCTGTATATGCGAAAATAATTATCAAATTAATCAGTGATTTATTTGCAGAGTGACAGAATCTGTCTAAGGTAATGACTACAATAAACACAAGAACAAAGATAGTGAGGTGTGAATATGAATACGGAAAACAAAAAAGATATTCAGAACACCGATAAGATTGAACGGGTTCTCTATATATACTCAAAAATTATGGATGGAGGACTGGTTAGTAAGTCGGAGCTGGCAGAACAATTTGGTGTCAATGAAAGAAGTATTCAAAGAGATATAGATGATATTCGTAATTATATGCAGGACAACCTGATTCAGGAAGGTTATCAGCATTCGGTGATATATGATCGTGAAAGAAAAGGATACCGATTGGAAAAGATTTCTTTGCTGAAGCTGACCAATAGTGAGTTGCTGGCACTCAGTAAAATTTTATTGGATAGCAGAGCTTTTCCGAAGGATGAAATGCAGAATTTGTTAAAGAAAATCATTATGTGCAGCGCCCCGGCTGATAGTCAGAAGATGATTAAGGAACAGATAGCAAATGAAATGTTCCATTATGTAGAGCCGAGACATGGAGTAGATGTAACGGATAATTTATGGGAGATTGGACAGGCGATACATAATAACCAATATATTGAAATTAAGTATCAGGGTATTCAAGGCAGTACTGTAAAAACGAGAAAACTGAAGCCATTGGCTATTATGTTTTCAGAGTATTATTTTTACCTAGTTGCTTTTATAGACAGCGAAAAAGTAAGGGAAAACTTTAGTGTTCTGAATGATGCGTTTCCGACGATTTATCGTATTGATAGATTGCAGGAACTGAAAGTATTAGATGAAAAGTTTTATGTTCCTTACAAGGACCGATTTGAAGAAGGGGAGTTCCGCAAGCGTATCCAATTTATGTACGGAGGCAAGTTAAGAAGGGTGAAGTTTAAATATACCGGATATTCTGTAGAGGCTGTATTGGACCGCTTACCGACCGCACAGATACAGGAGAAAACCGAGGATGGATATATCATTACAGCAGAAGTCTTTGGTGATGGAATTGATATGTGGCTGAGGAGCCAGGGGAATACAATAGAAATTTTGTAGGAGACAAAAGTATGGCAAAAAACCAGATTAAAATATGGAGTAATTCAGAACAAAAACATATTGAATATTATTGGTACGGTGAGAATGGAGAATGGAGCGATATGGCAGAGAGAGATGATTCTCCACTTAATGCAGAGTGTTTTATTTCCAATTCGATAACTCAGGCTGCGTATGATATTTATAAGGTCATAACAGAAAGTTATTACCATCCGGTAGAAGGGATTAAGATTGTATTTATAGGAAACGACGATGAGTATGATTCAATGTTGAAGATATGGAAAAGCGATTTTTCTGAATATGACATAGAAATTGAACGTGAAACAATAGAAGAAATTGATTTGAAACAAGACGAGGAAGTCGGCCAAGAAACTCTTTCTGAAGAGGAACTAAATTCGGATGAATCATATGAGAAAGAGAGGGTTATACCAGAGGAACTGAATGAATCGGAAAAGGTTGTTGATGTTCAGCAGGCGGAAGAGTCGCAAACCGAAGTATTAGTGAATGAGCAAGAGGAAAAAGAAGAAGTTGAGGATGATTTTGGTATTGAGGATTTGGAAAATCTTTTGACCATTTTGGAAAGATATGGTGCAAAAAGAACTTTAAATGATTATAAAACTTTGGCAGAGAATGTTGGATTTATTGTTCCAAAGGCATATTTGGGTAATTGTTTTTCTGTATATTTTACAATTGCCGGATTATATGTAGAGCTTAACTCACATGAATGGATATCTATGTCCTATAGTGATTTGTGTTTAGAAGATATACTAATAAACACAAGGGAAAAGTCAAAAAATGAATTAGTTATATCGGATACGAATGGAAATAGTTTTCGCTATTGGGGAGACAAAAAAATAAGTGATGACTTTGTGAAATTGTTATATGAAATGAAGGGAGCAAAGACAGCGGAGAGTGATGAATATTCTCCGATTTGGGAGAATGAAGCTTGGTTGTATGAGGAAACCTATTTATATGGTGAGATACTGATAGATTTTCTTAAAATGAGTAAACATAATCCAATGGCAGCATTGGTTAAATGCAGTGAATTTACAGAATGTGTTGGGGAAGACGATGAGGAGTTTTGGAGATTATGTGAGTATGCTATCAATTCAGACAAAGGTACGTTAGAAGATTTGAAACAAAAAGTGTTAATGTGGAAGAATACTTTAGATGTACAAATGGAAGAGATCTATATGGCAATTCTGTTTAAGGACTTGATAGAGATATTGCAGTTGGCAACAGAAAAAACAAGTGTAATGACATCCATAGAAAAAAATTTCTTTGATTGGTTAGCCGGAGAGATTTTTATAAAAGAGGCTGACAAATTCGAGGAAATGGTTATGTTTCCATATCTTATAGTGTCGGAGCAGTATGATGAAGAGTATACACAAAAGATGGCGGGAATTGAAAAATTTGCATATAAGGAGCAGACGTATATTCCATATGAAATATTGAATAATGAAAAGAGTGGTTTTTGGGCAGCTTTACATGGAGTAACTGAAAAATATTGGTCATTTATTTTGCCGACTAAAAAGAATCAAGAGGAATTGCACGATTTGTTTATTGACAGCAAATTTATTTTGACTTGCGAATACATGGTGTTGATGTCACGTTTTATAAGTAGAGTAGGTTTTTTGAATAAACCATCATTTGAAGAGAAAATGTATGCATTTTTAGGTAGTAATGATTTTATATCAGAATTATTGAATCTCTTAGCTGAAGTGTATGAGAAGGACGAATGGCAGGATATATGTGCAAAATACCAAGAAGCTGATAGACGCCATGTTGGAGCTGAAGTAGTAGAGTGGTGGATGTCAAATACCGTTAAATAAGATTATTTAGGAGCAGAAGAAAATGATGGAAAAGAACCAAATAAAAATATGTGGCGACCCATACAGAAAGCATATTGATTATTATTGGTATGAGGGTGAAAATAGGTGGACTGATATGGAAGAAATGGATGATTCACCATTTAATACCGATGAATTTATTTCATCGTCAGTATCTCAAAAGGCATATGATATATTTAAAGTGATTAAAGATAAATTATACAATCCAACAATAGGAATTAAGGTTTTGTTTGAAGGTACAGATGATGATTTTGCGGATATGGTATCTGTAAAAGAAATGTATTTTTCAGAGTATGAAATAGAACTTGAGCGCGGTCTGAAAAAGATGGAGAATGCCAAAGAGGTTTTCCCGCAGATTAACACGTCATTTAAGAATTTAGAGGATTTTTTCAATAAATCTCATAATGAAAAAGTAAAAGCAGAGCTCGATAAATTTAATGAAGCGGTTAGACCGGAAATTGCTATATGTGTGATGGGTTTATATAGTTCCGGGAAATCGGCATTTATTAATAGTTTGATAGGACAAGAAATTTTGCAGAGTGATTCAGATCCTGCGACTGCAAAGATTTACAAAATTCGAGAATCTAAAAAACACAGCATTTCGTTTACTTTCCAGAATGAAGATTATCGAATTGATTTTGATGGAAACAAATGGAAAGGTAATAAAAATCCGAACAGTGAAATTATGAGGCTTATTAGTGAACGTATAACAGAAAAGGACCCTAAAACAGAGGCGCAGTTTATGTATTGGACTCTTTTTGAATTAAATAAGTATGCTAAGCAAGAAGGGAAAAGTCGCCATGATGACTTGCTTAAATGCGCAGATAAAATTCTAAGCGTGGACGAACTTAAAACGATAAAAAATGATGATGAAAAAATAGAAAAATTGTTGAGAAGATATCGAATAAATGATTTAATCAAGCAGAAAGTGTTGGAACCCAATAAATTAGATGATGTGATTGAGGTGAGTGTCAAGTTTGTTCATTCATATTTACCGTTAGAGACGTTTAAGTTTGTTATTTACGATACCCCAGGTTCTAATTCAGTAATGTTTAGAGAACATGCAGACATATTAAAGGTATCACTGGAACAGCAGACGAATGGTCTTCCGATTTTTGTTACAAATCCTGACACAATGGATCAAACGGATAACGAAGAAATTATTAAGCTTATTGATGAGTTCGGAGGAGCATTAGATGCTTCAAATATGTTATTGGTTGTTAATAGGTCGGATGAAAAATCCAAAGAAGATTTAGAAAAGAAAGTAGAAAATAAAAATAATTTGATTTTGACAAGAAATAAAAATCGAATATATTTTGTATCTTCTATAATTGGTTTAGGTGGAAAAAAAGATAATCCAAGGGAGAAAAAGAATTGGGTAGATGCAACATACTATAATATTTTCCGGAAAAACAAAGAAGATTTTGAAGACACTGAAAGTGAGTTTTATTTGAGATTATTTATGTATAATATTCTTCCACCGGATGTCTATGAGAGAATGCATGAGAGAATAAAGAAAATCAGCGAAGCAGAATTACTCTTGTGGAATAGTGGTATACCTTGCGTTGAAGAAGAGATTGGTGTTTTTGCACAGAAATATGCGTTATATAATAAGTGCTCACAGGCAATACAGTATTTGAGTGAAGCAGGCAATTTGGTTTCTGAAGAAGTTCGAGAAGCAGAGAGTAAAGCAAAGGCACTGTGCGAAGATGTCCAGAGGAATTTAGATACGAAGAAAAAGGAACTAATTCAAAGACTTCGGGATGAATGTGATACGAAAAAGAAGAAGTTCACTAGTAATTTTGTTGCCACTATTACAGGAGGTGTAGTATCTAAATATTTAGATGATGATAGAATAGCAAAAATAATTAATGATGCTTATAAAACAAGTAAAGGGAAAAATGATTATGAGAAATTAACACCATTTAATCAAAAGATTGAGGCTGCATTACAGGCAGATATGAGAGCTTATTCTAAAGAAACATCTGAAAAAACAGAAAAATATTGGAAAGAATGCGCAGAGGAATTAAGAGAATCCCTAATGAAAATTGTTGTAGGAAGTAATGCATTAACCGAGGAGCAAAAGGAAATATTAAAAAAGGTGGTTCTTAAGGTTGCTATGGTTTCCAGTAATCATAGGTTGTTGAATATAAGTAGTACTTCAGCAATTAAAAATAAGGGAGAAAGATTTTTATGGGTGCTATGGGATATTACGCATATTAGCAAGTCAGAATCTAAAAATAAATACAAGGATTCTATACGAGTTGATATTGATAGTAGCAACGAAAAAGTTTCAACTGATAATGAAAAAATGTTTCAAGCATGGAGTGACAATATTATTACTGAGCTTATAGCGACAGTATCATCTTTTAATCCAGAGTTGTCGCGTTTGAAGAAAATGTTAGATGAACAGCAAGATATTATTGAAGCAAAATCCAAACAGGGTAAAGTAATTCAATCTGAATTGGAATTGATTGATGGATTGTTGAAGTTTGAGGAGGTGCGGTAATGAGCGGAAGAGAGGAACGATTATTATTAGTTTCTAAAATCTTAAAAGGTGAAATAGGGAAAAAGGATGTTGAAAACGAATTGGAACGTATTTCGAAACAATATGGTGACGAGTGTTTTAACAGTTATGAGGTAAAAAAGCAACCAAAACCATGGACAAATAACAGTTTAAAAGAACTTGAAGTATTGAGTGCTTCAGGAGCGGCATCTAAAGAATTTTATTTGTATATGGCAGAGGTTAGTGAAGAGGTATATTCGCAGAAGTATAAGAAAAAGAAATTATTCAGGGGAGTATTGTTCGGTGTATTAGCAATAACAGTATTAATATTTATTGTTTGTATATTACGTGGTAATTCCTAAAATAGTAGATTTGAGGTGATGCATATGGGCAAGCATAACAAGGCAAAGCAAGTGGTTCATCAAGTACAAGAAAAGACACGAGAAATAGACCATAAAATACAGGAAGCGGAAGCTGGGTATTTGGCAACAAGGAGTCAGCTGGGAAAAGAACAAAAAGAAGAATTGGAACAATTGAGAAGAGCATATTTTCAATCCAAGACTGATTCTGCCATGATTGATAAAGAAAAAGCTTTAGGTGCATTGGGAATAAAGTTACATAATACATACTTACCATACGTAAGTGAAGTGTATGAACCATCATATGATTTGGTTTCTTTTAGAGATGCTAATAGAATCGTGTATTTTGATATTACTCGTTGGGTAAATGACACAGAAGAAAAGAATATTGACAAGCTTGTAAACGTGTATCAGGTATTGGCAAATGAAAAATGTAATATTGCGTTGATTTATGACAGGAAAATGAGTGGATGTAAAGTTACTATGGCTATTGCTAATACAGGAAATAGTGACATGCTGAATATCGCTTCGGATTTCAGAGATCGGGTGATTGAAGCTATTTATGGTAATTTCCCGGGAGCAGAAATAAAAAAGACAGACCCAGTAGAGAAGGGGTTTGGATATGGTATACCTAACTGCTTGAAAGAGGTAGTTCGTTATAAGAACAACAATGAAATTCTATCAGCAGAATCAGTCGCAATAGTAACGAATCTTGCAACTGATAAATCGGAGAATTTTATAAGCCAAAGTATGGAGAAGTTGTTAGATGGAATAGTCCCGGAAAGTGAGGGACAGGAATATAGATTGATTCTTTTGGCGAGTCCATCAGATGATATTGCTATGCAGAAGAACCAGCTTTATGACATGTATAATAGCTTGGCTCCATATGCTTCATGGCAGGAAACATATTCGGAATTGGAAAATACTACAATTGGTGCAGGAAGTTCTTTGGGAAAGAGTATTAACGGCAGCATAGGCGTAGGAGTAGGTGTTGTTCATGCAGGTGTAAGTTTTGGTGAAAATTTTGGAAAGACAGCAACTTATAATACTACTGTAGGTAATAGTAAAGGAGAAACAAGAACTTGTACCAATTATGCCGTAAAGCATAGTCTTGAATTATTGGAAGAAAAAAACAAACGCTTAGAAGAGTGTTCTGCTTTGGGTATGTGGAAATTTGCAGCGTATGCAGTTTCTAAAAATTCAGTTATTACTAATAACGTTGCAACGATGTATCTTGCTTTAACACAAGGTGAACAATCATACTTATCTCAATCTGCAATTAATTTTTGGCATGGTACAAAAAGAAAGGATGCGGCAGCTGTTATTTTGGAAACATTAAAGAGAATTCAGCATCCTCAGTTTGTGCTAAATAGAGAAGCCTGTGGAAAAAATCCGGATTTAATGATGCTTCCGGCAAATACAAGCTTACATACTTTAGTATCCGGTAAGGAATTAGTAAGAGCATTGAATTTCCCGAGGAAATCAGTTGCTGGTTTTCCTGTGATTGAAAGCGTTTCATTTGGACGAGAAACACAGAAGTTTTCTGTGTCGGGGGTAAAAGGTAATGTATCAAATGTTTCTGACGATGAGAATGAAACGATTCTTGATGTTGGAAATGTGGTGCATATGTATCGTGCAGAGAAGCAGAGAGTAAAACTAGATGTAAATAGCTTAACTTCTCATGTATTTATAACTGGTTCTACAGGAACAGGTAAATCGAATACGGTATATCAGATATTAAGTGGTTTGTTAGAACTGGATAAAAAGGTAATGGTTATTGAGCCTGCAAAGGGTGAATATAGGCTTGCACTTGGTGGTTATTGCCAAACATATGGTACGAATCCGAAGATATCAGAACTCCTTCGTATAAACCCATTTTCATTTCCTACAGGTGAAGGGGTGGAGAAACCTATTCATGTATTGGAACATATAGACCGTTTGATAGAGATTTTAAATGCTTGTTGGCCTATGTATGCAGCTATGCCTGCGGTGCTAAAGGATGCGATTGAAAAGGCATATATTAATAAAGGCTGGAATTTATATACTAGTGAATGCCATCCAATCAAGTTTCCGACGTTTGTTGATTTGCTGACAACTTTACCGGAGGTTATGAATAATTCATTATATTCAAAGAATACGCAAAGCGATTATTCGGGTGCATTAGTTACAAGAGTAAAATCTTTAACAAATGGTATTAATGGTCTTGTGTTATGTGCTTCAGGCAGTGAGGAGCTTTCAAATGAAGATTTGTTTGAACAGAATGTTATTGTTGATATAAGCAGAGTGGGCTCGACAGAAACTAAAGCATTGTTGATGGGACTTCTGATAATGAAACTTCAAGAGTATCATATGAGTTTTTCTGGAATGAATGAGGATCTGCAACATGTGACAGTTATAGAAGAGGCACATAATCTTTTGAGAAGGACTTCTTTTGGACAGGGACAGGATAGTGCAAACTTACAAGGTAAGTCTGTGGAAATGCTGACCAATTCTATCGCAGAAATGCGTACATACGGTGAAGGGTTTATTATTGCAGATCAAGCTCCAGGATTACTGGATGAAGCAGTAATCAGAAATACCAACACTAAAATTATTCTCAGACTTCCGGACGCAGAGGATAGATTACTAGTGGGAAAAGCAGCAGCATTGAACGACGAGCAAATCAATGAATTGGCGAAACTTCCTCGTGGTGTAGCTGCGGTTTATCAAAATGACTGGGTAGAAGCTGTATTATGCCAGTTTGAGAAATTTGAAAGTGATTATAAACCTCAGAAGGTATCCTATGAACTGCCAAGGGTAAATCAGCCGACAGATACATATTTTGCAAAGTTGTTTAATGTTCGTGACGGTGTGGAGTTGAAAAAGGAAGAGGTAGAGCAGATTCAAAATTGGATTGATAGCTTACCATATTCGATAAGGGTAAAGGATAAACTGGGAAAAGTACTTTGGGGAGAAAAACTGACACAAAAAGAAAGATGCGGATTGGCATATACTTTATTTGATGGGAAAAGTTTATCAGAATATCTAAATAATAGCACAGAACCAGCGGACAGTATCCAAAATGTAGATAAACGAATTAAGAATAAGTTTGGCGTTGAAAATGAAAGCATTGTAATTGCTGTTCGTCAGGCAATTCTTCAGTATGTGATGGAATACATGAAAAATACTACGTTTGAGAGTCGTTATCTTAAGTTTGCGGAAGGGAGGCTTATGTGATGTTTGGTAAAGAAGTAGAACAAAGCATTCCGAATAGTCAAAAGATTGATTTACCCACAATAGAAGATTCTGTAGGTAATGTGGATGGGATTTCCAGCCTGCCGGAAATAGAAGATTTTTCCGATGAGGTAGGAGGGATGGCAGAATTGCCTGAAATCGAGGATTTTTCCGATGAGGTAGATGGAATAGCAGAATTGCCGGAAATTGAGGATTTTTCAGACGAGGTAGGAGAAATAGCAGAATTGCCTGAAATCGAGGATTTTTCCGATGAAGTAGAAGGAATTGCTGCGTTACCAGAAAGTGAAGAATTTTCTGAGGAGATAGATTGGAAAAATAATTTACCCGAAATCGAGGATTTTTCAGGCGAAGCAAACGAGATTGTTGCATTGCCTAAAATGGAAGATTTCTATGAGGAAAAATCAACAGGGATTAATGAACTCCAGATTGAAGAAATGTTAGAAGAGGGCATGGAAAATTTTGATGTTACCGAATTGGAAAAAATGTATGATGAAAAATTAAAGGGAAATTATGAGAGGGGAGAAGACAAAAACGGTTCAAAGGTTTATAGTAGTCTTGAAGAGATGAAAGATGGAATGAATGCATCTTACAAAGAAATCAAAGAGAATAAACCAATGAATTCACCAAACCTTGCAAAGTGGTTTGAAAAGGGTGGAAAAATTGAAATACAGATTAAAGACGGGAAAGAGATTTGGGTATATGTGAACGCAGAAGGAGTAAAAGTTCCTTATGTAGATGGATATCCAGTGTTTCCCCCTGAAACAAAGCACCCATATATAGAAGACATAAATATCGGGTATTTTAGAGGTGAAAGACCCAAGGATAAAGAAGAGTACTTGAAAATACTCGAAGAAGAATATGGATTAACGGAGATTCCTGAGGGATATGCACTTCATCATGATTCAGAGAATGGTGTTCTACAGTTGGTAAAAGAAGAATATCATAAGGAATTTACTCATGCAGGTGGGCATAGTAAATATAAGGAGGATGTTGATAATGCTAATAGTTAAAAATTCGTGTGATGATATAGTAAACAGAATCAACGAATATGAAGAAAGGTTTGCTTTAAAATTTCCGGATGAACTTGTAAAATTTTTAAAGAAGTATAATGGTGGAGAGACTCCAAATACAAGATTCATCACTCATGATTTTTCATCGGATATTAGATTCTTTAGAGGTCTAGGTAATGTAAAATACAGCATAAATGATGTTGAATGCATACAATATAATGGGGAAAAATTATTACCCATAGCTGGTGATACATTTGGTAATGTTTATTTTATTCAGTTAAGTGGTGTTGGAAAAATCTTTTTTGGCGACCACGAGACAAATAAGAAAAGTGTGGTCGCAAATTCATTAAAAGAATTTATCTCTAACTGTGAAAGTAAGCCTATAAGTGAGGCGGCAAGGAGGAGTCCATCCGAAAGAGAAGAAATTCTTATAAAGAATGGTAAAGGACATAATATTTCAGAAGGTCTTAGAAACATGTGGCAGATAGAATATGATAAATATAAAAATGTGATTCAGTCAGAGGTGATATTATAATTATTAATTTATGGAAATAATTATCCTATTTTTAACTGAATCAACGTAATAGATAATATGAGATTAGGTGGGAATAAAAACTCACCTAATTTTTTTGAACAATTTATCGCTCCAGCTACGTTAAAAATTTTACACTCTTTCTGTAAAATTTAGAAAGGTATACATATATACCAGATTACAAAAAGAGGTGAAATTTTAAATGAGAAGCAGAAGAATAAAGAAATTTGTGACGGTACTAACGTTGGTAATATCTTTAGTTGTGGTTCAAACATTGGAAATTACAGTAAAAGCGTCTGGCGGAATTGTAGATATGTCTACCCCGGATATTATAGTAAGCAGTTTTGCTGACTTGCAAAATGCCATAGATACAGTAGCTGACGGAACTGTTATAGGAATTGATTCGCTTATTCCGGTGGATTCATCAAATGTTATTTGGGGTACTGAAGATGGCAGTAGGCATATTTATATTGTTTTTATGAACCCAGATGCTTATTTATGGCTTACTCAGATTACGAAGCTTACCATTTACAATATAACCTTTGATGGAAACAGTTCTCAGGTTACAGGATACAATCCTATGATATACGTGGATGGAACTTTGAATCTAAATAATTCAGTAGTACAAAACCATGCCAGTAGTTCTGTAGGGGCAATACAGGTTTCTGATTGTGGTACATTCAATGCAACTACAACAGTTTTTCAAAATAATAGCGCAATTAAAGGTGGACATATTGAAAATAATGGAACAACTACTTTGAACGGGTGTAGTCTGCAAAATGGATTGGCACAAGAAGATGGAGGAGCTATTTATAATGGGAGAAGTCTTGCTATTGATAGCTGCAAGATAACGGCTAATCAGGCAGGAAGAGTTGGTGGTGCAGTCTTTAACACAGACCTTCTTACGGTTCGTCAAAGTGTAGTTTATGGTAATACTGCAATTTATGGAAATGATTTTGCCAATAACGTAAATTATACATCCTTTACAAATGATAACCTGTCTGATGTTATGTCTTTGTATGAAGCAGAGGGACTATCACCGGTAGAATGGAGATTTGATGGTCCTGCAACAATGGAGGAAATAAATCAGGCAGGGGTATATGATATTAATGTTTTTGATTCGATGTCTTTGCTAAAGCTTGTGTGCCAAGGTGATGAGGGGACAGGAGATACAGAAGATGACTCCGGTAGTACAGACGATACCGAAGATACTGGTGACGATTCCGGAACAGGAGAAGATACCGAAGATTCGGGTGGAACAGAAGATGGAAGTGACACGGAAGGTTCGGATGATACTGGTAGTGGAGATAATTCGGAGGACTCTGATAATACAGAGGAGGAAGGAAGTACGGAGGATTCTGGAGATACAGACAATTCGAATGATAATGAGGATTCAGGAAATACAGATGATCCGGGAGATAATGAGGATTCCGGAAATGCAGATAATCCAAGTGACAATGAAGACGCTGGCAACACAGACAATCCGGGCGATAACGAAGATTCAGGAAGTACCGAGAATCCTGATGATACAGGTGGCGAAGATGGAACAGGTGATGATGACGATACGGGTGCGTCAGATGATTCGGAACACGGAGGAACAGAAGATACAGGAAACTCTGATAATCAAGAAGATGGTGGAACTTCGGAAGATGGAGAAAATGATGACAACACAGGTAATACTGGAGATGGAGGCAATGTAGATAATCCTAGTGATACAGGGGATGGTGCTGATGATAGCACCACAGACGAGGATTCTGGAAAGAAGGATGATTCGGAGGATAATACAGATTCAGGAAATCAGGACAATACTACAGATAAGGATGGAGATAATACTACACAAGATGATGGTTCTGATAATTCCTCTGATTCTGCTACATCCGGCAATGTGACGAACAATTATGACCAGAGTAATACCACAAATACAAATACTTCTACAGAAGATAAATCGTCTACAACCACTACGACGACTACCACAAATAATTATTATACTTACAATACCCCACAAGGTACAAATACAACAGGAAATACAGGTGGAGTAAAGGAGACAGGTACAACAAAACCTACTACAGAACAAAAAACGGAAACCGTTAGTGAAAATACTACATCGGGATTTATGAATATGCAGATGCCGGATAATCTTACTTTGGATTTGCATGGGGTTGATCTGTCTTATGAAATAGTAGATGGTGTGCCGAAAATTGTAATTAGCAACGAGGAGGTAGCAACTGAGCCGACTGTATTACAGGAAAGAATACAGGAGTCGGTGGCACAGGAACCAATAGTGGCAACACCGGTGACTGAAAATGTGACGACTACGGCAACTCCAGCAACAGCGGAGAACGAAAATACAACGTCATCTATTAACTGGTATGAGATAATAAAAATGATGTTGCTTGCTGCAATTTTTATAACGCTTCTTTATAAACCATCAGAAAAAAAGAAAGCATCTACAGTATCTGTTGGGGAAAATTAAATATTAGTTATCGAAGAAATTAAAGGGAGTATCTCACGTATGAGGTATTCCCTTTGTGCTTATAACGTATTTGTTTAGAAACAATATTGTTCTGTATGGGTCATTTTGTATTTCGTTTTATTAACATTACTGTAAATAAATACACGGAGGTGAACACTACAGTGAAAACAAATAATAAAACATTAGCCTGTACAGTTAAGGATAGTCTTAATCAGCAGATAGCAGAGGTGGCAGAAAAAAGGAATTTAAAGAAATCTCAAGTAATGAGACTTGCCCTTCAGGAATATTTAGAGGAGGGTTCTAATCGTCCGGTAGAAGCTGCTTTATTGGTGCAAATGTGTAATCAGTTAGAAGCAATTAAGGACTCTGTGGATAAAGACCAGTACAGACAACTTACAAAAACATTGGAAAGTATCATAATGCTGAAAGGATAGGAGGAAACAGTAAAATGGCAGTAATTAGAGTGATTCGTAACAAACGTCAGAGACAAGGTTATATGAAAAAATTGATTAACGATGTATGGAACAGACCGGATACGATATGCAGATGGGGTGGTTATTTGGATGATTCCGGAGCAATTATATCTTCTTTTGAAATGGTACAGAGAGCGTATGGAAGCCTTGCAATACCGGTACATTGTTTTCAGCTAATATTTGAACCAGGAACTAATATTCAGATGGCGCAGACATTTGTTGGTACGGTAGTTCAGTATTTAAATAGTGAGTATCAAACAATAGCGGTACTGGACCACAATAACGATGGTCTGCTGGAGGCTACATTCGTGTTGAATGCAGTTTCGTATAAAAACGGCAGCGTATTTCATGACAATAATCATACATATTTGCAGTTACAGAAAACGCTAGAAAGCTTATCCGGTCAGAAATGGGTATTTGAAGCGGGAGATTCAGTTTTCTTTACGAATGAGGATGATAGTGAATGTTTTCAGGATTATAATGCAGAGTACAATTAAGGGGGCAAATATGAAGTATAATTTTAATAAACTTTGGAAACGATTAATAGACCTTAATATGACAAAGAGTGAACTTGTAGAGAAATCAGGAGTATCCAGATCATCCTTATCACGTATGAAAAGGGGTTATCCCATAGCTTTAGATTGTCTTATGCGTATCTGTAATACCCTCAATTGTGACCTTGGAGATATTATGGATGTAGAGGAGTAAAATAATACCAAGAAGAAATGTCGGTGCAGGCAGTAGGGCGAAAAGCTCTACTGCCTTTTGCCGTTGATGTAAAAGTCCGGATTTTCAATTATATATTATAACTGTAGAGATATATAAGAATGCTCTGTTTAAATATATTAATTATTCCCGGAAGGAGGTAGTGGCTTATGGATATGCATAATTATCTAAGATACGTTTATTTACGAAATTGAATACAGGGAGGGAAGAGGTACATTGGATAAGAGAACAGAAAAAGTGATAGACAGCATTCTGAATGTCTTAATCGCTATTATAGGCGAAATTTTAACAAATCAGAAGAAAGAAGAAAACAAAAAAGAAGATGAATGAAGGAGGCTATAATTATGGCAGCAAATGTAGAAACAATGTTTAGTGTAAGAGAAAAACCATGGCATGGATTAGGAACCATCGTAGCGGAGGCACCGGACTCTCAATCAGCTTTAGAGCTTGCCGGATTGGATTGGAATGTAATTCAGAAAAATATTATCACAGCAGACGGTACAGAAATCGAAGGTTTCAAGGCAAATGTACGTGACCGTGACGATAGTGTACTTGGTATTGTCACAGACAGATACAAAGTAGTTCAGAACAGTGAAGCTTTTGCTTTCACAGATGCGCTGTTAGGAGAGGGTGTCAGATATGAAACAGCAGGTTCCTTGCAGGGAGGCAGAAGAACTTGGATGTTGGCGAGACTTCCTCATCAGTATATTATCAGCGGTGATGAAATTACACCTTATTTGGTGTTTATGAACTCACATGACGGTACCGGTTCGATTAAGGTTGCTATGACACCAATTCGTGTTGTATGTCAGAATACTTTGAATATGGCTCTTGCAAAGGCAAAACGTAGTTGGAGCTGTAATCATACCGGAGATATTGATGATAAGATGGAAGAGGCAAGAGATACGTTGCTTTATGCCAACAAGTATATGTCCGAATTGGGTAAGGAAATTGATAAAATGCAGCAGATTAAGATTTCTGATAAAAAGGTGTATGAGTACCTTGATGAACTATTTCCTATTAGTGAGGGTGCTACATATCAGCAGAAGAAAAATATTTTGAAAATGCGAGAGGATGTAAAAGCAAGATATTTTGATGCACCGGATTTACAGCATGTCGGACATAATGCATATAGGTTTGTTAATGCTATTTCAGATTTCGCAACCCATGCAAAACCGCTTCGTGAGCGTTCTAATTATAAAGAGAGCTTGTTTGCACGTACTGTAGATGGAAATCCTTTAATTGACAGAGCTTACCAGATGGTCATGGCGGCGTAAAATTTAATACATTTTTTAAATCATAGAGACAGGTGTTAATAGTGGCACCTGTCTTATTTTTAGTGGAGGTGCAATATGCAGGTAGTCGTAAAAACAAATAATCTTACAAGAGAAGAATGGTTGAAGTATAGAACTGGTGGTATTGGTGGCTCTGATGTATCTATCATAGCCGGCATCAATCCGTTTAAGTCCGTTCATCAACTTTGGTTAGAGAAGACCGGGCAAGTAGAACCGGAACAGACGGAAAGTGAATATGCACACTTTGGAACACTTTTAGAGCCGATTGTAAGAAAAGAGTTTACAGCTCGTACCGGAATTAAAGTTCGTCAGAAGCATATGCTTTTGCAGAGTACCGAATATCCGTTTATGTATGCTGATTTGGATGGTGTGATTAACGAGGATGGAGAGCTTGCAATCTTCGAGGCAAAAACAGCTTCACAATACAAGCTGGATACCTGGGAGGAAGAAGTTCCGGCTGGCTATATTTTGCAGGTACAACATTACATGGCAGTTACAGGAGCTAAGAAAACGTATATTGCTGCTTTGGTGGGCGGTAATCATTTTGTATATCATGTGGTGGAACGTGATGAGGTTATGATTGCCAAGATAATTGCAATGGAAAAGTATTTCTGGGAAACACATGTGCTTGGTGGTGTAGAGCCGATTCCTGATGGGTCGGATGCTACTACAAATTATTTTAACAGCAAGTTCAGTAATTCTAATGGACAGACTATCGAATTACCAGAGGAAGCCCTTGCTATCTGTGAAGAATACGAGAGACTTTCAGAACAGGTGAAGGAGCTGGAGACAGCCAAGAGTGCAGCAGCAAATCAGTTAAAGAGCTATTTGAAGGAAGCAGAAGCAGGGACAGTGGGTGACCGTAAAATTGTATGGAAACAGATTTTCAAAAGTTCTTTAGACCAGAAGCGTTTGAAAGAAGAAAAGCCGGATATTTACAATGGTTATATTACTCAGAGCAGTTATAGGAGATTATCCGTTGCGTAGGAGGAGAAAATGAACAAGATTATTTTAATGGGAAGGCTGACACGAGACCCGGAAGTAAGGTATACCACAAAAGATAATACAGCTGTGGCGAGATACAGTCTTGCAGTAGACAAAAAGTTTAAAAGGGACGATGGCGTTACAGCAGATTTCTTTAATATAGTTGCTTTTGGTAAGTCCGCAGAATTTGCAGAAAAATATTTGCGTAGGGGGATGAAAATGCTGATTGCGGGACGAGTGCAGACTGGTACATATGAAAAGGATAGCGTAAAAATTCCATTCTTTGAAGTGGTAGTAGAGGAACAGGAATTTGCTGAGAGTAAGGTAGTTCCTTCATCAGAAGGAAGTATCAAGGGTAGTAATGGAATAACTACAGATGAACAAGGTTTTATGCATATTCCGGATGATTTTCCAGAGGAATTACCATTTAACTAAGTTTGGCAGATTTTTAGACAGATAACAGGAGGTCGTATGAACAATACAAGGAGAAAAGCTATTTCTGAGGTGTCACAGAAAGTAGGAAATATCAAGGGAGAACTGGAATCTTTAATGCAGGAAATAGAAGAGATCAAGAGTGAGGAGGAAGATTATAAAGATAATATTCCGGAGAATTTACAGGGGAGTGAAAAGTACGAAGTTGCAGAAGCTGCTATTGAGAATCTGGAAGAAGCATATAACAGTCTTGATGATATTGTAGGCAGTCTGGAGGAAGCAGAAAGCTATTTAGATGAGGCTGCAAATTGAAGGGAGGTAGCCATGAAAGAAGCATTTTGGAATAAACTCACAGCGGAATATAAGTGTTATCAGGTGTCTGTATTATCATTAACCAATTCAGAAATTTATGGAAAGTGTTACGAGATTGACTGCATGGTTAATTTCTATGAAATTCTAATGGAAAAAGCCGAGTCTATGTCAGAAGAAACATTATCTGCACTTTTGAAACAGGAAAATATTCTGTGGAGCATTTATGATGGGTGGCTGGCAAAGGACGACAGTAACTACAGTGAAATGGAAACTCATATTGCTGAAGAAATAGAAATTGCTGTAGCAAGAGATACAATGCAGAAAGCCGCGTAGGATTGGAGGGATTTTGTTTGGAAAATAGTAAAACAATTCGTTTGCTTACGGCAGATGAAATTGAATGTAGGGTAGGTACAATCAGCGAAAAAGGATTATCACTATTGCTTTATAAAGATGCCAGAGCCGATATGAAAATTTTGGATGAAGTATTCGGACCTAATAATTGGCAGAGGACACATGAGGTTATTGGTGGGAATCTTTATTGTAACGTGCAGATATATGATGAGAAGAAAAACCAGTGGATTTCCAAGATGGATGTTGGTACGGAGAGCTACACGGAAAAAGAGAAAGGACAGGCTTCGGATAGCTTTAAGCGTGCCTGTGTTTCAGTAGGTATTGGAAGAGAATTATATACAGCTCCTTTTATATGGGTATCAGCCGGTAAATGTAGTATTCAACCGAAAGGAGACAAATATATTACCTATGACAAGTTCCGGGTAAAAGACATTGAGTATAATGAGAATCGTGAGATTATAGGACTGATTATTTTAAATCAGGATGGCAAGGTTGTATATTCGTTGGGTTCATCAAAAGGAAATACTGCACCTACAGAAGCTGAAAATGTACCATCTGTGGCAAATAAGCTACCATCATTTACAACAGATAGGGTGACGCAGATGAATAAGGAGCTTGAGCGTACAGGGGTAGCATTGGATACTGTATTATCACGCTACCAGATAAGCAGTGTGGAAGAAATGACGGATTCCATGTTTACCAATGCTATGAATAGTTTAAAGAAAACCAAGAAAAAAGCAGCATAAGGAGGATAAGAATTATGAGTTATCAGGAATTTGTGGATAAAGTTGTAGAAGGTGTAAGAACACATTATGGTGAGGAAGTAGAAGTATCTGTAATACCAATTATGAAAAATAATAATGAACGCAGGGAGGCTTTACATATTAGAACTTCAGGGGAGGGCAGTAATATCTGTCCTTCTATTTATTTGGACGGATTTTATCAGGAGTATTTAGAAGGTGTGCATGATTTACAGTATTATGTGGATATCGTGATTAACATGAGAGAAGAATGTGAACCGGACGAGGCTATTAGGGAAAGTGCAAAGAAGCTTATGCACTGGGACTCTGTTAAAGATTCCGTATATCCAATGCTTGTATCACAGGAGGAAAATGACCAGTTTCTGGTAAACTACGTCAATACACCATTCCTTGATTTGGCAACCATTTATGAAATCCGTGTAAGTGAAGATGAAAACGGAACTGCCAGTAGTAAAGTTACTTATAGCATGCTCAATATGTATGGTATCAGCAGGGAAGAATTACATCAGCAGGCACTTGAAAACATGAAAAATGATGGCTACAAAATGGAGGATATTCAGGCTGCTATGCGCAGACTCTTTTCGGAGGAAGTGGTTGACGAGGAATTTACATTGGAACCTGGTAAAATGTATGTCCTTTCCAATAGCAGAAAACTTCATGGTGCTGCGGGATTGTTATATGAGGATTTCCTAAAAGAAAAATTCGGAGATAATACAGGCTTTATTATCCCGTCATCAATACATGAAACTCTTTTTGTTCCGGCAATGGAAGATATGAATGCTGAGGAGTTAAATCAGATGATTCAGCAGATCAATGAGGCAGAAGTTAGAGCCTGTGAAAGATTGTCGAATCATTGTTATTTATGGGACGGAGAAGAACAGACGGTAAAGCTTGTAGCATAGTATGAGGAAAGGAAAAATTGATATGGTAAAAATCATATTAACCGTGTTGTTGTGTGTAGTGATTGTAGTATTGGAATATGTGTGTAATGATTCCGGTAATTCAAGTACATATAAGATGGCATAAATCAGATTAAATAGTGTCAAAAGTAACGACCGTCAGATTTAGCATTATTGAAATTGCCCTGTGGAGCTGTTCTGCAGGGCAGTTTTGATACTGTTTTGAAATAGGTCAGATTTAATACGGAAGGGAGAAAATTATGTTTGATCCGAAACATTGGATACACGCAGAAAATATAACAGTAAAACAGTTTATAGAGTATTTGCAGAAATATGTGCCGGAGGATGCTTTATTTTTCGTGTGTGGAGACAGTCAGGTATATATGCACATGGAATCAGATGGTAGCGTGTTTTCTGTAGATGATTGTTCATTATCCGATTTGGATGAATATGAAGATTATGAGGTAAGGGAACTGGGGGCGTTACGGAATGAATGTTGAGATAGAAAAAATAGCAAATTCTCTCAAAGGAGTTGCAAGTGTATTATCTACAATGAGTGAAGTGCCGGAGGGCAGTATGATATGGAATGAGTGGGCACTGCACCTACTTTATAAAGAGCTGGATGAGAATATTAAAAAGTTGGAAGAAATAGCTAGTGGGAATAATGCAGAAAATGAGGACGAGGAAAATGAAGAGGAGTAGTGACTTGGAGGGCTAATTCTCATTTCCTGTGAAAGATGAGGTGAAGAATGGCTAAAATATATGGTTATGCACGTATCTCTACCAATAAACAAAATATAGAGCGTCAGGTACGAAATATAAAAGCGGCATATCCGACCGCAATTATTATAAAAGAGGTTTATACCGGTACAAAGTTTCAGGGACGTAATGAGTTAAATAAATTGCTTCGATTAGTTGAAAGCGGTGATTATATAGTGTTTGATTCGGTATCTCGTATGAGCAGAGATGCAGAGGAAGGATTTCTGCTATACGAGGAGCTGTTTTATAAGGATATTGAATTGGTGTTCTTCAAGGAGCCTCACATTAATACGGAGGTCTATCGAAAGGCAATACGAAACCAAATTCAACTTACCGGAACAAAGGCAGATATTATTCTTGAAGCTGTAAATAAATATCTGATGGAGCTTGCAAAGGAGCAGATTAAGATAGCTTTTGAGCAGGCAGAAAAAGAAGTACAGGATTTGCGACAGCGAACCAAGGAGGGTATCGAAACAGCCAGAATAAACGGAAAGCAGATAGGACAGACCAGTGGAAGCAAACTTACGACGAAAAAAAGTATACAGGCAAAAGAAATGATTCGGAAGTATTCTAAGGATTTTGGTGGTAGCCTGAATGATGTGGAATGTATCAGGATGATAGGGATTTCCAGAGGTAGCTATTATAAGTATAAGCGTGAGCTGCTACCCGAATATGAAAAAAGCAGTACATAGGGTTGCTTCAGCTCAATTAAATTTTTTTTGCTTCTTTGCTACACTTAAGCTAATTATATAAATATTCAGGAGGGTTGTATCGTGAATTATTTGTATATGACCTGTAAAAATTGTGGCAGAGAAGCAATTAAAGAGCAGATTTTTAAGAATTATGGTGTTCAGATTGATTCAGATAGTTTATACAAAGATGACTTTGCAAAAAAAGTAAAGGCAATTTTTGAAAAGGAATTAAAAGAAGCAAAAAAGAAATGTAAACCAGCTTCTGTAATTAAAGAGGCTTACGATAGATTACGTTCTGATGAAAAGAGTACAGAACCGGGGCAGGTGCATCTTGAAACGGCGATAAAAGAAGTAGAGACGATTATTAGTGATTATGTAAACTTTTCAGATGATTTGTCTGCTGATGTCCTTATGGGGTTATTATGGGCTGATGAAAATTATAATATTGATTTTGACAAGTATGTTGATATTGCTGTAGGAGAAAGAACAAGGAAAGAAAAATTACGTTGGGTATGGTCGCAGAATGATAAAGGTGCAGGTGGTTCAAGGGAGAATTATCCGTATGCAGATATAGTAGATTATATCAAAGAGCCAGTGCCGGGTGGCTGTGTAGAATATCATCAGCTAATGATGACATCTGATTATGTTACGATTTATGATGTGCCGGACAATCTTGCTAAGAATCAGAATATGTACATGTATACATACCAAAAGGCGGACGATATATATCAAAAATTAATAGATGCACCTATAGAAAATATCCTGTTGCTAGAAAGAAGTTTGGGTATTCAAACAACGAATCTATGGTATATCTGCAATAAGAATGTAGAAGATATGACTGCTCTGAAAAAGATTGATGAAATTATTTGGCAGTGCAACAGAATTGAACCGATATTTTTAAGATACAGAATTATCCCGATTGTAAGCAGGTATTTTTCTGTTGCAGAAAATGGAGTTTTGAATGCATATGAAATAGCAAAAGAATTGGCTCATGCGGTGGCAGATTTTATTATACCAATATATGAAAAGGTCTTTAAATATGTATGGAGCATATACTATCTGGCATATGAGGTCGCTGACGAAAAAGAAAAGCACAGATTATTGAATAACTTGAGAATGAATGTGTCTGGTTGTTGGGATGCTTACTATAAAGCCACAGATGCAGAATTATATTCTGTTTTTGTAAAAGAGTACGAACAATACGATTGGCGTGCGGAGAAAACGGTGGAAGCATATTTTGAAAAAATGGATATTTGTATAGAAACCAAAGGTACAGACTATGAAGTAGACAATCAGAAGATAAGCTGGAATACTACGGTGTTCGATAAAACAGAAATGGTAAATATTATCTGTGCAGATGGTTCGTTAATAAGTTTTTTGGCTGAAAAACCGTTGCCGGGGTTGGGCGAAAAAATACGCCAAGTAGCTATAAAAGAGTGTAGTTATGAATGGGTTAGCATTGCGGAAAACATGGACTTGGACGAACGAAATAAATATTATAGAATGCTGTTGCATAAAAAAGAAAAAGATTTATTCGGTGTGATGATAAAGCAAAAAAAGAAGAAATTTAAAGATAAAGGCTGTAGATACAATGAAAAGAAAGGGACCCCTAATAATGTATATGCGTATATACATTGGCAAGTGATAAAAAATCATTTGTTTTAGCGGAGAAATGAGTGGGTATATGTGATGAAAGCTACCAAAAAAGCGATAAAGATTTTACAAAAAATATTTGATGAGTTCGGTCCTTATGGATGCCATATTGAATTTACGGAGAATAAGGAATTATTTTCGTTTTTGTTTCAAGTTAGTGATTCGGGTGAGCAGACCAAAGAATTGATAACAGGATTCTTTTCGGAATTAAACGGTGATACACTGTATGATCCTGTGATAGAATTGAACGCAATTGTTGTGGATGGAAAAATTGAGAGTGTTGATATATTGACTTGGCGTAGTAATATCTCGATTTTGGGATATGTTGAAATTGAGAATAATAAAGTTTTCAGAGAAGGCAAAGATACCGGTGAAAAGGTGAACATGAATAAGTTATTACTGGATTTTTTGATACAGGCAGAGCAGCGTTGTTTTAAGATGAATCTTCCTAAAAAGATAGAAAACTATGCAGAAGATGATATGTGTTGAGGCATGAAAAATCGCTGAGATTTCAGACGGGGAGAAATAATAAAAAGGATATGGTAGGGTGTAATCAGGGCAAAATGAAATGCTCAGATTACACTTTTTTTATGAAAAAATTTTTGAAGATAGCATGGTTATAAATACGGAAGGGAAGGAGAAGGCAACATTAAAGGTGTTGCAATTTAGAGATTATTTGTTTATCAAGATTATTTTCTTATCAGGACAGTTCGACTTGAAGTGTCCGCCAAAAACGAGATTGTCCGTCAAATAAGGCGATTTTATGATTGAATATAAGGTAATTTGTCGGACGCAACAAAACTTATGGACAGGGAGCGACGATTGAAATGGAAAAAGGACAGTATATAGTTCCTATTGACCTTCCCAATGGAGAATATGCAGGAGTGAAGAAAGAAGAGAGTTGGTCGAAAAATATTTGTGAAGATAATGAGGTTATGACATTGACAGATCCGGACTATATACCGACTGAAGAAGAGGAAGAGCCGCCTGTGCAGGTAAAACCTAATGAGCCAACCAGATATTTTGATATGAGAGAGATAATGGGTGATGTGGAGAAATCACCTAACACTAGACAGACAACCACAATGCTTGGAAATAATCATATGGTGTCTATGGATGATAATATGGAAGTACAATCTGCCTATAATATTCAAAAAGGAAAAAATCAGGCAAATAGTGAAGCAGCATTAGAAGGAGAAAAAAAGAAAGAAAAAACCATAGTGAGCCATGCCTTTTGTGAACGTGGATTTGCACGAGCGAAACGCTTTAGTGACGAGAGCTGGGATTGGCATATTATTGCTTGTGGTCGTATTGAACAGGTGCAGCATTGGCTTATTCACGAAGTAGAATATGTAAGACTTTTGATTTCAGATACAACGCCTAGCTATATTGTAAGAGAAGCAGAATGGACGGATGTATTTGAATTTTCAAAACTTGAAAAGAAGGAATTTGTTGAAGGTCTTTTCTCGCGTTATTTTAAGCCTGTAGATTCCAGGGCATACGAGCAGAGTGCTTTGAAAGATTTTGGTTCTCGTATTCAGGAAGAGATTCGCAAAGCACCTCTTGAAGTGGTGCGTTTAGAAGCTGGCTGGTTTAAGGTTGGTAACAAGCGAATTTATTATGATGGAACCAATTTCCCTCAAAAAGAACATACGCTTAGCAAGCTGAGGAGAAGCAGTTCCAAAGCCAATATAAGTATTGAAGAGATTATTAGTGGTATCTGTGAGGAATTGGCGGTATATGATTTTGGTAAACGTATTTCTTTTCTTATCGGATACGGAATGATTACATGGTTTTCAGATGCGTGTTCTATGAATTGGAATAAACATCCGGGCATAATGCTGTTAGGTAAAGAGGACGTATGTAGACGTTACGCTGATACCTGTTTGAAGATGTATTCAAGGATAAATGGTTCAGATATTGTTGAACTGATGGATACAGATAAAAGAAAGCTGGCAGAATATGTTGATGTGCTGAAAGATGATGCTTTCGTTGTTAATGCTAATGACCTTTCTGTAGGTGTCTTGAAATTTGCAAAGGCGATTATCTCTGGAAGAAGCATAGCTAATCATAGAATTGATGTACCGATTGTAGTATTACATAATGTCCCTAATAGCGAGATTGTCTATAGTGAATATGTAACAGTTGACCTGAACGGTTTTAAAGTTTCAGAAAAACTCTGTTTTTATATGCAAAAGCTGAAAGCAATGCTACTGTCAATTTTTGAAGCAGAGCCGGTTGTAGATAATGTCGCTAACAATTATAAGACAGTGTCATATGAAGAAGCAATAAGATTTGTGCTGCCTACAATAAAGAAGTACCTTTTGGATGCTGGAGCCTCTGTGACAGTTTTGGATAGATTCTTTGTCAGTTTAGAACAAGGAACGATGTTGTATTACCAGTTTTGCGGTGACGAAAGGGATACATTGGTTTATATGCTGAAGCAGAGATTTGAGCAGATTATAGCAAACGGAGCAGTAGCAGTTACAGGAGATATTGTCAAAGGTATCTCTCGTGATCCTAAGTATTCTTTGATTATCAAAGATAATGCTGTGTATATTCCGGCAAAATACTTGGAAATAGGAATTTTTCCGAAGCTTGGTATAGATAGAGGAGATTTTCGTAGAGTAAGAGATGCACTGATTGCAAGTGGATTACTGGATATATATGGTGACAATAAAGGATATACAAGAAAAATTACTATTGGTAATTCAAGAGTGCATGCATATAAATTTGATAGGTCGTTGTTTAGTGGTTTGGAAAACATGGCTTATTAGGTTGGAAGGAGAAGATGGATTATGGATGTAAATATTAGCAGAGATACAACAGTAGACCAGCAGGTCTATTTAGCAGCGGATATTCAGAAAATTTTAGGTATAGGCAAATCAAAATCCTATACCTTTCTGGAAGAAATTTATGAACAGAAAGATCCGCCGTTTAAGGTTATAAAAATAGGTAAGCTTTTCCGTGTACCGAAGCGAAGTTTTGATGAATGGCTCAACGGATGTGCTTAATTTTGGAGGTATTACATAATGTCACAGAAAAAGAACAAAGGAGTTGCCTTTTACGAGGGCAACTCCTGGTTTCACAGAGTTAAGCTGTTACAGCCGGATGGAAGTGTAAAATATAGCAAGCGTGGAGGGTTTCAATCGGAGGCAGAAGCAGAAGCCAGCTATTATAAACATGAGGAAGAGTTTAAAAAAGAAAGTAGAAAGTTGCAGGTAGCAACTAAAGTTAATAAAGAGATAGGTCTGAAGGATTACCTGTTTTATTGGTTTGAAGAAGTATTTTCTGAACGTGTTGAGAACAGTACACGCATGATTTGTGCCTATACTCTCTACGATTTGATTCTTCCTAATTTACAGCAGGATATAAAATTACGATTTGCCAATGTGGAATTTTTTGATTCATTGTTGGATGTGGTATCGAAGTCCTGTGAATCTGCTGGTAATAAGTCCAGAGAATTTCTCTATATGGCTATGAAGGAAGCGGTTGTAGATGGATATATCAAAACGAATCCGATACAGGCAACAAAGCCATATCCGAGGAAGAAACCGAAAATCATGATATTAAACAAGGCGAATATCAAGAAGTTGTTGAGTGCTGCCTATGATAGTGGCTGGTATTTGGAGATTTTGTTGGCATTGTTTTCCGGTCTTAGAAAGGGAGAGATTGCCGGTTTGAAGTTTAGTGATTTTAACCCTGAAAACAGTACCATTTATATTCAGAGGCAGATTACATCAAACCCCATGATTCCAAAGGGGAGTAGCAAGATTGAAGAATATAAGGTTGCAGAAAAAGAACCTAAAACAGACAACAGTTATAGAATGCTTAAAATACCTTTGGCTATTGCAGAAGAAATCGAGAAAAGAAGAAAACTGATTGAAGCTAATAAACAGAAGTATGGAGAGGATTATTATGACCACGATTATATTTCGTGTCAGGAAAATGGTGTACCACATTCTACGGCTTCTATGAATACCGCTTTAACAAAGTTATGTTCCAGAAACGGGCTGCCACACATTACCGTGCATGGACTCCGACATATGTATGCTACGATTTTGATTGAGAAGGGAGTCCCGTTAATTAAAATATCAGCATTGTTAGGTCATGCATCTGTTACGACTACGTTTGAATACTATTGTGACGTAATGGACGAGAACGAGCAAATTATAAGCTTTATGAACAATACTTTTGTTCCGGAAGGGAGTGCTGCAGTATGTTAGACTTGAACTTACAGAATTATATCGGATGGCGTGTCGCACAGGTTGTTCCTGTGCGAGATGGCTTCGGCTACAGAATATTTCTGAAATATGCAGATGGTAGTGAGAAACCACAGCAGAAGTCAGGATTTAAAACAGAGAAAGAGGCTAATAAGGCGAGAGAAAAAACGATTGCAGAGTTATATAATGGTACATTCATTGTGTATGCACGTGTTAAGGTGGCTGACTATATGAACTTCTGGCTGGAGAACGATATTAAGAAACGTACAGACAGTCATGAAACCTACTATAGCTATTGTGGTATCGTGAAAAATCATATTATTCCTGTACTGGGTAAAAAGAAAATGGCAGATGTAAATCGTGGAGACATTCAGAAATTGTTTAATGCTAAAGCAGACTATTCAAGGTCAGTAGCGGAACAGGTTAAGACAATTATGAATGTCTCTTTTGATTATGCCGTAACTAAGAAAGTAATTTCCAACAATCCGGTGAAAGGAGTGAATTTACCAAAAACAGGAAACTCACAAAGAAAAGCTGGTTTTAGAACCAGAAATATTGATACTACCAAAACTTTGACATTGGAACAGATTCAGATTCTATTAGAAAAAAGCAAAAATACACCGATACATATGCAGGTAATGTTTAATGTGCTTATGGGGCTTCGCAGGTCTGAAATTAATGGTCTGAAATATTCTGATGTCGATTATATCAACCGTACTCTAAAAGTGGAACGTCAGCTTGGCAGAGTGCATAACGCAGATAAGGAAGAGTTTGCTCCCAAGACATTTACGAAACAGGAAATTGGTTTAAAGACGGAGTCGAGTTATAGAGAGCTGCCAATACCTGATATTGTGTTCGAGGCGATTTTGGAAGAACGACAGAAATATGAGGTGAACCGAAAAAGACGAATCAATGATAAATCAAATCCGTTCTTTGACGGGAATTACATTTGTTGCTCCACTTATGGCAGACCAAGAAGCAAAGGGTTTCATTTTCAGCATTATAAAAAGCTTCTTGCTGATAATGGATTGCCTGATATACGCTGGCATGATCTACGCACCACCTATTGTACACTTTTGCTGAAAGAGTCTTTTAACCCCAAGGCGGTATCTAAGCTGATGGGGCATGCCAAAGAGATAATAACGATGGATACTTATGGGGATAATAGAAATATTATAGCTGATGGTGTACCGGAGATGGAAGCTTATATGAAAGAGGTGCTGCCTGATTTGGAAGCCCAGGAGCGTTTCAGACAGGAGCTGTTGGAGATTGTACCGGATGTTTCAGAGTACTTGCCGGAGCCTGCATAAAAATGACAGAACTAATGTTCGTTATACTATGTACTTTTTGAAGGCTTTGTGGTATACTATATGCTCAGTGGTTATAATGTTTGGTCTAATCGATTCCATATAGTCCATGTAAGCGTAGCTCGGTTTTCTGAGTTGCAAAAATGGAAAATTGTGAACGAAATTCGTCGTGGAGCCATTTTAACCTGATTGAGCAAAAAGTCACGACGAAAAAATCAATTTCCACGACGAATTTTTGGTTAATAGACGACTTTTTTTACTACGGGAATTGGAGGTGGTTTTTGTGCAAGATGAACAAAAAATCTTTAAACTTCATTCTGAATATAAGCCTACAGGAGACCAGCCACAAGCGATAAAAGAATTGGTGGAAGGCTTCAAAGAAGGCAATCAATTCCAGACTTTGCTGGGTGTTACAGGCTCAGGAAAGACATTCACAATGGCGAATGTAATCGCTGCATTAAATAAGCCGACTTTGATAATAGCGCACAATAAAACATTAGCAGGTCAGTTGTACTCCGAGTTTAAAGAATATTTTCCGGAAAATGCAGTTGAGTATTTTGTGTCCTATTATGATTATTATCAGCCGGAAGCATATGTGCCTTCGAGTGATACCTATATTGCGAAAGATTCATCCATTAATGATGAGATTGATAAATTGCGTCTTTCGGCGACAACATCTTTGGTAGAACGCAAGGATGTTATTGTGGTGGCCTCGGTTTCCTGTATTTATGGTCTGGGAAGTCCGGATGATTATATGGGAATGGTTGTATCGTTAAGGCCGGGGATGGAGAAAGACAGAGACGATGTCATTCGCGAACTGGTTCAGATTCAATATGACAGGAATGACATGGATTTAAACAGAGGCAGTTTTCGTGTGCGCGGTGATGTGGTTGAAATTGCACCTGCACAGGGCGATAATTATATTATCCGTGTTGAATTTTTCGGAGATGAAATTGACCGGATTTCAGAGGTGGATCCTTTGACCGGGGTGATGCATGCCACACTTGAACACGTGGCGATTTTTCCGGCATCTCATTATGTGGTTGCGCCGGAAAAGTTATTAGGAGCATGTGAACGGATTGAAGAAGAACTGAAAGAACGGGTGACCTATTTTAAAGGTGAAGATAAGCTGATTGAGGCACAGCGTATTGCGGAACGGACAAACTTTGATGTAGAGATGTTGCGCGAAACGGGATTTTGTTCCGGTATTGAGAATTATTCAAGACATCTGACGGGAATGCAGCCGGGGGAACCGCCACATTGTCTGTTGGACTATTTCAACGGGGAATTTCTGATGATTATTGATGAGTCACATATTACGATTCCGCAGATCGGCGGCATGTATGCAGGTGACAGGTCCCGAAAGAACACACTGGTGGATTACGGATTCCGATTGCCTTCTGCGCTTGACAATCGTCCGCTTTGCTTTGAAGAATTTGAAGGAAGAATTGACAGACTGTTATGTGTATCAGCTACGCCGTCTGAATATGAGAAGGAGCATGAACTGCTTCGTGCGGAACAAATTATCCGTCCTACGGGACTTCTGGATCCTGAGATTTCAGTAAGGCCGATTGAAGGGCAGATTGATGATTTGATTGGGGAGATTAAAGCAGTAATTGCCGCAAAGAATAAAGTGCTTGTGACAACATTGACCAAGCGTATGGCAGAGGATTTGACGGATTACATGAAAGAGGTCGGTATCAGGGTGAAGTATCTTCATTCTGATATTGATACGCTGGAACGTGCTCAGATTATTCGTGATATGCGTCTGGATGTGTTCGATGTGCTTGTAGGTATTAATCTGTTACGAGAGGGTCTTGATATTCCGGAAATAGCCCTGGTGGCAATACTGGATGCGGACAAAGAAGGATTTCTTCGTTCGGCGACATCGCTGATTCAGACAGTCGGACGTGCTGCTAGAAATTCCGCAGGTCGTGTCATCATGTATGCGGACCGCATTACAGATTCGATGCGCAATGCAATTGAGGAAACTGAACGACGTCGTAAGATTCAGCAGGAATACAATGAAGAACACGGAATAACACCGCAGACAATCAAGAAGGCAGTGCGCGATTTGATCAGTATCAGCAAGGCAATTGCCAAAGAGGAATTGCGTCTTGAGAAAGATCCTGAGTCCATGACGGACAAAGAGCTCGACGCGTTAATTGCCAAAGTGGAGAAACAGATGCGAAAGGCGGCTGCAGAGCTTGATTTCGAATCAGCCGCAATGCTTCGGGATAAGATGACAGAACTGAAAAAAATAAGATTTGAGAAAGAATAATGTTCGCAATGAATAGGATATAGATAAAGGAGTAAATTTGTTATGGCACAAAAAATGCGACCGAAGGGAGAATGCATTCGAATAAAAGGTGCTTCCGAACATAATTTGAAGAATATTGATTTGGAAATCCCCAGAAATAAATTTGTTGTTTTTACGGGATTATCGGGTTCGGGAAAGTCTTCTCTTGCATTTGATACAATCTATGCGGAAGGACAACGCCGCT
Source organism: Lachnospiraceae bacterium (assembly GCA_015056945.1). Lineage (GTDB taxonomy): Bacteria > Bacillota > Clostridia > Lachnospirales > Lachnospiraceae > UBA3766. Next base: position 40,185 of record SVFH01000007.1, on the reverse strand, counting down.
ATATGGAATCACTGTCTTCTTATGCAAGACAGTTCCTCGGGCAGATGGAGAAGCCGAACGTTGAAAAGATCGAAGGGCTTTCGCCGGCTATCAGTATAGACCAGAAATCCACAAACAGAAATCCGCGTTCTACAGTTGGAACGGTAACGGAAATCTATGACTATTTCAGACTTTTATATGCGAGAATAGGTGTACCGCATTGTCCGGAATGCGGCAGAATGATTCAGAAACAGACGGTTGACGAGATGGCCGAGCAGATTATGACGCTACCGGAGGGGACGAGGATTCAGCTTTTGGCTCCTATGGTACGAGGTCGTAAAGGAGAGCATGCCAAGGTGCTTGACCGTGCAAAGAAGAGTGGGTTTGTCCGTGTCCGTATTGACGGCAATTTATATGAATTATCAGAAGATATTAAGTTAGAAAAGAATATCAAGCATAATATTGAAATTGTGGTAGACCGACTTGTTATTAAGGAGGGGATACTCTCACGTCTGACAAACTCCGTAGATGCCGTATTGGGATTGGCGGACGGCTTATTGACTGTGGATGTAATCGGTGGAGAAGAATTGCATTTTAGCCAAAGTTTTTCCTGCCCGGATTGCGGCGTGAGTATTGAAGAAATTGAGCCGAGAAGCTTTTCCTTTAATAATCCTTTTGGCGCATGTCCGGCTTGTTTCGGGCTTGGGTATTGCATGGAATTTACGGAGGATTTGATTATTCCGGACCGCTCCTTAAGTATTTCCGAGGGTGCGATTGCGGTGATGGGATGGCAATCGAGTAAGGATAAAGGAAGCTTTACGAATGCGACGCTCCGTGCGTTGGCGGAACACTTTGGATTCAGTCTGGATACTCCGTATGAGAAATTACCGGAGAAAATACGCCATATTTTGATTTACGGAACGACGGAAGAAGTGAATGTTTATTATGAAGGTCAGCGGGGAAAGGGAATCTATCCGATTGCGTTTGAAGGTATTATCAGCAATACGCAGAGACGTTACAGGGAAACTGCTTCAGAACTGATGAAACAGGAATACGAATCCTTCATGACGATTACACCGTGCGATACTTGTAAAGGAATGCGTTTGAAACAATCATCACTTGCAGTTACGATAGGGGATAAGAATATATACGAGGTGACCAATCTTTCCATTCGTTCTCTGCAGGAATATTTGCAAACACTTACACTTACAAACAAACAACAGATTATCGGTAAACAGATTCTGAAAGAGATTAATGCACGCGTCGGTTTCCTTGCAGAAGTAGGACTGGAATATCTTTCACTGGGGCGTGCCACAGCATCTCTTTCGGGAGGAGAGGCACAGCGTATCCGTCTTGCAACACAGATTGGTTCCGGACTGGTGGGGGTTTGCTATATACTTGATGAACCGAGTATCGGTCTGCATCAGCGGGATAATGATAAATTACTTAATGCGTTGAAGAATTTGAAGGATCTCGGAAATACATTGATTGTGGTTGAACATGATGAAGATACCATGTATGCGGCAGACTATATTGTAGACATCGGACCGGGCGCGGGAGAACATGGTGGTGAAGTGGTTGCAACCGGTACTGCAGAAGATATTATGAAGGTGAAGGAGTCGGTTACGGGGCAGTATCTGTCCGGTGAAAAGTATATTCCGATTCCTAAAGAACGCCGAACTCCAACCGGATATCTGGAAGTGCTTAAGGCGGCAGAGAATAATCTGAAGTCAATAGATGTGAAAATCCCTCTTGGTGTTTTCACCTGCGTAACCGGCGTTTCCGGTTCGGGAAAGAGTTCCCTTGTGAATGAAATCCTTCATAAGAAGCTGGCGCGGAAATTGAACCGTGCCCGTATGATTCCCGGTAAGCATGAAGCTATCAATGGTATAGAACAATTGGATAAAATTATTGCGATTGACCAGTCGCCAATCGGTAGAACGCCCCGTTCAAATCCGGCAACGTATACCGGAGTATTTGATCAGATCCGTGATTTGTTTGCATCGACGGTAGATGCAAAGACAAGGGGATACTCCAAAGGCCGCTTCAGTTTCAATGTAAAAGGCGGAAGGTGTGAAGCCTGTTGCGGAGACGGTATAGTTAAAATAGAAATGCATTTTCTTCCCGATGTATATGTTCCCTGTGAAGTGTGCGCCGGTAAGCGTTATAACCGTGAAACGTTAGAGGTACAGTACAAGGGAAAGAATATTTACGATGTGTTAAATATGACTGTAGAGGAAGCGCTTCCGTTCTTCGAAAATGTGCCGTCCATCCGTCGTAAAATCCAGACCTTGTATGATGTAGGGCTTTCCTATATCCGATTGGGACAGCCTTCCACAACACTTTCCGGTGGTGAAGCGCAGCGAATTAAGCTTGCGACTGAATTGAGCAGAAAGAGTACCGGGCGTACGATATATATTTTGGATGAGCCGACAACCGGATTGCATTTTGCGGATGTGCATAAACTTGTTGATATTCTTGCGCGTCTTACGGATGGTGGAAATACGGTTCTTGTGATTGAACACAATCTTGATGTGATTAAAACAGCTGATTACATCATAGATATGGGACCGGAAGGCGGAGATAAGGGCGGTACTGTGATTGCATGCGGTACGCCGGAAGAAATTGCGCTTTGCGAAAATTCCTACACCGGACATTTTATTGCGCGTATGTTGGCGAAAGAGAATGAAAAAATAAAACAGAAGGGTTAAGTATTTTATTGCCGTAACCGATATTATTATTGACGACAAGGATGTGGCAGAAGAATCGGAAGGAACCGATTTCTTCTTGTCATGTCCTTATTGATTTACATGGAATTAAAAAAAACTCTTTTGTTTTCAAACCGTATGCGTTATAATCAACTGTGATTGGATAAAATTATAGACAGCAGATTATAGGAAGGTGGAAACAATATGCAGTATACCGAAATTGGAATAGACTTAGGAACAGCAAGCATTTTAGTATATATCAGAGGAAAAGGCGTTGTTCTCAAAGAGCCGTCAGTAGTAGCATTTGACCGTGATACAAACAGAATCAAGGCAATTGGAGAAGATGCGCGTTTGATGCTTGGTAGAACTCCCGGAAATATTGTAGCGGTAAGACCGTTACGTCAGGGTGTTATCTCAAACTATACCGTAACAGAAAAGATGATGAAGTATTTTATCCAGAAAGCATTGGGTAAGAAGCTTTTCAAGAAACCCAGAATTGCGGTTTGTGTACCGAGCGGTGTAACAGAAGTAGAACGTAAAGCCGTTGAAGATGCTACTTATCAGGCAGGCGCACGTGAGGTTAAGATTATTGAAGAACCGATTGCTGCTGCGATTGGTGCAGGTATCGATATCGGTAAGCCTTGCGGAAATATGATAGTTGATATCGGTGGTGGTACTTCTGATATTGCGGTTATTTCTCTCGGAGGAACCGTTGTCAGCGAATCCATTAAGATTGCAGGCGATGATTTCGATGAGGCGATTATCAGATACATGCGTAAAAAACATAACCTGATGATTGGTGAAAGAACGGCTGAAGATATTAAGATTAAAATAGGTTCCGCTTATAAACGTTCAGAAGTAGATTATCTGGATGTAAGAGGGCGTAACCTTGTAACCGGACTTCCGAATACAGTACGTGTTTCTTCAGAAGAAACAGAAGAAGCGCTTCGCGAAACTACTTCACAGATTGTAGAGGCAATTCACAGTGTATTAGAAAAGACTCCGCCTGAACTTGCAGCGGATATTGCAGACAGAGGAATTGTTTTGACCGGTGGCGGCAGTATGTTGCGTGGACTTGAGGATTTGATTGAATCAAAGACAGGCATTAATACCATGACAGCGGAAGACCCTATGACCTGTGTGGCTATCGGAACCGGTAAATATGTTGAATTCCTTGCAGAAAGCTACGAAGAACCCTAAGATTGATTTTCGGGCAAAGAATCTTCACGAAACGGAGTGATTAGCATATGTTAAAAGGTTTGTATACGGCGTACAGCGGTATGATTAATGAACAAAACAGAATGGATGTATTAACCAATAATCTTGCAAATTCCGCAACCACGGGATATAAGACTGTTGGTGCAACCAGCCAGACGTTTGATACGGTAATAACGAATCGGATTAAGGATGCGCAGGATGGTTACTATACCGGTGTGCGTATCGGAAGAAGTATGCCGGGAGTAAAAATCGGAGAAACGTATACAGACTACTCACAAGGTGCTTTTCGTGAAACAGGAAATCCGTTTGATTTGGCTATTTCCGGAACAGGTTTCTTCACAATTGAATTTACTTCCAGGAGCGGTGAAACCTCTACTGTATATACGAGAGACGGAAGTTTTACCCTGACAAAGGAAGGCTATCTGGTTACCAAAGATGGTGATTATGTAATGGGAGAAGGCGCAAACGGAGAACCGGTCAAAATCAAATTAGATCCTACCCAACAGGCATCTGTTGATACCGACGGGCGTATCGCTCAAAACGGGCAGATTGTTGCACAGTTAAAAATCACGGATTTTAGCGATTATGAATATTTGAAGCATTTTGGAGAAAATTGCTATATACCGGTGGAGGGCGCTGAAACGATTACAACCAATGCCCCTATACAGGCAGGTTATTTGGAAGCATCCAATGTGCAGGTTGTACGTGAAATGGTAGAGTTAATCAGTGTCACAAGACAGTATGAAGCAAATCAAAAAATAATTCAGACATATGACAGTGCACTTGAGATATCGGCAAACCGCATCGGTAAACTCGGATAAAGGGAGGTAGCATATGGTACGTTCACTTTGGACAGCGGCATCAGGAATGATTGCCCAGCAGAATAATGTAGATACAATTTCAAATAATCTTGCAAATGTGAATACGAACGGATATAAAACAGAGGTTGCAGAGTTTAAATCTCTTTTATATCAGGATATCAGAGCGAAATCCACATCGGCAAATTCGGATTTAAAACCGATTCCTTCGCAGGTTGGTCTTGGCGTGCGTAATTCATCCATTACGTCCATTTTTACACAGGGCAATTTTTATGATTCTACCAATGATCTTGCTTTTGCTTTAGACGGTGACGGATTTTTTGGTGTAATGGGAAAAGACGGCAATCCCTGCTATACAAGAAACGGTAATTTTGTACTTTCCGTATATGGGGATGGTCTTGCTCTTTCAACAACGGACGGTTTGCGTGTTCTTGATCAGAATGGGCAGCCGATTGTATTGGACAAAGATTTTGTGGCAAGTAAGCTGACTGTAACTTCAGATGGTCAGATGTGTTATCCGGATGAAGCAAACAATCCGAAACCTATCGGCATTTCTATCGGTGTGTGGCAGTTTAATAATCCATCCGGTCTGATGAAGACGGGAAGCAGTATTTATGTTGAGTCTGCAGCAAGCGGTGCTCCGATGAATGAGTATACAACACAGGGCTTGCGTAAAACCACATTAAACCAGGGATATCTGGAGGGCTCTAATGTGCAGGTTGTTGATGAAATGGTAAATATGATTGTTGCACAACGTGCATACGAGTTGAATTCTAAGGCGATTCAGGCATCTGATGAGATGATGAGTCAGGCAAATCAGTTAAGAAGATAATCATGATAAGATAAAAGCTTGGAGAGGAGGTCAGACAAATGGACATTTCAGGATTAAATGCAGCATTTGGTGAATATTCTAAACAAATATCCGGAAACAACGCTGCAGAACAGTTCAAAAATAAAGTCTCAAATAAAGATTATGCAAATGCAACAGACGAAGAACTGATGGAAGCATGCAAAGAATTTGAGGCGTATTTTGTCGAATTGATGTTTAAGGAAATGATGAAAACTGTTCCTGAGTCTGAACTTTCATCCGGAGCGAATACAACGTTAGTGAACTATTATAAAGATGAATTGGTAAAAGATGTTGCGAAACAATCTGTCGGACAGAGTAATTTTGGGCTCGCACAAACTCTTTACGAACAAATGAAACGAAACTACGAAGTATAATCATTCTTTTTTCTAAAGGGCTTGCGCCCATCTTTTTGTCATGCCGCAAGGCGTTTTTTTCTATTTCCAACCGAAAGTAATGATATGGAGGCATTCATGCAGATTAAAGGCTATGTGGATTATTTCAAATATCGCAATCCACAGAATTTTTATTGCATTTTTAATTTCATAACGCACGATATCGAAGAAGGCGAAATTTTTTGCACGGGAATCTGTCAGGGAGTAGAGGCAGGAGACTATGTAGAGTTAGACGGAGAAATGACAGAGCATGCCGTATATGGTCCTCAGTTCAAATTCCGTATGTTTAAAGTGGTTCCTCCAAGCGATGCGGTGTCTGTAGAGAGGTATCTTGCTTCCGGCGCAGTGAAAGGGATTGGGCCGGCGCTTGCTATGCGTATTGTACAAAAATTTGGTGATGATGCATTCAGGGTAATGGAAGAGGAGCCGGAACTGCTTGCGCAGGTAAAAGGGATCAGTGAGCGTAAGGCACGTGAAATCGCTGTTTCCATGAGCGAGAAGAAAGATGTGCGTGATGCGTTGATGTTTTTACAGGAATACGGGATTTCCAATTCGCTGGGTGTTAAAATATATCAGACATACGGAATTGCAATGTATAGTATTATTAAAGAAAATCCATACAAACTGGCGCAGGATGTCAGAGGAGTCGGTTTTCGCGTCGCAGATGATATTGCACGGCAAATGGGGATGGCGCATAATTCGGAGCAACGCATTATGAGCGGATTATTGTATTGTCTGGAAACTGCCATGTATGAAGGACATACATATCTTCCGAAAGAGCTCCTGGCTTCCCGGGCAGAAGAGATTCTTTTAATCGAGAGCGATGAACTAGAGATTCCATTAAATAATCTTGCGATGGAACGTAAAGTTGTGATAAAGAAAACAGACGAACGTGATGAAGTCTATTTGTCTTTTGTGTATTACGAAGAGTTACAAAGCGCAGTGATGCTGATGGATTTGCAGGATGCTTTTCTGGGATTTGGTATGACAGGAGAAGAACGCGATGCCTGTCGAAAAACAATACAAGAGATATGGAAAGAACGTGGAATTGCGCCTGATGAATTGCAGATGTCGGCGGTGATTTCCGCGTTGGAAGAGGGAGTTTCCATACTGACCGGCGGTCCCGGAACAGGTAAAACCACCACGATTCATACGATGATAAAGCTATTTCTTGACAAGGGTCTTGATGTGGCTTTGGCGGCTCCTACAGGAAGGGCTGCTAAACGAATGGAGGAAGCGACCGGGTATGAAGCACGGACGATTCACAGGTTGTTGGAAGTAAATGGAAGTGTGGATGAGGAAAATGAAAAACCGCGTTTTGCAAGAGGCCAGATGAATCCGCTCGAATATGATGTTGTGATTGTAGACGAGATGTCGATGGTGGACGTACATTTATTTCATGCGCTTTTATCTGCATTGACACCCGGAACCAGATTGATTATGGCCGGTGATATGCATCAGTTACCCAGCGTTGGACCGGGAAATGTTTTGAAAGCCTTGATTGCGAGCGGATTTTTCGCTACGACCTGTCTGGAAAAAATATTCAGACAGAATCAGGAAAGTGCAATTATCGGCAATGCACATCTGATTAATCGCGGCGAGGAGATTTCTTTTGAAAATACCAGCAAAGACTTTTTCTTTCTGGAACGAAAAGATATTAATCTGATGTATCGTGATACTGTTTTGGTTGTAAGGGATAAAATACCCAAGTATATTTCAGCACATCCTTTTGATATTCAGGTGTTAACCCCTATGAAGAAAGGAAATCTCGGTGTTGAACAATTGAATCGGCTTTTACAAAGCCAGTTGAACCCGAAGGCTGACGATAAGCCGGAAGTGACAAGAGGCGAAGTGATCTTCCGTAAGGGAGATAAAGTAATGCAAATGAAGAATAATTATAATGCACAGTGGTATGTATGCGGTAAAAACGGCATACGTGTGGATGAGGGAACCGGTGTTTTTAACGGTGATGTAGGTGTGATTCTCAGAATAAATCATTTTGTGAAATCACTAACGGTAATGTATGAGGATGATAAGCAGGTGGAATACCCGTTTGCATCACTGGATGAACTCGATCTGGCATACGCAGTGACCATTCATAAGTCCCAGGGAAGTGAATATCCGGCGGTGGTGTTGCCGCTTTTGGAAGGACCGCGGATGCTTATGACAAGGAATTTGTTGTATACAGCAGTGACAAGGGCTTCTAAATGTGTAATCATTCTCGGAAGCAAAGAAAAAGTGCTTGAGATGATTCACAATAAGGGGGAATTGGAACGATATACAGGATTTGGAAAGAGATTGTCGGAAGTGATGCTGCAAGACAAATCATAAAAGCTTTGCCGGGGATTTTGTATCCGCGACGTTGTCCGGTTTGCGATGAGCCGGTGCGGGTAAAAGAACGACTGATTTGTGAGGAATGTAAGAATGCGTTTGTTCGTGTGCCTCCACCGCGTTGCTGCAAGTGCGGTAAACACGTGGACGCCGCGGAAAACCATATGTTTTGCTTTGACTGTGCCAGAACACCGCGCCGCTACGAGAGAGGATTTGCATTGTATGAGTATGCATCTGTGCACGATTCCATTCATATGTTTAAGAATAGGGGGCGGCCGGAATATGCGGACTATTATGCTCTTGTTATGGCGGAAGTGCTTGGTGATAAAATTAAGGCTATGGGGGCAGATGCAATTGTTCCGATTCCGCTTCATTCGTCGAAGCTTAGGAAGCGCGGATATAATCAGGCGGCACTTTTGGCAAGGCGTTTGGGTGAACTTTGTAAAATACCCGTACGTGAGGATGTTTTGCTCAGAGTACAGAAAACCACCGTGCAAAAACATCTGAGCCACACAGAACGCCAAAATAATATGAAAAAGGCTTTTCATATCGGCAAAAATGATGTAAAATTAAATAATATAATTTTGATTGATGATGTCTATACGACCGGTAATACTATAGATGCAGCGGCTGAGGTTTTACTGAGGGCCGGTGTGAAGAAAGTCTTTTTTATAACGCTTGCAATTGGGCACGGAAGATAAAGAAACAGACAGGAGGTTACGGCTATGGATGTGAGAAATTGTAGAAGATGCGGAACTATTTTCAACTATATAACGGGGGTGCCTATCTGCCCTGCTTGTCGTGAAGATGAGGAGAAGAAATTTCAGGTTGTTAAGAAGTTTGTGCAGGATAATGTCCAGGCACAGATTCCTGAAATAGTGGAAAGCTGCGATGTGACGCATAATCAGATTCATGCATGGATTAGACAGGAACGTCTTGTTTTCGCAGAGAATTCTCCAATCGGAATTGATTGTGAAGGGTGCGGTGCAATGATTAAAACCGGTCGTTTGTGTGAACGTTGCAAATATGATTTGGCGCGCGGTCTTAATAACAGTGTTAAGAAACAGCCGGAAGGATTGACGGGCAATGTGAGTCGTTCCGACAATCCGAAGATGCGCTATCTTGATAAATAACAAAGTGAGAACAGGTGTTGTATGATTAGTGAACAGAGAGTGAAATTAATGACAAGACTTGCGGCATATGAATCCGGTGAAGGAAAGAAAAATGCTTCCATCGGTTCTTATTTCCGCGGAGATTATATAAGCCTTCAGCTGATGAAATCCATTGTGAGTGCGACAATTGCATTTGTGTTGGTTGCAGTTTTGTTTGTGATGTATGATTCGGAAGCATTTATGCAGGGATTGTATGAAATTGACCTGATGGAGTATGCGAAACAAATTCTCTTTTATTACATTGGATTTGTGGGTTTGTATTCCCTGATTTCGTATGTAATATATTCCTTCAGATATCGCAAGGCGAAGAGAAGATTGAAAGTATATTTCAATAATTTACGCAGATTACAGGTTCTCTATCAAAGAGAAAGAAAGGATAAAACACAATAATGACTGGCTTGTTGGTATTACGCGAACAGTTGAAAAAAATATGCGGAAAGTATGAAGTTTATCTTGTTCCGATCGGGAAGTTTTTTACGGCACTGTTTACGTTTATTATCATTAATTTGAATTTGGGTTATATGGAGAAAGTGGCAAAGTTTCCGCTTGCGATTATTTTGGCGTTGCTTTGTTCTTTTCTGCCGCTGAATTTCATTATTTTTGTTGCGGCGGCGCTGGTTCTGGCGCATGTTTATGCGCTCAGTCTGGAATGTACGTTGATAGTTGGTATTTTATTTTTACTGATGTTCCTTTTATATTTCAGATTTTCACCGGGAGATACGTTTGTTGTGTTGCTTACGCCGATATGCTGTGCGCTTCGTATTCCGTATGTGATTCCGCTTTCCATGGGGCTTGTCGGCAAACCGACTTCGGCTCTTTCCGTAGGATGTGGTGTGGGGGTTTACTATATTCTTCACTATATCAAAGGTTGTTCGTCCGCGTTGACAACACTGGATGCAGACGGAATGGCATCGAAATTTAAGTATGTGATTGATGGTTTACTTGCGAATAAAGCAATGTTTGTTATGATGGCGGCATTTGCGGCAACAATAATTGTTGTATATTGCGTACGTCGTATGAATATTGATCATTCATGGACAATAGCAATTATTGTCGGTGCGTTGACGGATATTTTGATTCTGTTTGTTGGGGATTTGATGTTTACAACAAATATTTCTCTTATCGGAACCATCCTCGGAAGTATTTTTGCAGTAGCTTTTGTGAAGGGATTGCAATTCTTCGTATTCAATGTTGATTACGCGAGAACGGAACGTGTACAGTTTGAGGATGATGAATATTATTACTATGTGAAAGCTGTGCCGAAGGTGACAATTTCCGAACCGAAAAAGAAGGTAAAAAAAGTTGCGTCCGTAAAAAACCGTCCGGCAGCAGAAAGAGAGCAGACCGTGCAGAAACGTACTTCATCTGCTGTAAAAACAGAAGCAGAGAAGAGGGTGTCGAAAACAGGGGCTGCAGAGAAAACTTCGCAGGCGCGAAAAATCAATTATACTGATCCGCTTGATTGAGTAAATGTTAATAAATTATTGAAACAGGTGTTGTTATTATGATGGAACGTATTACCGAATTTACAAGTGAATATTTGTCGGCATTTCGCGTTCCCCACGTTGGGATTCTTGATGTTTTAGAGATTCTGATTCTCACCTTCCTTATTTATCAGGTGATGATTATGATTAAGAATGCCAGAGCGTGGACTTTCCTGAAAGGAATTGCCGTAGTTGTTATTTTCCTTGGGGTGGCAGTTGTGTTGAATATGTCAACCATTATTTGGGTTGCGGAAAAAATGCTTACCCTTGTTGCAATTGCGGTTATTGTGGCATTACAGCCTGAAATCCGTCGTATGATAGAGCAGATTGGACAGAAGAATATTCTGGCAGAGCTGCTCTCGTTTGATTATAAAGAGAGACAGGGACGTTTCTCGGATCAGACTCTCGAAGAGCTGATTAAGGCATGTTTTGAAATGGGTAAAGTAAGAACCGGTGCATTAATTGTAATTGAACACAATTCTCCGTTGGTAGAGTATGAACGTACGGGTATTGCAGTTGATGGCTTGGTGACAAATCAGTTGTTAATTAATATTTTTGAACACAATACACCGTTACATGACGGTGCTGTTATTATTCGTGGTGACAGGGTGATTTCAGCAACCTGTTATCTGCCTTTGACAGATGGCCGTACTCTTAGTAAAGAACTTGGAACCAGACATCGTGCAGGTGTTGGTATTTCTGAGTTAACGGATTCCATGACCATCATTGTGTCTGAGGAAACCGGTAAGGTAAGTGTTGCATACAAGGGAGATTTGTATTACAACCTGACACCGGATACCTTGAGAGAGAAATTAGAACTTATTCAGGATAAGCCGCAAGAGGAGAAAAAGTCTAAGTTCTGGAAAGGAAGGAAAAAGAAAACTTCGAATGAAAAAGAAAATAACGAATAATTGGGATTTGAAGTTACTTGCCCTTCTTTTTTCCGTATTGTTGTGGCTGATTGTTGTAAATATCGACGATCCTGTCAAGACAGTAATGTTCTCCGGTGTTGAGGTAAAAATTTTAAACGGAAATGAACTTGAAGCGCAAGGACAGGTGTACGAAATCTTGGAGGATACGGGTGTTGTCAACGTTACAGTGAAGGGCCGTCGCTCCATAGTGGAAGATATTTCGAAAGAGAATATCAAGGCGGTTGCTGATATGCGTGACCTTACTTCGATGGATACTATCAGTATTAAAGTGTCTTCAAATAAGTATGCCAATGAAATTGATGATATTAAATGTGATATCGACAATGTAAAACTGAATATCGAGAAATTGAAAAAGATTCAGAAGCCGATTCATGTTGATGTTACGGGAGATCCTGAGAACGGATATATTCTGGGAAGTCTTACGACCAATATGAACCAGGTATATATTGAAGGTCCTGAGTCACTCGTAGACACCATAGCAGAAGCCAAGGCGCAGTTGCAGGTGGATAATGTTATGAACAACGTTAGCTCCAGTATTCCCATTAAGCTATATGATGCAGAGGGCAAGGTTGTGGATGATGAGAGATTATCCATGAATGTTGAGCATGTAAGTGTGAATCAGGAAGTTCTGCTTACAAAGAAAGTTCCGATTCATTATGAAATCCAGGGCGAACCGGCTGAAGGGTATGCTGCAACAGGCGAAGTGACTTGCAATGTCGAAGAAGTACTGATTGCAGGACGTAAATCAATTGTGGAAAAATACGAAGCAATTGAGATTCCGTCAACTGAACTTGATTTGAGCGGAACTACCGCAGATTTGACAGTTGTGGTGGATTTAGAAGAATTCCTTCCAAACTACATTTCACTGGCGAACCCGAATGATGAAGGCAGAGCTACCATTAAAATCTTTGTGGAACCTGAAGAAACAATCGAGATTTCATTCTCGAAAGAGGATATTGTTGTAGAAGGTGTTCCGGAAGGATACGTTGCAGAAGTGTTGACAGATGGCAATTATGTAACGAATGAAGAAACCAGATTGAAAGTGTATGGTCTGGACACTATTTTGAGTAAAATCAATCAGAACAATATTAAGTTGAAGTTAGATTTTGCTGCATATATGCAAGAGCGGGATATGAGTACTCCGGATACAGGCATTTATTATCTGATTCCTGATTTCGGATTACCGGAAGGCGCATATATCAAAGATAATTTCAAGGTTCAGGTTCGAATTACTAAAAATTAATTGTTTGCAGAGGCAAACAGGAGGAGAATGAAAAATGGCAAGATTATTTGGAACAGATGGTGTGAGAGGCGTAGCAAATGAAGAATTAACACCGTTGTTGGCAATGCAGTTAGGGCAGGCCGGCGCACATGTGTTGACCAAAGAAACAAATCATAAGCCGACGATTATGGTTGGTTGTGATACAAGAATTTCAGGAGATATGCTTGCGAATGCTTTGATGGCAGGTGTTTGTTCCGTTGGTGCGAATGCGGTATATGTCGGTGTTGTTCCGACTCCGGCAGTTGCATATCTGACAAGAAAGTATAAGGTGGATGCAGGTGTTGTGATTTCGGCATCACATAATCCTGTAGAGTTTAACGGAATTAAGTTTTTTGATTCCGAAGGCTATAAGCTTCCGGATGCTATGGAAGATGAAATCGAGGCTTTGATTCGCAACAACATGGAAGGTGTTAAATTCCCTACCGGTTCCGGAGTTGGTAAAATTAAATACCGTACGGATGCAAGAGAGGAATATATCAATCATACAATCCGTGCAGTGGATATTGATTTGTCCGGACTCAAGATTGTGGTGGACTGTGCAGAGGGAGCATCCTTTTATACATCGGTAGAAGCTTTAAAGGAACTTGGAGCGAATGTTGTTGCCATTCATAATATGCCGGATGGAACCAATATTAATGCAAACTGCGGTTCTACACACATGGAAGAGTTGTGTGCACGTGTTGTTTATGAGAATGCAAATCTTGGTATTGCATTCGATGGAGATGCTGACCGTATGCTTGCCGTAGATGAAAAAGGAAAACTGGTAGATGGTGACCAGATTATGTCTATCGTGGGAAATTTCATGAAGCAGCAGGGCACTTTGAAAAAAGACATGATTGTTGTAACTGTTATGAGTAATCTTGGTATGACACTTATGGCGCAACGTGAGGGAATCCACCTTGAACAGACTAAGGTTGGCGACCGTTATGTGCTTGAACGTATGAAGGAAGTCGGAGCCAACCTCGGTGGTGAACAGTCAGGACACATTATCATGCTTGACAGTAATACAACCGGTGACGGATTGCTTAGTGCATTGCTTTTGCTTGAGGTTATTGTAAAAACCGGTAAAAAGCTTTCAGAACTTGCAGAAATTATGGAAGTTCTGCCGCAGGCATTGATTAATGCCAAAGTACCGAATCATAAAAAATCCAGTTATATGGAGTATCCTGAAATTGCGGCGGCAATTGAAGAACTTGATAAAAAGTTTGCCGGAGAAGGAAGAGTATTAATCCGTCCTTCCGGAACAGAACCTAAAGTACGTGTTATGATTGAAGGAAAAGATCAGAAGATGATAGAACAGGAAGCACGTAAGTTGGCGGATTTAATTCAAAACACGATGCTTTGATAAAGTTTTCGCTATTTTGCAAATGTGAACGGAACGTGAATTTAATATGATTTCACATAATTTACTTGTTTAAAGCGTGTAAAAATGCTATAATATAAGTGGTTACAAATGAGTTTTATATAGCACGAAGTTTAGATATTCATGTGATAGGGGGCGTAAGAAATGGTAAGCCAGAAAGTTACAATTAAGAATCCCACAGGTTTGCATTTGAGACCTGCCGGAATCCTTTGCAAAGAAGCAATTCAGTATAAATCATTGATTACTTTTTCATTTCGTGATACTGTAGCAAATGCGAAGAGCGTTTTAAGTGTCTTGGGAGCATGCGTAAAGAGCGGTGATGAAATCACACTTACATGTGAAGGTGAAGATGAGGAAGCTGCATTGAATGCTTTGGTAACAGCAATTGAAAATGGTTTAGGTGAATAAGTAGATTGAAAGCTGTTTTGTGATAATTCGCAAAACAGCTTTTTTATTGCATAGGAAATTCCTATGCAATAAAAAACTCCGCTAAGGATGCACACTCTTTGTTCAATCAAGAATCAATAGTATAAAAAACGGGAAAATGCATCATGACAATGAGACATATTCCCGTTTTTATGCGTATGTATTAAACATCATGCCGCTGTACTGGCTCGTAATGTAAGGTGTTGCAAATGTGGCATCCGGCTTTTTGTAAGCGACTATTTTTTGAGGTACATATTCCATCGGATTTAATGCCACGGAATTTGTTTTGTTCAAAACAGAATTAGTGAACTTTCGTACGGATGAAAACTTTTCTCTCGCATCTTCTAATTGGATGTTGTCACGAAGCAAAGATTCATCTACATTGATTTCACCGGTTTCCGTCATGGCAAGACCAAGAGGACGAAGCTGCGAATCATAGGAAGCAGTAATGTTTTTCATTTCCTTCAAAAGGTAACTGCTTTTGGGTTGTGAACCCAGATATTCGGCAGTGGCGCGGATGAAATCATTGTATCCGGAAACGAAACGATTCACATTTTCCGAAAGTGATTCTGTGTCAGTTTTTAGGCCGACCGTAATTGTTTCGTTGTTATCGGGCAAATCTTTTAATGTGATTTCGTATTTTTTATCAAGAGTAAAGTGATTGGAATTCGAAACACGATTCTCACCATTTATAGTAAAAACAGCATTTTGCGGTAAAACAGAAATCTGATTTAATCCAAGGTAATCCACAACAGAAGGAAGGTCCTCGTCATACGGGAGCGAATCCTGAATGTCAAACCACATATTCTGACCGAGTTCAATGCCGGTTGCCATAGACTCTAACACGAGTGCAGCCGAAGAAGGATTGACTTCTTTCAACGAAGCGTTGATTCCTAAATTGGAGTTGTTAATCAGACGCATCAATTTCTTCTGCAGATCGAGATTTGTGTCATTCGAGCCGATATTGAATTGGAACTCGTAAGCGGTATGATTAATCTCCAATTCAAAGGAATAGGGTCCGGGTGGCAATTCCATCTGCTTTTTGTTCAGATAGGTGCCTGTGTTAACCTGCGGTTTTGCAAGCTGTTTCACCATAATGTCATACTGTGTGTCGGGAGCCTCGTCTGTCAGTGTGTCGCCGACATATTTCACGTCCAGGACATCAGGGTTGCTGCTGGATGCAGTTTTTCTTGTTAATAATTCCCCTTCATCAAGTCCGCCGAGCGAAGCGATGGTATTACGTAGCTGCCTTGCGTTCTCTTTTAAAGAAACCGCATAAGCCTGCGCTTCCTGACTGGTATCCACAATAGTAAGAGGAGATTCTTTATTCAATTTGACAATGGAATGATATACACTGCGCAGCTCGCTCTTCTTATGAGCATCGTAACGACTTACGTTCTTAGGCGCATATGTAGACTGATACAGATTGTAGACATTCGACAACGCGAAATTATAAGCCATGTCATCCCCTCCTTTCTTCCGTGAAAACTGTCGTGCACAATAAAGCAGATGCATATGGGCGACCGTGCCTGTACGACAGGGGTTAAAAGCATACTTTTCTAACTTTACTGTAGCACTTTTCAGGTGTTTTTGCAATGTATCAGGAAGAAAAAAAGAAAAAGAATGGGAGGATTTTGAATATAAAAAGCGGGATTACTTTATATCGAGTAAATCATTAGGGGTAACATTGAAAATTTTTGATATTGCCAGTATTTCGATATCGGTAATGAAACGCTTTCCGGATTCCATGCGTTGGATTGCATTTTTGTCAACATCAAGTCCTGCAATCTGAAGTCGATCTGCAAGTTCTCTTTGCGAGATTTTTAAGCATCCGCGTAATTCGGAAATCTTTCTTCCGCATATGTTGTTTCTGCCGTCGTTTGTTTTGTTGATAAACATATTTACCCCTCCTTCTTAGTATGCTCTTTGATTGACATTTTAATTAGAATGAGATAAAATTTTAAACATAATGACATTCACTGAATGTCAAAAGCAAAAATAATAGTGTTACTTGCCAAAATGAAACTAAGAAATGGTAGTGCACAAAAGAAAGGGAGGTTTTTATGAAACGTATGAAACATTGGAAAAGAAATGTTGCAAGGACTTTAGCAATGTTTCTTGCTGCTGTCATGGTATTGAGTGGCAGCGGAATGACGGCATTTGCTGAAGAGATTGGCACTGCTGTTTTCGAAGCGGAGAAAGAGAGCACGGAAGAAAGTGCTGTTGAAACCACGGAGATGAGTGAGGAGGCTTCAGAAGAGGTTTCCGAGGAAGTGAGTGAAGAAGTTTCGGATGCAGAAGCAAGTAAAGAAGCGTCTGAAGAGACATCTGAAGAAACATCTGAAGAAACATCTGAAGAAACATCTGAGCCTGAAATGGCTTCGGAGGATGTTGCCGAAACTACAGCAACGATTGAATATAGCGGTGACTGGGGTGAGTCTGTTCACTGGACACTGGATTCAGATGGTGTGTTGACAATCACACAGGATGAAGGTGTTCCGTGTGAATTTTTTGATGCTGACGTTGAAGTGCCTTGGGAAACGTGGGAAATACGTAATAAGGGAATTAAAAAGTTTGTATGGGGAGCCAATTGTTTTATAGAAGGAAGCGATGATGTTCGAAATGCGTTTTCGATTCCTTATGTTCAAGAGTTGGAGATTTTGGATTGTGTAGATACTTCTTATATTACAAATATGAATGGTCTGTTTTTTGGATTGAGTGTCAAAAAATTGGATCTTACAAATTTGAATACCGAGAATGTAACCAACATGCAACAAATGTTTTACGGCTGTAGCCAGCTGGAAGAAATTATCTTTGGTGATTTTAATACCGGTAAGGTTACGGACATGTATGGAATGTTTATGGAATGTGACAAACTGACCTCTTTAGATTTGACATTTTTTGATACATCAAATGTCTATGGAATGGGCAGCATGTTTTACTATTGTTCAGGATTGAAACACGTTGATTTAAGTTCTTTTGATACAAGCAATGTGTATAGTATGAATAGTATGTTTGCTGAATGCCATAGTTTGGAAAGTTTGGATTTAAGCAGTTTCGATACCAGCACAGTGTGGGATATGTCACATATGTTTGCCGGTTGCACTTCCTTGAAGAATGTAAATTTGGCAAGCTTTAATACTAAGCAAGTTTCCACATATGAATATATGTTTAATTGCTGCGAATCATTAAAAACGCTTGATTTGAGTTCGTTTGAAATGTATCCGTACGGTTGTGATTTGTCAGGAATGTTTGCAATATGTTCTGAACTTGAGAGTTTGAATATAGAGAACATGAAGTTTAAAGAAGGAGAAGAGATTCAAGTTGATTATATGTTTTCAAGCTGTCCTAAATTAAAGTATGTTGATTTGAGCGGTTTTGATGGGGCGGCTATTACTTCTATATACGGCATGTTTAATGACTGTAGTTCGCTGGAGAACCTTGATGTAAGCAAATTAAATAATACAGAATCTGCTGAAGATATGGGGGATGTGTTTTATGGATGCAGTTCTCTTACCAAAATTGATGTGAGCGGTTTTGATACGAAAAATGTTCGTGATATGTCAGGTATGTTTTATGGATGTAGCTCGGTTAAAGAGCTGGACTTGAGAAATTTTAATACAAATCGCGTTGAGGATTTTTCCAGCATGTTTAGCGGATGCAGTAGCATTGAATATTTGGATTTGAGTTCCTTTAAAATGGGATATGCAACGGGTAGCTATTCTGTTAGCTATATGTTCAACGGAATGTCTAAACTTGTCAAGATGGAAGCGCCATTGAATTTACGGAAGAATATATCTTTAACAGGCAGATGGAAAAGATTAGATACTGATGAAACGATATCTTATATACCGCAAAGTTTAAGTAAAAGTGTAACTTTGGAAAGAATATATGTTAAACCGGAAAAGATTTCATTGAATAAAACCGAGCTTAAACTTGAAAAGGAGCAAACGTATCAGATTTATGCAACAGTTCAACCATACGATGCAAATGATTTAAGTGTTGAGTGGACAACCTCAAATGAAGAGGTTGCTTCTGTAGACCAGAATGGTGTCATTACTGCACGTGCGCTTGGGAATGCGACGATTACAGCTAAAGCACTTGGGGGAAAAGATTTAGTTGCTACTTGCGAAGTCTCTGTTGTACAAATGGCAACAGAAGTAGAATTAAAATTGGATAAAGCGACAAATGAAAACGGCGAATATATGTTGTCTGTAGATGTTGCGGCAATACCCAGCCTTGAATGGAAAAATGGAGAACCTTGGCCTACATATTACTTTGGTTATTCAGGAGCAGAAGTGTCGGTTCAAAATGGTAAAATTATTCCGAAAAAAGCAGGCACGGGCGTTTTGACCGTTTATAGTGAAAATGCCGGAAAGATTGGGCCGACCGCGAGTGTAAAATATTGTGTTGCCGAGTACAGTGAACCTGTATCAGGCATTACCTTAAACCAAAGTAGAGTAATCCTTGATGCTCAGTCTGAAAGAAACAGCTTCCTTTTAGAAGCAACTATTGACAATGCGGATGTGGCTTGTGCGAAAATTGATTTTTCTACTGACAAGCCTTCCATGGTTAAGATTGTTGACCATGGAAATAATACTGCAACTGTAACTCTTGTGGATACGAATCTCGGTGAGGCAATCGTAACCGCAACAGCAACTGACGGAAGTGAAAAGAGTGCAGCTTGTACTGTTGTAAGCGGAACTTGTGTTGATAGCATTACCATTACTTCGGCACTTGCATCCGGTACAGATGGAACTTATTTACTGGGGTTAGGGGAAAAAGGTAAACTTACGACTGGAATTCTTCCTACAAATGCTACAGATAAAAGTGTGACATGGAAGAGTACAGATGAAAGAATAGTGAAGGTGGATGCTACAGGTACAGTTACTGCTGAAGGATTTGGATTGGTAGATGTATATGCAACGGCGACAGACGGAAGCGGTGTGAGCGCTAAAGCAACAATATATGTGTCTATCCCTGCAGCATCAGTCCGAATGGGAGTTGCAGGATTGAAAGATGGTAAAATTAAGCTTACAACTCCGGGAACAAGACCGACGTTCTTTATGCTAACAGAGGTCCTTGATAAAGAGGGATATAAAGATTATGTTCTTCAGCAAGTGGATTATACGATAAGTGGTAAAAATCCTAAAAGTATAACGTACAGTGGTGGTGGTATTCAGGGTAATTTCGTAGCCACCGCTCCTGGATTTGTTACGATAACGGCAACTGCGAAATCTAATCCTGCAGCCAAGACTTCTGTGACTGTTGAAATTGAACAGCAGGTGTATGCGTTTGATGTGAAAGCTCCGAAAAAAGTAGGAAGCTATACTGCTGAAGACGGAGAACATTGGATTGCTTATGTGGGAAAGAAAAACGTAACGCTTACCCCGACTGCAATTTATAACAATGGGGAGAAAGAATATGCTCCTGCAAAAGGACTTCAGAAATATGAAATTATTCTAGAGGATTCGGCAAAAGGAAATCTTTCTGTAGATAAAAAGGGAACGGGTATTGTTGTATCAAAGGAAGCGGCAGAAGGAATTTATGCTGTTGATTTGAAGAATGCTAACAGTGGCATTGTTAAGAGAGTTTACATTGATGTTGTTAAAGCAAATGAAACATATATTAAAGATGTTTCTATTGCTGTTCCAAAGAATATTGTGGAAGTGACACAGGATTCTTATTATATTGCTCAGGGAAGCAAAGTGAAGCTTGCTGGAGTTTTAAATGGTGGTGAAAGTGTTAAGGGCTATACACAGGCATGGAGCGTTGTGGAATGTTCTCCGGCAAATCAAGGAGAAGCTACAGTTACAAATGCTGGTGTGTTAGACTTGACTAAGGCACAGGCTGGAGATTGCTATGGAGTATCTTTAACAGTTGCTAAAGGAGAAGAATCGGCAAGCGGATATATAACTGTTTATGTTAGAACAAAAACTAATGTATCAGCAATGAAATTGGTTCTTGCAGATGATGATAGTCAGGTTCTGCCTTCAAGTTTTAACGTACAGTATGTGAATAATGGAAAAGTGTTTAAAGTTGCAGAACAGAATGGTGCCGCGAATCTCTATGGTGTAACAGGTGGTAAGAAAGGTGTTCTTTCTATAGAAGAAGCGTATGGCGGATATATTGTATGTGCAGAAGGAACAGGAACTGCAAAGATTACCATTACTGCACTTGACGGAAGTAATGCAAAGAAGGTGCTCAATGTTAAGGTGGTACCGTCAGGAAACCCGGTAAGTAAAATCACAACCGGAAGTAAAAAATATTCTGTAGAGCCGAATAAGCCGATTTGGATTCCTTACAGTATTTCCACTAAAAATGGCAAAACTGCAAGCGATACAAGAATTGAATGGACAAGTTCGAATGCAAGTATCCTTGAGGTAGAGAGTACGAATGGATATTCGTCTGAAAGCTGTATCACAACAGAAATGAGTGGTTATCTGAAACTTGTGGCTGATACAGGAATGATAGGAAAAGTAACCTTAACGGGTAAAGCATTGGACGGAAGTAAAAAAACTGTAAAAGTAACAATTAATGTGGTAAGTAGTGCTAAAAAAGAAGTGACATATAAGTTGTCCTTGCAGACACCGGCAAAAACACCGAACGGAGGCGTGCCCGGACTTGCACTTTTAACATACGGAAAGAGTGTAAAGCTTACTGCAAACGTATTCCCGAACAAGGCAAAGAATAAGACAATTTCTTATACAATTGTTGGTTTGGATGTAAACGGTCAGCAGACACTTAGCGAAGCAGAATTAAAGGCAAAGGGTGTAACTGTTAAGAAAGGTGTAGTGGCAGCAAGTAAAAAAAGCAGCTATACCGGCTATGTGAAAGTGACGGCAACACTTGATTACATGACTTATGTGATGGGTGAAGCAACACCGATTATCGCAGAAAAGACGCTTTATGTTCAGCCCGGAGTAACCAAGGTTGAGATTACCGGTGCAGACGGCGAGGTGATGAAGACTGCGACTGTGGAAGCAGGCACAAATCTCGTGTTAAATGCAAAAGTAACAGGAGCAGGGGATTTGACCTATTCCAACGTATCCTGGAGCGTAAGCGATTCCAAGATTGCAAGCGTTGATGCAAACGGACTTGTTAAAATCAAAGCAGATGCCAAGAAAGGCAAGAAAGTCAAAGTAACCGCAACCGCACTTGACGGCAGTAAAAAGAAAGCGGTAGTAACAATTACAGTGAAATAAGAGACTGAAAAATAAGTTTCTCAACAAGAAGGGGAGTCCATAACGGGCTTCCCTTTTGCTAAAAATTCATATAGATACAATCCTGGCGCCTCGCGTGAAAGTTGTTTCTGAAAGTGGGCTCCGGCAAGGCAGTTTCGGTGCATAGATACGCTTTGGCGGGGCAAGTGGAAGAAATATCCGGAGAAAGTGGCTCCGGCGACCGAGTATTTTTGTGGAGATACGCCTTGACGCCAAGTTTCATAAAAAGATGAAAAACAAAAACTCGCAGAGACGAAAAAGGAAAAACATATGCAAACGATAGGAAAATGCCGTCAAACAAAAAAATCCCCGGATAATATAGAAATTTATAAAATAAATCATTGACGAATGGACACCTATGTGTTATTCTACTATGGCGAGACTGGTTTTTAGGCCTTTTTTTTATGCGCCATTTTTGATAAAAAAACGAGCCTGCGAATAATAAATTTTACGCGTGGAGGTGGGAAGAAATGCGTACAAGAATTACTTTAGCATGTACAGAGTGCAAGCAGCGTAACTACAACACAACAAAGGACAAGAAGACACATCCGGACAGAATGGAAACAAAGAAATATTGTAGATTCTGCAAGGCTCATACATTACACAAAGAAACCAAATAATTTGTCTTTTTATGTATGAAAGGAATTGATATTATGACGAAATCAGCAACAGCAGAGAAGCCGAAAAAGACAAGTTTCTTCCGTGGTGTTAAGCAGGAATTTAAGAAAATTACTTGGCCTGGTAAGAACGATGTGTTCAAACAGACTGTAGTTGTCAGCATTATCAGTCTTGTTGTAAGTCTCCTCATTGCAGGAATCGACTTATTAATTAAGTATGGTGTGCAGTTCTTGACAAATATCACAATTTAGTCGAGGAGGTTTTCTGTTCATGGAAGAGAATAAAGAGTTTGATATCGGCCAAAGTGATAACAAGAGTGGCAAAGGCATGGGCTGGTATGTTGTTCATACTTATTCGGGATATGAGAATAAGGTGAAAGCCAATATCGAGAAAGCAATCGAGAACAGACATTTAGAGAATGAGATTCTTGAGGTTCGAGTTCCCATGTTAGATGTGGTTGAAGTGAAGAACAACACAAAGAAGACCGTTCAGAAGAAGCTTTTCCCCGGTTATGTTTTGCTTCATATGGATGCCGATAACAACGATGCATGGTATGTAGTAAGAAATACACGTGGTGTGACCGGATTTGTTGGTCCGGGAAGTAAACCGGTTCCTTTGACGGAACAGGAGATGCGTGCGCTTAACGTTGGCGGATTTGAAGACGTTAAGATCGATGTAAAAGAAGGCGATGCGATTTCTGTTATTTCCGGTGTGTGGAAAGACACTGTCGGAATTATTAAGCGTGTGGATGAAAGCAAGCAGATGGTTACAATTAATATCGAATTGTTTGGTCGTGAAACACCCGTTGAAATTGCGTTTAATGAAATCAAGAAAATTTAATTATGCTTGTTCATAGGATTCAGTCCTATTAATATATAGAGTTGTTGTCATATGAACAGTGGGAGCCGCAAATGGTTGCGGCGCCGAACCACATTTTATTAGGAGGTAGCCAAAATGGCAAAGAAAGTAACAGGTTATATCAAATTACAGATTCCTGCCGGCAAAGCAACACCGGCACCGCCTGTTGGTCCTGCACTTGGACAGCACGGCGTTAACATCGTTGAATTTACAAAGCAGTTCAACGCTAAGACAGCAGATAAGGGTGATTTAATCATTCCTGTTGTTATCACAGTTTATGCAGACAGAAGCTTTAGTTTTATAACAAAGACTCCGCCCGCTGCAGTACTTTTAAAGAAAGCTTGTAACATTAAGTCCGGTTCAGGTGTTCCTAACAAGACTAAGGTTGCAACAATTTCTAAAGATAAGGTTCGTGAAATCGCAGAAATGAAGATGCCGGATCTTAACGCAGCAAATATTGAAGCAGCTATGAGCATGATTGCCGGAACTGCACGCAGTATGGGTATCAAAGTAGAAGACTAATTAGAGTAGGTGGGAGCACGCGTGTGCATTTAACCACAAGGAGGTAAATAAGTTATGAAACATGGTAAGAAATATAACGAAGCTGCTAAGCAGGTCGACAGAGCTACACTTTACGATCCTGAAGAAGCTGTTGCATTAGTTAAGAAAACTGCTAGCGCTAAATTTGATGAAACAGTAGAAATTCACATTAGAACCGGTTGTGACGGACGTCACGCAGAGGAGCAGATCCGTGGTGCGGTTGTACTTCCTCACGGAACAGGTAAGACTGTTAAGGTTCTCGTATTTGCTAAAGGTGATAAGCTTACAGAAGCTGAAGCAGCTGGTGCAGATTACGTAGGCGGCGAGGAACTCATTCCGAAGATTCAGAATGACGGATGGCTTGATTTCGATGTTGTAGTTGCAACGCCTGATATGATGGCTGTTGTTGGTCGTCTTGGTAAGGTTCTTGGACCTAAGGGCTTAATGCCTAACCCCAAAGCCGGTACAGTAACCATGGATGTTACTAAGGCTGTAGCTGATATCAAGGCTGGTAAGATTGAATACAGACTTGATAAGGCAAACATTGTACACTGCCCTATCGGTAAGGTATCTTTCACAGATGAGCAGTTGAACGAAAATTTCGAAGCTCTTATGGAAGCTATTAAGAAGGCTAAACCGAGCGCATTAAAGGGAACATACTTAAGAAGTGTTACACTTTCAAGCACAATGGGACCTGGCGTTAAGGTTAACACAATGAAAATCTAATGATAGAAACAGGGCGGTGCCGATTGCGGTATCGCCCGTTTTGTATTATAGTAGTAAAAGAATAATGTTTTGAAGCTCACAAGGAGAAAATGATGCGCAGTGAACTTGATGCTACGACAACTAAAGATCGTGTAATCGGTATTCTTGCAAGTGTTGCGGGAGCGTTGGCATTCGTAGCACTTTTAACCGCGATGATTATGCACAAACAGAATAAGGATAGGCTTTTGCAGGAAAATGAGATGCCGATTGTGCAAGAAACTGCATCAGAAGAAGTGACTGAGAGATTCAACGCAGAGGAATTGGGACTTGTTTCATCAGAAGAAGAAAGTTCTTATGAACCGGAATCTGAGAAACCGGAACCGGGAGAGGAAATTGCGCCGAATACATTTCAACTTCCGGAAAAGGAGACGGTTTCCTTTACTTTTACGGGAGATATTCTTTTGGATGATTCCTATGCCATTATGAGTAATTACCGTGTGCAAAATGAATCATTGGAAGCGTGTGTCGATCCACTGCTTTTAGAAAGAATGCGTGAAGCGGATATCTGCGTGATTAACAATGAGTTCACTTATACGGAAACAAACAAACCGATTTCAAATAAAACATTTACATTCCGGGCTAAACCGGAGAATGTGGAAATTCTGAAAGAGATGGGTGTAGATACGGTTTCGCTTGCCAATAATCATGTTTATGATTTCGGGGAGCAGGGGTTGTTGGATACACTCGACACACTGGATGAAGCAGGGATATCTTATACCGGAGCCGGACGTGATATTGAAGAAGCATCCAAAATTTTATATTATTGCAATGACTCTATGAAAATTTCTCTGGTTTGCGCAACGCAAATTGAACGTTACCCGAATCCGAATACCAAAGGAGCGACAACGGATTCGCCCGGAACATTCCGGTGTTATGACTCGGAAGCGCTTTTGGAACGCATTCGTGAAGCTGATGCGAACAGTGATGTGACAATTGTATTTTTGCATTGGGGTACAGAGAGCACCAACGACCTGGATTGGAGACAGACAACACAGGCTAAAGAATGTGCCGATGCAGGAGCTGATATCATAGTGGGCGCGCATCCGCATGTGATTCAGGGAATCGCTTATGAAGGGGACGTGCCGGTGTTCTATAGCCTCGGTAATTATTGGTTTAGTTCCAAAAATCTTGACAGTGCGCTTTTGACATTGGAAGTGAATAAGGAGGGGGTTGTGCGTGCACAATTTTTGCCATGCCTGACAAGAAATTGCAGAACGCTGGAGGCAACAGGAACAGAACGTGAGCGAGTTTTGAATTTGATGAGAAGGCTTTCGCCCGGCGTTGTAATTGACGAAGACGGTTTTGTTGAGGCGCAGTGACAGAAATGCTCTATTAAGATAAAAGGAATGAATAAAAATAATCAGATAAAATGCTTGACAATAGCAGAAACGCATGTTATTTTATTAAAGGTTGTATAAACAATCCGCCGAAGACAGTAGGTACCGTGTGAACGGTGTAAGCAGATAAACACCTACCGAGGAAGAGTATTTTTTTAGTGAAATTTCGCCCTCGTGTCTTTTGGCATGAGGGTTTTAATATTATCGCATGAAAATATTAGACTCTTTCGGCAGAAATAAAGAAGGAGGTAGAAAGAAATGGCAAAGATTGAAATCAAGAAACCCATCGTGGAAGAGATTTCTGCAAACATTGAAGGCGCACAGTCCGTTGTACTTGTTGATCATCGTGGCCTTACCGTTGCTCAGGATACAGAGCTTCGTAAGCAGCTTCGTGAAGCTGGTGTTACTTACAAGGTTTACAAGAATACAATGTTGAACTTTGCATTCAAGGGAACAGAGTTCGAAGGACTTGCACCTTATTTGGAAGGACCCAGCGCAATCGCAATTTCCAAAGATGATGCAACAGCTCCCGCAAGAATTCTTTGCAAGTTTGCTAAGACAGCTCCCGCACTTGAAGTAAAGGGTGGCGTTGTTGAAGGAACAGTATATGATGCAAAGGGAATCGAAGCAATCTCCGCAGTGCCTTCAAGAGAAGAACTTCTTGGAAAATTGCTCGGAAGCATTCAGTCCCCTATCACAAATCTTGCTCGCGTACTCAATCAGATTGCAGAGCAGCAGGGTGCTTAATGTGTGTACTGCTATTTAGCAGAGAAACATTTACGCGACAAACGGTCGCATGAAACTTTTAAAGATTTAATATTATTTAATGGAGGAAAAAAGAAATGGCAAAGTTAACAACTCAGGAATTTATCGACGCTATCAAAGAGTTAAGCGTACTTGAATTAAACGAATTAGTAAAAGCATGTGAAGAAGAATTTGGTGTATCTGCAGCAGCAGGTGTTGTTGTAGCAGCAGCAGGCGGTGCAGCAGCTGGTGAAGCAGCAGAAGAAAAGACTGAATTCGACGTAGAATTAACAGATGTTGGCCCTAACAAGGTTAAGGTTATCAAAGTTGTTCGTGAAGCTACAGGCCTTGGCTTGAAAGAAGCTAAAGACTTAGTAGACGCTGCTCCTAAGATGATCAAAGAAGGCGCTTCTAAAGAAGAAGCTGATGATATCAAGGCTAAATTAGAAGCTGAAGGCGCTAAGGTTACATTGAAATAATTTATTCCTAAAAGAATAGCAGAATAAAAATAAAGCGAATGGAAAAAAATGTTTGACTTCCATTCGCTTTTCTGTTATTATGGATAATGCACTATTGTGGTTATGTATACCCTTTTGTATTTTATTGGTAAAAGGAGAAACGAGGAAAAAAAGCAATTCTTCGTTTGGTGATTTTGGCTTAATAGTGTGACGGCTTAATATAAATTGAAGAACGGAGTGAATGTCAATGGAAAAGAACAGAATACGTCCTGTTGTCAATGGAAACAGTATGCGTATGAGTTACTCAAGGCAGAAGGAAGTACTTGAAATGCCGAATCTGATCGAAGTTCAGAAAGACTCTTATGAGTGGTTCTTGAATGAAGGTCTTAAAGAAGCGTTTGATGATATTTCCCCTATTACTAATTTCGGCGGCGATTTGCGCATGGAATTTGTTGGTTTTGAGTTAGCGGAAGACGAAATCAAGCATACAATTGAAGAGTGTAAAGAGCGCGATTTAACTTATGAAGCACCCTTGAAGGTGACTGTACGTCTTTTTAACAAGAACGAACAGGATAGCGTGAAGGAACATTCTATTTTTATGGGTAATTTCCCGTTGATGACTGAAACAGGAACATTCGTAATCAATGGTGCAGAACGTGTTATCGTAAGCCAGCTGGTTCGTTCCCCTGGTATATACTATGCAATCAGTCATGATAAGATCGGTAAGAGATTATTCTCTTCAACCGTTATTCCGAATCGTGGTGCATGGCTTGAATATGAAACTGACTCCAATGACGTAGCATACGTTCGTGTAGATAGAACCAGAAAGGTGCCCATCACTGTATTTATTCGTGCTTTGGGTATTGGTACGGATGAAGAAATCCTTGAATTGTTTGGTGATGAACCCAAGATTCATGCGAGTTTCGTGAAGGATCCGTCCAAAAATTATGTGGATGGTTTGAAGGAATTGTATACCAAGGTACATCCGGGCGAACCGTTTAGTGTGGAAAGTGCCGAAAGCTTCTTAAGCGCTATGTTTTTTGATCCCAGAAGATATGATCTCGCGAAGGTTGGTCGTTATAAGTTTAATAAGAAACTTATGCTTCGTAACAGAATTCGCGGACACGTTCTTGCTGAGGATGTTGTAAACACATATACGGGAGATATTATTGCGAGAGCCGGCGATAAGGTTACTGCAGAGCTTGCTGACGAAATCCAGAATGCAGCTGTGCTTTCCGTTATGATTCAGACTGAGGAGAAGAATGTTAAGGTTCTCTCCAATATGATGGTAAAAATCGATGAATGGGTAGAACTTGATAGAGACGAACTTGGCGTAAGCGAGTTGGTTTATTTCCCTGTGCTTCAAAAAATTCTTGAAGAATACGCAGAAAATCCCGAAGAACTTGCAGACGCAATCGTTCGCAATTTACATGAATTGAATCCGAAGCATATTACGAAAGAGGATATGCTTGCTTCCATTAACTATAACATTCACTTGGAATACGGAATCGGAAATGATGATGACATCGACCATTTGGGTAACAGACGTATCCGTGCGGTTGGTGAATTGTTACAGAATCAGTATCGTATCGGTCTTTCCAGAATGGAACGTGTTGTTCGTGAAAGAATGACTACACACGATTCAGAGAAGATTACTCCGCAGGATTTAATCAATATTAAACCTGTGCAGGCTGCGATTAAAGAATTCTTTGGTTCTTCCCAGCTTTCACAGTTCATGGATCAGAATAACCCGTTGGGTGAGCTGACACATAAGAGACGTCTTTCTGCATTGGGACCCGGCGGTTTGTCAAGAGACCGTGCAGGATTTGAGGTTCGTGACGTTCACTATACACATTACGGAAGAATGTGTCCGATTGAGACACCTGAAGGTCCGAACATCGGTCTGATTAACTCTCTTGCATCATATGCAAAGATTAATGAGTATGGTTTTGTAGAAGCTCCTTATCGCGTGATCGACAAGAGCGATGAGAAGAATCCTCGTGTTACAGATGAAGTAGTATACATGACGGCTGATGAAGAAGATAATTATCATGTAGCGCAGGCGAACGAGAAGCTTGATAAAGAAGGTCACTTCGTGAAGAAAATGGTTTCCGGTCGTTTCCGTGAAGAAACACAGGAATATCCGAAGGAAGCATTTGATTATATGGACGTTTCCCCGAAGATGGTATTCTCTGTTGCAACTGCATTGATTCCGTTCCTTGAGAACGACGATGCGAACCGTGCGCTCATGGGATCCAACATGCAGCGTCAGGCAGTTCCTCTTTTATTTACTGAAGCTCCGGTTATCGGAACAGGTATGGAAGTTAAGGCAGCTGTTGACTCAGGTGTGTGCGTGGTTGCAAAGAAGGCAGGTACTGTTACTTATGTTTCCTCCAAATTAATTAAAATCACTGCAGATGACGGTGAAAAAATGGAATATCCTCTTTCCAAATTTGTACGAAGCAATCAGAGTAACTGCTATAACCAGAAACCGATTGTATTCAAGGGTAACCATGTAGAAGAAGGACAGGTTATTGCAGATGGTCCTTCCACTGCAGAAGGTGAACTTGGTTTAGGTAAGAACCCGTTAATCGGATTTATGACCTGGGAAGGTTATAACTACGAGGATGCTGTTCTTTTAAGTGAAAGACTTGTACGTGAAGATGTTTATACATCTGTTCACATTGAAGAATATGAAACAGAAGCACGTGATACTAAGCTTGGAGCAGAAGAAATTACAAGAGATGTTCCGGGTGTTGGTGAAGATGCGTTGAAGGACCTGGATGACAGAGGTATTATCCGCATCGGTGCTGAAGTGCGTGCCGGTGATATTCTTGTTGGTAAAGTTACCCCGAAGGGTGAAACCGAACTGACAGCAGAAGAAAGACTTCTGCGTGCTATTTTCGGTGAGAAAGCACGTGAAGTAAGAGATACTTCCCTGAAGGTGCCTCATGGTGAATATGGTGTCGTAGTAGACGCAAAGGTGTTCTCAAGAGCAGCAGGTGATTCTGAACTTTCACCGGGTGTAAACCAGAAGGTACGTATCTACATTGCGCAGAAGAGAAAAATCTCCGTAGGTGACAAGATGGCTGGTCGTCACGGTAACAAGGGTGTTGTTTCCCGCGTTTTACCGGTAGAGGATATGCCGTACTTACCGAACGGTCGTCCTTTGGATATCGTGTTGAACCCGCTTGGTGTACCTTCACGTATGAATATCGGTCAGGTGCTTGAAATCCACCTTTCCCTTGCGGCAAAGGCATTGGGATTCAATATTGCTACACCGGTATTTGATGGTGCAAACGAGCAGGATATCATGGATACACTCGATTTGGCAAATGATTATGTAAATGGTACTTGGGAAGAGTTTGAAGCGAAGTACAAAGACGATCTTCTTCCTGAAGTATTGGAATATCTCTATGAAAACAGAGAACACAGAAAACTTTGGAAGGGCGTGCCTATTTCCAGAGATGGTAAGGTTAGACTTCGTGACGGTAGAACGGGTGATTATTTCGACAGCCCCGTTACAATCGGCCACATGCACTACCTGAAACTTCATCACCTTGTTGATGATAAGATCCATGCTCGTTCAACCGGACCGTACTCCCTTGTAACCCAGCAGCCGCTCGGTGGTAAGGCACAGTTTGGTGGACAGCGTTTCGGTGAAATGGAAGTTTGGGCTCTCGAGGCATATGGTGCATCTTACACCTTGCAGGAGATCCTGACAGTTAAGTCCGATGATGTTGTCGGTCGTGTTAAGACTTACGAAGCAATTATTAAGGGTGAGAATATCCCGACACCGGGTATTCCGGAATCCTTCAAGGTATTGCTGAAAGAATTACAGTCTCTCTGCCTTGACGTTAAGGTAATTGATGAGAATGGTAATGAAGTTGAAATCAAAGAAAATGTTGAACCGCCTACAAACAATTACAAGCTTGAAATTGAAGGCGAGACAAGAAACTTTGATTATGAACGTGATGATATGGCAAGCTATGGATATCAGAAACAGGAATTCAACGAAGATGGCGAATTACAGGATGCTTATGACGAAGTAGACGGCGAAGATGAATATGATGACGGAGACTTTGCAGACAGCATGAGCTACGTTGATGACTTTGATGAGGATAACGAGTAAGGCTAACTTATAATTGGAAGGAGTGCCAATAAATGTCTGAAATTAGAAAAGAAGTAGACGAACCGATTGTTTTTGACGCGATTAAAATCGGTTTGGCGTCACCCGAAAAAATTTATGAATGGTCTAAGGGCGAGGTTACCAAGCCCGAGACCATCAACTATAGAACTTTGAAACCTGAACGTGAAGGATTGTACTGCGAAAAGATTTTCGGACCCAGCAAAGACTGGGAGTGCCACTGTGGTAAGTACAAAAAGGTCAGATATAAAGGTGTTGTTTGTGATCGTTGCGGTGTTGAGGTTACTAAGGCAAACGTACGTAGAGAGAGAATGGGACATATCAAACTCGCTGCTCCCGTATCTCATATCTGGTACTTTAAGGGAATCCCCAGCCGTATGGGTCTGATCCTTGATTTGACTCCGCGTGTGCTTGAGAAAGTTTTATATTTTGCTTCTTATATTGTTCTTGATCCGGGAAATACCGACCTTGAGATGAAAGATATTTTATCTGAGAAGGAATATCAGGATGCAAGAGAGAAATGGGGCAATGAGTTCCGTGTAGGAATGGGTGCTGAAGCAATCAAAGAACTTCTTATGGCAATTGATCTTGAAAAAGAGAATATTGAGCTGAAAGAAGAACTTGAGAATGAAAATACCAAAGGCCAGAAACGTGCTAAGATTGTTAAGAGACTTGAGGTAATTGAAGCATTCCGTGAGTCCGGAAACAGACCGGAGTGGATGATTATGGATGCAATCCCTGTAATCCCTCCTGATTTAAGACCTATGGTTCAGTTGGATGGTGGACGTTTCGCAACATCTGACCTGAATGATTTATACAGAAGAATTATCAACAGAAATAATCGTCTGAGCAGATTGCTTGACCTTGGAGCACCGGATATCATTGTACGCAATGAAAAGAGAATGCTTCAGGAAGCTGTTGATGCATTGATTGATAACGGTAGACGCGGTCGTGCTGTAACAGGACCCGGAAACAGAGCTTTAAAGTCTCTTTCCGATATGTTGAAAGGTAAGTCGGGACGTTTCCGTCAGAACCTTTTAGGTAAGCGTGTTGACTACTCAGGACGTTCCGTTATCGTAGTAGGACCCGAACTTAAGATTTATCAGTGCGGTCTTCCGAAAGAAATGGCGATTGAGTTGTTTAAACCGTTCGTTATGAAAGAATTGGTAGGAAAGGGAATCAGCCAGAACATTAAACATGCTAAGAAACTGGTTGAGAAACTTGATGATACCGTATGGGATGTTTTGGAAGAAGTAATTCGCGAGCATCCGGTTATGTTGAACCGTGCTCCGACTCTTCATAGACTTGGTATCCAGGCATTTGAACCGATTCTTGTTGAAGGTAAGGCAATTAAGCTTCATCCGTTGGTTTGTACGGCGTTCAATGCTGACTTCGACGGTGACCAGATGGCTGTGCATCTTCCCCTTTCAGTGGAAGCGCAGGCTGAATGCCGTTTCCTTCTTTTATCACCGAATAACCTTTTGAAACCTTCAGATGGTGCGCCTGTAGCCGTTCCTTCACAGGATATGGTTCTTGGTATCTACTATTTGACACAGGAAAGACCGGGTGCTTTAGGTGAAGGCAAGTTCTTCAAAGATGTAAATGAAGCAATTCTTGCATATGAGAACAAAGTAATTACTCTTCATGCGCGCATTAAAGTTGGCGTTGAAAAGGAACTTGCTGACGGAACAAAGGTAAAAGGTATTGTTGAATCTACACTTGGTCGTTTCCTCTTTAATGAGATTCTTCCTCAGGACTTGGAATTTGTTGACCGTTCCAAGCCGGAAGACGCAATCAAGCTTGAGATTGATTTCCTTGTGGGAAAGAAACAGTTAAAACAGATCCTTGATAAAGTTATTAATACACATGGTGCAACGAAGACTGCCGAAGTGCTTGACCTTGTTAAAGCAACAGGTTATAAGTATTCGACCAGAGCTGCGATGACGGTATCTATTTCCGATATGACAGTGCCGCCTATTAAACCTCAGCTTTTGGAAGAGGCACAGGCACAGGTTGACCGTATTACACAGAACTTTAATCGTGGTATGTGTACAGAAGAAGAACGTTATAAAAACGTTATTCGCGTATGGAACGAAACGGATGCTCGTCTTACAAGAGAGCTTATGAGCGGTCTTGATACTTATAACAATATTCGTATGATGGCTGATTCCGGTGCGCGTGGTTCCGAACAGCAGATGAAACAGCTTGCCGGTATGCGTGGTTTGATGGCAGATACAACCGGTCGTACCATTGAGTTGCCGATTAAGTCAAACTTCCGTGAAGGTCTTGATGTTTTGGAATACTTTATGTCTGCGCATGGTGCTCGTAAAGGTTTGTCCGATACGGCGCTTCGTACAGCTGACTCCGGATATTTGACCAGACGTATGGTTGATGTTTGTCAGGAATTGATTATTCGTGATACAGACTGCTGTATTGACAGAAAAGAAATTGCCGGAATGAATGTTTCTGCATTCGCAGACGGCAAAGAAACCATTGAATCTTTGGAAGCACGTATTAAAGGAAGATATTCCTGCAATACGATTTGTGATAAAGACGGAAATGTAATTGTTAAGAGTAATCATATGATTACACCGAGCAGAGCAGCTAAGATTGTTTCTGTTGGTGTTGATGAGAACGGTAATCCAATTGAAACAGTTAAGATTAGAAGCATTCTTACATGTAAGTCACAGAACGGTATCTGTGCTAAATGTTATGGTGCTAACATGGCAACCGGTGAAGCAGTGCAGGTTGGTGAGGCAGTTGGTATTATCGCTGCACAGTCTATCGGTGAACCGGGTACACAGCTTACAATGCGTACTTTCCATACGGGTGGTGTTGCCGGTAACGATATTACACAGGGTCTTCCCCGTGTTGAGGAGTTGTTTGAGGCAAGAAAGCCGAAGGGTCTTGCAATTATTGCAGAATTCGGTGGTACCGTTCAGATTCATGATACTAAGAAAAAACGTGAAATTGTTATTTCTGATGGCATCAATGAAAAGAGTTATCTTATTCCTTATGGCGCGAGAATCAAAGTTCTTGATGGTGCGCAGATTGAAGCCGGCGATGAACTTACCGAAGGTAGTGTAAATCCTCACGATCTCCTTGAAATCAAGAAGATTGAGGCAGTTGAAAATTACATGATTCGCGAAGTTCAGAAGGTTTACAGCCTTCAGGGTGTAGACCTTAGCGATAAGCATATCGAAGTTATCGTACGTCAGATGCTTAAGAAACAGCGCGTAGAGGAAAGTGGTGATACGGAATTACTTCCCGGAAGTCTCGTTGACAGACTTGTTCTTGAACAGATTAACGAAGAACTTCTTGCGGCAAATCCCGATGCCACACCTGCTGTTGCAAAAGATATTATTCTTGGTATTACCAAGGCATCACTTGCAACAAATTCCTTCCTTTCAGCAGCTTCCTTCCAGGAAACCACCAAGGTTCTTACGGAAGCAGCAATTAAGGGTAAGGTCGATCCGTTGATTGGTCTTAAGGAAAATGTTATTATTGGTAAGCTGATTCCTGCAGGTACGGGTATGAGACGTTATCGTGACGTTAAGATTGCAAGTACTGTACAGAAGCCCTCACAGGATGAATTCTATATGGATGATGAAAATGATGAAATCTTAGGAGCTGTAATGGAAGATGATGAGCAGTTCGAGGAAGATATTCTTGTGGAAGAATAATAAGGCTTGCCTGATATAGGTAAATAAATCTCTTCGATATAGAGAGAATAAAAGAAAAATAAGGGAAACCGGCGGATACTTTGTTCCAAAGCGAGCAAATACGTTCGGATTTCCCTTGTTTTTATTTTCTTTTTGAAAAAAACAATTGACAATCATATTTTAGAAACATATAATATAAAGGCGTGCATGGAAATGCATGCTTTTATAGTGCGTCTTTTTTAAGACTCAAATTAATTATTATCATAGGAGGTGAATTTGAATGCCAACAATTAATCAGTTAGTACGTAAGGGAAGACAGACAACTGTTAAGAAGTCTACCGCACCTGCATTGCAGAAGAGCTACAACTCTTTACACAAGAAGTCAGTAGAAGCTCCTTCACCGCAGAAGAGAGGTGTATGTACCGCTGTAAAGACTGCTACTCCTAAGAAGCCGAACTCAGCTCTTAGAAAAATTGCCAGAGTACGTCTTTCTAACGGAATCGAAGTAACAAGCTACATTCCCGGTGAAGGTCACAACCTTCAGGAGCATAGCGTTGTTCTGATCCGTGGTGGTAGAGTAAAGGACTTACCCGGTACAAGATACCATATTATCCGTGGTACCCTTGATACTGCCGGCGTAGCAAACAGACGTCAGGCTCGTTCTAAATACGGCGCCAAGAGACCTAAAGCTGGTAAATAATGCTTTAAGTCGATGTACCACAAACAGAACTAATTTAGTGTTGGGATTCACTTTTCACGCCGTATGTGCAGGATAAATGAAATACCGCACGAACACATTAGAGGACACATGTGAGTACCTGTGAATTAATTTTGCATAGAAATATGCGGGTTGCAGAGAATAGTCTCTGTAATTGACTAATATTAAGGAGGGAAGAATCGTGCCACGTAAAGGACATATTCAAAAAAGAGATGTATTAGCAGATCCTTTATACAATAATAAAGTGGTTACCAAGCTTATCAATAACATTATGTTAGATGGTAAGAAGGGTGTTGCACAGAAGATTGTATATGGTGCATTTGCTCAAGTTGAAGAGAAATCCGGTAAGCCTGCCCTTGAAGTTTTCGAAGAGGCTATGAACAATATCATGCCTGTTTTAGAAGTTAAGGCTAGACGTATCGGTGGTGCTACCTATCAGGTACCTATCGAGGTTAGACCTGACAGACGTCAGGCACTCGGTCTTCGTTGGTTAACAACCTATTCTCGTAAGAGAGGCGAAAAGACCATGGAAGACAGATTAGCAAACGAAATTTTAGATGCAGCAAACAATACAGGTGCATCTGTTAAGAAGAAAGAAGACGTGCATAAAATGGCTGAATCTAATAAGGCATTTGCGCACTATAGATTCTAGAAGGAGGAACGACCTTGGCTGGAAGAGAATATCCGTTAGAGAGAACCAGAAATATTGGTATTATGGCGCATATTGATGCTGGTAAGACTACCACAACAGAGCGTATCTTATACTATACTGGTGTAAATTATAAGATCGGTGATACTCATGAAGGTACTGCAACCATGGACTGGATGGAGCAGGAACAGGAAAGAGGTATCACAATCACTTCAGCTGCGACTACTTGTCACTGGACATTGCAGGAAAACTGCAAGCCCAAAGCAGGCGCATTAGAGCATCGTATTAACATTATCGATACTCCGGGTCACGTTGACTTTACTGTAGAAGTAGAGCGTTCCTTACGTGTACTTGACGGTGCAGTTGGTGTATTCTGTGCAAAGGGCGGTGTTGAACCGCAGTCTGAAAATGTATGGCGTCAGGCTGACACATACAATGTACCGAGAATGGCTTTCATCAATAAGATGGACATTTTAGGTGCTAACTTCTACGGTGCTGTTGATCAGATCCGTACAAGATTAGGTAAAAATGCAATTTGTCTTCAGTTACCTATCGGTAAAGAAGACGAATTCAAGGGAATTATCGATTTGTTTGAAATGAAAGCATACATCTATAACGATGATAAGGGCGATGATATTTCAATCGTTGATATTCCTGATGATATGAAAGATGAAGCAGAATTATATCGTTCTGAATTAGTAGAAAAGGTTTGCGAATTAGATGACGAGCTTACAATGATGTATCTTGAAGGTGAAGAACCTTCTGTAGAAGATATGAAGGCTGCTCTCAGATTGGCAACCTGTGAATGCCGTGCAGTTCCCGTTTGCTGTGGTACAGCATACAGAAACAAAGGTGTTCAGAAGCTTTTGGATGCAGTTATTGAATTTATGCCTTCACCGCTTGACATCCCTGCTATCAAGGGTGTTGATATGGAAGGAAATGAAATCGAGAGACATTCATCTGATGATGAACCGTTCTCTGCGCTTGCATTCAAGATTATGACAGACCCGTTCGTAGGAAAGCTTGCTTTCTTCCGTGTATATTCAGGAACAATGAACTCCGGTTCTTACGTTCTGAATGCTACTAAGGATAAGAAAGAACGTGTTGGCCGTATCCTTCAGATGCATGCAAATAAGAGAGCAGAACTTGATAAAGTTTACTCCGGTGATATTGCTGCAGCTGTTGGTTTCAAGGTTACAGGCACAGGTGATACCATCTGTGACGAACAGCATCCTGTAATTCTTGAATCTATGGAATTCCCTGAGCCGGTTATCGAGCTCGCTATCGAGCCTAAGACCAAAGCAGGACAGGGCAAGATGGGTGAAGCTTTGGCAAAACTTGCTGAAGAAGATCCTACATTCCGTGCTCACACTGATACAGAAACAGGTCAGACAATCATTGCCGGTATGGGTGAGCTTCACTTGGAAATCATCGTTGACAGATTGTTACGTGAATTCAAGGTAGAAGCTAACGTAGGTGCACCTCAGGTTGCTTACAAAGAAACCTTCACAAAGCCTGTTGAAGTTGATAGCAAGTATGCTAAGCAGTCCGGTGGTCGTGGTCAGTATGGTCACTGTAAAGTTAAATTTGTTCCGATGGATCCGAATGGTGAAGAAACCTTCAAGTTTGAGTCTACTGTAGTCGGCGGTGCTATTCCTAAGGAATACATCCCTGCTGTAGGCGAAGGTATTGAAGAAGCTGCTAAATCCGGTATCCTTGGCGGATTCCCTGTATTGGGTGTTCACGCAAACGTTTATGACGGTTCTTACCATGAAGTCGACTCTTCAGAAATGGCATTCCACATTGCAGGTTCCATGGCATTTAAGGATGCAATGAAGAAGGGTGATGCAGTTCTTCTTGAGCCTGTTATGAAGGTTGAAGTAACAATGCCTGAAGAATACATGGGTGACGTTATCGGTGATATCAACTCCAGACGTGGACGTATCGAAGGTATGGACGATCTTGGCGGAGGTAAGATTGTTAGAGGTTATGTTCCTCTTGCAGAAATGTTCGGTTACTCAACTGACTTACGTTCCAAAACACAGGGTCGTGGTAACTACTCAATGTTCTTCGAGAAATATGAGCAGGTACCTAAGAGCATCCAGGAAAAAGTTTTGGCTGGACGCGGTGATAAATAATATAGTATGAAAATACTACTTGAAAATCTTGTGATTATTTAATATAATCAGATTTAGTGATGAATTAAATTTGTAACTAATATTATTTCAATTTTTTAGGAGGATTTTAAAAATGGCTAAAGCTAAATTTGAAAGAACAAAACCCCATTGTAATATTGGTACCATTGGTCACGTAGACCATGGTAAAACTACTACTACAGCAGCTATTACTAAAGTATTGGCTGAAAGAGTATCCGGTAATGAGAAGGTAGACTTCGAAAATATCGATAAGGCTCCCGAAGAAAGAGAACGTGGTATCACTATCTCTACAGCACACGTTGAGTACCAGACAGAAAACAGACACTACGCACACGTTGACTGCCCGGGCCACGCTGACTACGTAAAGAACATGATCACTGGTGCTGCTCAGATGGACGGCGCTATCCTCGTAGTTGCTGCTACTGACGGTGTTATGGCTCAGACTAAAGAGCACATCCTTCTTTCCCGTCAGGTAGGTGTACCTTACATCGTTGTATTCATGAACAAGTGTGATATGGTTGAAGATCCTGAATTACTTGAATTAGTAGAGATGGAAATCACAGAGCAGCTTGAAGAATATGAGTTCACAGATTGCCCTATCGTTCAGGGTTCTGCTCTTAAGGCTCTTGAAGATCCTCAGGGACCTTGGGGAGATAAGATTATGGAACTTATGGCAACAGTTGACAGCCATATTCCTGATCCTCAGCGTGATACAGATAAGCCTTTCCTTATGCCTGTAGAAGACGTATTCACAATCACAGGTCGTGGTACTGTTGCTACCGGTAGAGTAGAGCGTGGTGTTCTTAAGCTTAACGATGAAATCGAAATCGTTGGTATCAAAGAAGAAAACAAGAAGACTGTATGTACAGGTATCGAAATGTTCCGTAAGATGCTTGACGAAGCTCAGGCTGGTGATAACATTGGTGCACTTCTTCGTGGTGTTCAGAGAACTGAAATCGAAAGAGGACAGGTTCTTTCCAAACCCGGCTCAGTTAAGTGCCACACAAAATTCACAGCTCAGGTTTACGTTTTAACTAAAGATGAAGGTGGACGTCATACTCCTTTCTTCAACAACTACAGACCTCAGTTCTACTTCAGAACAACTGACGTTACTGGTGTTTGTAACCTTCCTGCAGGTACAGAAATGTGCATGCCTGGTGACAACGTAGAAATGACTATCGAATTGATCCATCCCATCGCTATGGAGCAGGGTCTTACATTCGCTATTCGTGAAGGTGGTAGAACAGTAGGTTCAGGAAGAGTAGCATCTATCATCGAGTAATCGTTGATTTAACTAGATTTTTCAAGGGCTTCGAGGTTTAACCTCGGAGCTCTTTTTTTGCACAAAAAAGCCA
>SVFH01000030.1 GCA_015056945.1 Lachnospiraceae bacterium | reverse complement strand
CTTTGTAAGGTTTATTTGTTGTGCCACAAAATCCACAATTATTCACATATTTTCAAGGTACATACTTTTGCTAACTAAAATCAATTTTTATAAATAACTACTTGATTTTTATATAGTTAGCTCCATACTGATTTATACAATTAAATTACTACCTATTCCTCGGGTTGCTCCGCTCTCTCGCAATCCTTCTCTCCTCCTTCTGAAGTTATCGGATTCCTACGGATTGCTCCGCACTTCGTGCTCTCGCAATCCTACACAAAATTCGCATATCGCGGCGCTATCGCACCGCTTTTATGCTCATTTTGTGGCGTGTCCCAAAGTCATGAAACCACACATGTGCAAGCACATGTGATTTCATGACCTTTGTACACTGGAATCCGAAAATAAAAAAATCCGCTATAAGCGGACCTGACAACATTGATCAAATCCTCTTATTGTTCGATTGCTCGCTCAGGTTGGCACCTTCCTGTTCTGCAGGGGTTGCCGTGGCTTCGCAGGCCCTATGCGCCTCCACCACTCTGAATAAGAGTATTTCTTATTGAAGAATACACGTTCTGTGTTTTATTGTCAATCCTTTTCTTATAAAATATTTTGCTGTCAAATTTTGGTTTCATCAAATTGTATGACACTTCTGTACAATTTGTACAATTTATTGACACTTTCCCCATTTTTTTGTATAATGTTACATATATACCATATAGGAGGTAACGCCTATGAAGAGACTACGCGTTTCTGAGTTGGTTCCGGGAATGGTAACCGCCGAAGATGTTTTTAACTATAACGGCCAAATGGTTCTTCCCTGCGGAATGACTCTTACTGACAAGGCGATTACTCGATTGGAATTTTACTCTATCCTTAGTGTTAAAGTAGAGGATATCATAAATGAAGACGGCATTTCTTATGAATCTGCAACACTTTCACAGCGTATTCAGGCAAGTGCCGAATTCAAAGCTTTTACCAAGGACTATGACGATGGACTAAAGAATTTCAAGGACAGTATCAACCGGCTTGTGACTGAGAACGAACCAATTCCCGTAGATGAAATGCTTGACAATGCGTTGCACATTTTAGCACAGGCAAGTACCAAATATAATACACTGGATATGTTGCACAACATGCGTCAGTATGACGATATGACGTTTGCACATTCCATGAACGTAGCATTGATCTGTAATGTCTTTTCCAAGTGGCTGAAATGGTCTCCTGAAGACCAGCGGCTTCTGACAATGTGTGGCCTTTTACATGATATCGGCAAAGTGAAAATCCCCGATGCCATTATCAAAAAGCCGGACCGGCTTACCGATGAAGAATATAAATTGGTAAAAACCCACGCCGTAGAAGGATATCACATTTTAAAAGCACAGAATTTAGATCCTCATGTGATTAATTCTGCTTTGATGCATCATGAGAAATGTGACGGAACGGGTTATCCTTTGGGACTGGCGTCCGAACGCATTGACCGTTTTGCCAAAGCAGTTGCCGTCGTGGATGTGTATGATGCCATGACCTCCGCAAGAATCTATCGTGGTGCGTTGTGTCCGTTCCGCGTTATCGAACTCTTTGAAAGCGAAGGACTGCAGAAATATGATGCAGAATTTATCCTTACTTTCCTTGAAAACATTGTAAATACTTATCTGCATAATGAAGTCCGTTTAAGTGACGGCCGAATCGGTCATATAGTATTCAGTAATAAAATGAACCTCTCTAAGCCCATCGTTCAATGCGGCGACGAAATGGTTAATTTATCGCTGGAGCACGATTTACATATTGATGAACTCTTATAAAACATTCATAAAAAAGTACGGAGAAAACTTTCGTTTTCTCCGTACTTTTTTATACTAAGGGAGTATTTCATCCCCTTTTATCTATGATACCACCTGAAAATTCAGTTTCTGCAGATCTTTCTCTGCTTCCACGATATCAATATGAGCTCCGAGTCCCTGTAACTTCAAATGGAAATCTTCGTACCCACGCTCAATATACTTAATGTCATCTATCGTAGTCATATCCTTGGCCGCAAGTGCTGCAAGCACAAGTGCCGCACCGGCACGCAAATCAGGTGCCGTCAGTTTCGCTGCAGTATATTCTTTCACACCACTGATAATTGCAGTATTACCGCTTTCCACCTTAATATCTGCACCCATACGAACAAGTTCATCCACATATTTGAAACGGTTATCAAAAATACTCTCCGTTACAATACTGATTCCTTCTGACAACCCCAGCGTCACAGTAATCTGAGGCTGCATATCCGTCGGGAAACCGGGATAAGGAAGGGTTTTAACCTGGGTATTACGCAAGCGTTTGGAAGCTACCACGCGTACTGCATCATCCGATTCTTCGATTTCGCATCCAAGCTCTACAAGCTTCGCGGAAATACATTCCAAATGCTTCGGAATAACATTCTTAACGGTGATGTCGCCTTTCGTAATTGCTGCTGCCATCATAAATGTTCCTGCTTCAATCTGATCGGGAATAATTGCATATTCTGATTTATGAAGCTTCGCAACACCATTGATTCTGATTACGTCGGTTCCGGCGCCTTTGATTCTGGCTCCCATACTGTTTAAGAAGTTTGCCAAATCAACTACATGAGGTTCCTTTGCGGCATTCTCAATGATTGTACGTCCTTCTGCCATAACAGCTGCCATCATAACGTTAATGGTCGCGCCGACAGAAACTTTATCCATAAAAATATGGGTACCTTTCAACTTGGTCGCAGTCGCAACAACTGAACCATTCTTCAAAACAACCTCCGCACCCAAAGCACGGAATCCTTTGATATGCTGGTCAATTGCTCTCGTACCGAGATTACATCCTCCCGGAAGAGGCACTTCTGCTCTTTTGTATTTACCGAGCAACGCACCAAGTAAATAGTACGAAGCACGAATCTTTTTGATATGTTCATCGTCAATCACAAAATTGTGAATTTGTGAACCGTTTATTTTAACTGTATGGCGATCCTGACGAATTACGCTTGCACCAACACTTTCCATTGCTGCAATAAGTACGTTGGTATCTCTGACATCGGGTACATTCTCTATTAACACAGTCTCATCCGTCATAATGGACGCTGCAAGAATTGCTAACGCCGCATTCTTTGCACCACCGATTTCAACCTCACCTGCAAGTGGCACTCCGCCTTTGATTGCGTATAATCTCATAATTCACCTCTGAATACATAGGTCATGTTTCTTGCGTTAAAACACAATAAACTTATTGTATTATATACCAATTCACCCAAAATGTAAACTACGCATTTTGGCAGGACATGCTTGCTGTATCATCACGTCCTGCCAAAATCATCTATCTCATTTATTAATATAATCTAACGGGTTCTTCTGAACGCCATTAATAAGAATCTCAAAATGCACATGCGGTCCGCTGCTGACACCGGTGTTACCGCTCAATGCAATTCTGTCTCCCTGGGAAACATGCTGTCCCACAGACACCAATACTTTACTCAAATGCGCATATCTGGTCTGTCTTCCGTCCGGATGGTTAATATATACAACGTAACCATATCCGCTACCCCAACCGGCTTTGGCAACCACACCACCGGAGGATGCATAAATCGGTGTTCCGATCGGAGTCGCCCAGTCAACACCCTTATGGTAAGTGGACGCACCCTTTGTAGGTGCTTTACGACGACCAAACTGAGAAGAAAGACGACCGCCGGAAAGCGGTTTGATGTATGAGGGCGGAATCTTCGTTCCACGTTCTACAATCTTTGGAACCGCTTCCATAATCACTTCTTCTTTCACAACTTCACGGGAAATTTCCGTATCATTATCATACGTAATATCTGCAATTACCTCACGATAGCCGGCCGACGGCTCCTGCAACGTCACCATCTGATTGGTAAACCAGTCATCTCTCGGAATATAGATAATCTCTGCTTCATACGTCTCATCATAATGTTCACGATTCGTCCAAATTACAGATAATTCCGGCTCCGGAACCGTAATAATCAATTCATCGTTGATTTGCAATGTTGAATTTACATCATCCAATTTATCCGGATTCATTTCTACAATCGTATCCATAGGAATTCCGACTGTCAGCGAAATCTCCGAAAGCGTATCTCCGCTCTGCA
Organism: Lachnospiraceae bacterium; assembly: GCA_015056945.1. Lineage (GTDB taxonomy): Bacteria > Bacillota > Clostridia > Lachnospirales > Lachnospiraceae > UBA3766. The sequence continues at coordinate 26,397 of SVFH01000030.1, read as the reverse complement.
CCTTATAAATCTGCTGGATTTCCTGCTCCATGGTGAGAAGTTCAATTGCAGAATCAAGATCGGTAACATCCGATTCCGGCACATAAGCTTCCACAACTTCAACCTTTTCGGAAAAACCAATCTCTTTGAGTCCCGTCTCGAAATCTTCGAAATCCATGTATTCCGGAATGCTAATGTTGGACTGCACGGCATCCATTATATTATCAACACCGACACCAAGTTCAAAATTCATCTCTTTCGATGCTCTTTTATCCACAATCTGCGGAATCAAAACATTAAGCTTTCTATTTGGGTCCAACTCCATTTGAACCATAAATTTACTCTCCGCATCATACTTTCCTATGGTACTTCCGAGAAGAGATTCCACTTCTTCCGCCGCCTGCAAATTCACCGTCTGCGTATTTACTTTCACGGTGTATGTCTTTGCAAGTTCATCCTTGGCATGTGCCGAAAGAGAATTCTTCATCGCCTCTTTCAACTCTTTTCGGGAGGAAATACCGGAATTCCAAATCGCCTCACTGCCTTCATACGTAAATACCGGTTGCTCCACCATATATAACCCGTCTGCCTCTTCTGCCAGTTCACGTCTGGATTCCAAGAGAATATCTTCAAGGTCACTTCTGTCCGAAACAACACCTATCTTCTCGCCATAAAGAAAAACAGTAAAACGGTTATCGCCGTCGTGCCTGAAAAATTCTATCTGCGGCAAAAAGAAAGCAGCAACAGCACCGGCAAAACACATTACCGCAAATGTGCGAAAACATATTTGTCTGTAAAATCCTGTTATTCGTTTCATATCCATTCCTAACGAAACAGCGGCACCCGGCCGCTGTCCCCTAAAAGTTATATTATTATTTCAATATCTCACAACACTGCTTATCCAATAATTCCGAAAATAAACAAAATCATGAAAATAAGATTGATTGCGCCAAAAATAATTGATACCACAACCGCAACATTGGTTGCTTTCAGCTTGGAATACAATTCTCTGTTATGTTTCGTAAGTCCTTCTGTCTGACTTCTCAATTCATCCACAACTACTGCCTGCACATTTCTGTACACCTTAACATTCTCTTTGTGAACAAAATCATCCGCCTGTTTGAACAATTCTTCAATCTGCTTACGATTCTCTTCTTCTCTTGCAATTCTTGCCTCTTCCTTCTCCTGTTCACGCTGCTCTTTGAGCTGTTCCTGCTCAAGCTTTAAACTCTCCTCATTCGGATCCGGCTTATGAATTGTTTCAACAGAGGTTCTGATATATTCCAAATGATCTGCAATTTCACGGTTTTCTCTTCTGATTGCAAGCAATGCATTATCTACAGAAGTCTTAACCGTTGCTTTCAACTCTTCATTGGAAGTACGGAGACCTTCTGTGGATTCCTTCAAATCAGCAGAAATATAACGCATTTCATCCGCAGAAATCTTAACATCTTCTGCAATCTGACGAACAGCCGCAACAGAACCACTCACTTCCTGGGTAGACTGTTTCATCTGGTCTACAGGCACCATAAGTGCTCCGCTTACAGATTCGTTCAACGCTGTACCGAATGCAGAATCAAGATTGCTGATTGCTTCATCCAATGCCACCATAATGGAGTCTGAAAGATTTGCTGCCACTTCACTGTTATCAGCACCGGCAACCTGTGAACCCTGCACTTTATTAATACTCTCATCAACAAGCGCATAAATCTTATCCGTCAATTCGGAATTCTTATAATTCAATTTACGCATATCCTGCAAAATGCTTTCATATGCGGCAACCTGCTCCTGAAGTCTTTGCATTTCGTTTGCTTCTGCCTGTGCATTTGCTTTAATCATTTCCTGTGCATTAAATTTCTGTGCAAGCTTATCCATGAAATTATCCATCGTTCTTCCTCCAACTATACCCACATCAAATGGCATCTTTTCACATATACATCATTTTATCATTTATTGCGCAAAATGACAACCTGATTTTATCAGCTATCCTTATGATTCTTATGGTTTTTTTCATGTGGGATTCCGTCTCGCCCTACTTACCAATTTCATTTTTATTCCTAATACTACCCGCAAAACATTTTTACCATTTTTGTTGTTGTTTTTTGTGCACGATGCATAATTTTATTTTTTGTGTCTGCGCATTTTTTGTTTGTTTTAACATTATCTTTACTGGCTGTTCATATTTTGTTCATATTTTTGGGCTATACTTATTTCAATGAAACAACTAATTTAAGCCAACAACATTGCTAACAATTTTTTTTCATAATGCCCTGGTGTCGGAAACGATATCGGGGCACTCCTCATTTATAGGGTTTTTCCCTTTTCAAGTGCGCACGTCCCTGCGGCGCTTTTTATTGCATAGGAATTTCCTATATAGAACAAAGAGTCCGCAAACGGACTCTCGCGCGTGAGCGGTGTTGCTCGGCAACAAAATTCCTTGCCGCGAACTGTGCATCGTTAGCGGAGCTTTTTATTGCGTAGGAATTTCCTATGCAATAAAAAAAGCCTCCTGCATCAGAATCAGTCTGAGACGCAGGAGAGCATTTTGCACTTATTCTTCTTCCGCATTCGCGGCAATACTGTTCACTTCTTCATTCAATGCCATCATCATCTTATCCAGTTCGGACGACATAAATGCACATTCTATCAATTCACCACGCACCCTGTCAGGTACATTCCCCTCGAATTTGTAATTGATTTTGTGCTCCAGGCTTGCCCAGAAATCCATGGCTACGGTTCGAATCTGAATTTCAACCTTTGCATATACAATCTTATCCGACAGATAAATCGGAACCCTGACAAGCATATGATAACTGCGATATCCGCTGGGCTTTGGATTCTTGATATAGTCCTTGATATGTATGATTTCGATATCACTCTGGTTTGCAAGCATCTCCGCAATTGCATATAAGTCGGAAGCAAAAGAACAAATAATGCGCACACCGGCAATATCATTTACATGTTCCACCATATTCTGGATGGTTGCTTCGTAACCGTTCTTTTTTAATTTTTTGACAATGCTGTTTGAGGTTTTGATTCGGCACTTCACATGTTCAATCGGATTATAGCTGTGCACGTGCTGAAACTCATCATTTAGAATCGAAACCTTGGTTTCAATTGATTTCAATGCAGAATTGTAAATTAAAATAACCTCTTCCCAACTATTAATATCTGCATTCATCATTGTAGAATGATCCATAGTTTTTTACTTCCCTTTTAACAAAATGTGTAACCTTTTAATACTTTTTAATTATATCATACTTTTTCCATAAAATGTATGTATTTCTGAAGAATTAACACCTTTTTAACATTTTAATACTTTTCATTCTGCAGTCCGGCATGCTATACTAATTTCAATTCGGGCGACTTGAACCTTCTATGTCTCAATAACCCGAAAAAGAAAGGAGTCAGACCATGTTTCGCATCTGGTATAAACTTATCAAAGACAATCATATGCTTCGTGACATCGTAATCGAGGATGACAGCGACAAAACGCGCACACATAAAGTATTTGACTCCCTGACGGAAGCATGCTACAAATTTGATATCCAAAAACCAATCTGGCTTGATGTTACGGTTTCTGATTTCAAGCGTTTTTCCAAAGCACGTTTTATGCAGGATGCTTTTATTGAGACCATTGATTTTGATTATCTGGAAATGGAAGTAATCGAAGAATGATAAAAGATGCAGTTCCCTAAGTAAAGGTTGCTGCATCTTCTTTTTTTGAGACAACGCCGGACATTAATGTTACTGTTCCATGTGACGTCCGAGAAAGCCGGCTGCTGTATGCGCAATTTTCAGTTCGGAATTACCGAATTTTTCTTTCTTGTCTTTGGCAAGAATCGCCACTGCTCCAATCACATCTCCTTCACTGATAATCGGCGCAATCGCCTGCTGTTCAAACTCGTCATCTTCCTGAGAAATAGGAACAAAGCCCTTATCGCCTTTTGCAGCTACACGGCTGTCACGCGCTTCCATCAGATGCTCCATTTCGCGACTCACGCTTTTACCGAGCAGGTCTTTTTTACCGGCCCCTGCTATTGCAATAAAGCTGTCACGGTCCGCTATGACCGCAACCTGTCCTGTCGACTGTGCCATTGCATCGGCAAACTGTTTGGCAAACTCGCGCAATTCTCCCATCGGAGAATATTTTTTTAAAATAATCTCCCCTTCACGGTCTGTATAAATTTCAAGCGGGTCACCCTCACGAATTCTTAACGTACGTCTGATTTCCTTCGGTACCACTACGCGGCCTAATTCATCTATACGTCTCACTATGCCTGTTGCTTTCATAAAAAACCTCCACTTACATTTTCTACATCAGATAGTAGTATTTGTAAATGAAGGAATTTTATGCCTTGAAAGCTTATTTCCCGGCAACTTTTATTTTTTCTGTCATCGTTACGCTAAATGTATCCCTGATCTCCTCATTTAATGTAAAAGAATCCGGTCCGTAACCGTTTGAAATACCGTAAAATCTGTCCGGTGTTGCGCCAAAAAGCGCATTTCCTTTTTTATTGTCCCACCAGGTATCCACGGACAAGTCGGTCTGTTTGATTTCTGTCCACTCTTCTTTGCCGTACTCCCTCACACAGATATTACGATACTCAAAAGACCTTGTCTCATTTGCGTACACATAATCATAATTTTCCATAAACTGTGACATTGCGCCCTCAAAATAGGAGTAATAAAGTCCCGTATCAAAACTGCTGATTAACGTCCATTCTTCTGTTTCAAGGTCTGCAATCCACTGTTCCACAAAGGTTCTTCCCGTTTCATCCTGATAGCAGTTTAGGTACATACGGTACCATTTCCCCTGTTCCCATTCATAATTGCATATATAATTGGTGCCTTCTCCTTCGCCGCCAAATCGGGTAGCCTCTTCCCCAGAGGGATATATTCGATTTGCATCAAGTACGCATGTATTGCCTTCTTCATCCGTGTAAGCAGTTTCCCAAAATGACATAATTGCTTTCGGGCCTTCCTCGCACATCTGTAAGCCTGCATATGCACCGGCGTAAACATCGACTCCCTCATACTTACTCATCAAATCGTCTTTGTTCATTTGCCAATTACAAAGAGACCAATATGTAGCAGTGCCTGCCCAATCCGCTTTGAAATCAATGGAAAAACCGGTAAATTTACCGGAAGTAGCACTCAAATCCGGGTCCGAATAAATGTTGTGTGCCATTTTTTCTTCCGGATTTGCTTCCTGCGAATCCTCTTTGGGAATTTGCAGAAGAGAATGCCAGTCTACTTCACAATAAACAGTTTCCTCAAAATCAGATTCACTATTTACTGTTTCACTATATTCTGTTTCGTCGTTTGTCACTTCACTTTTAACAACTTCACTGTTTTCCTCTTCGCATGCCTGCAAAACAATACATGCAGACATTACTGCCAAAAGCAACAGCGATATTGTTTTTACCCTTTTTTTCATTTTCCCTATCCTTTTAGAAAAATCCCTTTTTATCAACCACTCTGTGCGTTATCTTGTCATACACAATCACAGTCAGGCCGTTGTAAGCACAACCATGTGCCTCTCCGTTAATCTGAATCTGGTCTAAGCTGCTTGCGTTATGCTCCATCCAAAGGGTATTAAATTCGCTTAATTCGCGCGTATACGGTTTGGTCACCGTACTGTCCATATAATAAACGCACTCACCATCTTCAAATATCCATTTCCCGCCAAGTTCATACTGCTCCTTGGGAATACCGAACGCATCAGCCGCAGTCTGCAAATTCAGCGTGGATTCTTTATAAATTCCGTCGAAGGAAAGAATCACTATCATATCTTCATCATATGTCGCAACTTTTTCGATATATTTGTCCCATTCTTTTACCTTTTTTAATTCGTATGCAAAATCCTGATGAGCAACCCAGTCGGAATTCTCATCCCACATTGCATAAGCGCTGTCCCCGCGATGGTCAGCAAGGTCATACGTTTCTGTCAGATAATTACCAAAATATGCAGTCAGCTTGTCCGCACCAAAACGGTTTAAGTGGGAATTATCGCAGAAATCCTTCTGATAATCCAGTTTCAGCTGTGCAGAAAGCTTGTTAAAATCAATCACTTCGATTCCGAATCCGCCAAGATATTCATACGCCCCGTTTAATATTCTCTGGTCTGTGCCATCAAGATACATTGGCGCAAGAAAAGCTACCAGTTCAAATCCTTCCTCATCAGAAAGTTGAATGAATTCATCGAGCCAAACCCTGGCATTCTCATCCAAAGGGGCCGCATCCGTACACGCAAGCGCTTCTTCCGGATAGTAGCTCTCACCGAATTCATACGTCGGCACAAAGCCTCTTCCGTATACACTCGGTTCATTTGAAATGAAATCGTATTTGGTCAGTTCCTGATAACGGGTATGTATAATGGGCCAGCGCAGAATATAGTCCATTCTGTCTTCTTTTTCAACATAGTCGTGCACAAGCTCCACGGAATTTGCGGAAGTTTTCATGGAAAGCATATTGCGATATACATTACCAAGAATATCCTGCTTTTCGTATAAAAGTCCGTAAAGGTCCACGCAGACAACCTGCGGTGACTGCGTTTTCAGCACTTCCTTCAACGTATGAAAGGTAGAATCTCGGTCCTGTCCCGATACCGCCATATCGAATGCGCTGATTCCGTGCTCTTCCCATAATACTGCGGGATTTACGCCGCAATACACATGGCTGCTTCCTAAAAATACCACATCCATCAGATTATCCTGCGTTGCATACAACTGTTGCGTGGAAGAAAGGTAATCTCCCGACGTATCCTTCCACGAAAGGACCTTATAGGTTCCCATCATTGCAACCGCAAGAATGAGTATAAAAGCAATCGCTCGAATTATTTTTTTCATATCATCAACACCTGCAGTTTAAAAATCAAAATAGATAAACTGTGCAGAATCAAACTCCACACCATATTTTCCGAATACAAAAACAGAAAGAATTAATACAATTAATACCGCAAACCTAAACCACCAGCCCTGCTTCATTAAAAACTCTGCCAATGAAAGCTTTTTCACATATTGTAAAATATCCGTCAATAGCAATGCTGCCAGTGCAAGAGCAAGAATATTTAACTCCATCTTATCAAGTCCCAGTTTCAAAAGGCCTTCATCAAAGAAAACCCACGGATTCCACTTTGTAAACATTCTTACAATGTAAGTTCCTGCCTGACTAAGACTCTCTGCCCTGAAAAAAATCCACGCAAATGTCGTCAGAAAAAACGTAATCAGAATCTGTCCGAATTTGTGGCTGAAGGCCTTCGTATCTACGTGTAACTTTGCCGTCACCTTCTCACGAACCGGCTTACTTAAATCCTCAAGGATCTGATATACGCCGTGCAATCCGCCCCACACAACATAGTTCCATGCTGCGCCATGCCAAAGACCGCTCACCAGAAACGTAATCATGAGGTTACAATACTTTCTGAATCTGGAACATCTGCTGCCACCAAGCGGAATATAAAGATAATCGCGGAACCACGAGCTCAGGGAAATATGCCACCTGCGCCAGAAATCTTGAATTCCGGTTGCAAAATAGGGTGTATTGAAATTCTCCATTAATTCAAATCCCATTACTTTGGCAGCGCCGATTGCAATCGTGGAATAACCTCCGAAATCACAGTAAATCTGCAAAGCAAATGCAACCGCACCAATTACCAACTCAACGGTTCCCAATGCATTCGCACTTTCAAAAACCGTATCTGCCAGAATAGACAAGCGGTCTGCCAGAACCATCTTCTGAAACAAACCCCAGACCATCATAATCAAACCTTTTACAATCCGGTCATAGTTCCACACTTTAATCGTATGAATCTCCTGCAACTGCGTCAGGAGGTTCTTGGAGCGTTCAATCGGACCGGCAACCAACTGCGGAAAGAACGACACAAACAGAGCATAGCGAAGCGGATTTTTTTCTGCTTTTATCTCGCCTCTGTACACATCAACCGTATAGCTTAATGCCTGAAACGTATAAAAAGAAATACCTACCGGCAATAAAAAATCAAACGGGTTACTCAAAATTCCGACATTAGCAAAAGACAGAATACGGTTAATATTCTCCAGTGCAAAGTCATAATATTTAAAGAAAAACAAAATACTCAGGTTCACAGCAAAGCTTACCGCAATAGTCACATATTTCGTCGCTTTCATCGTCTGCCTGCTTAAAAGCAGACCGCTCACCCAGGTAATTACCGTCGAAATCGCAATCAAAATTGCATATTTGGCATTCCAGCACATATAGAAATAGTAACTGGACATCAGTAGCCAAATATACCGCACCTTCTTGGGCATGATGAAATACATCAACACCACAATCGGAAAAAACAATAAAAAATCAAATGAATTAAAAAGCATTTTTTTCTCTCTTCTTATGCAAACTAATCTTTTTAGCGGTAACGGTAATTCTCCCAATTGGAAAGATATACCAATCCGTCCTCATCTTCACTGAATAAACCATCTGCAATCAACAATTCAACCAGTCTTGTTGTTTCTTCTGTACCATATGCGTTTCCGCCCTGAAACAGTGTCTCTTTGGTTGCTTTATAACACTCGGTTGTTTTCTTCTGGAACACAACCATCTCACCGTACACACGTTGTTTCCGATAATAATCAAATACCGGATCGTGCGGCACTTCAAGCTCATGCGCAGCACAGAATTTCTGAATCAATTCATACTGTGCATTTGCTTCCGGCTGTCCCCATGCCCCGATAATCACATTATATTCATTAATCGGTGTATAGATATCCGACAATTTTGCCGCAAGCACTTCTTTTTCCATATCTGACGCCTGTGTTTCCAGCGCTTCCAAATCTACACGAAACCGGGCAAAATCCCTAATCTGTACCAGATGCGGTAAAATAAGAGATAACAAATCTTGGGTTTTAATTGCCAGCGGAATGCTGTTTTCTTCCGGTGCCGCCTCTATCATTGCTTCTAACTTCGGAATCGCTGTCTGAGATCTTGATAAAATATCCTGTGCAGGATAATGCTCACTTGTACGCAGATACTCCGGATAGCCATACTTAAATTCTTTCCAGGACGAACCGGTTCTCGCATCCTGGATGATATTCAGCACCTCCAGCAAATCTGCGGCATATTCTTCGCCCACGACGCGAACTGCACACTCTTCCAATACAACCTGTGGATCCAAATCAGGATTCTGCAACAAATGTCCCTCTACATAAAGTGAAAAGATATTCAGCATGTGGTAAGAATCCATCTCACTCCAGTAAGTCGGTCGGACCATTTCATCAAGAGTTCTTGTATATCTGTAACTTTCTGCAATCAGTTTGGCATTGACATTCATTTCTGCAATCTGGTCAATCTCCATCTCTCCGAGGTTCCATGACCATACCCCGACTTTCAGGCCCAAATCCCTTGCATACTGACGGAAATTACGCATCTCCTCCAGTTCTTCTTCATTGTGCGGGATGGTTGAATATACCGTTACGTCTTCGCCGGTAAATTCCTTCATGGCTGCCAAATCAATTTGCTGAGTATAACAGTTCACACCGAAATCAATATCCGGATTTTTCTCTCTGCACATATCCCGAAACATTGCCGCATAAAAGCCGATATCGCCACTGTCCTGCAAATTTCCGGGATCATTGAAATGCATAATCACACGATCGCTGCAATCAGCAAGTTCCGCATAAATCGAATAATATTTTTCGAATGTAGCAAGTGCTTCAGGACATTCTCTCGAATATGCGGAAGCATAGTAATCATAGTAAATAACACTATCATCCACCCAACCGTATCCGTTAAACTCAGCGCCCCAAACCCAGAGCGTAAATTTCATTCCCATGGAATGTGCCGCATCCGCCATAAAACGAAGTCTTTGATGCACAAATTCATACCCACTGAAATTCGCCCATGCGGAACACATATCCGTCACCTGAATTCCCGTAAAGCCACAGTGCTTCATCATTTTTACATATTCGTAAAGCTGGTCATCTGAATACGACATAATGTCACTCTTCATGGAAACATTGTCATCTGAAAAAATACCTCTTGCATCATCTGTCTTCCACAAACAGACTATCGGTTCTCTCTCCGGCATCCAGACTTCCTGCTCTGTCATCACATAATCCGGAATACGAATCTTATCCGAAGTTTGCAAAATTCTTTCCCGTTCTTCTCCTGCAAACGCATAGCCTAAATAAGTATTTGCAAAAACAAAAACTGCTTCCTTTACCTGTTTTTTATCCGGTGCCTGTATATATATGATTCCATCCTGAATTTCAATCAGAATCTGTTCTGATTTCGAAACGGTAGAAAGAATCAGGCTTTTGCCGTCTTTTTCTTTTTCCGCAATCTGTAGGGTTGCACCGGTGATTCCGCGAATATATTCCTGCAACAAGGTTGCCTCTTCCTTTAAAGAAGCATTTGCCACTATTGTATATTCTGAAAGCGGAACGTCTCCCACCGAAATTTCATATGCTGCTTCCGGCGCCTTGGTCGAAAGAGACACCGTTTCTTTTTCGCATCCGGCAAGCATACAAACTCCTGTTAAAGCGAGCAAAGCTGCCAACACTGCTATACAATTTTTTCCTCTGGTTCTCATAAATTGTCTCTGAAGGTCACTTAACTGCCTTCGCTACTTCCTTTCTCGCAGAAATGTCGTTCCCATTCATCCGCAATATAGCAACCAAACGAATTATTCTACGATAATTTTATATTTTTTCACTCGATTTGTTCCGTCTACGGTATAAATCCTGACCACATACGTACCCTTCTTATTTCCTATCAGATGAAACTTCCCGACACTGATCGGACTATAGCCCAATCCTTCTTTATTGATTTCGACACGAACAGAATCGTAATATACATCCCCATTTCCACTAGAACTGATTCCGATTTCATACGCTTTCTGCTCGCCGACTTTCAACCTTCCGACACCGTCTAAGCTAATTTCCTTCGGTGCAACAGTTGCATACAGATAAGCAGTTGCAAACATACCGCTTCCATCTGTTGTTTTGGCATAAACAGAAGTCGTCCCGCTACCCTTTATCGCCTTAACGACACCCTTCTGATTTACGGTAATATTTTCGGGTCTGGTAGAAGTCCATTCGTACTTATAGGATTCTTTAGAAAGCGGTCCGTAAGCATCCTCCATAGTCACTTTTAGCTGCATACTCTTACCCTTGGCAATATTCTCAGAACGCCCTTTGGGTACTGTAATCCACATATTAGAGGCAGGATTCACAACCTTCACTTTACATGTAGTCTTTTTATTTGTTCCGTCTGTTGTTTGCGCCGTCACCGTTACCTTCTTACAGCCATTGCCGGTTGCTTCCAGATAAACTTCATTGTTTCCTGTTCTTACAACCTTAAGAATCTCAGGGTCGCTGCTTGTAACCGTCCAGTTTTCAAATCCGCTTCCTGAAATATTCAGATACAAATACGCATGTGTCTTCGCTCCATAATTGTTCTTCACACGGAAAATATGCTTCTTACTTTCCTTGAAAGAAAACGTTGTTATTTTATCTGCAGTTACGGTAACCGTTGTCTGTGCAGTAAGAGAGCTTCCGTCTTTTGTCTTCGCCTCTATGATATATTCTCCTAACAAAGCCTTCCTTGTCGCCTTTACTTTACCGTTCTGAACGGTAACACCTTTCCCTGCAGGAGAAACGCTCCAGACAAGTTTTGGATTCGTCGTATTGGCAGGCAATACTTCTGTCTGAATGGTAATCGTCTTTCCTCTTGATACTTCTCGCACCGAATCCGCAGTCAGACTTTCTGCCCGGATAATCACAGACACCGGAATCGTAATCTTTTTACCGCTTCCGTCTTTGGCTGCACCAATAATCTTAGTCGTTCCTTCTTTAATACCCAGAATACGAATCTGACCTTCACTACAAATCACATCCGCAACCTTACTGTTTAAACTATACCATTGTAATTCTTCCGGTGCCCCTTGGCTTTTATCCTGTTTGGTTACCGTAATTCCCATTTTCAGGTAGCGACTCTTGTCAACACTAACCGTACCGGACACACTTCTTTTGATTGATACAATCGGATTTTTCTGTGCCTTCTTCACATAAATGGTAAAATATGCCTTCACATCCGTTCCGTCGCTTGACGCTGCACGGACAATATATTCACCTTCCGTTGCACTTGAAGAAGCTTTCACCACGCCCTTCTTAACGGTAACACCTTCACTTCTCGGTGAAACACTCCAGACGAGCTTTCTATTTGCAGCATAGGCAGGCGTAATATCTGCTTTAATGGTCACGGAAGAACCGGGTTTTATCACGGTTGACCCCTGCGCCGAAAGAGAAATTTCCGTTATCTTCGGTTTCAGATTGTAAGTCGCAGTAAGCACCTTGCTCACTTGTCTGGTCTCTATATCTATCGCAATTGCTTTTATCGTAATCACACCTTCTGAGACGATAAAAGGTTCCGTATACAAATCCGCATACAATACTGTTCCGCCCTCTACAACCGGTTTCTTGCCATTCACGGAATAATATACTTGCGTACCGGGAATTACCTGAAAACCAAGTATAAGAGATTCTGCTTCATAAGCTCCCGGACGGACGGTTAAAGAAGGGGTATCTATCGTTTCACTAAGGCCAAGGGCTTTGGGTAAAGAAATATATCCTTTTCCCATGCCGGTCGCTTTCACTTTCACCGCACCCTTTTCAAGCAATGACACCAGAAGGTCAACGTCGTACGATGTGGCCTCTTTCTTAATCAGACCTTTTTGCCTTGCGTACTGCAAAACAACTGCTGCACTACCCGCTGCAATCGGACTTGCAGAGGAGGTTCCGCTCTTTTTACCATACAATAACTCTTTATCATTAACAGTTGATAAAATACTGTCACCCGGCGCCGCATAATCAATCATTTTACCATAGTTTGTAAAAAACGATGGCTGTGTTGCTTCATCAAAAGAAGCTACCGCAATAGCCCCCTCACATGCTGCCGGATAGGTATATGCATTCGTTCCCTGATTTCCTGCCGCCACAAAAACAGCTATGCCGGAATGATACAAAACTTTAATTCTGTCTTCAATCAGAGCATTATAATAAGGACTAGCGCTGCTGATATTTACAATATCCGCCTCATAGTGCTTAGCTGCCTGCATACCTGCAATCAAATTATCAGCCGTTACTCTGTTTTCGTCAGTAACCTTAATGGAATAAACGGTGGACTCGGGAGCAACACCTGCGCCGCCGACTCCGTTCTGCAACGTTGCACCGATTAATCCGCACACATGCGTTCCGTGACCAAGAATATCTTTGGCATCACCATCTTCCAGGACAGAGGTTCCCCGCACCTGTAAATCTTCGTGATTCAGCATGACACCGCTGTCAAGAACGGCTACTTTGATTCCCGCTCCGGTGTATCCGTTTCTCCAAGCCCGTTCCGAACCAATCACATGATGGAACCACTGATACTCGGAATAAATCGGATTGAGATACTTATCATCGTAAACGGAGGATAATTCCGCTTCAAATTCCGTTGCTTCATCTGTTACTATATTTTCTTCCGCTTCATTTTCGATATAATAATATGCATTCGGCCATGCAACCGGCAAACGTTTTGCTTCGTCAAGAGATGCAAACACAGCTGCCTGTACCGTTACGTCACCTTCTTCCGGCAGTATAATAACAGCAACAGAATCCACGTATCGCTTCAAAGTTCCGCCGTAAGCCTGTGCATAAATCCGTGCTTCCTCTTCTGTTTCTGCCGAAACAAGGATTTCTCCTGCCACACAAGCTACATCTTCCTCAAACGCACCTGTATCTTCTATATGCGCAGCAAGAATTTCTCTTTCCTTGCTATCGGTTGCTGCAAATATCCAATCCTCGGGAAGACCCGGAAAAGCATTCTTTTCCGCAGGTTCTTCAATCTCCTTATTCTCTTCTTCCGTTTCTTCCTCGGAAGACGCTTCTTCAGATTCCTCAGATTCCTCTTCCGAAGGCATATCATCACCGTAAATAAACTCTTCTGAAATAGGTTCTACGCCAAAGCGTACCTCACTTTCAGGCATCGCATAAAGTATATTTCCTTCTCCTGCAATCAGTATGAATACAAGAAACATTGCCACTAATCTGATTCCCCGTTTACCCATAGTTGCCTCCTTTATCGAAACGCAAAATATCCTAAAGAAATTATAATTGTTTTGTCTAAATTTGTCTATCAGTAAAAGAGAATGCGCATCCTTAGCGGAGCTTTTTATTGCATAGGAATTTCCTATGCAATAAAAAACCGCTGTCACCTCTCTTTCGAGAAATGACAACGGTTTCTGTGTCAATTTATGATTTCAAATCTGACAAATTAGTAAACCTTGATGGTTGTCATACATTTAGCACCACAACCTTCTTTGGTCTTAAGTGTAATATTATACATACCCTTCTTATTACCTACAACAGAGAGATATGCACCATAGGAATCTGCACCAAGCTGAAGACCGATACCGTCTCCTGATACAGTATAATTAAACTGGTCTGTAGTATATACTCCTGAACCGCTTGTTCTTAATAAAATATCCAAAGAGCCTGAGCTTCCCTGAGGAAGTAACCAGTAATGCGCTCCGGTTGTCCATTTACCAAGTGCAATTGCATTAATCTTAGATACACAGCCTACCATAAATGTTGCAGAAATTTTTCCATCAGGAGTTTTTGCTGTAATAACCGAAGATGTACCATCATCTTTTAATGCCTTTACAGTACCATTACTGCTTACTGTAAATGCAGAAGTATTACTGCTGGTCCATACAAGCTTCTTGCTGCTTGCACTAATCTTACCGAATTCCTGTTCAATATTTGCAACAAGCTTCATGGTTTTACCTTTTGCTACAGCAAAAGATCTTCCATTCGGTACGGAAAGTGTCAAACCACTTGCAGGGTTAGATACAGTTACCTTACAGGTTGCTTTCTTATTAGAACCGTCAGTTGCCTTTACTGTAACGGTTGTTGTACCTGTTGCTCTACCGGTTGCTCTTACAATTACGTTAGAACCGCTCTTTTCAACAGTAGCAATTCCATCATTGCTGCTTGTTGCAACCCATGAACTTCCGCCTACTGCAGTTACCTTGATTGTAGTAGTTGTTGCTACTCCGTGGTTACCCGTTGTACGGAAAATTTCTGCCTTCTTCTTATCAATTGATAAGCTTGTAATCTTGGAAGCAACAACTTTAAATGTCATTGTGCCTCCCTTATTGGTACCATCTGTTGTCTTGTATGTAACAGAGTAAGTACCAAGTGCGGCTTTCTTGGAAGCTGTAAGTTTACCGTTCTTTACGGTAACACCCTTTCCTTCCGGAGAAACAGTCCATGCAATTTTCTTATTTGCTGCATTAGAAGGTTTCACCTTCGTTCCAATTGTAACACTGGAACCCTGTGCAAGAGTAGATACTGTTTCAGCAGTAACGCTGCTTACAGGAACACCTACTGTTACGGAAATGGTAACTGTCTTACCACTACCATCTGCTGCTGAACCAACAACCTTTGTTTTACCAAGTTTCAAACCTGTAATACGTACTTTACCATTCACAACTGTAACAGCTGCAACCGAAGTATCATTACTTGCCCATTTGATAAGGTTAACTCCGCCAGTCGTCTTATCTTTTCTGGTTACGCTTGCATCTAAATCAATGTAACCGCCGTTTCCTACAGCAACAGACTTCTTGGAAACTTTAATTGCTGTAATAGGGTTTTTATTTTCAATAATACCAAATGTTGCTTTACTTGTCTTACCGCTACCATCTTTGGCTGTTGCAACAATTGTACAAGAAGTAACTGTTGCTGTTGCCTTAACAGTAACAACACCGCTTGAATTTACTGTAATACCTGCGGGAGCTCCCTGTACTGACCATGTCATCTTCTGATTTGCCGCATAACTGGGATTAATAACAGGAATTACTTTCAACTTAGTGCCTTTTGCAATTGTTGTTGCATTTCCGTCTCCTCTTAATGATAAAGAAGAAATTAACGGTTTAAATGTATATTTAGCACTTGTTACTTTACTTACAAGCTTTGTTGTATTATTAACCGCAATTGCCTTCAAAGTAACAGTCTTTGCTCCGCCTACTGTAATCAGAGCTCCATTCTTATATGTAATACCACTTAACAATTCACCATTCTTATATGTCGGTGTTTTGCCATCAATTGAGTAATAAATTGTTGAACCGGGAACAGTATTAAATCCAACGTTCACAGATGCTGAAGTATATGTACCTGCTTTCACAGTTACGGTAGGAGCTGCAGGAGCCTTCAAAGCATCAGAGAGACCTAATGCCTTAGGAAGGTTAACATATCCCTTACCAAGACCGGTACCCTTTGCTTTCATTGTTCCTTTGTCCATTGCTTTCAAGAGATTGGTAACGTCCGCTGATGTACCCTTCTCTGTATATAATTTCTTTGCTCTTGCATACTGCAATACAACAGCTGCAGTACCTGCTGCTGCAGGACAAGCCATGGATGTACCATCCATAGAAACATAACTACCGGATTTAGCTGTAGAGATAATATCTACACCGGGAGCTGCATAGCGAACTTTAGCTCCATAGGATGAAAAGCTTGACTTCTGAGCACCCTTATCAATTGCCGCAATACTGATTGCACCCTTATATGATGCAGGATAATTTAATGCATTGGTATCATCGTTACCGGATGAACAGAATACAGCAATACCTGAGTCATACATAGACTTAATGGCATTTGCAACAGTTCCGTTATATGCAGGACCACCGAGGGAAAGATTCAAAATATCCATTCCGTCGTCTCTTGCTTTGTTCATTGCAGTAATAACATATGACATATTAATGCTACTGCCGTCAGAAACTTTATAAACATATAAAGATGCACCGGGAGCAACACCTGAACCACCCTTACCGTTATTTGCCTGAGCCGCAATAATACCGGATACGTGTGTTCCGTGTCCCTGGTTATCTGTTGCGCTACCGCCAACTACAGATACCGCACTCTTTAAAGTTCCTTTCAAATCTTCATGTGTTGTTAATACACCTGTATCAAGCACAGCAACTTTAACGCCTGCACCATTATATCCTGCTTCCCAAGCATAGTTGGAGCCGATTGTTGTGTGGAACCACTGATAGTTGCTGCTTGTAGACTTCAAGTACGGGTCATTGTATGCAAGTATCTCTGTTTCTTCACCGTTTTCTTCAGATGCTGCATCTACGATATCCTCAAAAAATGTATCTTCATCAAACTCTTCCGTCACTTCCTCTACTTCAAAATCATCAAAGTAGTAAAAGCCGTTCGGCCATGCAACAGGAAGGTTGTTTGCAGGATCTGCTGATGCCATAACCGCATCCATAACCGTTGCTGTTTTTAAATCAGGATTTGCATTCAAAGTAATAACAGCAAAGTTCTCATCAAATAACTTTAAGGAACCACCAAATGCAGCTGCATATTCCTGTGCCAATTCTTCACTGTACACAGTAACCAGGATCTCATTCTCCTCATAATCTGCGCCTGCAGTCTGCTTGCTTAAATCCATTACATTGTTAAGAAGATCTGTTCTCTGCTCTGCATTTGCTTCTTCGATCAAAGAAATATCGGAAAGTCCGGGGAACATCTCTGTATATTCAACCACTTTCTGAATCTCTTTACTAATTCCTTCTTCAGGAATTTCTACAATCACTTCTTCAGAAACTTCTTCACTTACTTCTTCAGAAACTTCTTCACTTACTTCTTCAGAAACTTCTTCGCTTGCTTCTTCGGAAATTTCTTCACTTGCTTCTTCAGAAACTTCTTCGCTTGCTTCTTCAGAAACTTCTTCACTTGCTTCTTCGGAAACTTCTTCACTTGCTTCTTCAGAAACTTCTTCGCTTACTTCTTCGGAAACTTCTTCGCTTACTTCTTCGGAAACTTCTTCTGAATCAGCTTCTTCTGTTGTTTCAACCACTTCTTCAGTAGCTGTTTCTGTGGGATTCTCCACAGCTTCTGCTGCACTTACAATACTGCCTTCTCCTAATACGAGTGCACAGGAAAGTACAAGTGCAAGCAATCGTGCCGACCACTTTTTCATTTTTTTCCCTCCTAATTGAATTCTGGTAAAGTACCAATTCAAACAATATCATTAAAACTTTGTTTTTTCAATGTTTAAAATGTGTTTTTTTGATGTTTTTACATAATATACTATTTTTTCTAATAAAAATATGTTTTTTTCGCAATGTTTTACAGATTTAGTCCCCAAAACTCTGCACAAACATAACGATTGTGCAGAGTTTAACGTCTACAGTTTTATTTGATTTTAAAAGAAAATTTTCCCTTTGCTTTATTTCCGTCACGCAATTTTACAGTTGCTTCATAATTACCGACTTTATTTGCACAATAAGTCACCACCACACCGGTGTTTCCGGTAGACGCATCAGACATCGCGTAATACGCAAATCCAAGAGAATCCCCTTTTGCAGTAACATCTACCGCATCATAATAACTTGCGGGCAACATAGTCGACCTGAAATCCTTCTCCGTTCTGTGCTGTAAATCAGCCATAACATAAAGAGCACCTACTGACTCACCGGAAGAATTGACGGCACCGGCCTCTGTCTGAAGCCAGATTTTTTTCACAACGTCTGTTGCACTAATCAGGATTACCGAATAAACTCCGTAGACTTCTGATTCAGCCATAATCACCGCAGCCCCCTCGTAAGCCACAGCAGTAACCTTACCTTTTTGATCAACTTTGATTACGCTCGGATCCGAAGAAGTCCATTTTAACTGTTTCTCAGGATTTTTATTAATGCCATATTCCGTTCCGAAACACGGAAGTAATTGCATACTTTTCTTATATGTAAGAGCATTCGTTCTTCCTTCCGGATATGTAATACTGAATCTGGATACAGGATTATCAATCTTTACTTTGATTTTAACCGATTTCTTGCTTCCGTCCAAAGCTTTCAGCATAACGGTATCCGTACCGGCGACGTTTCCGGTTTGAATTACCAGCTCATTGCCATCAATTATCGGATTTACCAGCCACTTCTCTGCTTCTGCAGAAAGACTGCTCATGGTTCCGCCTTCAAGCTGAATCGGAATTCTTACCTCCTTTTTACCGGATGTTCCTTCCATATCTCTTGTCATCACAAGATTTCTGTATTCTTTAGCAACAGAAATTGATTTCACTTTTGACTCTTGAATCTGAACAAAATAGGTTGCATAATTCTCCTTGTTTTCCTTATGAGTCGCCGTCAGTACAAATTCCGTTAAGGATGTATCTTTATCTACCTTTACTTTACCGTTTCTAACACTAACTCCTTGACCTGCCGGTTCCACACTCCAGTCATATGAAGATGCCTTTAATTTCTTACCGTCGACATCAAGTACATTATAGGTTGCATTAGAGCCTTTGGTTATTACGGGGGCAACTCCATCCAAATAAATATAAGGTAAAACCGTAATCTGAATTGTTATTTTTTTCTTTGAACCATCCGTTGCTGTTCCGACAAGTCTGGTTTTTCCTGCTTTTAAAGCAAAAACAGACATTTTTTCCCCGCTCTTGTCAAACGAAACAATATCCGGATTACTGATTTGCCAATTTAATGCCTGCGGATCAATAAGGCTTCCATCAATCGTATTCACAGTAATCGGCTCTAACACAGAATCTGCATTCACCTCAATTACATATTGTGTCTTTTCGCTGGTAATGGAAGTAATCATCTTGGAAGGTTTCTCTACATAAAGCCGATAACTTGTTGAAACTTCTTTGTTATTTTTCATCCGCGCAATAATATAATATTCGCCCGGTTCAGCATTCTTTTTGACTTTGACCACACCTTTGGAGTTTACGGTAATATCCGTTTCCTCATCCGCCACCAACCATTCTACTGCCTTATCTTTGGCTATATCTGGATAAAATTGCGGAGTAAGTGATACGCTTTCTCCCGGACTCAAAGTAACCTTTCCGGATTTATTGACAAGCGTAATCGTCTTCACCTTCGGCTCAAATACATATTTCTCCGTCACGATGTCACTACATAGGCCGGTTTCCATATTCACGGCCATCATTTTCAAAGCAACATTTCTCTTATGCCCCACATAAATATATGCCAAGTTACCAAACGGCCATTCCATAATGGTGTTCTTTCCGCAAGTGCCGTCCTTATATACCGGCTTGGAACCGTCAAGTGTATAGCAAATCACCTGATTGGAACCGATAAATACTTCGACGTTGACATGATCTGTCAAATATTTACTGCCCGCATTTCGCATTATGTACGGTGCATTTGGTTTTTCCTCATAGGTTTTTGCACCAATTACTTTAGAAAGGCTTACTACACCTTTTCCTAAGCCCTCTCCCTTTAAAGGCAGACAGGCACTGTCCATAATCTCCAAAAGCTTATCAACTTTTTGACTGCCTACATAACCGTCAAGCATCCCCAGACTGGTCGCATACTCCAATGTAACCGCAGCCACACCCGCAGCTACGGGAGAGGACATGGAAGTTCCGCTATACTTAGCATACCCATCCGTACAAAGTTCATCCATAATTCCATCTCCGTCTGTATCGTACCCTGCGATAGTGGACAAAATATTTACGCCCGGAAAGGCATAACGAACCTTGTCTCCGTAATTAGAAAACGAGGCTTTCTGCAAGCCGATATCCAGTGCCGCAATGCTGATGGAATGTTCAAAACATGCCGGATAAAAAACACCATTTGTATTCGTATTTCCCGCACCACAGAATACTGCAATTCCTGCCTCATACGCTTCTTTCACAGCTTTTTCAAATTCTCCGTTGTAATACATGTCTCCTAAAGACATATTTATGATGTCTACTTTTTGCTCAATCGCCCATGCAATACCCTCTAAAATATCATCTGTGGATGCGCCTCCACTATAGTTGAATACATTACAACTATAAATATATGCATCAGGAGCAATACCTGCACCGCCTTTTCCATTTCCTTTCGTAGCACCAATAATACCGCACACATGTGTTCCGTGCCCTGTATATTTATCATCAACGGTATTTCTGTATTCTCCCGCACTTTTGTCATCTGAAGTCACATGATAAGCACCTGCATGGATATCTTCATGCCCCGCTCTTAATCCCGTATCAAGTACCGCAACCTTCACACCATTTCCGGTAAATTCTGCTTTCCACGGATATTTGGAATCCACAACATCATGGTGCCACTGATACTGATCATCTGCAGGATTTAATGCCGGATCTGCATCAAGCAGATGATAAATCGTATTCGGCCATGCGGGCGGAAGTAAATTCTCCGGATTGGCAGATGCCAGAACCGCCTCTTCCACACTGACCCTATTTGCGCCATCTGCATTCAATTCAATCACTGCAACTCCTGCTACATACTCTCTCAGATTTCCGCCGAATGCGGCAGCAAAATTTTCTGCTTCTTCACGATCTGCCGCACTTACAAGAATCTCACCTTCGACATAGTTTTCCCCTTCTATACCACCTAATGTTTTCTCCAAATTAATCTGAAGATTTTCTCGCGCCTTTTGGTTCTCTGCGGAAAAAACATATGATTCGCCCATACCGGGAAACTTTTCTTCTCCGGTTGATTCTTCCTCACTTGTCTCTTCCGGAAAATCTTCGCATACGTCCTCGGAAATTTCTTCACTGACATCCTCACTCAGTTCTTCCGAAGAAACTTCACTTATGTCTTCTGAGATTTCTTCTTTGGCTTCTTCTGAAACCTCTTCCGTTGTATCTTCGCTTGTTGCTTCAGAATTTTCTTCACTTAACGTTTCGGAAACCTCTTCGCTTGCTTCTTCAGAATTCTCTTCAGCTACGCTTTCAGAAACTTCCTCAGGTAAATCCGCCGCACCGCTCGTCGCATATGCCAAGCTTCCATCCCCAAGAAGCATCACTGCACAAAGCACTCCGGCTATCATCCGCATAATCTGCTTTTTCATTTTACGTCCTCTCCCTATATTTTTATTTATTATCGAAACCACAATATCATACCCTGATTATGCTTGCAACAACTACTTGAAATCACATCCATGTATATAAAAAAAAGCGCAGTAAAATATAAAAAGCACCGTTTATTCCCAGAACAAAGAGTCCGCGAGCGGACTCCCGCGTCTGGCGCGGTTGCGACAGCAACATCTTCCTTACGCGCGAGTGTGCATCCTTAGCAGAGCTTTTCTATTGCATAGGAATTTCCTATGCAATAATAAAGAATGTGCATAGCACATTCTCCGCGCGTGAGCGGTGTTGCTCAGCAACAAAATTCCCTGCCGCGAACTGCGCATCCTTAGCGGAGCGATTTTTTATTGCATAGGAATTTCCTATGCAATAAAAAAAACTGCGGCAACCCCAAAAAGGCATTACCGCAATCTTACAAAAGCAATCAAAATTGCTTTCCGTTATTGATTATTTCATTGTGAATTTATGTTTTACCTTCACTTTATTACCATCTCTTAATGAGAACGTTACAGTATAGGTACCGGGCTTATTAATAACATATTCTGCCGCGGTAAGAAGAGGTTCCCCTTCTTCATAAAAATGCATCATATGCTGGAAAGCAATTCCTTCCTTATCTGCGGAAGTATCAAATGATTCAACATGAAACGCAGTCAAATATCTCGTTCCGTTCTGTTTGGTTTTTACCTTTAAGGTAACAATTCCTGTTTCCACAGGATTTCCTTCTTCATTCATCGTCATTTCCGAATCCAGAACAACTACTTCAGCTTTTGTAATAAGGTCGCATGCCCAAACCACCATGTATGCAGAAAGGTTATACGTCTCTGAGTATGCTTCAATAATTGAAAAACCTTCACTTGCCTTCGAAGTCACTTTTCCGTTCTGATCCACAACAATCGTAGAAGGATCCGAAGATGACCATTTCAAAGTTTTAACTGCATTTTTTTCCACACCGTTTTCACTGGAAAATACAGGTACGAGTTTCATGCTCTTCGTATACGCCAAGTCAGGGCTGCCTCCATCAGGGAATGTAATTGCCAGATTGGAGATCGGATTTGTTACCGTCACTTTAACTTTGACGCTTTTATTGGTTCCGTCAGTTGATTTCAATGTAACAGTCGTTGTTCCGACAGAATCTCCTGCTTCCATATAAAGCCAATAGCCCTTTGTGTCGTAATATGTAAGGTATGCATCCCTCACAACACCGGTATCTGCAATCGTTGTATCGAAGCTATTGATATTTCCACCATTTATATCAACCGGAACATTTGCAATCCAATTAGAATAAGCAGTGTCTGATACTCTGGTTAATGTTACCTTTGTATTCTTTTTGTCAACCTTGACGGATTTAACCGCATCTTTTGTTACCTCTATGGTATAGGTTGCACTTCTGTGGTTTCTGTCTTTCGAAACAGCTTCGATTGTATAGAATCCTTCTCTCGCATTTTTCACGGCTGTAATCTTACCGTTTTTGACTTTTACACCGCCATCGACAGGATATACGTCCCAGTTGAAGTCTTTCGCTTTCTTTACGACACCACTGTATGAATACGCATTTACATTAAGCGTAATTGATTTACCTGCCGCAACAACCTTAGAACCGCCAATAGATACGAAATCCACGGGATCATCCACGACTATATTCAATGTGATTTTTTTATTTGAGCCGTCCTTCGCTGCTCCGGTAATTTTTGTTTTACCCGGTTTTAATCCAAAAACAAATAATCCGTCGGGAGCTTCCTGTATCGTTGCAATCTTATTATTGGCACAAGTCCATGCAAGGTCGTCCGCTTCTACGACAGAGCCATCGTTTGTTTCAATTTTAATTCCCTCAATCGGATATGAATACCAAACACCAAGCTCATAGGTGTCTTTATCACTTGTAATGGAAACAATGTTTTTCTTCGGCGCCTCAACTTTGATTGCAAAATATGTATAAATTGATTCATTTTCTGCAGATGCAACTTTAATTCTATAATTTCCGGGCGTTGCATTCTTTGCTGCCTTAACAACACCTTTGTTATTTACCGTAACACCTGTTGCACCCTCAAGTGCACGCACACTGTATACTAATTTCTTATTTGCCGCATAAGAAGGTGACACACTTGCCTTAATTGTATAGCTTCCGCCCTGCGCAATTATCGCAGACTGTACATAACTGTCAAGAACTATTTTATCCGGCAACGGAGCCAAAGTATATTTCGCCGTTACAGTCTTACTATAAAGTCCTGTCTGGGGATTTACTGCAATTGCCTTCAAGGTAATGTTCTTTTTACCCGTAATCAACGCATTCGGTGATGCGACTTGCGTTGTACCAACCGGTACACCGTTCTTAAACTGCGGATTTTTACCATCGGTTGTATAGCAGATAATTACATTCTTCTGCTCTTCAAAGGCTACTTCCACCTTGGAAGCCACATATTTTCCTGCTTTGTTCTCTTTGATTACCGGTGCCTTCGGAGTTGCTTCGAATGTAGTAGCACCTACAAGCTTAGAAAGAGAAACCGTACCCTTACCAAGCCCCTTAGTTGCAACGGGTACTGCTGCGGAATCCATGATTTCCAACAGCTTATCAACCTTTGCTGCACCACTTAAGTCTTTCAGCATTCCGTTTGCTTCTGCATAATCTAACACTACTGCCGCAACACCGGCACCAACAGGTGATGCCATGGAAGTACCGCTGTTCATGCAATAGCCATTCGTTGCAAGTTCATAAATTCCGGCATAGTCATCTGTATACATATTCGATGTAGAATAAACATCAACACCGGGGAATGCATAACGAATCTTACTTCCGTAGCAGGAAAAATAAGCTTTCTGCAAACCTTTATCCAATGCCGCAATACTGACTGCCCCGGGATAGGATGCAGGATACTGGTATGTAGCCGTGTTATCATTACCCGCTGCACAGAATACCGCAACACCGTTGTCGTATGCATTCTTAACAGCCTTAGCAAATATACCATTGTATACAATACCGCCAAGTGACATATTGATGATGTCTGCACCGTTTTCCTGTGCCCAGACAATACCTTCGATGATATCATCTGTTGAAGCACCCCAGTCAGCCATAAATACATTACAGGATAAAAGTTCTACTCCCGGTGCAATACCTGCGCCACCCTTGCCGTTATCCGCAACAGCAGCAATGATACCGCTTACGTGTGTACCATGTCCAACATATAAATCATCCGGCGAAAGATCATAATCAAATTCTTCCCCTCTGTGTTCCGATTCCAACTCTTCAATCAGTTCCTCTTTATCATGAGAAGTACAGTAAACCTTTGCAGGATTCAAATCTTCATGACCAAGACGGATACCGGTATCAAGAACCGCTACAGTAATTCCTTCTCCGTCATAGCCTTCTTCCCACGCATAGGTTGTATCTGCAACATCATGCTGCCACTGATAATTAGCATCCATCGGATTCATTGCCGGATCTGTTGCATAGGTCTGATAAATCGTATTCGGCCATGCTGCGGGAAGATTATTTACCGGTTCCAAAGAAGCCATTACCGCATCTTTTACAGATACTTTCGTTTCATCCTCTTCCTGATTCAATTCAACAACCGCAACACCTGCTGAATAGGAAATCAATTCACCGGCAAATGCGTCTGCGTAGATTTCTGCTTCCGCCTCATTATCCGCAAGAAGCAAAATCTGATTTGCCACATATGCCTTCCCTTCTTCGCCACCGAACGCAATGCTGATGTTCTGCTGCAATTCAGTTCTCTGCGAAAGAATTTGGGTCCCTGCTTCATATGTTTTCGGAAGCCCAGGGAATAATTTTGTCTCCTCAGTTGCTTCTTCTGAAACTTCTTCGCTTACTTCTTCGGTTGCTTCTTCTGAAACTTCTTCGCTTACTTCTTCGGTTGCTTCTTCTGAAACTTCCTCACTTACTTCTTCGGTTGTCTCTTCTGAAACTTCCTCACTTACTTCTTCAGTTGCTTCTTCTGATGCTTCTTCGGTTACTTCTTCTGAAGCTTCCTCAGTTGCTTCTTCACTTACTTCTTCGGTTGACTTTTCCGAAACATCTTCATCTACTGATTCAGAAGTTTCTTCCGATGCTTCTTCTGAAACTTCCTCCGTAATATTTTCGGAAGATTCCTCTAAAGAATCCGACATACCGCTTGTTGCATACACTATGCTACCATCACCAAGAAGCATCACTGTGCAAAGCACTCCGGCTAAAATCCGCATTATTTGCTTTTTCATTTTACATCTTCTCCCTTTACTTTTTATTTATTATCGAAGTCACAATATCATATCTCGATTCTACTTGCAATAAAGATTTAAAATTGCATCCATGTATGTTAAAAAATGCACAGTAAAATACCATAAATATCCGACGTCAAGGAACGTACTGCCAACACCTCCTGCGATACATTTATACTTCATAGGAATATTTTATGATAAAAAATAGGCTTCGCCTATTCAACTCCCCTGCCCCTCATTCATGAGGGGTAGGGCTTTTCTTTTGTCTCTTTTTCCCTCATAATAGTCTTATGAATATACTACAAAATATCTTTACCGACTATT
>SVFH01000029.1 GCA_015056945.1 Lachnospiraceae bacterium | reverse complement strand
TGGTAAAACGTGGTGATATCAGAGAAGCGAAGGTCCTTGATGAAACGTGGCTTTGCAATGAAACGAGAGGATATCGGTTACAGTACATGACTGGTACATATGATTGTGCATGGAATACCAGTATTGATTTTAACTGCTTTTTGGATGCGGCACCGGCACTGGCTAAAGCTGAGAAGTATCTGGCAATGCATGAGGTTATCAGGACAGAGGACATTCATGCTGTGAATACTGTGGCATATCAGTACATCCGTGAATGTGACGGCTATACTATGACTGCTTTTTATAGTGAGCTTGATAATGGAATGATGTATATGAAAGAGTTTTATACATATCACCATATCCTTGTTGACAAGAAAAAGCAGAAGAAAGCCCTTAAGAAGTTCATGGAACAGAATGAGATTGTGGACGGCAGTGCAGTACAGATAGATTATGTACCAGTATTCAAGAACATGTATAAGATTAGACAACAGTACGACTGGGATTATGCAGAAGCAGGGCATACCTATGCAGTTGGTTAGCGAATTCCTAGCTTCTAAGAAAATTCCCTTGCAATAGCGCGAATCGCGTAATCCACTTCCGAGTTTATGTATTACAATATTCTTGGAGGTGGTTATATGCAAGAACAAGACTTACAAACTATCAGAGGAATAGCAGCAATGCTAGAGTACATGGCATCTGCTGACCGGTTGGACATCAAGTACACGCAGGATGCACTTGGAGTGATGGCGGAGGAATTATATAACATTATTGAGGAAGAAGGTGGATAGGGTTGGAGAAGATAACAGAAGAACAAAAGCAGCGTAGGCAACAGGAAAACGAAGAAAAGAAAGCCTATTTGCAAAGTTATAAGCAATTTAAGCAAAAGGGAAAACGATTAGCTGAACAGCTAGAAGAACTTCGTTTAGGAGAAATGTTGCCGAGTTTAGTAACATCTGATATGCCAAGCGCACATAATAAGCGTGATTTATCGGATTATATGGTTAAGTACGATAAGTTAGTCTCGCAGATCATTAAGGCCCGAAAAGATGCTGTTGAACGTTTTACAGAGGTACAACAGCAGATTGAGAAGATGCCAGATGAAAACGAAAAGACAGTATTAACATTGCGATATTTGCGAAATTATTCATGGGAAAAGATTTGCGTTGAAATGGATTATTCATGGAGACAAGTACATAGATTCCATGCAAGAGCATTATCAAACTTTAAAATAAAAGATGGCATGGAATGACACGCATTAGTTATGTTATTGTTATGCTGACAGAGAAAGAGTTGAGGAATAAAAACCTTGACTCTTTTTTGTGTGTAGGCGTATCGCATAAAGGTAGTGCACAGGATTTTGATTCCTGCCGGTGTAGGTTCAAATCCTACTACGCTTGTTAGAGGTGATATAGAAGGGAAGTGAGTACAGCATGAGTGCAGGTAGACCTCCA
Source organism: Lachnospiraceae bacterium (assembly GCA_015056945.1). Taxonomy (GTDB): domain Bacteria; phylum Bacillota; class Clostridia; order Lachnospirales; family Lachnospiraceae; genus UBA3766. The sequence goes on along the minus strand of SVFH01000029.1, from coordinate 29,725 downwards.
AAGTATAAGAGTAAAGAGGAAATTCAAGAGAAGATAGACGCATACTTTGAAGAGTGCAAGGGAACGCCATTAATTAACAAAGAGACAGGAGAGCCATACTTTGATAAGAACGGCGCACCTATTGTATATGGCGTAAGACCATTAACTATTACCGGATTAGCACTTGCGCTTGGTTTTAACAGCCGACAATCACTTTTGAATTATCAGGATAAAGAAGAATTTATGGACACGATTACGCGCGCAAAGGCACAAGTAGAGCGTTATGCAGAGGAAAGGCTGTACGACAAAGATGGAGCGAACGGTGCAAAATTCAGCCTTGCCAATAACTTTGAAGGCTGGAGAGAGAAACAGAGTATTGAAGCTGATGTCAATAGTGAAGTAACAATCAATATAGAATTAAGTGATGATTAATGAACGTAAATATTAAAATCTCAAAGAAAGTATTCAACGATGTGTACCTGCCTTACTTAGATAACGACGATAGATATTTGATATTCTATGGTGGCGGTAGTTCTGGTAAGTCATATTTTATTGGGCAGCGTTGGATATACAAGATAATGCACCCAACAAGATGTAATCTGTTAGTGATACGTCAAACCGGAGACACGAACAGGCGAAGCACATTTCCATTGTTTAAGCAGGTAATTCGGAACTGGAACTTGTCACAGTATTTCAAGATAAATGAAAGCGATATGCGTATTGTGTGCAAACTGACAGGTAATGAGATAGCCTTTGCCGGATTAGATGACGTTGAAAAGATTAAGTCCATTACATTTGCAAATGGCGAATTAACTCACGAATGGGTGGAAGAAGCCACAGAGTGCAAGGAAGAAGATATAAACCAGTTAAAAGTCCGTTTGCGTGGTGGCAAGAGTAAGAAGCAGATGGTGCTGTCATTTAACCCTATCAATATTCAACACTGGATTAAACGGCATTTTATAGATAGCGGGCTTGCTACAGTATGTTTTAGTACATATAAAGACAACAAATTCTTGACCGATGATGATAGAAAAGCCCTTGAAGATTTGAAGTATATAGATGAATACACATATAACGTGTACTGCTTAGGGCACTGGGGTATTCTTGGTAAGACTGTATTTGATGCAAGAGCCATTCAAAACCGCTTAGAAGCGATTCAAAAGCCGTTAAAGGTAGGCTATTTCACCTACGACTATGACGGACTCAAAATAAGCAATATAAAATGGGTGCCGGACAGGAACGGATATATCAGAATATACCAGTTACCGAACACGCCTGCAGTTACAAAGTATTGCATAGGCGGTGACACTGCCGGAGAAGGTAGTGACTGTTTCACTGCTCATGTATTAGATGCAAGAACCGGAGTACAAGTAGCAGCACTTAAACACCAGTTTGATGCGGACCAGTATACAAAGCAAATGTACTGCTTAGGAATGTACTACAAGAACGCATTAATCGGCATAGAAGCCAATTTTGATAGTTTCCCAATTATGGAGCTTCAAAGACTTGGTTACATGAATCAGTATGTGCGAGAAAGTCAAGACACGTACACAGGCAAGACGGAAAAGCGTTTTGGTTTTAAGACCACTTCGCTTACACGTCCTACAATCATTTCACGATTGATAGAGATAGTAAGAGAACATTGCGACACAATCAATGACAAAGATACGCTTGAAGAACTGCTGACCATTATTAGGAATGAGAAGGGACGCATTGAAGCACCGGAAGGCGGTCACGATGATCAAATGATGGGATTAGCAATAGCACACCATATAAGAGAGCAAGTAGTATTTGACACAGAAGCGATGCAGATGCCATCACAGTTTCGGTTTAATGTAGAAAAGATGGCGCAGACACAATATGACTACGGAGAAGAGATAGTTGTGGTATAAGGAGAGTACATGGAAACAATTTTATTAATCGCAGTAGTAGGCACGCTGAATATAGCGTGTTTTTTTGTTGGTGCAAAGGTAGGACAGGCAGTTGCAGCCGGAAAAGAGATTGAAGCACCAGTTGTCAAAAGTCCTTTGACAGCTTACAAGGAGTACCAGGAAAGACGGGAAGCTGAGAAGGAGCAAGATAGAATTGCAGTTATCATGCGTAATGTAGAACAGTATGACGGCACAGGAGCGCACCAAGAAGACGTTCCAAGGGGGTGAATAGATGAATATTGAAGAAATCAAAGAAACACCTATATGGGGTTTGTATGAGAAAGGGCGAAATTATCATAGAAGGGTTGGTATTTATACTGATACGGACCGGAACTATCGAATGTACAACGGAGACCAATGGGCAGGGGCTAAATTGGGCGATGTTGAACCGGTACAGAAGAACTTCATTAAACCTATTGTAAAGTACAAATTGTCGGTTATTCATAGCAATCTGTATGCAGTTAATTATTCATCTGAGAACTTTGCAAACGCAGACTTCTATAGGGAATCAAGCCGTTATTGCGATATGCTGAATAGTTACGCTAGACGCATATGGGAACGTGACAAGATGGACAATAAAGGGCGAGAAGTCACAAAAGATGGTGCTATCAACGATGAAGGTATTATCTATGTTGATTTTGATACGGAAAAGATGCTCCCGGTCAACGAAGTAATCAAGAAGAATGAAGTCTACTATGGCAATGAGAATAACGATGATATTCAGAAACAACCATACATCTTAATACGTAAACGTATGCCGGTGTCAAATGCCATCGAATTTGCACGTGCAAACGGATTAAGCGAGGAAAAGATTTCATTCATTATCGGTGACAATGACACATTCGAAGAGAGTGGCGAAGCGTCAAAGATTGAATTAGATAACATGGTTACTATCGTGTATAAGATGTATAAGAAAGATGGCACAGTACACTATTCAATTGCTACACGATGGGTAGAGATTGTAAAGGATAAGGATACAGGGCTTTCACTCTATCCGGTAGCGCATTTCATTTGGGAGAAGAAAGAAGGAAGTGCAAGGGGCGAAGGTGAAGTCAGATACTTAATTCCGAATCAGATTGAAGTCAATCGTACAGAGGTTAGACGAGTGCTGACAGTTAAGTATCAGGCATACCCACAGAAAGTAGCCGATGTTAGCAAGATTTCTAACCCACAAGCACTTAATACAGTTGGTGGAGTAATTAAGACTAACGGAAATGCAGTAGACGATGTGCATAAGATTGTAGGTACTGTCCCTCCTGCTCAGATGTCCCCGGATGTTAAGCAGTTGCAGGAAGACCTGATTAACGTCACAAGAGAGTTGGCAGGTGCCGGAGATGTAGCAACAGGTAGCGTTAATCCAGAGAGTGCATCAGGCAGAGCAATTTTAGCAGTTCAGCAAGCGTCACAAGCACCGATGACGGAGCAAAGAGAAAGTTATAAGAACTTCATTGAGGATTTGGCGAGAATATGGCTTGAATATCTCATTGTACACTCCGTTGATGGCGTAAACCTTGAAGAGAAGGTAACTGACCCACGGACCGGAGAAGAGACCATTCAACTAGTTAATGTGCCACAATCTGTATTGGAGCAGTTACAGGCTACAGTAAAGATTGATATTACACCAAAAGGCGTTTATGACAAATTTGCACAGGAGCAGACAATCGAAAATCTTTTGTTACAGGGCTATTTCACGGCACAGCGAGTGGGCGAGTTAGAAACCTATGTGAACATTCTTGATGATGACAGCGTAGCACCAAAGATGAAGATTAAAGAAGCAATCGAACATATTAAGGGTGAGCAGAAGAAGATTGCACAAATCCAAGCGCAGGCACAGTTGATGCAGCAGCGTGCAAATCAGTTCATCATGAGTGACCCTGATGCACAGGCTAGTCAAATTGCATCCGCTATGGGCGGTTCTCAGCAGCCTATGGAAGAGGAAGTGCCAGTAGATGAAGAGGAAGATGTAGAAGTTATCGAGGATAATCCGGACGATAACTAAGTTTCAATCACATAATTATGCAGAAAAGTGTGAGTGACATCACACTTTTATAGCGTGAAAGGTAAGGCAGATGAAAGAACGTATTAAAAGCATTATTGACCGGTTGTTAGATTATCGCATTGTAGGTGAGTACTACGAAGCAGAAGGCAATGGTCATTATCGAAAGAAGTACGTTAAGAAGTATTTCTTGCGAAAGAAGGGAGAGTAGCATGGATTTAAAGCCAATGAAATTAAAAGACACAGCAGAAATGATGAATAGTGCTGATTATAAGGACAGATTCAAAGCTGAATACTATCAGAATGCTATCCGTTACAGAAAGCTTAAAAAGATGGTTGAGGATTGGGATAACGGAGTGTTGAATTTCACACCTACTTGTCCTAGAAGTACATTCATTATGCAGTTACATGCGATGGCAGATTACTTAGCAGTATTAGAAGCTAGAGCAAAAATGGAAAATATCGAGATTGAAAGTGCCTTTGAAATTGAATAAGGCACTTTTTATATGCTCCAAACATTGAAGAGGATAAAAGCACATGGATTTAGTGAAACAAACACTATTCAAAAAATAGGAAGGAGAAAAACATGGACAACAATGAAATCCTTGTAACAGAAGTTACTGAAAACGTAGAACCAACTACAGAAGAAATTGGGGAAGAGGTAGAGCAGATTGCTACACCGGAGATTAAGACTTACACACAAGAAGAGGTAAACGAACTTGTAGGTAAGCGACTTGCTAGAAACGAAGCCAAGATTCGCAAAGAGTACGAAAGAAAGTACGGAGAATTAGAAAGCGTATTGAAGGCAGGAACAGGCAAAGAAGATGTTGCGGAAGTGACAGACACACTTAAGAAGTTCTACGAGAGCAAGGGCATTAAGATGCCAACACAGCCGACATATTCAGACCATGATGTAGCGGTATTAGCAAGAGCAGACGCACAGGATATTATCAAGGGTGGCTTTGATGATGTTGTAGAAGAAGTAGACCGCCTTGCAAATATTGGCGTGGCTAATATGAGTGCTAGAGAAAAGGCTTTATTCAAAGAACTTGCAGAGTATAGAAAATCCGAAGAGGAAACAAGAGAACTTTCCAAAATTGGCGTAACAAAAGAAGTGTACGGCAGTCAGAAATTTAAAGATTTTGCTAGTCAGTTCAATTCCAATATACCAATCACACAGATTTATGAAATCTACAACAAAATGCAACCAAAAAAAGAAATTAGCACAATGGGAAGTATGAAAACCATTACTCCGACAGAAGATGCCGTGAAAGACTTCTACACAAGAGATGAAGCATTGAAGTTCACAAAGCAGGACTTTGACAAGAATCCGGCATTATTCAAGGCGGTAGAGCGTTCAATGCAGATATGGTAATACTTCTCGGGAAGAGAGGAAATTATTATGGCAGTAACAAACTTTATTCAGCAGATTTGGTCTAAAAAAATTCAGGATTCTTTAGAATTAGCATGTAAACTCGTTGACAATTGCTTACGTGACTACGAAGGTGATTGCAAATACGCACAATCAGTAAAAATCTTAGGCGTAGGCGAACCAACAATCGGTGCTTACGATGGTTCTAAGGACATCGACATTGAAGACATGAAAGATGCAGGTCAGGTATTAACAATCGACCAAGCAAACTACTTCGCTTTCTACGTAGATGATGTAGACAAAGCACAGAGCGTTCCGGGCTTACCTGAAGAGTATCAGCGTAAAGCAGTACACGGACTTGCAGTTGCACGTGATACATACGTAGCAAACCTTATCAAAGGTGCTACAAACGCTTCAACCGCTACAAACCTTACACAAGAAGCAGTTAAACAGGGTATTGACGATGCTATCGTAGCATTAAGAGAGCGTAACTTCGATGAAGAAGGCGTTATCGAAATCACACCTGCTGTTTACAACGTATTCAAGAACTGCTTAATCACACTTTCTACAAATAACCCTGAATTAATCAAGAAGGGTGTTGTTGGTGTATATGATGGCTTTGACGTAATCATGTCAAACAACATGGCAAAAGACGGCACACACGCATACTGTGACGTTCGTGGCAAGAAAGCAATTGCATTTGCCGGACAGATTAACGAAGTTGAAGCATTACGTGCAGAGAAACGTTTCAAAGACATTGTTCGTGGTCTTGACACATTCGGTGCAAAAGTTATCGACGAAGCACGTATTCAGGTTGTTAAAGTACCATTAACAGCAACAGCATAAGAGGTGACTTATGAAACTGGTAAAAGTTCATATTCCGTTCACGGATAAAGAAACCGGAAGACTTCATGGCGTAAACGAAGAGATAGAGTTATCAGAAGAGCGTATTGCGGAGATAAAGGCTATCAGCGTGAACATGATTGAGGTTATCGGTGACGTAGCGGAAGTGGAGAAACCGAAAAGAACACGCAAGAAGAATTAAGGAGAAGGGGAGCAATCCCCTTCCCTTTTTCGTGAGTGCATCATTTTCGTGAGTGTACGCAAAAGATACATTGACGAAAGAGGGAAAGAAAGGAGAAGAGCATGATTTTTATTAGAAAACCGAATGTAGACTTGTACCACGGAATTATCGTGGAAAAAGACACAACATTTGAGTATGAGAATGAGAACGTTAAGCAGACGTTAAAAGACTTAGTTTTCCATTCCATTACCAAAGTAAAGGGTGAAACCTTTGAAAGCACATACGACACTACAATTTATCTTAAAGAGGGTGAAGTACTTGTGTTTGAAGAGGAAGGGCGTGGCTATATCAAGCCAGTAGAGCAGTTTGTAACAGTTAAAGAGGCAGTAGAGGAACTTAAGTGTATCGAAGATTTATAAGGGGGTAGCATATGTTTCTTATCAATGAGGATTTGTCAATTTATGTGACAAGAGGAGATGTAGTATTCTTTACAGTTTCAGCCGAAGAGAACGGTGTAAATTATGTTTTTAAGTCAGGCGATGTTGTAAGAGTAAAGGTATTCGAGAAAAAGAGCTGCGAGAAAGTTGTATTGCAAAAGGATTTTCCAGTTACGGCAGAAACAGAACATGTAGACATCATTCTGACAGGGCAGGACACAAAGATTGGTAATGTGATTAGTAAACCGGTTGACTACTGGTATGAAGTGGAGTTAAACCCATTTACAAATCCGCAGACAATTATTGGTTATGATGATGACGGAGCGAAGATCTTTAAACTGTTTCCGGAAGGAAGAGATTTGGTGGATGAACCGGAAGAGGAAATACCAAGCGTAGATGCGTCATTAGATCCGTTATCTACTAGACCGGTACAGAATCAGGCTATCGCAAGAGCAATTATGGGACTTGATGAAAAGATGGCGAATATTAACGAGAATATCAAAGAGACAGTGTCCGATGTATTGTCAACTGAATCTATCAATGCTGACTTAGAATACGATGCAGAAAATGAAGCATTGACATTGAAATTGTCAAATGTAGGGGGTGCGTAATAATGAATGAATTTTCAAGTTTAAATGGCTATGCAGTAAAAGATGCTACGGCTAGAAATATTGCGAAGGGAAGAAATCAGGCAGTTTCATTCAATGACTATGTAACTATGATTGCTGCATTAAACTCAATGGATAAGGACGAGTATAAAATCGGGCAGAATATTTACATCGGTACTGTTGGCGTGCCGGATTTATGGGTGTACTCAGTAGAATCAATCGCACATACCTTTGATTATGTTTCTGATGAAGATATTGTGGCAAAATTAGAAGCAAATACAACAATTCAGGCAGGTAATTATAAACTTGCTCCATTGGAAGGTCAGAAGGTTGATATGACAACCTATGACAACAAGATTGCCGAGTTGGAAGGCTCAATAGTTAAGTACAACAATGATACAGATATGCTTGACGTTTATTATAATGGCGTTGTTGTTGGCTCATTGAATTGTGGATTCCAGTTTGACGGAGTGCTTTATGACGATGGCGTAGTGAATGAGAGGTATTTCACACTTGATTTTGTAGTGACAGATGAAAACGGAGCAAATTCCGTGATTAACACTACAGATAATGCATATATGCTGTTATCTGTTCAGGGTTCGGAAAACTATCCAAATGCTCATATCATGGCGTATATGAACAAGGAAATCAACTTAAGTAACTTCAATTATCTTGATATTGTGTTAAGTGGTTCACTGCTTGCATATACGAACGAAAACTATCCACTTGCAATCGGTTTTGGATCAGAAAAGGGGCTTACAAGTTTCACTAGTTTAGAAAAGTATTTAAGTTTCTATAAGAACTCAATCGGTTCAGGAACATTAGAAAAACAGACAGTAACATTAGATGCATCACAACTTGACGGAAATTATTATCTGTACTTGTATTTAGGACAGAATTACCAATCAAGCGGTAGTGCAACCGGAAAAGGTTATATTTATGAATTGAAATTAAGACAGTAACAAAAAGGGCATCTTCGGGTGCCCATTTCTTTGTAGAAAGGGGTAATTATGAGTATTGAAGGAAATGCAACAAACACGGAATCGTTAAAGGCATTAAGAGGAACGATCACATCTATTCCACAGGTCGATACAACGCTTACAAAAAAAGGGCATTCAGCCGATGCAAAAGCAACCGGAACAGCACTTAACGAAAGAGTGAAAAAAACAGATATTGTAGACGATTTGAATACAGATGAAGCGGAGAAGCCATTATCAGCAAGACAGGGTAAAATTATTAAAACACAACTTGATGAAATTTTGGCTATTCTATCGCAATAGTTTAAGGAGAGTGAGTATATGACACTTTCAGAAATGAAAAAAAAGGTATTAGCCCTTATCGAAGAATTAAATCCGGAAAGCGAATATTTAACGGACGACCCAGATATTGCTACGAAGATGGAAACTGTAATTACTCAAATAATGTTTGAGTTGGCAAGGTATAAAAAGATTCCGGACTATGTAGAAATGGACGTTGAAGAAGGGGATTTGATTCGGTTTGAAGATATTACAGACGAATCAGATTACGAAGTATATCAGATTAGTATGATTCGTGGCGTGGAGTACGAATCAAAGGCGCAGGGAACCGTTATTAAATGCTTAGAAAGCGGAACGGCAGAGATTGAATACTTCCGTTATCCTACACGCATTACTGATAAGAACAGAGCGAAGTATCAGTTTGAATTGAGCGAAGACGTGCTTGAAATTATGCCGTATGGTGTTGCTGGAGATTTGTTAAAGAGTGATGTTTCAACCGAATATGGCGTGATATATTCAAGAAGATACGAAGCTATGATACAACAGCTTGACCCACGTTATGCAATGACTTCTATTTACATTGATGGGGGTGTTAATATCTGATGGCAGATTTGATTACAAGAGTTTATAGTAATTTCCGTGGCGTAGATTTTAGGGGCGAAGAAATTAATCTTGTAAGAAGTCCAGACAGTTTGAACGTGTGGAAGGACTACACGGAAACTGAGAGTATAAGAACGCGTCCGGAAATGGAGTTGTTATGTAAGTTCGATGATACGATTTACGGCATATTTCCATTTAAAGCAGGGAATACAGAGATGCTAATTGTGCATTCTGGCACCAAGTTATATAAGTTCGTAGAGAATGCCATGATAGAGTTATTTTCCGATGTAAAAGCATCGAAGAGTAACAGCTTTATTTATAACAGTGTTTGGTATTTTAAAGATGGCAAAAATTACTTGCAGTATGACGGTACAGAGATTAAAGAAGTGGTGGGATATGTGCCTACTACTTCCATTGCTAGAAAGCCTGCAGGCGGTGGCACAATATATGAAGATGTCAATTTACTTTCAGACTATCGCATTAATACTTTTCTTGCCGATGGTGAAAGCACGGAATTCGTGTTAGATTCAAAAGAAATTGACACAGATTATGTTCCTGAAGTTACGGTTGCAGATGCTGCCGTAGCTGATTATACAGTAGATTATGCAGAAGGAAAGATTATTTTTGAGACTGCACCGGAAGTACCGTTAACAGACGGACAAGACAATGTGAAAGTAAAATTCAAAAAAACAGTTGCCGGATATAGCGAAAAAATTAAAAAGAGCACTCTGTTACAAGTATTTGATAACAGGGTGTTTTTTAGTGGAAACGAAGATTATCCGAATACGATTTTTCATTGTAGCTTGAACGACCCAACATATTGTAGTGATTTGGACTATTACAGCGAGGGATTAGATTCTGCAATGGTAAAAGGCTTGGTGGCAGGCAATAATGTGTTGTGGGTGTTCAAAGAGCCTAGTCAGGCAAATACGACCGTTTTCTATCATACTCCAACAATTGATAGTGAATATGGAAAAATCTATCCTAGCACCCATTCAAGCATTGCTACAGGGTGTGTAGGAAAGGCAATTAATTTCAATGACGATATTATCTTCTTTAGTGACCGAGGAATGGAAGGTATACACGGCGATATTACTACGGAACAGGCAGTAGCACATAGAAGTTCATTAGTGGACCGGAAGCTGATTGCGGAACCTAACTACAAAGATATGATTTTGGAAGAGTGGGAAGGGTACCTGTTTGTATTCATTGGAAATAAAGCATATTTAGCTGACAGCAGAGCGATGTTTACAAACGAAAACCATTTTGAATATGAATGGTTTTACTGGGAATTAGGCAAAACGGTTACTTGCGCGAAAGTAGATAAAGGCGTGTTGTATTTAGGCGCAGAAGATGGCATTTACGCGCTTACAGACAGGATAAGCGCGGTAGAAAGTTACTGGATTACGCCAAAAGACAAGTTTAAATATCCACAAAAGCAGAAAACGAGTAATAAAAGAGGCTGTGTAGTAGAAGCAACCGGAGATATTGCCGTGTATGCCAAGGTGGAAGACACAGAGTTTGAGTTAATAGGGGAATACAAAGGGATTATAGACTACTTTGTAAGCCGGATTAAACGTAAGAAATTTAAGGATATTCAATTAAAATTCCATTCGCAGACACGATTTAGCCTAGAAACAGCAACATTAGAATGCTTCGTAGGTGGATATTTGAAGCGGTAGCCTAGGAAGGGGGATAAAATGGTAACAAATTATAACGATGGTCGTTTAGCGGAAGTCGAAACCCAAAGAGATCAAGCACTAGAAGATGTACAAAATACATACCAGGGAATGATCGATGAATCGGGGAAATATTATCAAGCACAGATAGACGCTACCAAAGCCTGGGAAAAAACGCAATCTGAGTTACAGCAGCAGAAAACAGACTTTGCTATTGAGCAGATAGAACAGCAGAAGGAGCAGGCTCAGAAAGACTATACAAGGGAACAGTCAGGTGCCTATGTTGACTGGCAGAAAGAAAGTAATAAATATGGTGCAAATGCGGAGCAGATGGCTTCCAATGGAATGACAAACACCGGATATAGTGAAAGTTCTCAAGTAAGTATCTATAACACATACCAAAACCGAGTAGCAACAGCGCGAGAAGCCTATTCACTTGCGGTGCAGAACTACAATAATGCTATTACAGAAGCACAGCTTCAAAATAGTAGTGTTTTAGCAGAAATTGCGTACCAGTCATTGCAACAACAGTTAGAAATATCATTAGCCGGATTTCAATATAAAAATCAGTTAGTACTTGACCAGTTAGGTACCAAAATGAGTGTTGATAATACATATCATAGCCGCTATCAAGATGTGCTTAGTCAGATTAATACAGAGAATGCACTTGCTCAGAAACAAACTATTGACGGCTCAAGTGATGATGTTTCTGCTATTAAAAAAGACAACGATGATAACCAAAGCGGTAGCAAAGTAGATGTGGAATTTACCGGTATTGAATTAGGACAGGCCCTTTCGAAAGCACAAATTAATGCACTGGGATTAGACGGTACTGCAAAAATTGTAGTGCGTAATGATAAATATTGTATAAAACAAGGTACTAATTACATCGAAATAGATTCGCTTGAGAATTTACAGCATGTAATGAAGAAATACGGATTCTATTAGAAGGGGTAACATTATGGCAGTCTATACATTAGAAGAATTTTTGAAACGTAAAAAAATGGGAACCGGTATAGATGATACTGTTAAACTTGAAGATTATGTAAAAAGTAGAGGTATTAAACGCACAACATCAGATGATATTGCACCAGTAAGGACGGATAAATGGTATGACGGCTACTTCAAAAAGAGCGAAGGTGGAGTGTCAGAGGCAGTTATCGGTTCATCTATGGATGTATTGAAAAATGCTACTGAAAGCATAGTCGGATTAGGTGAAAAAGTCGTTGATACATTCGCATATGTAGCACCATATACATACGCTAGTTCAAAACTGCAAAACGGCGGTATTCTTACGGAAGAAGACCACGACTTTATGAACAGCGCAAAGAAAGATGCTGCTGAATTTATAAAAAAAGACTTGTACGATGAAGAAGAAGTGGCAAAAAATATACTTGCCGGATTTGGTGCAGGGCAGTATATGAGCAATATCGCTCAAAGTGGCGGTATGGCTACGCTAGAAGACTGGGAAAAAGCAAAAACAATTTCCGAGGACACGAAAAAGTATCTTGATGAAGATATGGAAAAGAACTCTGTCTTTGACGAGAAAGCGGATGCGCTTGTGCAATCAGCAGGACAATTACTAGGAACAGCAGGATTTCAAGCAATGGGTGTTCCGTGGTGGATTACAACAGGGTTAACAACCTTTGGAGCAGAGACAGAAAACGCATTAAATCAGGACGCAAACTACGGAGAAGCCGGAATGAGTGGTTTAATCAGCGCAGGAGCAGAGATTTTGACCGAAAAAATTTCTGGTGGTATTAGTTTTGGCGGTAAGACCTTAGATGACGGTCTTACAAGGGTTTTAGCAAACAATATTTCTAACAAAACAGTTCGCACACTTGCAAAACTTGGTATTGATGCAGTTGGTGAAGGCGGTGAAGAAATTCTATCGGGCTTAATGAGTGCAATCGGGCAAAAACTTACCTACGCAGATGAAAAAGAACTTAATGAATTGTTTTCAAAAGAAGATGTGTGGGATAGCTTTATAGGCGGTTTATTGCTCGGTGGCGGTGCGGGTGCTATTAACGTGGTTAAATCCGCTAAAAACGGCACAGATTACGCCACAGGGCTATCCAAGAATGAAGAAGCAGTCGTCGAAAAGGAAATTGAAAACCGTATCAAAGAAGCAGAAGCAGACGGAAAGAAACTTGAAAGAAAAGATAAGTCTCAGATACGTGAACAGGTGCTTAATGATATTGAAAAAGGATATCTTAATTTAGATACGATAGAAAGCGTTTTAGGCGGTAAAACATATGAAAGCTACAAATCTATAACCGACAAAGAAAATGCGCTCAAAAAGGAAATAGGTAGCTTACAGAATGATGCCAGACCTGCCATGCAGAAAAGATTAAGTGAAGCCAAAGCGGAATTAAGTGAACTCATGAATAAATCTGAGAAAACGAAGTTGAAAGACCAGTTATCTTCAGAGGTGCAGGAGTTAGTTAAGGATAGTAAGTTAGCAGAAAGCTACAACGAAAAAGCTAGAAAAGGTCAGGCCTTTGAAGCTGATTTGACACAGTATGATGCGAAGTATCAAGATACTATCAAAAGAGCCGTAGAAAGTGGAATATTGAATAATACAAACAGAACGCGCGAATTTGTTGATTTAATTGCAAAATTATCAGCAGATAAGGGCGTTTCTTTTGATTTTACAAATAATGAAGCGTTGAAGAACTCCGGCTTTGCAATCGAAGGTAAGACAATTAACGGCCTTGTGCAGAATAATAACGTACTTCTGAACGTTGATTCCGCAAAAGCACTTAATACCGTAGTAGGTCATGAGATTACACACGTATTAGAAGGCACAGACCTTTACACAGAGTTGCAGACACTTATCACAGAGTATGCGAATAGCAAAGGTGACTATGAAAGCAGATTTGAAAGCGCAAAAGAACTGTACAAAAACGTGTACACAGGGCTTTCTGATGCGGATTACGATGCGAAAGTTGCAAAAGAAGTAGTTGCTGACTTAGTAGGCGATTACCTTTTCACGGACAGCGACTTCATTAATAATCTGTCAGCTACAAAACCGAACATTTTCAAGAAGATTTATAACGAAATCAAGTACATGTGCAAGATGGCAACATCCGGAAGTGCAGAAGAGAAGAAATTACTTGAGATTAAGAAAGCATTTGAGAAAGCGTATCAGGAAGGTGGCAAGGCGGAGGGAGATACGAAATATAACATTTCCAAAGATGCAGACGGCAACCTGTTTGTAGATATTAACGAAGATATTTTAGATGCCCAATCGGGCGAAAGCGTGGCAAGGATAATCCAAAAAGTATTATCTGAAAGATTTAATAATTTAATTGAAGTAAACGGTCAAAAATTCCAAGCAAATAAAACAACGAATGATGAATTTAGAAGGTCAAATTCTGCAAATGCATTAATGAATAATCCTAATCAAGCATACAACGATAAATTGCGAACAATCGCAAACGCAGACGAGATATTGGCTACTGCGAAAAACTGGATAGGAGAAAAGGTTAAGCATACAAGAAAAGATGATATTGTGGAGTTTGCTAGGGGAAATGTCACATATAGAGTAAATGGAAACGGATATGTTGCTGATGTTATAGTCGCAACAAGGAAAAATGGTTCCGCTGTTTTGTATGACTTGGTTAATATTTATGAAAAAAATATAGCGGACGCACCTGTTACTATGGCGAGTAGTGATAACTCCCAACGTAGGCAAGATATGTCCGCTATCGACAAATTAACACAAAATTCGGAAAACGTCAAGTATTCATTAAGTGAAGATGCCAATGGTAATAAGTTATCAGAAAAGCAGATTGAATACTTTAAAGATTCCAAAATTCGAGATGGAAACGGAAACTTAAAGGTTATGTACCACGGCTCACCGGCTTCTTTCACGATATTTGACAAGAAGAAAGCGAAGTCAAGCGGATATTACGGAAGAGGTTTTTACTTTACCGAAAGCGAAAGCCACGCAAGCCAATACGGAAATAGATATGAGGTATACCTAAACATCAAAAATCCAATGCGCGAAGGTACAAACGATATTACGAAAGAGCAGTTGAGAAAGTTTGTAGAAGCGGTTGCAGAGAATGAAGATTACGGCATTGAGAATTATGGTTATGGTGCAACGATTGATAGTGTAACAGACAGCGTATTTGGTAAAGATGACTTTGCTATGATTATGGATATAAACGCAACTAGTATTGGTGATATGGTAGAAGCAATTCAGTTGTTCAATGAAGTGAACGGCACGGACTACGATGGAATTGTTGTACCTACCGAAACAGTAGCATTTTATCCTGAACAAATTAACGCTATTACAAACCAAAATCCGACCGACAATCCGGACATTAATATGTCATTAGGTGACCAAATGGCCCCAATCGGCAGCCACAATGTTTACGGAAGAGATATTGCCCTTGAAACGGCACTAGCACCGATTCAAGAAACAACTGGAACAGAAACAGATATTGCACCGGTAAAGGAAATGACATCGGAAGGAATCCAAAATCAAGATGTTGCGCCGATAGGTGAGCAGGAGACAGGAACAACAAAATCCGATGAACAACAAAGAAAATGGGTAGGCACTTCAACCGGAAGTGAAGCCGTGGACGGGAAAGTACTTGTAGAAGACTTAGACCAAGATTTAATCCACTATCAGCCTATTTCCAACAAGAAAACGTTAGGCAATGCAAACGCAATGTTGGGCAGAATGGGCTATAGTGATGCGGTTACTTACTTTAACGGACGATTTGTAAACAAAAACGTAGGCTTGGACGATATTGCGTTAGGTGAAAGATTGATTCAAGAAGCCGTTAAGAGTGGAGATTACAAGACGGCAGGGGAATTAATTCAAAACGTTTCTATCTTAGGTACTGAATTAGGACAGAAAGTACAAGCATTATCAATCATTAAGCGTTTAACTCCGGAAGGACAGTTGAAAATGCTTCAAAAGACTGTTGAGCGTGGCAAGTCAAAGGGCGATAAAGCATTTGACGGCGTAGTTATTACGCAAGAAATGATAGACCATATTCTCAAAACATACGGCAAAGATGGTAGTTACAAGCAAGAAGACTTGAACAAAGCCGTTGAAGATGTAAAACAGCAGATTGCAGACCAAATGAAAGTGACAACATGGGATAAAATGAACGCATGGCGTTACTTATCAATGCTTGGCAATCCTAAGACACACATCAGAAACCTTGTATCTAACGTGGCTATGAAAGGCACATTGGAAGCAAAAAATGCGGTTGCAAGAACAATAGAAACCATTGCGCCTATTGAAAACCGCACAAAAACATGGATTCCTGCTACAAAAGAAGTAAAGACCTTTGCAAAGCAGACCACAAGTGAGATGAAAGACGTTATTACAGGTGATAGCAAGTACAGTACGGACGCTACTATCAAACAGAAACGTCAAATCTTTAAGAACAAGATTCTTAATAGTGTCTACGAGTTTAACAGTGATATGTTAGGCAAGGAAGACTGGTGGTTTAGTAAACCTGCCTTTACAAATGCTTTAAGCGAGTATTTGACCGCTAACGGCATTAAGACGGAACAGGATATTGCTAACAATGCAGAATTGGTAGAAAAGGCAAAGAACTACGCAATAGAGCAGTCGCAAATTGCTACATTCCGGCAGTATTCATGGTTAGCAAACAAAATTAATGAGATTGAAAAGCACAATAAAGCTACAGAAGTAGCGGTTGGTGCAATTCTTCCATTCAAAAAAACACCTGTCAACGTAGCAAAAGCAGGTCTTAATTATTCGCCTTTAGGATTTGCAAAAACATTAACTTACGATGTTGCACAAGTGAAAAACGGCAACATGGAAGCAAGCGAGTTAGTAGACCACTTGGCACAAAATGTTACTGGTTCAGCACTTGCACTCGCAGGCTATATGTTGGCTATGTCAGGATTCCTTAATGGAGCAGGTGACGATGATAAGGAAGGCTCTTACGATTATCAACTCGGAAAACAGTCATACTCCGTTAATATCGGCGGTAGCACATATTCATTGAGTTGGCTTTCTCCGGTGGCGATGCCGTTATTCGTAGGTGCGAATGCTTATGAACAGTTGGTAGAAGGTAAAGAGTGGAATGGTGATGTTGTTGTTGAAACACTGGCACAGACACTTGACCCATTGAGCGAAATGTCTTTCTTGTCAAGTTTAGACGATGTGCTTAGTTCGTATGACAGTGGTATTGAGAAATTCACCGGAATAGGTAAGTCAATGGCGCAAAACTACGTTACACAGTTTGTGCCTACGCTTTCAAGTCAGATTGCCACAGTTATGGACGACAAGAAGAGAAGTACGAAAGTTGCCGGAGATAGCGACTTCAAGTTTGTTGATGAAACTATTAATAAACTTAAGTACAAGATTCCGTTACTTAGAGAAACGCTTGAACCTTCAACGGATATTTGGGGCAATGAGATTAAGCAGACCGAGAATGTTGTACAGAGGGCGTTTGAAACTTTCCTTGCGCCATATTCCAAGAGAGATAATGTAGCGTCAGAAATAGACGGAGAAATCAAGGAATTGTACGCAGAAACAGGAGATAACGGCTTAATTCCGAATGTTCCATATAACTACGTGAACTATGAGGGCGAAAAGTACAAGATGTCCGGCAAGGAATACACCGACTTCAAGAAAACTTATGGACAAACGGCAAATGATTTGTTGGAAGAGTTATTTAATAGCACAACATATCAGGGTGCTACCACAGAAGAACGTGTTGACATGGTAAATGACGTATACGACTATGCAAGAGATGAAGCAAAGCGAGAGTACTTAGAGAAAGAAGGAATTGAGTTTACAAACGCTACAAAAGATGGCGTTGAATACTACAAGGAAAATCCAATCAAAGGTGCTATCGAAAACGATATGTCATTAGACGAGTTCGACTTGTTCTCAAATCATTACGCAGATTATGTAGTTTCTAAAGCAGTAGGTGGTTACGATGCTTATAAGTCATACACTAGCGGACTAAACGATATTAAGGCAGATAAGGACGAAAACGGAAACGCCATTAGTGGAAGTGCTAAGGAAAAGAAAACTGCTTATATTAACAGTTTAGACCTTGATTATGGTCAAAAAATTATCCTCTACAGAAGTCTGTATGACAGCAAAGCGGATAAGCAGGCCTATAATGCTGACATTGTAGAGTATTTGAATAACCGTGATGACATTTCTTATGAAGAGATGGTGGCTATTTTAGAATCACTAGATATGAAAGTTAATTCAGACGGCACAGTTAGTTGGTAAGGGGGACGGTATGAGCAAACAAGATAGACAGGGTGTAAGAACACCGCAAGACCTGGAACGCAAATACAACCTTGGGCTTTTAGCCCAAGGGGATTTTGCTAAAAATACAGAACGAATTGGCCAAATAGAGCAAGAGTTGACGCAGTATAAGGTTGAAGTGAACGCAAAACTGGAAGAGGTTAAGGAATCAGCCGGAAAAAATAAGCAGGATATAGAAAGCCATGCAACAGATGAAAGTATTCACGTCGCAGAAGAAGAAAAAAGCAACTTAAACACGGCTTATGAGCATAGCCAATTAACAAGTGGCAATCCACATAATACGTCAAAGGATGATATTAAACTTGGAAACGTAGACAACACGGCAGATATTAGTAAGCCTGTATCTACGGCGCAGCAGAGCGCTATTGATAAGGCATATGCGAACTCAAATGCCTACACAGACCAAAAGATAGCCGATTTGATTAATGGTGCACCATCTACATTAGACACGCTGAAAGAAATTGCAGATGCAATGGCAGAAAATGAAGATGTAGTAAAAGCGTTAGATGAATCTATTGGATCAAAAGCAAGCCAAGCGGAATTAGACGGACACACAGGAAATTCAATTATTCATACCACCGCAACGGAAAAAAGCAATTGGAATAAAGCGCATGAACATTCACAAGAAACACATAGTATTGCGCAAGGTGGTACTGGTGCTACTACTGCTAAAGGAGCAGAGTATAATATCACCGCAGGAATGAGTGAAGACACTTACGACCCGACAGACAATGTGTTATTCGCAGGCGTATATATGTCCCCTAGTCTTACAAATGGCAGATTTTATTATAGAAAAGCATCTAGTGTGTGGAATTACATCAAATCAAAGATTAGTTCCGTACTTGGGCTTACTGCCACAGAGTATGGTGGTAATTCTGCAAGTGCATCTAAGGTAAACGGACATACAGTTGAAGCAGATGTTCCTTCCGGTGCTAAATTTACCGACACAAACAACATGGTAAGACAAGCACGTTCAGGTGCGTCAAAGTACAGACCGTTATTAATGCATTATAATTATGCAAACGCAGGAGAAGACCCGAACGAAGCTACAAACCTTGTGTATTACAATGAGAGTATTTCGGCAAGTCCTTTAAATGGTGAGATTAAGGCAACAAAGTTTACTGGTGATTTATCGGGAAATGCGGAAAGTGCAGATAAGGCCACCACACTTGAAGGATTAACAGCCACAGTTGATGAACTGAATTTTGTTGACGGAGTTACAGGCAATATCCAAGAGCAGTTAAATGCCAAGGCTTCTAGTTCACATTCTCACAATTATTTGCCGTTATCCGGCGGTACTGTTAGCGGAACAACTAATATAAATGGATTGACTACAAGAAGCACTTCCGTACCCGACAACAGTGGTTATGCTAAGTACTTACTGATGTTTGATGTTACAACTTGGTACAATCTGACTTCAACAAACAGTAGTATAAAGTATGGATTCAACGGATTTGTATATTCCAAACGTGATAACGGATATATGAATGAGAGTATAACTAAGGTGCTAATGGGAGTGGCATATCAAAAGGTTACTGCTGAAGATGGTCAAAGATTATGCTTAAGAACAGAATCGACAGCATATAGACCTTGTATCGTGCATGATGCAACAAATGCAAAATATTACTTAGCATTAAAATGTTCAGGAAGTGGTAGGGTTCTTAGATTGCATGGTATGTTCAGTGGCACGTATGTAGGTACATGGATTAACTGTAAAGACAGTAGTGGAACTATGCCAGACGGATATAGTGTTGTGCTAGATAACTGCAAGAAAATTGCATACACAGCGGGCGAAGTAGATAGTTTGGTAGCGAAATGCGCAACAAAAGAAGAACTTGAAAATGTTTCAGCAGGGGGAATATCAGGCACTATCAAAATCGAAAATGGTGGTACCGGTGCTGCTACGGCTAAAGGTGCTGAATTTAATCTACATAGTGGAATGAGTACGGCCACAACAGATATTACGGACGAAAACACATTAGCATTCACACATTTAAATCCAAACGCAACAGATGGCGTTTTTTATAATAGAAAAATGTCATTTGTTTGGAAATATATACAAGGGAAGATTGCTTCTGTATTAGGGTTGACAAGTACAAGCTATGCAGGTAACGCGAGTACGGCAACGCTTGCCAAGAAGGCGTATAACGATGGAGAAGGGAATAATCTTGCAGACTTAAAGAAGCGTTTAGATGTGTACGCAAACAGAAGGCTCGAAAATATAAGTTTTGAATATTTCAAAAGTGCAAATGGTGGTGACCTTAAATATTATACAGCTTTGTATATAACTACTTTAACAACAAGTTATCAGGAAATTACTTTGCCCAATCCGATTGAACGATATGATGAACTTACATTTATGATGATGGATAGCAACGCCGCAGCCTTAGATATGTGTACTATCCCGGTAGGTGTTTACGCGAGTTCAAATGTTATAATTCTTAATTTTTCATCAACTGGAGATAATGGGGTTTCCAATATATATGTGCGTGCTAATTCGGAAGATGCGAATATTTTAGACGCTAAGTATGCGGGAAATAAACGAGGTTTATTTATTATTGCATGGAAAAAACCGGAATATGTTGAATAAGTGGTAAAAGGCACTCTGCAAAGGGTGCTTTTTTTATATGCAACTAATAACTTTATTTTAAGAAAGAGAGGAAAAACGTATGGATTTTACAACATTAACAGAATACTTCGTACTTGTAGTAGTCGTGGCCTGTCTTGTGGTAGGTTATATCATCAAAACAAGCCTTGATTTTATTCCTAACAAGTACATTCCAACGCTTCTTGCTATTTTAGGAGCAGTTTTGAACGTGTTTGTGTCAGGACTGTCTATTGAAAGCGTGGTGTATGGTGCATTAATGGGCTTGGCTTCTACTGGAATGCATCAGGCGTTCACAAGATTTATCGAAAATAAGACAGAGTAGGTGACGGAATGGAATTTACAATCACATCAGAACAGATTTTATGGCTTTGCGGTTTCATTGCTACGATTTACGGAGTGTACAAAATTATCAAGGAACTGAAAAAGCCAAGTGACGATTTAAAAGCAATGGTTCAGTTACATGACGATTTGTTAAAAAAGGATAATGAGAGATTAAGTGAGGTTGAAAACTCAAACAAAATGATACTTCAATGCCTTTTAATCCTCATTAATCATGACATTACAGGAAACGGCATAGACCGCATGAAAGAAGCAAGAGACGAGTTAGAAGAGTATTTAATTAACAAGTAAAGGGGTGATTAAATGGGCTTTATTGAAGAATTTGCCGGATATGTGCAGAAACACGCACCGGATTATGAAATTAAAGTACATAGCCCGATTATTGCGCAGGCAATCTTGGAGAGTGCAAAAGGTATATCTGACAAAGTAATGAAAGTGCGTTCAGATGGCACAGTAGAATGGAGACACAACTACTTAGGGTTAAAATGGCGTAATAATCGTTGTGCGATTTCAAACGAGTACTTCGAAGAGAAAACGTCAGAACAGAATCCGGATGGTTCATACCGACAAATCGTTGATAGATTTTGTAAGTTTAACAGTATGGAAGATTGCGTAATCGGGTATTTTCAGTGGACGAATATTGCGAGATATAGCAATTTAAAGGGTGTTACAGATCCACGAACATATCTTGAAAATATCAAAGCAGATGGATACGCCACATCCATAGATTACGTGGAAAATTTAATGAGAGTTATCGAATCTTATAATTTGACAAAATATGATAGCGTGAAGGGGGAGAATAAAATGGTATTTAATATTCATGCAGGACACAATCCAGATGGAATGGTTGCTTGCGGTGCTATTGGATTCATCAAGGAATCAACAGAAAACCGAAATGTGAAGAATGAAGTAATTCGTATGCTTCGTGGGATGGGGCATACTGCATATGATTGTACTGTTGATAATGGTACAAGCAAGAGTAATGTATTAAAAAATATTGTTGCTAAGTGCAATGCACACACAGTTGATTTGGATGTGTCTATTCATTTTAATGCTGGGGCAAAGGACGGTGCCGGAAATGGAAAGACCACTGGAACAGAAGTGTTTATCTATAAGGATAATAACAAAGCAGAGCCATATGCAAAACGTGTTGTAGGGGCAATCGGAGATCTCGGCTTTAAAATCAGAGATGATGCAATCAAAGATGATGTGAAAACTGCTTCATACTTGTATGTCCTTAAGAACACAAAGGCACCGGCAATGCTGATTGAGTGCTGCTTCGTTGATGACAAAGACGATGTTGCTTTGTATGATTTCAGAAGTATGGCAAGAGCGATTGTATATGGTCTTACCGGGCAGTACTACAATGAAGTTGTAGAAGGTGGTGCCGATGCAGAAATTGACAAGGAAGACAACTCGCCAGAGAACAAGGATGCATTGTATCGTGTGCAGGTAGGTGCGTATAGTAAAAAAACTAACGCAGAAGCAATGATGAAGAAGTTGAAAGATGCAGGTTTTGATGCTGTCATTGTAAAGGCATAAAGAAGGGTGCTACTTGGAAAAAGTTGCTTAGAATTTCATAGAGAAAATAGAGAACCGGCAGGGAGTTAATCCTTGCCGGCTTTTTTAGTTTCTATAATATAATGTCCGCATAATGTCCGCAAATGGGTTCTCAACCCGCATATAATAAGGAAAGAAACCTTGACTTTTAATCAAGTTGTCCGGGGTTCGAATCCCCGATGTCTCATCAAAAAAGGTACTGAATAATTTCAGTACCTTTTTTGTTAGCTAGTGATCGTGTTGCAGATACCTGTGAGGCCTGCAACCTGGAAGGGCTCCTGCGGGGGTCTTTTTATATAAGAGGAGATTTCATGGGGAATATGCTATTCTATAAATAAGAGAAGCATATTCCCTATATGCTTTATGTAAGGGGATTACAAAGGGGATTATACTGCTTGTATAAATAAAAAATACGAGGTGGAAAGTATATGAAGTTTAGTGCAAAATTGAGAGAATTAAGAAAACTGAGGGGATTGACACAGGAAGAACTGGCGGAGATTCTGAGTGTATCATTTCAAACTGTTAGTAAGTGGGAAAATGATGTCTCAATGCCAGATGTGGGATTATTTCCTGTAATAGCAGAATGCTTCGGAGTATCTATTGATGAGTTGCTGGATTATAATTCTGCACAGAGGAAAAATGAGAAAAAAGCAATTGCAAAAGAGGTTCATGAAAAAATAAATGCAGGGAATGTGAGAGAGGCATATGAATTTTTGAATGAAAAGATTGAGAAATATTCTTCTGATGTGAAGTTGAATCATTTGTTGGCGGCTACTGCTTATAAGTTAGCGAAAACGTTAGAAGGTGAGGAGAAGATTTCGTTTTTGCAAAAAGCAATACATCGGGCAGAAATTACGATAAAGCTTGATAATGGAAATACACCACAAAGCGCACAGGCAAAAATGTGCATCGGTTATTGTTTGCGGGAGCTTGGGCTTAAGGAACAGGCGGAAGAGGTGGCACAGAACATGCCGTCTATGTTTTCATCAAGAGAGGTGATGTTGTCGCGGATATTGGATGGAAATAGAAAAGTTGAGCAGGCGCAACAAAATTTAGCGTATTTAAAAGAGCTAGAGGAAGAGATGTTATCTGTAATAAATGCAGACGACGTTTGATGCGAGGTTATGGAAGATAAAAAATTTGAAGTTTGCGTAGAGCGAATGAACCGAATACAGACTTTTTTTGTTTGCATGGTTGTAATATTAGTAGCATATGGAATAAGTGCATTTTTAGAGCGTGTAGCAGGTATCAAGGTTAAGGGAGAAATAATTCTGCTTTTCTTAGTAGCGATAATTTGCTTTTTATTAGCAAAGTTTGAAAAGTTTTTTCCGACAACAGAGATTTTGGAGGTTGTATTTGATGCCGACCAAGTTACGTTTATTAGAAGAAAAAGGAAAAGAAGTATATTTTATAGAGATATAAAAGAAGTCGAAAAAATGATGATTATCAACCGATATCATTCCGACAAAGGATATTATCGTGTGAAGATAAAAGCAAAAGGCTGTACATATGCGATGTATTCAGGAGAAGATTCCAATGCGAGATTGGATTTTGCAGAAGTTGGTTTGAGCAAAATATACGCAGAGTTTCAAAACCGTGATGTTAAGTGCTGTTAGTTGGAAGAAAAAAGAAATTCTTAAGAAATAATTTGTAGAGCCTTAAAGAACTTACGGTGTTTCGGTGCTACAATGAACAGGAAAAGAAACCGATGGGGAGGGGCTTATGCGAAAAATTAAGAAAAAAACGGTAATAAAAATCCTGATAGTAGTAGGTGCGATTCTTTTTCTAAAATGGTATAGTAATCCGGAACGCAGAATTTTTGCCATGGTGGAGCGTAATCTGGAAAAGTATGAGATTGCAGCACAGCAGATGTTAAGTGGCGAGATAGCGGCTTCCGGAGTTGAAGCTCCCGGAGTACGTGACGTTGATGTGATAATGGGAGAGCATATAGTTGTAGATTTTTTTGTTACCGGTTATGGTTTGGCGCCTTCAGGTGGTTATTATGGATTCTACTATTCTCCGGAAGATTTGCCGATGATGTATATGGACGAAATGGCCAAGCTGACTGAGTATGAACCCGATGCGTGGACATGGCAGGGAGTTGGAGATAACGATGGCGTTATTAAAAAGATAGCAGATTGCTGGTATTATTATGAGGCTACATTTTAAGAGGAGTTAGAGAAGATGTTTGAAGGTGACATGATTTGGTGGATTATAGCGACATTGTGTGGCTATTTTGTAAAGGGGTTATGTGGATTTGCGAATACATTGGTGTTATCCAGTATTTTGAGTTATAGGACAAATACGATTGATATTACACCGGTAGATTTATTTATGAGTGTTCCGACAAATGCGATTATGACATGGAAAGAACGTAAGAATCTGGATTGGGGCATGTGTGTACCGCTTACGTTATTATTGTTGGCAGGAAGTATACCGGGGATTCTTTTTTTGAAAAATGCAGACGCCGGATTTGTGAAAATTATTTTTGGTATCTGGGTAATTGTGATAGGTCTGGATTCGTTGTTGAGTAAGGATGGATACAAAGGACGTCCGTCTAAATGGCAGCTTCTTTTGATAGGAATCGTTTCAGGAATTGGCTGCGGCGTCTTCGGTGTGGGCGCGTTGCTGAGTGCTTATGTAAGTAGAAGTACCCGAGACAGTCATGCGTTTAAGGGCAATATTTGCTTTGTATTCTTTGCAGAGAATTCGGTTCGTATGATTATTTACATATGCTATGGTATTATTACAATGGCTACGGTGAAAAAAGCGTTAGTGCTGATTCCATTTATGCTGATAGGTCTATTTGCAGGAATGAAAAGCAGTAGTGTTTTGGACGAAAAAGTTGCGAAGAAGATTGTAATTGTGATGCTGATTATATCGGGAGTTGCGCTGATTATTAGTAATTTGTAATGTGAAGATGTTATACTTGTGGTAAGATAACTGCAGGTATAGCATTTTTTTTGATTTCAACTAATGGTTGTGAAAAAGTAGCTTAATCCGCAATGGAAGAAAAAAATAGCTTGTTTATAATAAAAGATGTAAGGAGCAAAAACAGTAAATGTAAAAAGCGATAATAGCGCATAGGGTGAAAGGAGTAAGGGGATGGACGTAATTGCAAATAAAATCCGTACATTAAGAAAGAACAAGAATATGACGCAGGAAGAATTGGCGGAGGTACTTTTGGTTTCACCACAGGCAGTTAGTAAGTGGGAAACGGGGCAGTCGGTTCCGGATGTGGAATTACTGCCTGTAATAGCAAGATATTTTGGAATTACGATGGATGAATTTTTCAACTATCGGTTGGATGCGCTAAGTTATAAAGAACGTTTTATCCGTTTTATGACAGACAATGGTGTGTTGAAATTTGGGCAGTTTGAATTGAATAGCGGAAGGCTGTCGCCATATTATATTGATACCGGCTGCTACAAATCTGCAGCTCAGATTGCAAAACTGGGAGAGTTTTATGCCGACTGTATCCGGGATAATAATTTGCGTACAGAGCTGTTATATGGAGATAATGGCAAGACGACACCGCTTGTGATTTCTGCGAGTATGGTCTTGTATCATAAGTACGGCATGGATATTAATTACTGTATACATAATGAACTTGGGACTTTTTTGAAACCGGGAATGGAAGTGGTAATTATCGAAGATACGCTGACATCGGGTGATTCTTTAAAGAAGACGATAGAAGCACTGAAACAGACGGGCGTTAAGGTGTCGGGAATTGTAGTTTCGGTAGACCGTCAGGAAAAAGATGTAAAACGTCTTGAAAATGCCGGAGAAAATATAGCGAAAGAATATGGTGTCAAAGTATTTTCAATCGTGACGTTAGAAGATATAATTAATGCAATGAAAAATGGTGTGATCGGCGCAGGGTATTTAGAGGCGATGATAGCATACCAAAACAAATATGGAGGACAACATGTATAAATATATCCTGTTTGACTTGGACGGAACTTTGACAGATCCGGGACTTGGTATTACGAATGCAGTAATGCATGCGTTGAAAAAGTTTAATATCGAGGTGCCTGACCGTTCGGAATTGTATAAATTTATCGGACCGCCATTGCTGGAGTCTTTTGAAAAATATTATGGTATGACTGAGGAGGAAAGTCAGTTAGCACTACAGTATTACAGGGAGTATTTTAAACCATACGGTTTATATGAAAATACAGTCTATGATGGTATAGAAGAGGTGCTGATGGCGCTCAAGTCACAGGGGAAGAAGCTTATTTTGGCGACCTCTAAACCGGAGCCTTTTGCAGTAGAGATATTGAGACATTTCGGACTGGATAAGTATTTTGATTTTGTGGCAGGCGCTACGATGGATGAGAAGCGCGTGCGCAAGGCAGATGTAATCGCTTATGCGTTAGAGAGTTGCGGGATAACAGAATTATCTGAGGCAATTATGATTGGCGACAGAGAACACGATGTGCTGGGTGCGAAAGAGGTTGGATTGCAGTGTATCGGAGTGCTGTATGGTTACGGTGATTTGGAAGAACTGGAGAAAGCAGGAGCAAATTATATTGCGAAAACCCCGGAAGATATTCTGAAAGTACTTTCTGGAAATGAATAATATGTTATAATAGAACGCAGGTAGTGATGAGTCGCTGTCTGCGTTTTTTGAGGAGGTACTATGGAGTTTTCAGCAATCCGTCATGAGGCGGACAAACGATATTGTTTTGCATTGGAAAAAGGAAAATTTGTCATTCGTCTTCAGACAAAAAAGGATGATATGGAGAAAGTCATCCTGCACCGGAGAGATAAATATATTCCGCTGAAGTTGGTAGACACCAGAGAGTCCTGTGAGATGGAAAAGGTGGCAAGTGACCGCTTTTATGATTATTACGAAGCGGTTGTGGAGATAGATGTAATCTGCCTGCGTTACTATTTTGAACTGGTAGACAAGGCAGGGGCGGTTTCTTATTTTGGAAATTGTGAGTTCTACGAGGAAGAAATCGACAGTATTCATTTCATGTTTAATTGCCCACAGAACTTGCGCGAAGAAGAACGCTATGATATTCCGCAGTGGGCGAATAATAAAATTGTATATCAGATTTTCCCATCCCGTTATGCGAGTAGCGAGGCGATAGATGAGGAGTTGTGGTATAAGACGCCGATTGGTCCAAGGGACGATTTGAAAGGCGATTTGAGGGGTGTAATCGAGCATTTCGACCACTTGCTTGAACTTGGTGTGGACATCATTTATATGACGCCGATTTTTAAGTCACCGTCAGCACATAAATACGATACGATTGATTATTATCAGATTGATTCTTCTTTCGGTACGGAAGAGGATTTGAGGGAACTGGTAGAAATGGCGCATGGTATGCACGTAATACTGGATGCGGTATTTAACCATACATCGCCGAAGTTTTTTGCATTTGCAGATGTGGCAGAAAAAGGAAGAGAATCTAAGTATTGGGATTGGTATTACATCGAGGACTATCCGTTAAAAGCAGAGCGCTTTACAAAACCGAACTTTAAGACATTTGCATATTTTGGCGGTATGCCGAAACTGAATTTGCAGAATCCGGAAGTCGCAGAGTATGTGATAAATGTCGGCCGTTATTGGATTGAAAAATGTGATATCGATGGCTGGCGTCTGGATGTGAGTGATGAAATCAGCCATATGTTTTGGAAGCAGTTCCGTAAGGCAATTCGCGAGGTGAAGCGTGATGCACTTTTCATTGGTGAGGTGTGGTATTTTGCGAGAGACTTCATGGAAGGTGACGAGTGGGATACGGTCATGAATTATGACTTCTATTTCGGCGTGCAGAAGCTGATTGCGGAGGAAAGTATTACGGTTTCACGTTTCATGGAGACGCTGGGACGCCTGCGAGGAAACCTGCATAATAAAGTGTATCCGGTATTGTGGAATTTGATTGACAGTCATGATACCGCCAGATTTTTGCATGTAAGCGGAGAGAATAAGGATAAGCTTAAGATTGCTGCGGCGTTACAGCTCTTGTTGCCGGGTATGCCGTTTATTTATTATGGTGACGAATATGCCATGACGGGCGGAGATGACCCGGATTGCAGACGAGGCATGCTATGGGATGAGGCACGCCAGGACAAGGAGATGTTCGCGTGGTATCGTGAGTTAATCCGCATAAGAAAAGCATATCCTGCGATTACGGAAGGTAAGGTGACTGCTTGTGAATGTGACGATGAGAGAGGTATTGTCGAGTTGACACGTGAGCTGGGAGTTGAAAAAGTAGAAATTATCTTTGAAGTAAAAGAATGTAAAGTTAGGTTGAAAGTACAGGGAGTAGATGTGCTATAATTAAAGATAAGAAAATGATTGTCAAGGACGTTATTTAAATTTAACAAAAAGGAGAAGGGTGTAATGAAGTACGATTTTACAACAATTATGAACCGCGAAGGAAAAGATGCGATTGCAGTGGATATTATTCCGATTCCGGGAGCGGAAGTTAAAGAGGGTTTTTCAAAAATTCCGATGTGGGTTGCGGATATGAATTTTGCTACAGTTCCAACCATTCAGGAGGCAGTAGTAGAGAGAATGGCACATCCGGCATATGGTTATTTCATGCCAAGCAAAGAATATTATGATTCGATTATCGACTGGCAGAAAGTTCGCAATGGAGTAGAGGGTATCGAACCGGCGCATATTGGTTATGAGAACGGTGTGTTAGGATGTGTAGCGTCTGCATTGAATGCATTCACTTCACAGGGTGAACCGATTTTAGTACATAGACCATGCTACGTTGGTTTCTTACATGTATTAGAAGATTTGGGCCGTAAAATTATCTACAGTGATTTGAAAAAAGATGAGAATGGCACATGGCGCATGGACTTTGAAGACATGGACAAGAAGATTAAGGAGAATAAGATTCACTTTGCAATTTTCTGTACACCGCACAATCCGACCGGACGTGTATGGGAACGCGAAGAAATCGAAGGCGCAATGAAAGTGTATAAGGATAATGACTGTATTGTTGTTTCGGATGAAATCTGGTCAGATCTTATTTTAGAGGGACATAAGCATATTCCGACACAGACAATTTCAGAAGATGCAAAGCAG
>SVFH01000028.1 GCA_015056945.1 Lachnospiraceae bacterium | reverse complement strand
GCGTGTGCATTTGTCCATAAATGTCAGCCTCCTATAAAAACTACAAAAACTCTAATGAGTTTTTAGATTTCTTATAGTATGGCATAAAGTCAAAGGTTAGGTAAGGCGAGCGGTTTGACGTTTACTATTACAACATATATTATCGCTTTTAAAATATGATTGTCACAGAAAAATTCAAACAATGATGAAACTACTATAATCAAGAATGTCAAAGCCAACATACATTTCTGATTTTTTGCATCTCGTCTTTGAAAAGAAAAAAACATGCTACATGCCACAAGAACTGTAACAAAATTAATTGTATCAGTGACTCCATAAATAAATAGTTCCATTTCTCCCTCCCAATATAAGCATCTTCACTATATATCAAATATAGCAAATCTTCTTAAATTGGGAAAGGAGAAATTTGGCCTACTTAATTCCCCCAAAACAGGTAGGCAAAGAGTTCCTCAATGGCTTTGAACACTATCTTATCCTTTCCGTATATACTGTTGTATTATCCGGATAAGTTCAGCATAAATAATTTTTTAATTAAGTAAATGCCTTTACGCTAAGTGATAGTGATTTCAAGCTAAGTGATAGTAGTTAATCCAAAAGTATTACTTGCAGGTACAACCGGCAGTGCAATTTAACACTGTCCTAATTATCATTTCCTTATCCTCTTCCCTGGATTTCTTTATTATAAGGATAATCGCAACTATTCTTTGTTGCCCGTTCTCTTTTCTTTAGATTATGTTCCTTAAACTGCTTTTTACCTTCCTCATCCAATGCTATCATCTCCAAATCATTATCCAGTTTGAGTCCCGCAAGGACGGCTGCGTATGCGCCAATTGAAACTGTAGATACACCTTTTTCTATCGCAGAAAGTGTATCTACACTAATACCGGCTTGTTCTGCCAGAAGCTCCGCCCGTATATTTCTGCGTAATCTTGCTTTCTTTATATTTGCCCCTGCTTTTTTCAATGCTTGTTCTGTACTTGGCAAAAGGACCACTATTTTTTTAGCCATATTCATCCTCTTTTCAATCTTTTTTCTTTAACACCTGATACATTCGGTGTTATTTTTTATTTGTGTTGCTTTTTCCAAAACAATTGCCTATAATACACTTAACAAGGTAGTCGGAAGGTGATTGCGCTTCACCCGTCCCGGCGAAAATTTATTACTGAACTACTAAGAAGTAGCCGTTCCTAAACTTTTGCGGAGATCAGGACGGCTACTTCTTATTTTTCATGTTCAGAATTGCTACAATCACTAACACTATGGTAATCCCTTTTAATAAACCCAAAACGTAGTTTACCTTTTGACCGCACCTTGCTATAATAAGCTCAGCGCTAAAATGAAAGTATGTTCTGCAGAATCATCCGCAGGCCTTAACTTTTAATCTATCAAAGAAAAGAGGAAAAAGAATGAAAACCAGAAATAAAAGAAGAAATATATGCGCCTTTTTCTCGGCGCTTCTGCTATTCGCACTGCTTGCAGGATGCAATGAAGGAACCGGTCAGGGAGAACCTGCCACTGCGACGGAACAGACTTCCGTCACACCTGCTCCGCTCCCGTCAGAATCTTCTGTTACATCGGAAGAACCTTCAACTGAGGCCGAAGTGATTAGGGTCAGTACGGCAGGCGAGTTCCTTGAGGCCATCGCCCCGGACGCAGTGATTGAACTTGCGCCGGGCACCTATAACCTTACCGAATACCTCCGCGGTGCCTCTGATAACATCTCTGACTATGTCATCCGCACCTTCAATGACGGCTGGCAGGCTGAGATTCACGATGTTGAGGGGCTGACGATTCGCGGTGCAACGGAAGGTAGCGTCGAGGTCGTGGCGGAGCCGCGTTACTGCGATGTCCTCTATTTCAATAACTGTTCGGATATTGTGATTGAGAATATCACCTTCGGTCATACGATAGAGCCGGGCGTTTGCGAAGGCGCCGTGCTGACGTTTGTTGACTGCCGGCGAATCAGTCTCAACCTCCTTGATCTCTATGGTTGCGGCACCTACGGTGTCGTTGCGGACAACACGGTTGGCATTACACTCAGGGACTGCATCATCCGCGAATGCAGTTACGGTATGATTGACCTGCGTCAATGCGCGGAAGTTATCTTTGAAGACTGTGTATTCAGGGATAACAGCGGTTTTGACATGATATGTTTAAGTAATACCATCGCCCTGTTTAAGGGCTGTACCTTCACCGGTAACACAGGTGACTCTTTTCTTCCGGCCCCCTATCACAGCGATAGCGAAAGCGAAGCTCAATTTGAAGATTGTACCTTCGGTCCCTGGGAGAGTGAGCAACTCAATGCTGAAGGAAAGGACAATGTAAACGATACCCCCGGCGAAGAGGATGCATTCCCCGCCCTGGACCTGGCGCGCCTTAAGGTCGCACCTTTTGATGCCGCAGTTCTGATAGCCGATGAATATCATATTCTTTATGAGATTATTGACAGTATAACCGGAGAAGTGAGTTTTGAAACGAACGACGATGTAAGAACCATTACCTTTGGAGAGGATGGACGCGGATGCTTCTGGACAGACAATGAGAAAGGACGTCCTTTCAGCTATGAAATGCGCAACGAATATTCCTGTCGCATCACCTTCGACGATGGCGGCAAAGCTAACTGTGGTCTCTATGCTGACCTTGGCGGTGCCCTTCCTGACAGTGAAGAAGGATCGACCTGGCTTGTGCTATACCTTGATGATGAATCCCTCTGGTTCTATTAGGCAAATTCCAATAAACCGAGGGGGAGCACTCACTCTTTTTCGCCTTCATTTGCCTCTTCTATTTCAATGCTTTCTTCGCATGCGCCGTCTTCAAAGCGCACGCGAAGAACAGCTTGTGCCCAATTCACGGAGACCCTTGCATATTTATCTTTAACCTTGGCCTCTTCTTGAAAAATCCGAAAAAGGTCTGAGAGAATCTCTCTTGTCAGGTATCCGCCTCTCCAATGAAATAGTAGCACCCTGCCCTTTTTCACGGCCTGTTTCGTGCGTTTTCGCACTTCTTCCGTTGTTGTCCAGGATAATTTCTTCTCTTTGTAATAGAAATGATCCCCGTCATTACAAACCGGTATCTTCCATATAACGGGTTCATGATCCCTCTCAATCTGTTTGTCCGATAAATTCAAATAGTCATAGCGCACCGTATCGTCTCTCGAAAGTGTATTGTCAAACGTCGCATCCATGTGATAATACTGTCCGTTTATGCGAATCACATTCCACGCATGTCTGTATTTAATCCCTTTGTCAGGATTGGCTTCGGACAAAGCAATGATACACCAGAGATTCATCTCATCGCAAAGAATTTTCACTGCTTTCGCCATTCCTTCGCAGACTGCCACTCCGTTTCCTAACGCACCTATGATTTCATGCGAATATTCTTTCTTTAATTTGTCATATTTCACATTCTCCACAATGAAATCATGGATATAAAGTTCTTTCCCTTTTTCATCCAATTCTACAGCCTGACGCGCCAGTTTCTTCACGCGTGACTCCATTGCCTGACGATGCTCTTTTATTTTATCTTTGGTAAAAAGATACTTCGGTATCATCTCCACTGCTGAAGAATCCGGATAATAACGATAAGTAAACGTTACTGAATAAAAAATCTCCGGACAATCCATGCGAATCATAAAGTAAATATCCGACAATTCCTTCTTCGTAAGCATGGGGACCGCGAAAGAATCCTGTAACTGAAGCAGTCCCTCTTTCATGGCATAATAGGCTTTCTGCTGTTCTTTATTCAATTGCTCATAATAATAACTGCCTGCTTTGGCCACACGCACACCTCTTTTATGTATTACTATATAATTATTTCGTAATCTTCGTCCAGACAACAATCACTTGCACTTGAACTATATTAACTTATATTCATTTGGATGTTTTCCCATTTTATGAACATGCAATGGATTCCCCTTCGAATCAGTTATACTCCTCCCGCTACCATTGCATCCTTCATATACATCATAAATCTTAGTATTTAATGTCAGATAGGAACTATTCTGAGGATAAGCATTCGAAATCACCACAAATCTAAATTCACGTTCATGTTTCCATTCTTCGTATTTCGTAAAAGCAACTTCACAGTAAAACTTCAAATCCGTAAAACTAATGCAATTTTTTGATGCCCTTAATCCCGGACGTTTTTTCTTATAACTTACATCTCCAATCAGACACAATCCGTCAATACCGGAACTCATGATTGCTTTGATGATATCCTTCTTTTTGTATTGAAAACAATATCCTTTATGATCTTCTGCATAATACGACCACATCAATATATTTCTGTATGAAGGCGTAACACAAAAAATGCGAAACAAATCACTCATAGATTTGTTGTTTGCAAAAAAACAATTACAATCAAAAGGATCATTAAATGTCGCGGGAGCAGAAAAAGAAACATCCCCATCATTCACATTATATAAGTTACTCAAAACCTTTTGGGCTCTCCAATATTTATAAAACCCTACATCTTCTCCCATCTTTTCTTCATCAATTAATAAAGGTTGAAATAACTCGTAATATTCTTTATCCACTGACTCCAAGTACTGTTTGGGATTTGTCAGAGCATTCACCATTTCCCGCTCATAGGCATCTTCATTATCATAGTTCTTTCAAAATGCCCTTTCACACTATTTTATACCTATAAAAATATTTAACCCCATTTTCTTTCTTCCGCTCTTTTGTAGAATTCATTCACCAGACTGCGGAATCCCAGTTCTTTAATCTGCTCATATGTCACACGGTAATTTCCCTTATAATGACGCCCGCTGTAAAGATAGCGGATGTACTGAATGAGGTAGGCATCGAGTTCTTTGAGCCCCTCATCCGTGGTCAATAGCGGAAAGAACCATCTGCTCCAGCTAAACCTGTTCTCATCCGACTCATCATAGAATTTACGGTTAAACACGCGAATCATCACCTTCGCCGTTTTCTCAAACGATACGTCTTTCTTCATGCGCCAACGATACAACTTGTTCGCTTTTCTGCGGATTTTGGCCTTCATTTTATTCTTGGTGACTTCAGACAAATCCACCTTACCGTCCCGATAAGCGAATCCGAGGAATTCCCATCCTTCACCGGGTGCTGTTTTCCTGACCTTGTCCGGATTGATGCGAAGCCCTTTCTCGTCTATAAGACGATACAGAAGAGCTTCGTATTCTTCCAGCTGCGCTTCGGAATCGGCGAACAACAGAATGTCGTCCGAATAGCGATAATATGCCACACCGCGTCTGTCAAACTCTTCATCCATGGAATGTAAATATACATTGGCGAAAAAAGGCGCAATCGGGATTCCTGCCATAGCGCCCCGCGCCTCTGTAATCAGCTCCCCGTTCTCATACGCTTTTCCCGCCAATAATAGGCGTTCCAGACAAAGCACCAGCGCTTCATCATCCGAAAGCATCTTGCGCAGAATCTCTACCAGACGCTCAGGCGGAATCGAGTTGAAATAATTGCTGATATCTACTTTAAGGGTATACTTATGCTCCAATTTCTTTATTCGAAGAATCTGCTGCACCGCAGTCTTGGCTGTTGCCTCTCTGCGAAACGAATAGCAGTGCGGGCTGATTCTGTCATCATAGCGATACAGAAGATATGCCATTACCTTAAGCACCGCCGTCTCTTCCTCTCGGAACGAATAGACAATCCTTTTCTTCCCCGTGCCGCTTTTATTCACTAAAATTTTTGTCGGGTAATCAAAGTTGAAATCATTCTCGCGCAAGCGGGATACAATCCCCTGATAAGCCTTCTCTTCAATGAATTGCTCCCATACTTTCCGTTCTTTGATCGAGAAGTGGTCCCTCTCTGTTTTATATTTTAGAAATGCGTCCCAGGACGCATCATTCTGCAACTCTTCCAGAATACTCACAACAATTCCCTCCGTCATAAAAAAAGGGTATAAAAAAAGAAAGAGAAAAAGCTTTGAAAATGAGCTTGCTCATTATACAAGACTGAACGGCCTCCGGTTACCTGCAAAACCACATCTGAAAACCGCTTCATCCATCACAGGTGCAAAATGGTTATCCCTGTTTCATAAAAGGGTCCACGTTACTTTGCGTTTCTCTTTCTTTCCGGCAATATATAAATAGTGTAACGCATGTTACAACTACGGTAGAATTATACCGCAAAAAAAACTAAAATACAAGAAAAAACATGAAGTGGCAACATTTATATTATGTAAACCACTCCATGTTTTGTCATAATTTCACGGCATCTTAATTTTACTTCTTCACAGTCACCGTAATCTTACTTTTCACGTTCTTTTTCACGCCGTCGGCTCCGATTACCATTACTTCCAGCGGAATATTATATTTCTTTCCTTTTAACGTCGTATTTACGGCATCTCTGTCGACAAGTTTGATTGTGATATCTGCGGACTTACCACCGGAATGCTTCTGCACTTTCTCGATTATGAAATCATCCTTGCCGTCTTTATTGACATCGAGACTTCCTTTCACGCTGTCAATACGATAGTAATTATTTTTGACGCTTGCTTCATATACTCTGGTTACCTTTTCATTTGAAAGGTAGAAAATCTGCGTATTCGGTGCAATCTTAATGCCGACTGAAGACTGTTTCAACTTCAACTTGTAAGGCTTGCTGATGATTTCTGTAGTCACACCATCTTTCATCTTCAATGTAAACTTAAACTGAAGATTATATACAAAGCCTGCTTTCAACTTACCGTCAACGCCTTTCTTAGGTACAAGGTACCATCCCTGTCCGGCATCGCTCCACCAGATCTCGAAGTAAGAAGCATAATCTCCGATTACTTCTCTTCCAATCTCTTCGTAATTACTGTTTACATTAGAGAAACTGTATTTCAACTTCACTGCATTCTTGTAAAATTCCCAGCTGTCGAGCATCGGATATTTCGCAAGATCAATGCTTCCTGATGTTGAAACCTTCACTGCAGGGTTTTTGGCGGTAGTCTTAACCTTAAGCACACACGCTTTGCCTTTCACTTCCTTGTCTGTTACCGAATTAGTAAATACCGGAACAATGTTGAACGAATAGGTTGCATTTTTGGTCATCTTCTTATTCAATGCTTTCAAATGATTAAGCTTCACATTCAGATACTTATTTTCATCCATTGTGAAAGTGAAAATATTCTCATCCAGAAGCTTCTGCGCATCCCCATTTTTACCTGTGATAACAAGGTCTTTCAGTACTGCACCATGCTGCGCATTCTTCACCTTAAGAACCGTTGTATCAGTTCCCGGAAGATTCCAGTTAAACACCATCGTGTTTTTCTCAAGAATCAGTGCAGGACTTACATTATTGATTGTATGCTTTACCTGTACTTTCTCTCTCCAGTAGTTGGAACGAAGTGTAATCACAAGCTTCTCAACCTTCTTCTCGCCGGAGTAAACATATTCCATCCAGTCGCTGTAATCAGAAGTCGGATATATCTTTACTTCTTCGATATTGCTCTTATATGAGCTGTAGAAATACTTATCTTCCTGATCATGGAACTGGATTCTTCTCTTTGCATCCTTCTGATACAGATAGAATCCTGCCTTATCGATTCCGCATTCCATACTGATGGTTGTCTTATCTTTCACTGCGGTAATCTTCGGAATCTTATAAGAATTCTTAATCTTGAAATTCTTAATTTCTACGGGATCTTTATAGCCTTTGAACGAAACGGTAAGTTTACCGGTTGTTGTTCCTGCTGCCGGTGTTTTACCATTCATTTCAAGTGCTGAGGTATCCACCTGTGAACACCACTTTTTCTTAGTTTCATTGTAGTAAACATATTTGCTGACGCCGAAACCGATTGCCTTGTTTGCTGCATCTTCCCAATGTACAGTCGGCTGGTTGATATAGTCACCTGTGAAAGTATAGGCGATATCAGCATTGTGTCTTAACATATAGAAGGTATTCACATTATCGGAAACTGCCTTTACCTTCATCGGCTTATTCATTACCGTTATCGTTACAGGATATGCATATACCGTTTCACTCGCTTCGGTTGTAACCGCAAGCCACATCTGATATTTACCGTTCTTTAAGTCATTCTTTGCGGGTGCAATCAGAATATCTCTCTTATTGCCGACGCCTCTTCTTTCGTAGAACTTAAAGTCTGTTCCTTCCAAAGATGTTTCTTTTTCAAAAGTTTTTGCTTTCTTTTTATAGAAGGTCCAGTCCACAACTTCATTGTCATACGCTTCCACAAGTTCCACAAAACCATAGAATTTGTATGCAATGTCACGGCCTTCACCGATTTCATAATTAAGCGCTTTATTCACGGAAATCTTCGGTGCATCTACATGAGGCGCAATGTTCTTCACCTCTACAACAAAGGTGTATTTGGTTGCAGCTGCATCTTTACTCTGAACTGTAATAATTGCATTTCCTTCGCCCTTAATCAAAAGTTTGGCATTCTTTGTATCCGCCTTGCTTGCAGGAGTAATCTGCGCAACTGTTTTATCCGTAGTTGTCCAGACAAGTTCCGGCGGAGTAATTTCATTGCCTTTATAATCAAAGGTAACAGCTGTTAAATCGATGGTACGGTTTTTATCCATTGTTGCATCAAGTAAAAGCTGATCCTCTTTTAAGAATGCTCCTGTTTCATTGTTCTGTACCAAAATACTTCTCGCTACAGATGCATCCGTTGCCGTTACTGTAACACTGCTTGTTACAACCGGTACAGAATAAGATGCTGAACGAAGCTCTGCAGTCAATACATAAGAGCCTGCTTTCTTAGCGCTTACTTCGTAGGTTGCGGAAAGCTCATCGGAATTCTTAAGCTTAATAACGCAATCATCCGAATTTGCTTTCAATAACTGACTTAAATCTTTGAAATCAATTTTACCGATATAATCAAATTCTACTTTGATTTCAATTGTTTCTTTACCGTCTGCGGTAACAACATAGTTTGATTTACTTACATCCTCAAACGCATATTTCTGAATTTCAGCAAGATTTACCTTGATATCCTGTGTATCCGGATACTTATCTGCTGCCGCATAGAATGCTTTAAACGTATAGTCTCTTGTCTTTCTTAACGTATACAGCGCAAGTTTCTCATCTTCCCACTTCCATCCATCATTTAACTTAACGTCCGAAAGGTACTTGGAAACATTAGTGTATACCTGTTTCTTATCTGCATTCTTCTCAGGAAGCGCTTTCACGTACAAGTAAATCACTGCATCGGAATAGTATTCATTATCAAACTCGCTTCCTTCTTTCGGAGTAATTGTCATTTTCACCGGTTCCGCATTTACAACATCCGTTGTTGTGAAACCATTTTTCTCCAAAGTAATACTCTTATTGTCCGCAGGTTCCATCGTAACATTGAAACCATTCAGATTCTTGATTTCGTCTCCGTTGATGGCATTGAGCTTAATATCGTATTTCTGTCCTGCTGCCAACACATAAGTATCTTCTTTTCCCTGCATTGCTACACCGGGATAATTTTTATTCTCCAAAGAGGCAACATAATAAGCTGCTGTTTTTACATAACTTTCAACATTTACTCTTACCTTGTAAGCATCTTTCTCAAGATAAAATTTCGTTGTACCTACATCGCCGAAAGTAAACTGTTTTGTTTCTTTGTCGAAAGTTACTATCGCACTTCTCTCATAAGAAGTTCCCGTAATTTCAATTTCCTTAACTTCTTCTTCATCATAGCCTTTGCCTTTTACTGTAATTGCCAAAGACTGTGTTCCTTTTAATCCTTTTACTACTTTATCACCAATGGCTTTCTTTTCACCTTCATAAAAGACTTCAAAAGAGCCCACATAAACAGGAATGCTTACGGTCACAGTTTCATCATATTTAGAAGTCGCCGTAACGGTAGTGGAACCGATTCCCTTTGCAGTCAGGATTCCATCCTCATCCACAACCGCTATTTTACCGTCTGCCACGCTCCAAATCATTTCATCGGATGCGCCGGGATCTACAATAGGCTTTAATACTACGTAACCTACGTTTCTCTCATCCGGCTGTGTAACATTCAAATAAACCTCTTCCTGCGTAAGTTTCACATAAGTAGGCGCTACTGCCTCAGGTGTTGTAAAGCTGTAATCCTCCTTATTGCAGGATACCTTTGCAATACAGGTTTCCACGCCGAATTCCTTCACCCACAATTCGTAACTTACCATCTGATAAGTCGTGTTGGAATCCAGCTTGCGAAGTGAGAACGTATCTTTATAGTTTTCATCACGGTAAAGACTGATTTCTTTCTCATCCTCATTGTTAAAAAGCATGGCTACCAATACTTCCCTGTCGCGATTACTTCCTTTCAACTGCACATCAAGATATGCTCTGTTGTATAAAGTCTTATCTTTGTTAAGCGCCATGGAAAGCGTATATGTGCATAATGCAGTCTTAAAAGTGCCTTCTTTAAACTGCAACGGACGCACGGAATCATCCGCCGTTGTATCATTCCACTTGGAATTCAGGATAACTCTGTATTCATAATCCGTATTCTGCTCTAAATTTTCAAACACGAAATCAAAGGTATTTCCCTGATCATAAGATGCATTCTTTTGCTCTGTCCATTTCTCTGTTCCCGCTTTACGTACGAACACATGGATTACGCTCTGTACGTCCGGTAAATTATTCTCCGAATAGCTTGCGCGAATCATTGCAGTCTGATAGCCTGCACTGCATACTGCGTTCAATTCTCTCGGGTCTTCCGGTGTGGTGAAAGAACCGGAAATTTTATGACCTTCCTTGGTAATCGCATCGGGATGATTCACATTCCAGTCAT
This sequence comes from Lachnospiraceae bacterium, assembly GCA_015056945.1. Lineage (GTDB taxonomy): Bacteria > Bacillota > Clostridia > Lachnospirales > Lachnospiraceae > UBA3766. The sequence continues at coordinate 20,539 of SVFH01000028.1, read as the reverse complement.
CCCCGATTGCAACAACGTATTCATACTCGGTGCAAGGGTCTAATTCGTTCATACGCATTTCTTTGGAAAAGGCTGCTGCTTTTTCCGCTTCTTTATGAACACGCCATTCTGTTGCACCTTTCTTTCTCCAGAATAAATACGTCTTAGTTTCTACATCATCTCTTCCGCCTCTGACCTTAATAAAGAAATCCGCATAACAATACTGGACTTCCGGTTCGGAAAGTTCTACTTTTCTGGTATCCTTGATGGTTTTAAAAGTCATCGTAAACATTGCAGGCTGTGCCTTGTCTCTGATACCGGATAAATAAAGAGTATACTCCGTATCATCCTTTAAATTTCTCAGTTGCATGGTATCTGCCAGCAAATCGACACCGTCGCCACCCACTTCAGCTCTCACAGGATTTTGGCCTGCTTCCTGAATATAAGGATATACTTTCAACTTATCAATACCTGCTGCCGCCAGTGCTTCCCTATCTTCAATTGTGAAATCATACTCTGCGGAAAACCAGGTAATTAACTTCTCTACCGGTGTCATCTTCACTGCCTTCGTTGTAAAAGATGTCACGGCTTCTCCGACAATATTGTTATCATGACGAAGTACGATTCTAATATCGTAAGCTACTCCCGGAGTCAATGCCTGCCACTGATACTGAATATCGGAAATGGTGATTCTGTTTCCGGAAAGATTCTCATACCATTTAAACTGCTGGAATTCCTCCTGTGTGCCTGACGGTCTGATATAAAGGTCAATGTTATTAGAACCGCTCGGCTCCTTATCGCCAATCTTTTCCAATACAAAATTCATTTCGGCAGTATTATAGCCTGTCAGGAATTCAACGGAATATGTAAATCCGTTCGCGGTCACACTTGCGCCGACTTCCTCCGCTTCTGCCTTCTCTTCACTCGGAGTTTCTGCCCGTTCTTCCGGTATCACTCCTTCTTCTCCATCGGGAAGCTCCTCTTCTGTTTCAGATGCCGTTGCAACCTCTTCTTGCTCCGACACATCTTCTGTCTCAGACGCAGTCTCTTCCACCACAATCTGCTCTTCAACAGAAGTGTCTTCTTCTGCCGCCTGAACCGTCAATGAATTCAAACCCAAAGATGAAAAAATCATCAGAAAGGAAAGTATCCATGCAATGGCTCTGATGCTCCATTTGTTCTTCATTAAAAAATCTCCTCCTTTAAAATATTTATAATCAAAAACTCTCTTATGTAAAAGTGTTTTTATATTATAACATTTTAAAGAGGAGATTGCCATAGCCTAACGCTACTCCTGTGAACTATTTTTATTCATCAAGTTCCTGATTTTTATATATTCCCACACTATAGTACCTTTCACCCATTTTAACAAAATGCACGTATTCTCCCGGCTTCGCTGAAAAGTATTCGCCCATTGAAATATACACTCGCATATTTCCTTTATTGATCATTGCATAATAGGTGCTCCTGCTACCACTTTTATCATTTATAACTGCCCTGTATGCAGTCAACGTATTGTCAGCCAGTTTCACCTTAACTTCTTTCATTTCGTTGATGTTTTGCAAAAGACCATATCCTATTACCGCTCCAATAAATCCCCAAAAAACATAGACCACTAATAACCTTACCGAAAATCCAAATACACCGATAATGCAGGAAATTACGATTATCAGAGCTAACGCAAACACATTCACCATGACTCGTTTTTGTGCGATGGATATTGCTTTCTCCTTTTCTTCTTCTGTCAAACAAATCCTCTCCATGCTGTTTTCTCCCCACAAAAAGCTTTTTATAAAAGCAATAAGTTATTATCTTGCCGACATTATCTACTTGTTTTATTTTATATCCTTTCTAAACGATTGTCAACAGCATTGATTTATAGATTAATGCCTTCTGCAAACGCCGCATTAATCTCCGCAATCTCACGTGTTCCGTTAATGTAATCGCGGTACATATCCCACAAATCAATATCACAGTCTTGTTTTCTTTTTTACTGTCTCACCCATTCTTTTAGTCTCTATCCCACCAGTTTCAGAAACATTTTCTTCGTCAACAGATACGATATCACCTGACACAGGATACCGCCTGCAACACTACCGACACCGAATACCCAGATGATATTCTTATGTTCCAGAAACCATTGTATGACTTTTATCGCAAACTCCGCATCCGTAAGGAACGAAAGATCCCCAAACGATGCATATGTAAGACCGCCATACAGAATAATTACCATAATACCGGTAACCACATATTCTATCCAAGTAACACCTCTGACAGTCATCGGAACCAGAAATGCACTCACCGTCATACCCGCTCCCACCATTAACAGAATCATCACCAGAAGCATCTCGATATTGCCCTCTATCAGAATGCCTTCTTCTTTAATACAATAGAGAGATTTAACAATCGGCAAACAGGACAAGCCCATCAAGAATCCGCACACATGCGCAATGCCCAGTATAATATATTTCTCTGCCACAACCATTTTATATCCGCCAGGAAGCGCCATGGCATAATTGGTCCACTTGGTTTTCGTATCCATGGCACAGATTGCAAACGCCATCAAAAGCGGCAACACACAAAGGAAACTTGTGAAAAAGAACGGCATTATAAATGCTTCTGAATACAGTTCCAGTTTGGCTTCCAGGCTTTCTGCCATACGAATATTACTTCCTAATGAAACAAGTATGGAATAAATAAATGCCGCATAGCAAATCACAACATAGATTCCACCCCTGCCATTGAGATAGTCCTTATACAATAATCCTTTCATTACGCCCACCTCCTGCTCTTTTTACCGAAATATGAGAAGGCAAACGATGCCAGAGTCAGCAGAATCATAAGAATCACTCCATGATCAAGAATGAAATCAAGCCACCCTTTTACGGTAATTACAACTTCCTCGATATCCACATTTACATTCCAGAATATGAAGGCAAACATCACAACAGCGAGCACTGTCAGGGATATCGCAGTGCTTACATTGGCCGGATAAACGATATCGAGCGGCAGTCTTATCAGAATCAGGATCATGCCAACCAGCCAACAGCAAAGCACGGCTTTGTAATTAGAAAGTGTCAAATCTACATTGCCCACCTTATAAAGAAACGGAAGAAGCATACTAATCAAAACACAAGCCAGCGTGTTTACCGCAAACCCCATGATATATCTGGAGCAAATTTCTGTCCACGGCGTAACCGGTGAGGCATAGAGTACCTTATACCACTCTGCCTTATGGTCCTGGTCAATTGACGAAGCAGACATTAAAGCTGTACCAATCCCACCGAAATATAAGAAAAGGATACACGCCTGATAAAAAATCTGATAAAGATTCCCTGTCTCTGCAACTTCCCTGAAATTCCCGTAGTTCATGCCGGCAATCACAATCATGAGCGCAAGCGCAGTTGCAATAATCCCAAGGAATCCCGTAATCAGGTTATGTTTTATCAGTAAGAAGTCCTTATAAAGCAATCCCCACATAAGCCACCTCCTACTTTCCTGTGTTGTTCACATAGAACAACATGATTTCTTCCAGGGTAGTCTTTTCGCACAGCATTCCCCTATACTTCTCCTGACATTTCTTCAGGTCTCCGACCAAAGCTTCAATACCGAAGGTAGACCTTCTGTAGCCGATGACATCTTCTTTGTCAACACGCTCAAAATCCGCCTCGGAACACTTCAGGATTCCGTGACGCATCGCAATGGAATCCTTTTCCTCCGCAAGAATAATTTTGCCCTTATGTATAAAAACTATATTGTCTGCGATTCTTTCAAGGTCTGTAATGATGTGGGATGATAAAAACACCGTATGTTCGCTGTCCTGAATAAAATCCATAAAAACATCAAGAATCTCATTACGCACAACCGGATCAAGACCGCCTGTCGGCTCGTCCATAATCAAAAGCTTGGCATGGTGGGAAAGTGCCGTTGCAATCTGCAGTTTCATCTGCATACCGCGTGAATAATCTTTGATTCTTTTATTGCGCGGCAAATCCATTCTGTCAAAATATTCGAAGAACACCTTGGAATCCCAGTTCTTATACATACCTTTCAATATTTTATCAATGTGTTTCGCTTTCATATTCGGATGAAAACCGATATCGTCAAAAACAACGCCCACATTTTCCTTAATATTGAATTCTTCTTCCACGTTATCTGCGCCAAAAATCGTAATCTTGCCGTCATCCCTTTTTAGCATATTCAGAATCGCTCTGATTGTGGTTGATTTACCGGCTCCGTTTTGACCGATGAATCCGGTTACCTGACCGGTCGGCACCTGAAACGTTACGTCCTGCAGAGAAAAACCTTTGTAATGTTTGTTCAGGCCTTTTACCTCTATTGCATTTTCCACTGAATAATCTAATGACATACTCATTCCTCCGTGAATGTTCTCACATTCTTTTACTTCGTGTGCTCCTCATATATGATGGTAAGAATCTCAACAAGCTCCTGCAACGGAATGTCACAAACCTGCGCTCTGATTACGGCGTCCTCAAAATGCTCTTCGATTTCACACATGACCTTCTCACGTATAAATCCCTGATTCTTCGCTTTTACGAAACAGCCGATTCCAACGCGGGTCTCAATAAAACCGTCACGTTCAAGTTCCTCGTACGCGCGCTTGGTTGTAATCAGGCTGATTCGAAGTTCCTTCGCAAGAAACCGCATAGACGGAAGCATATCTCCCTCCTGTAAAGCACCTGAAACAATCATGTTCTTAATCTGCTGTTCAATTTGTTCATAAATAGGAACACTGCTTGTGTTACTGATATTAATGTTCATAGGTATACCTTTCTTAATTTAAACTCTCGAGTGTGTATAGTGTATATATACACCTAAGCACACCTGTTTGTCAATAGCTTACATGATTTTTTTTGATTCAAGTATAACAAAATAAAGAGTCCGCAAGCGGACTCTCGCGTCTGGCGCGGTTGCGGTAGCAACATCTTCCTTGCGCGCGAGTGTGCATCCTTAGCGGAGCTTTATTATTGCATAGGAATTTCCTATGCAATAATAAAACAAGCCAAACCATGCGTCCATGGATATTGGCTTGCTTCGACTGATATTTCTTTCTATTTTTCCTCACGTAAATCCCAATATTTATATAGGCCTACAACATAATAATCCCCCCACACCTTAGCTAAATGAACAAAATCACCGGTTCCTATCTTGTAGTATTCCTTTTTCTTTAATTCAAACTTCTCACTTACACCATCCACTCTGATATAATATTTTTTATACTTCCATTGCTCTTTGATGAGTGTTTCGTACCCCTCAATTTCACCCTTTTCTACTTTTCTTTTCATGACCATTGATACGCAAATGCAATAAATCATCCAGGCAACACCCAAAACAATCAGAAACGGGGATATCTTGGAAAAGAAATTTAATACCACAATCTCATCAGCAATATAAGCGGGTATCTCTGTTCCCACCAAAAATTCTATTCCCCGGCTCCCAAATAAATAAAGAAGTACAAATACACTCAGTGTACCTATTGATGCAATCAAATTTTTTCTGCCTTTCGTTAGCAATCTTTTCTTCTCTTCATCATTCAACACAATCTTTTCCATGACACTTCCTCCGATATCTCTTTTGTATCTATTTTTCTTTGCAATATGTAAAAAAGCAACAGGATAATATTTCACGTTTTATAGATATTATCTTATTGCTTATATTTTACTTTCTGCTTTTAAAACTGTCAATACCTTTTCATCACTGCATCACAAACTTTGTCATCCGTAAAATCCTCAAAATTCGCTTCCAGATACTGCAACAATTTCTTGATTTTCAAAAATGAACTTCTGGTACGAATGATATTTCCGTCCTTTTTCTTCATAAGCCAGCTGACAGAAAAATGAGTATTGGGCTGCAAAAATTTGATTCCGATATCCGTAGGGTCGCCATGATTATCATAATAAAGACCGATTCTCATATCATCCCTTAAGTAGTAAATCCCCCACTCTTCATCTTCAATCCGAAATCCTGCTTCTTCTAAGAACTTCGCCTGCGCCTTGATTTCATTGCGCTCCAAATCGGGCATTCTTTCCAACATCATGTAACCACCCTTTTGGTATACCTCCCACAGATTCTTTGTCAGGTAATTGGTATGGCCAATGCGGACTTCATTTAACAACGGCACTTCCACCTCGTCACAGGTGTGGTGGTATCGGAATCCGAGTTTGTACTGTACGCTCCTGGACTTTAAATTCCCGTCATAATAGCCGCACCAGACTGTTGTCATTCCGAGTTCTTCAAAGGCCCTGCGAAGCAACTCCTCCGCCGCCTCCGGCATATAACCTCTTCCCCAGAACGGTTTGCCAAGCCAGTAGCCCAATTCACACTCATCATCCCGCTCGGTCATATCCGTACTTCCGTTCAATTTAAGCGCAATGGAGCCGATTGCTTTATCTCTGCCATTTTCACAAATGGCATAGCATTCCGGTACCGCAAACACAGTCCGGATGATTTCCAAACTCATCTTTGCATCCGTATGTACCGGCCATCCGGCAATCGGACCCACATCAGGATCTTTCGCATATTCATATAAACTTTCCGCATCCGCTTCTTCCCAAGGGCGAAGTGTCAGCCTCTCTGTGTGCAAAACCATAGTAAACTCCATTCCGCCGCCTTTCAGTTGTCGGCACAAACAGTAATGAAATATCTATCCTTCCATTTCCTGATTACTCTTTATTCTGATATTATATCACAATATCTCCTGTTTTTCAGTATTGTGTCTAATCCGTCACCAGAATATCATCAATCTTCACACCCAGAACGGCTGCCAGAATCACCAGATTATCAATTGTAGGCAACGCTGTTCCGTGCTGCCACTTGTAAATAGCCTGCGGTGTTGCAAAACCGAATACATCCTGTAAATCTTTCACGGAAACACCTGCTGCCTTTCTTAAAGTTACAATATTCTGACCTGTTCCGGCCATATCAATCATTGGAATTCCCATCTTTTCTCTCCTTCCCGGCATGAGCCGGGCAAGTATCGTGAAGGGAGTTTTTTATCTTAAATCCTTTCCGAATTTCACCGGCTCAGAGGCCTTAAAATTATAAATTGGTTTCAATACTTCAATTACATCCACGGACTCCTGCACCACGTCGATAATGTCTTTTAGCGACTTATAAGCCATCGGTGACTCGTCCAGTGTATCCTCGTTAACGGAGGTGGTATAAATCCCCTCCATCTCCTTAATGTATTCCTCCATCGTCAATTTCTGACGCGCACCTGTTCGTGACAACACCCTTCCTGCGCCATGCGGTGCGGAATGGTTCCACTCAGGATTTCCTTTACCTACGGCAAGTACGCTTCCATCCCTCATATTAATCGGAATCAGCACTTTTTCACCTTTGTGGGCTGCAATTGCCCCTTTTCTAAGAATCATTTCATCTGTATCGATGTAATTATGAATGGTGTGAAAAGCGTCCTGCGCCGTATAAGAACATCTCTCCAGAATTATCTCCGCAATCATCTCGCGGTTTCTTCTTGCAAACTGCTGGCAAATCTCAACGTCAGCCAAATAATCTTCGAAATAAGTGCCGTAGAGATAACACAAATCCTCAGGCATTGCCGCCGGTCCTCTGTTATACTCTTTGGCAAGCTCCATCAACGTCGCCTGAATCTCACTCCTTCTTCCCTGCTCTTTATAGGTACGGATAATCTCATCTCTCTTCTTGAAATAATCCTCCATACCCTTATGCAAATCGATTGCAAGCTGCTGATAAAGCTCTGCCACCTGCTTTCCTAAGTTACGGCTTCCTGTATGGATTACAAGATATTTTGTGCCATCTGATGCCACATCAATCTCAATGAAGTGATTACCGCCACCAAGCGTTCCTAAGCTTCGCTCCAGTCTCTTGCTGTCTTTTAACCCTCGGTAGCAACGAAGCTTCGTCAAGTCAAAACGCTCCTTTCTTCCCTCCCATACATTCATTCCGGAAGGAATATAGTGACACGTCTCATCCAGACGCTCGAAATCAATATCAACCTTTCCTAAATTCACGGTATACATACCGCATCCGATGTCCACACCCACAACGTTCGGAACTGCCTTATCAAGAACTGTCATTGTGGTTCCGATAGTACATCCTTTGCCGGCATGCACATCCGGCATTATTCTGATTTTTGAACCGTTTGTAAACTCGTAATCACACATTCTGCGAATCTGCTCAATTGCCTCATCCTCGATTATGGTCGCGTAACAAACGGCTGTATTTACTTTCCCTTTAATCTCTAACATGATTTTCTCCTTTCTGCTTTTTTCTTTTCCCTTAACTTTTCTTTTTGCCTGCTTTTTTCTTGTTTTTTCTTTTCCCTTTTTATCTGCCTCCCATGTCTTTGTATCCCTCATTTCTCAGTTTCTTCCTTTAAGGGACACTCTTCCCAGGCTCTTGTATCCCTCATTTCCTAATTTCTTCCTTTAAGGGACACTCTCCCCCAGCTCTTGTATCCCTCATTTCTGAATTTCTTCCTTTAAGGGACACTCTTCCCAGGCTCTTGTATCCCTCATTTCTGAATTTCTTCCTTTAAGGGACACTCTTCCCTGACTCTTGTATCCCTCATTTCCTAATTTCTTCCTTTAAGGGACACTCTTCCCTGGCTCTTGTATCCCTTATTTCTGAATTTCTTCCTTTAAGGGACACTCTTCCCCGATCCAAGAATGCGACGATGCTTTACGGAACGGGAATTTCTGCGGAAAGCCTATAAATCCAAAAAACCGCCTACCCATCAGGGTAAGCGGTTCGCGTAAACATGTCTGCTGCAGAAGCTGCAACTATATTCTGCAAACTTCTATCCTATACAACATTCCCGTTTCAACTTATCCTTAGATGAGTACATAGCAATTAAGCGCAACTCTTGTTCTCTGAGCTGTGCCTGACTATATTCTCTATAAAGATAATCAAAACGATTTATTGCAACCATGTCTTCTTCCTTTCCGGAACACTTCCGTTCCGCTTATTCCTTCATTACATCGGCATCATAACACAAAAAGTTTAGTTTGTAAATGATACTGACGGTATAATTTCTCTGTTTCACTTCAATTCGACATACCATACGTTCTCGTGCAAATGATAGAACAATTCAATAATACGCTCCCGGCCCCAAATACATACCTTACACTCATAGCGCCAGATTGCCTTTCCGACATTCACCTCATTCGGAAGCAAAAGCGTGCCGCCGACACTCAGTTGTCTGTAGCTTCTGATACTGTAAGACTGTAATTCGCCATCCTCATCTTCTATTCGGATTTTAAGCGGAATGGTTCTTCCGTCTTTCGTATGTTGACATATTACATCCGCATTCTTTCTCATAAGATATCACCTCGTGTTACCATTATAAGAACATACGTTCTATTTTGTCAACCGGAAAATTTTACTTTTTTATGTTTTCCCATTCAGGAATTGCACGTCGGACATCACACAAATGATCACTCTTTTACTCCGCAGAACGCGTAAACTGTGACATAAATTTCCATGCCTGCTCACAGGTATGGTGTCTGAGTTCATGCCCCTGGCCGCTGACACTGCCAAGCGCAGTGCGGCATACACCATCCGTACTGTCGAAATACCAGACGGTCAAATCACTGTCTCTCTCATCATCATGAAATACTTCCTTCCGATCACCCGAAACACCCCAGATCGGATTTGCCCATTGTTCTTTTTGCTCGAAATCAATATCAAAAGAAACCTTCAGACGATTTACCTTAGCAAGGTACTGAAGTCGTTCAATCGTAGTCGGTGACTGGCAGGGCAATTCAGGTACCGGCGACTCCACACCGCCTGTGTAAAACATCGGCACCGGCACATCCATATTCATTCTGTCACCATGAGACTGTCCAAGGAAATTATTGGTTACGGGAAACAGTGCACTGGCTGGTGCAACTGCCGCAAACAATTCCGGATATTCCTGAAACATATCCCATGTTTTGCCGCTTCCCATGGAAAAGCCGGTCGCATAGACACGATTTTCGTCCACAGGATACTTTTCCTTCAGATGCGCAATAACTTCTGCCGCTTCGGTCGCCGTTACATTCTGATGATTTTCAATCGCAACATAGAGGAATCCGTATCTGTTTGCCACCTCGTACCATCCCGATACAAAGGTCAGAAACATAACGGAATCGCCACCGCCGTGGAAACCTACAAGCATCGGCACCGGACCGTTGTCTAACAGTCCTTTATTATAATATGCGAAATAGCCTATTTCGTGGGAAGGCTCTTCCTTGTAAAGACCCTGATGGTCTTTGGACGTTTGCACAACCACACTGCCCGGCTCTTCTACCATCTTTAATTCCTCGAAATCCGGTTCAAGCTGAAGCTGACCGCACCACATTTTAAACTTACATACAAAAGTATTAAAGTCTTTCATATAATCTGCTTTTTCTTTTATCAAAAGATTCTCACACACTGCAAAAGCAGCATTTACTTCCTCTGAATTTCCGACACTGAGAATCGCAATATCCTTACGCTCCGGTTTCGGAATCACACTCAGATTCTGCATAGAACACATTGCCGGTGTAATTTCGCCCGGTCCCCAGAGATATTCTCCCTGTAACGTTTTCAACAAATACTTTGCAACATAATCTGCAGACGCTCCGAAACTGTAAATATCTGTTCTGAATTTAGCTCCCTTAATGAAATGTCCCAGGAACTCCTGTGTAAAAAAGTTTGTCACAGGTGCAATGCCATCTTCAAAATTCGGATCCATCTTAACCTCTGCCATCAAATCCGTATACAAACTCTCTGTCGCTTCTGCCCAGCCACCGGGATTTGTCGGATAAACAAATAACACACTCGCATCCACACCTGCCGCAATTTGCGCAAGACCGCTTCCCTTTGCAAATGCGATTGCTTCCTCTTGTTTCTGTCTGTTCTCTTCAAACACAAGTAAAAGCGGTGCTCGAAACGTATAATTATGTACCTGCCCTTTGATTTCATTGGCCGGCACATATGCTTTTAAATAAAACTTTTCATATTCATGTTCCCAATATTTTCCGCCGTCTTCTAATGCCTTAACAGCGGGTCTTTCCATGATACCCATCATAACCTCCTGTGTTTTCAATAAATTCTCTTTATTTTACCACAGTTTATACAAATTTGTGTATTTTTTTACAGAAAAAAGAAGGAACATAATCACACAATGCCATTTCGTTACGTCCAAGGGACAAAAGTATATCTTACCGTGCCCTCCTTTCAGCTTTTGTGCACAATAAATAAAAACCCACCCGAGGTGAGTTTTTATTTGAAGAGGGTTTTAGCAATGAAAAGACAGCACTTATTTTAGCTGCGATATCATCATTTCACATCCCATCAGAACCATTGCTGATTCTGCTGAGTACAAAGGATACGGACGACCGGATGCGACGATTTCATCATATTTATTCAGATATGCATCCAGTCTCTCCTCATCCTTCATCAATGCGCCAAGATATGCGAAATTTCCCCAGCAGAACACGTCTGCGCCTTCGGAGATATAATCCATATCCTGCCAGTCCCAAGCATTGCAGAGGCCATTATAAGCAGTGAACGCGTACGCACTGTCGGGTGTTGCAAGACCATAAAGAATCGGAAACATCTGTGCAGTTGCGCACGGATAAAACATCGACCAGTCAAAAGCATATCCCGTATACTCCGTATAATCCGGATTCAGTACTGTAGCATAGTGATCCCCTTTCCACCAATGCTTATTAAAATTAGTATCGTAAAATGCAACCGCCTCGTTTATTTTAGCAGACATCCCTGCATCCCCTAAAATGTTTTTATAAAGGTAATCTGCTGCACAAAGCCCTGCATAAACTTCAGCATTATCCATCAAATAGCAAATCTTGTAATCCGGCTTTGCATATGTATATCCGTTCTCTCCCATTGTTGCAAACATAACATTTACAATGTCACGAATTTGCGTTTCATGAGCAAGGATATAAGACGAATCCCCATACGTCTTTGCATAATCGGCAAGTGCTTTCACAAATAATGCGCTGTAAGAATCAGTAGAATCATAATGATTCTTCGACGTTTCGCTTACGACAACACCATTTTTCACAACTGCATCATAATCATATATCGTTCCGGCAAGACCATTATAATCTTCCTCAGCGGTATTGATGTGGGAAAAATGCCAGTCAAAATAGTTTTCAATGGCTGCTTTCGCGTTCGGCGAATTGTCATGACGAATCAATGCGATTGCAACGATTTCACTAAAATATGGATTTATGTAAACCGAGCCATTCTCGGAATTGTAAAACGCAAACGCTCCGTTAGAGAGCTGCTGCCCCCAGAGCCATGCTGCTTCTTCTGCAGCAACCTTTTGATATGCTGCAATTTGTTCATTCACTTTCGTTTCTTCCATCTGTTCTTCCGTCGCCATCTCTTCGGTAGTTTCTTCCGTGTTTTCTTCCGTAGATGCCTCTTCCGTCGGTGTCTCTTCCGTAGATGCCTCTTCCGTCGGTGCCTCTTCCGTAGATGCCTCTTCTGTCGGTTTTTCGTTCTTTACCGGCTTCTTGGAAGGCTTTTTTATCTTATCATCTTTACGTTTTTCCACAACAGGATTTTTATATAAAAACGGATCTCTTAATCCTGCTGCATGTACTTCTGTCATCCCCAGTGTCAGAAGCATACAAATAATTGTTCCAAATGTTACCGCTACCCTGATCATTCGCTTCATTCTATCATAACCCCCATTATACACAATGCCTTTTGGATCAGCCATCGGTCTATTCTGTATAATATATGTATTCCCCACTTTTTTGTTTCTCAATACCGGTTTTTGAGAACATGTTTGCCGCTTTTGCAAACAAAAACGGCTGTTAGGAAATACCCTTAACAGCCGTAATAAACATTTCATACAGAATGTGCAACTGGCTACCATTTTAAAGGCCCTATAGCTTTGCGTCACAAACTTTCGTTTGCTTTGCCAAATATGAACTTTTCTCTATTATATCATTTTATTTTATTTTGTAAAGACATTTTTAAAAAATCGAAGCGAATTTTCAAACTTTTTTATTTTTATCGTGCAATTAATCGATAATTCCTATGAGAACTTCTGTAACTCGTCCGCACTGCTTTGAATTCCGTGAATCGCCATTTTAGCAGATTCCATATATTCCAAATTCTTCTTACCAATCTCATTAGTTGCTGCAGCACTTGCGCTTACCTCTTCTGTTGTTCCCATCAAATCGGTAATACTGTCAACGATTCTGTCATTCGCTTCAGATAACTGCTCGATATTGAAATCAATAACAGATACTTCTTCTCTTAACTGTTCTACATTCTTTTCCAACATCACTGCGGATTCCGCAACAGCCACAATTGTAGATGTCTGACTCTGTGTTGCTTCCACGGAAAGACTGACAGATTCAATAACTTCTTTCGCATTCACATCCAATGCCGTAATAATCTGTGATATATTCTCTGTTGATTTCTTTGTTTCTTCGGAAAGACGCATAATCTGATCTGCCACAACAGCAAAACCACGTCCTGCTTCACCGGCTCTTGCACTCTCAATCGCTGCATTCAATGCAAGAAGATTTGTCTGGTCAGAAATATCCATAATGATTTCTATAATTTCAACCACTTCCGCCGTTCTTGCCTGTAATCGTGACATCGCATCCTGCACATGCGCATTCGCACCGGTAATCTTCGTAGACTGCTGCTTCAAATTCTCCATCATTTTCTGATTATCGCGTACATTCTGTACGGAGTTATTTGCAACCTCTACCACACGTTCGGAACGACGTTTGGTTTCTTCAATCGCCATCTGAATATCCTGCGTCATACCGGTCTGTGCTTCAATATGTTCTGCAGCTTCTTCTATCGCATCCGAAATACTTTCCATGCTCTCTGAAGTCTGAAGTGTTGACTCCCATAACCTGTCTACCATAGCAGTTCCGGAATCGGTATTTTCTTTTACGGTATTTGAAATACACAAAAGAGAATCTACCATAGCTCGTTGTTCTTTCTGCTGCGCATCAATCGCTGCAAGGGAATGGTCGCTGAATATTTTACAAATATTGGACAAAGCAAACATAACAACCATTACCGCAACGGTAACCACTACCTGACAAAGACCATCCACACTGAATTCACTTATGGAGGCGATCTGCCTAATCAGCTGTCCGACAAGATATACACCCATAATAATGCCAAAAGTTGTATTAAAATATTTCTTGGTATAATAAGGAATTGTAGTTCCAAGCACACCAATCATAATTGTTCCGATAAAAGATGCATCCGTAGTTATTAGTAAAAATGCAAGTTCTGTAATAAGTTCAGCCAAAACAATCGTCTTGTAACTTTGCGATAACGGATTTTTGATAAAAAGAATCACGTTCACAATTGCTAAAATAATCATAACCGGAAGATTCACAATCATAAAAAACCTGGTACTGTCGGTTGCAACAAGTATAATCTGATAAAAAAGCAATACTGCATACACGATACTTGATGCAATCAGCATAAAGCGATTCATCCTCTTTAGTCTTTCATCGGGATTATTGTACTTAAATTTATTCATCCAGATCTCTCCTTTCAAGCCACGCCGGTGCTAGTCTTTTCTTTTGAATTGTATGAATAAATTCTACCACATTTCACTATTGTCTGACAATAGAAAAAAGCGCCTTTTAGCGCTTTTTCCCGAATTTTCATTTAGAATTTCCTATAAAAGGTCTCTACATTTCGCTTAAACAACTTGGCCGGTCTGTGCCCTGCTCCCTCAATCAGCTGATCTGTCTCTATAACATATTCGCTGATTTTACGGCGGAAATTAGGTGTAATCAACTCACGTCCGAGAACCAGTTCAAATGCAGTCTGTAACTCGGTTAAAGAGAACAACTCCGGCATTAAGTCAAAGCAGAGTCTTAAGTCTCTGTCTACGTTCTGACGAAGATATAAAATAGTGTGGAGAATGATTTTGGCATGATCAAATGCCACGTTACTGCGTTCAACAATTTCATAGCTTACCGTTTCATGGCAGTTCTTGAATAAAACGCGTTCCTTCACAACAGTTTTTAACGCTTCACCTGTTTCATCATCCGTCAAGGTTAATGTGTATTTGGTCTCGATTTTGGCATCGTCTGTCTTCATCACCTTCTTCGGTTGCGCTGCCTGTAAATCAACCGTAAACCATTTCACTTCTCTGGCATCTGAACCTGCACGCAGTTTTGCAGCAGTATAATCGACAAGTGCCATATACGTATTTGAAATAATCCAGCCACGGGGATCACGTCCCTGTTCACCAAAAATGCCAACCGGTCTTAAATATGCTGATTTAATATGTGTTTCTTCATACAACTCACGCAAGGCTGTCTCATGCACATCTTCTGTCGGAATACAGAACCCACCGGGCAATGCCCAATTATCTTTAAACGGATAATCGCCACGCTTTACAAGAAGAATTTTCAATGCCTGCTTCGGTAACTTTCTGAAGTTTTCGCTGGTGGCCTCCTGTGCAATGGTAAAAATTGCCATATCAGCCGCAACTGAAGGTCTTTCGAATTTGGTAATGTCATATTGTGCTAAAAATTTCTGTTCTTCGTTGTTCATTATTCTTATAACCTCTCTTTACTATATTTATTAACCACTGTTCTCTTTCTTCCTCAATCACACAATCACTTCTACCTGGCACATTTTCATGGTTTCAAGTGCCGCTGCATGACTTTCGGGTGTTACCCCTGCGCAACAAGACGCATCCACCCTTACCGTAATTTCCGGAAACATTGCTTTCAGTATGAGTGCGTTTGAAACAACGCATATATCCGTGCAAAGTCCGATTAATTCCACCTCTTCAAAGGAATATTGATTCCAGCCCAAAAATCCAAACGTAGGCTTATCAATAATTTCATCTCCCGGTTCATAAAGACCTTCCCATATCTGCCAGCCTTCTGTACCTTCCACGCAATGCACCACCGGCAAATATTTCCCCTCATTGGTACATAAATAGTTACTCTGATGCGTATCTCTTGTAAAAATGACTTCATCACCATTTGCGCGATACATTGCAATCTTCTCTTTCACCGCATCAACAATGGCTACTGCCTCTTTGGTTCCAAGCACGCCATCAATAAAATCCTTTTGCATGTCAACTACGATTAATGTTTTCTTCATAGCCTGCTACCCTCCCATGCCAAATGTTTCTTTTATCTATGATATTTTCTTTTATACAATATGTCAAGTCCAAACCTCATTTTTTTATATTTTTATATTCCATACCGCGTGTCACACATCTCCACGGAGTGATATTAAGTTCATAGAAAAGGGCATAACCTATGTTATCCGGTTATGCCCTTTCTTTTTCCCTTTTATTTCCCTATCATTTCCTTCAGACGCAATGCCTTTCCGATATCACCTTCCACTTTTAACTTCTGCATGGTGAATGCCATCACCGGGTCCATCTTGCCGTCCATAATTTTGAGCAATGTATCCGCCTTGCAGATAAAAGTCGCGTCTCTGTCATAATACTCATACGGCTCGATGGAAAGCTTGCCGTCTTTTACTTCCGCATAAAAGATGCCTTCGCCCTCACCCGTGATGTTAAACTGAAACGCCAGTTTCTCATTGATGTGGCTCACATCTGCATCTTTAAACTTGTCTTTTACTGCCTGAAACACTTCCTGATAAGTCATCGTTAAATACCCCCTAAAATTTTATACATTCCAGAATCGTATCAGTTCCAGTGAGAACACGGCAACAACACAAATTACATTTGCAAGAATATTGATTACATATTGTATCCTGCGTATTACTTTCACATCTTTGGCAAACAATGCTTTCGCGGAAATTCCCGCAGATGCCAAATACGTCAACATACATACTATCTGAATCAGGCAACCAATGATTCCCTGCGCCGATGTAAGTCCGTACTGCGTTCTGTATACCGAAATCCAGAATATCACAACTCCCACTGATAGTATTTTAGCAAATTGCGCAACTGCAATCAAGGCAGCACCCTCATATTTCTTGAACTTCTTCGCAATAAGAAGAATCAATTTAATGAGCAGCAATATTGCCGCAACAGGCACGCATATTACGTAAAAAACTATCAACGCAAGATATGCGACCAGTGCCGGTTCTTCCACAAAGCTCTGCAATCCGAGATTCAATACTCCGGTACCGTCTTCCAGCCGGTATCCTTCCGTGGGTAATCCCTGTCCCTCCTGAACAAGCCAGAAGAGTTCTCCGGATACATTTTGAATTGTGGCAATGCCTGCCACGTTATATTCGCCTTCTTGGACCGATACAACCGGTAACAGTCCTACTAACGAAATCAATTTTAACGGTCCGTGACGCATGGAACGGGCACCGATATACATACCCGATATGTCATCCCCGGCATCTTCGCTTGCTACAAGCTCAGCAGGCATCTCTGCAGAAACGTCTCCGAATACAATCTTCGGAATTTCCATAATCGGAAGTCCCATGCCGGTCATCATCACTACTGTTCCGACACCTGTTTCCACATCAAAAAACATCTGTGAACAGAAGCCGTTCGTCGAGCCGTTGTGTCCCAGTACTACAGTTTCTCCATACACGGAAGATAAAAATCCATGATAACTGTATCCAATATCCGTACCGTTATACGTCGCGGAAGGTGTGAATAACAATTCTCTTGTTTCCGGATTCTCAAATAGCGGACAATCTTTCCGTGCCAGACTTCCTGCATAGATTGCCATGTCAGAAATTGTACCTGTTGCCGCGCCTGCCGGATACGGCATGACATACATAAGCTGCGGACCCGCAGATACCCAGCCGGCACCGGTATTCGTATAGCAAACGGTCTTCGGTCTCTGTTCATAAACCCACTCATTATCATTATGTGCAGGAAGCAAAGAAGTATGCTCCATACCCAAAGGTTCAAAAATATTCTCATGCACATATTCATGGAACGACTGTCCCGTAATACATTCCACAACATAGCCTGCCAGGGCAGCACCGTAATTACTGTAAGAAGAAACTTCTCCCGGACGATACACCTGCACCGGTTCCGTTTTCTGCAGAACTTCCCCCAATGATTTTATCCTTTCCTCATCATCGGTCTGAAGCGCCCATACATTCTCGCTCCAGCCCGCATTGTGATTCATAAGATTTAATATTGTGATAGGGTCATCATATTTTAACTTGCGAAGAAAACCTTCCGGAAGATATTCCCCGATATCCTTCTCAAGGTCAATCTCGCCTCTCTCCCACAACTGCATCACACTGACCCAAATCAGTGTCTTGGAAATACTTCCCCACTCATACACTGTATCAGCATCTGCTGCAATTCCGTTCTCACGGTCAGCATAACCGAATGCACCCTCATACACAATTTCATCTTCTTTAAAAACCGCCGTAACAAAAGATACATACTCCTCCGGATTCTCTGCCGCCCACTTCTCGATTTCGCTTCCGATTTCATCAAACGCCACACCCGAAGGTGTCACATTTCCCGGTGCCGCCTGTACGGTAAGCGGGATATTGATCAGAAATATTGCCACCATTAGGATGGCTAAAATTTGCTTCATACTTTTTCTCATTCTTCCATTCTCCTATATCTCCCGGAACAAATACAATTCCGTATGCCTGTCCTTTTACTTACCTATATCATTTATACTGCCTGCACTTCTTCCCTTGCCTTCACGGCTTTTTCTTGTCTTTCCAACTTAATCAGCCAGATATAAGCAATAATGCCAAACACCAGAGACGGTCCCAACATAATTACAAATTGCACCGTACTTTCCGCCCAGAAGCCGGTCAGATTCTCTCCATTCATTAACATTCGGGAAAATGTCGCCGCACCATTATTCACCGCATGCATAAAAGCAGCCGACCACACGGAATTTGTCTTTTTTACCGCTAAGGTAAGCAGGGCATTCATGGAAATCGTAAATATGGTAAAAATAAGAAATCCAAGCCATGGTTCGCCCCAGTATCCGGTACCGAAATTGTGTCCGTAGTAATTCACGGGATAATGCCATACACCCCAAATGATACCGCCAACGAGAATGGCCGGACCGATACCCATCTTCTTCTCAAGTCTTGGCATCATAAAACCACGCCAACCGATTTCTTCTCCTAAACCACCGATGGAAAACATCATTGCGTTCACAACGGAATATAAAGGCATAACTGCAATCATAGCGGGATCCATTCCCATATCTTCCGTAAAAACAGTCGCATCAAAACATTCCGGTTTCAATGCAATAAATAACCATCCGCCAAGTTCCGTATAAATAATGGGCAGAAAGATTGCCACCAGCATCCAAATCCACTTTTTATCTTTGAAATAAATCCCCAATTTCAGGGAATTCTCCCCGGTAAAATCAATCTTTTCTTTACAAATGGCTCCGGTGATAAACACGGAAACTGCAGGGCAAAGCATCGCCGCAGAACAAAGAAGCTGCGTACCCGCACCCCCATATTCATGACCACTGCCGAAATACGCAAAGGCCGCAATCCAGAGGGGCGCAAATGCAAAGAATAAAAACACAAGCATTACCGTCAAATCTTTCTTTTTATTCATCGATGTCACGCTCCTTTCTTACAAAAATGCCCGCAGTGATTCTGTATGACAGATAATAAACAATCCCTGCCACTACCGGAAACAAAGTGTTTAAAAGAACTATCAATGCGGTATGTTCTTCCACCCATTTCATATTGCTTTCAATATCCCTATTGGTAAGGCCGGATATATCACCGAACAAAAGCCAGATAAAAAATACAATACAAAGTGTAACGGAAAATCCGCTAAAAATCATATCTCCCTTTTTCTTGCCGTACAGTATGTACAAAGGAAATGTTATGGCAGCCATAATCAACATGACCGGAATCACAATGGGCCCCATTAACTGAACCGTGGATACCATCATCATCATACCCTCTGTTTTTACCGCGGTTGCCGCAATCATGCTTAAGAAAATGCCCCAGGATAAAACCAGATAGTTTGCCACCAGATAATAGATATATTTAGACAACAGATATTCCTTTTTATCCACAGGCATGGTAAGCAGGTAATCACGGCAGTTTTTACCGGAATCAGCCTGGAACAACTGAGACATCAATACTAACAAATATGCGCATCCACCCATAAAAACCATGGGGGTGAACAAGCCCAACAACACTTCCATATCACTGTTTACGGTACTCCACACCGTAAATACACAGATAAACAAAGTAAGAAGTCCAAATCCGCATATCACAATAGGGCCGTTCGTAGCCACATAATCTTTATATAACAATGATTTCATCGCACACCTCGCCCCTTTCTTTTTACAATCAACACAGATACGAAGAAACATACCACGATCATAAGTAAAGCCGCCGGAATTAACCAAACCAGGCTATTCTCGAAAAGGATTTTGACTTTATCCATAAGTGTGTTCATAATAGCATCTACCTGGTCTCCGTAACGGTTGCTTAATGTTACAATCGCAATTGCAAATATCGCATATACACCTAAAAAAACACCGATAATAATCCTATCACAAGTCTTCTTACTCCACATAAAAAGGGCACAACATGCCACTCCCAGACCAATAGCCAGTGCACAGGTCAGCACAGTTCCCACATGAATCATTTC